>NZ_CP031320.1:5651289-6322270 GCF_003355155.1 Streptomyces armeniacus | reverse complement strand
CCCAGGCTGTTCCCTATACACCCATCTCCGAGCCCACGAGACGGCCCCCCGCCGATCCGGATCGGGGTGAACGCGGGGTCGCTGGACAAGCGGCTGCTGCGGAAGTACGGGAAGGCGACTCCGGAGGCGCTGGTGGAGTCGGCGTTGTGGGAGTGCTCGCTGTTCGAGGAGCACGGCTTCCGCGACATCAAGATCTCCGTCAAGCACAACGACCCCGTCGTCATGGTCAACGCCTACCGCCAGCTCGCCGCCCAGTGCGACTACCCGCTGCACCTGGGCGTGACCGAGGCAGGGCCCGCGTTCCAGGGCACCATCAAGTCGGCCGTCGCCTTCGGCGCGCTGCTGTCGGAGGGCATCGGCGACACCATCCGGGTGTCCCTGTCCGCGCCGCCCGCCGAGGAGTGCAAGGTCGGCATCCAGATCCTCGAATCGCTCGGGCTCCGCGAGCGACGCCTCGAGATCGTCTCCTGCCCGTCCTGCGGCCGCGCCCAGGTCGACGTCTACAAGCTCGCCGACGAGGTCACCGCCGGGCTCGACGGCATGGAGGTGCCGCTGCGCGTGGCCGTCATGGGCTGCGTCGTGAACGGCCCCGGCGAGGCCCGCGAGGCGGACCTCGGGGTCGCGTCGGGCAACGGCAAGGGGCAGATCTTCGTGAAGGGCGAGGTCATCAAGACCGTGCCCGAGTCGAAGATCGTCGAGACGCTGATCGACGAGGCCATGAAGATCGCCGAGCAGATGGAGAAGGACGGCGTCGAGTCCGGCCAGCCGGTCGTGACGGCGGCGGGCGAGTAGCCCTCGTACGGCAGCCCCCGTACGGCTGCTCCATACGGCCGTCCGTACGGGGCCCGCGCGCCGGGCCCCGTACCGCCCGTGTGAGCCCGCACGGCGGCCCGCGTGAGCCCGTACGGACAGCACAGGCGTACGGGGCGGTCCGGGCGTGCCGGAGGTACAGTGCGGTGAGATCGATCCCCCGGCCCACGGACAGCACCGCGAGGCAGCCAGCACGTGTTGACGAGTCCCACCACCAAGGTCCTCGAGCCCGACGAGCTCGACGCGACGCTCGACGTGCTGCGCCGTGAACCGGTCAACAACGCCTTCGTCGCCGCCCGCGTACAGGACTCCGGCCTCGACCCGTGGCGGCTCGGCGGGGAGATGTGGGGCTGGTACGACGGGGGCCGGCTGGAGGCCCTCTGCTACTCGGGCGCGAACCTCGTCCCCCTCTGCGCCGGCCCCGAGGCCATAAGGTCGTTCGCCGACCGGGCCCGCCGCCAGGGGCGGCGCTGCTCGTCCATCGTCGGCCCGGCCGGGCCGACCGCCGCCCTGTGGTCCCGGCTGGAGCCGTGCTGGGGCCCCGCCCGCGAGGTACGCCGCTGCCAGCCGCTGATGGTCACCGACCGCCCGGCACCGGCGGACGTTCCGCCGGACCCGCTCGTGCGCCGGATACGCAAGGACGAGATGGACCTCGTCATGCCCGCCTGCGTCGCGATGTTCACCGAGGAGGTCGGGGTGTCGCCGCTGGCGGGCGACGGGGGCCTGATCTACCAGTCGCGGGTGGCCGAAATCGTCGGCTCCGGGCGCTCGTTCGCCCGCGTCGAGGACGGCCGGGTCGTCTTCAAGGCCGAGATCGGCGCCGCGACCCCGTACGCCTGCCAGATCCAGGGCGTCTGGGTCGCCCCCGAGCGGCGCGGCGAGGGCCTGTCGGTGACGGGGATGGCGGCGGTGCTGCGGTACGCGCTGCGCGAGTTCTCGCCGGTCGCCAGCCTCTACGTGAACGACTTCAACGCCGCCGCCCGCGCCGCGTACCGGCGGGTGGGCTTCCGGGAGGCCGGTGCCTTCATGAGCGTCCTGTTCTGAGGCGGCAGGCTGTTCCCGAGACGGCCGGACGTGAACCGTCCGGTTCCTGCACACGCGCACCGCACGTCCGTACGGCGGGAGGAAAGATGAGCACCGAGCGCACCGCGTCCGGCCTGATCCGCCAGGCCCACTAGTAGCCTCCCCGCCATGCTGTCTTCCTCCGGGGAACACGCCCCGGACCCCCGAGAGATCACCGTCGGGCCGCTCGATCTCGCCGCACGGGTGGACGACGCGCTCGCCGTCCAGGCGCTCGCCTTCGGGCTGACCGACGACGAGATCGGCGTCCGCCGCCACATCGTGCAGCGGCACCTCGCCTCGCCGTCGGCCCGCGCGCTCGGTGCGACGACGGAGGAGGGGCGGCTCGTCGGGTTCGTGTACGGGATGCCCAACGACCGTACGCAGTGGTGGTCCACCGTCGTGCACCCGTATCTGCGCCAGGAGGGGAACGACGACTGGCTCAGCGACGCCTTCGTCATCACCGAACTGCACGTGCATCCGGCCTTCCAGAACCGCGGCATCGGCAGGCAGCTGATCACGATGCTCACGGACGCGGCGACGGAGCCCCGCTCGCTGCTCTCCGCGCTCGACACGGAGAGCCCCGCCCGCGCCCTCTACCGCTCCCTCGGCTACCGCGACCTCGCCCGCCGGGTGCGGTTCCCTTCCGCTCCCAGCCCGTACGTGGTGATGGGCGCGTGGCTGCCGCTGCGGCGGCGGTGAGGGCGCGGGCCGGGGGTCCGGGGGTTGCCCCCGGGGGATGCAGCCCTTCCGCTCCCAGCCCGTACGTGGTGATGGGCGCGTGGCTGCCGCTGCGGCGGCGGTGAGGAACGCATTTCGTCCGCGCGGGCGGCAGCGGCTAACCTCCTGTTCTCAACGCAATCCGCACGCAGGAGATCCTCATGGCAGCCCGTGTCCAGCGCTTGTCCCAGTCGATGCTGAAGACGCTGCGCGACGACCCGGCCGACGCCGAGACGCTCAGCCACAAGCTGCTCGTGCGCGCCGGCTACGTCCGCCGCACCGCGGCCGGAATCTGGAGCTGGCTGCCGCTCGGCAAGCGCGTGCTGGAGAACGTCACACGGATCGTGCGCGAGGAGATGGACGCGATCGGCGGCCAGGAGGTGCTGCTGCCCGCGCTGCTGCCCCGCGAGCCGTACGAGCAGTCGGGGCGCTACGAGGAGTACGGCGACCTGCTGTTCCGGCTGAAGGACCGCAAGGGCGGCGATTACCTTCTCGGGCCCACGCACGAGGAGATCTTCACGCAGATCGTCAAGGACCAGTGCTCCTCGTACAAGGATCTGCCGGTCATCATCTACCAGATCCAGATCAAGTACCGGGACGAGGCGCGGCCGCGCTCCGGCATCCTGCGCGGCCGCGAGTTCACGATGAAGGACGCGTACTCCTTCGACACGAGCGACGACGGGCTGGCCGCCGCGTACGAGCTGCACCGCGGCGCGTACCAGCGGATCTTCCAGCGGCTCGGGCTCGACTACCGCGTCGTGTCCGCCGTCTCCGGCGCGATGGGCGGCTCCGCGTCCGAGGAGTTCCTGGCGCCGGCCGCCGCGGGTGAGGACACCTTCGCGGACTGCCCGAACTGCGACTACGCCGCCAACACCGAGGCCGTCACCATCACCGTGCCCGCGGGCGACACCGCCGGCCACCCGCCGGTGGAGGAGCTGGACACGCCGGACACCCCGACCATCGAGACGCTCGCCGCCCAGCTGGGCGTCCCCGCCTCGGCCACGCTGAAGAACCTGCTGGTCAAGGTGGACGGGGAGATCACCGCCGTGGCCGTGCCCGGCGATCGCGAGGTCGACCTCGGCAAGCTCGGGGAGCACCTCGCGCCGGCGGAGGTGGAGCTGGTGACGGCCGACGACTTCACCGGCAGGCCCGACCTCGTACGCGGCTACGTCGGCCCGCAGGGCGGCATGGCGGGCAAGGCGTTCCGCTACATCGCGGACCCCCGCGTCGCCCCCGGCACCTCGTGGATCACCGGCGCGAACAAGCCGGACACGCACGCGCGCAACGTCGTGTGCGGCCGCGACTTCGAGGTCGACCAGTACCTGGACATCGCCGTGGTCGAGGCCGGCGACCCGTGCCCCCGCTGCGGTACGGGCCTCACGCTGGACCGCGCGATCGAGATCGGGCACATCTTCCAGCTCGGCCGGAAGTACGCCGACACCTTCGAGCTCGACGTGCTCGGGCAGGACGGCAAGCCCGTACGGGTCACGATGGGCTCGTACGGCGTCGGCGTCACCCGCGCGGTCGCCGCGCTCGCCGAGCAGACGGCGGACGAGCAGGGCCTGTGCTGGCCCCGCGAGGTGGCACCGGCGGACGTGCACGTCGTCGCCGCGGGCAAGGCGGCGCAGACGGAGCTGGCGCTGGAGGTGTCGGAGCAGCTGGGCGCCGCGGGCGTACGGGTCATCGTGGACGACCGCGCCGGGGTCTCACCGGGCGTGAAGTTCACCGACGCGGAGCTGATCGGCGTCCCGACGATCCTGGTCGTGGGCCGCGGCGCGAAGGACGGACTGGTCGAGCTGAAGGACCGGCGTACGGGCACGCGCGAGGAGCTGCCCGTGGACGAGGCGGTCGCCCGGCTCGCCGCCGAGGTCTGACGGACAGCACGGGGGCTGGGCTGCGGCGGCCGGCGGCGCTCTACGGCGCCGAGCGGCCGCCGGTCACAGCCAGCCCGCGAACTCCAGCAGCGTCTCGCCGTCCTTGCGGCCGCCCCGTACCAGGTGCCGTACGCCCGACTCGACCGCGCGGTACTTCGTCCAGTCGCGCAGCCGCTCGCGGTCGACCTCCAGCGAGTCCGCGAGCTTGCTCATACGCCGCCGGGTGACCGCGGGCGCGCCCGCCGAGGCCATCAGGTCGTGCAGCCGGTCGCGTACGAGCCGGGCCAGGTCATACGCGCGCTCGCCGACCAGCGGCTCGGGCCCGACCGCCAGCCACGGCGACCGCCCGGTGTCGGCCGCGAGCACCGCGCCCTGCCGGAAGTCGCCGTGCAGCAGCACGGACTCGGCGGGTGCGGCGACGAGCGCGGCGCGCAGCGACAGCGCCTCGTCCACCAGGGGGCGTACGTCGGCGTCCGCCCAGGCGCGCATCGCATCCGCCTCCGCGGCCGTGTGCTTCTCCACGGACTCGAAACCGTGCCCCTCCGGCGGCGGAATCCACAGCCGCCGTACGGCCGACGCGGCCTCCAGCATGGCCTTCGCCTCCGCCAGCGAACGCAGTGAGACCTCGCCGTGCAGCCGCTCCAGCAGCAGCGCGCCGTCCGCGGGGCGGGCGTCCAGCAGCCGTACGGCGCCCCAGCCGTTCCAGTGGGCCAGCGCCGCCGCCTCCTGCGCCGCGGAACTGGCGGGCGCGTGCAGCTTCAGCGCCGCGGCCGTGCCGTCCGGCTGCCGCACCAGGACCACGAGGCTGCCGCGTCCGCCCGGCGAGACCACCCGTTCCGCCGTCAGCCCCCAGTGCTCGAGCGTCCGCTCCAGCAGCGCGGGGAGCGCCTCGAGCCAGCGGGCGGCGACGGCCGGTTCGGGGTGGCCGTCGAGGGCGCGTACGAGCCGCTGCGGGGGGTCGAGGGGGAGAACGGAGGGCATTGCGGAGCGGGGCCTTTCCGAGCGGGCGGCGATGCGGTCAGAGCGTCCGGGCCCGAACGTCCGGCGAGCCCGAGGTGCTCGGCCGCGCCGGTGCGGAGCGTTCGGTGAGCCCAGGGAAGGCTACGCCGCTGCCGCGCCACCGCGTCGCCCGGATGGCCGCTTCGCGCAGCGCGCCCGCCGCCTCCCGGCGCCGGGCGCCCTCGCTCGCCCGCACCAGATCGGCGTACACGGCGGCGACCCGGTCCTCCAGTTCCGCCGCGAGCCGCACCGCCGCGGGGCCGTCCGGCACGCCGAACGGCAGCTCGTATGCTGCGGCCGCCGGCTCCGGCTTGCCGCCCAGGTCCCGTACGGCGCGCCACAGGGTGTCCCGCCGCGCGCGGTGCGCGTCGTACGCCTCGCGCGCCTCGTCCTGCCGGGAGTTCTCGACGCGCCCGCCGACGACGCCGTAGCCGTACACGGCGGCGTGCTCCGCGGCCAGCGCGGCCTGTACGGCGGTCAGTTCCTCGTCCGTCATGAGCCTTCCCCCGTCAGCAGGTACGCGTGCGCGGCACCGGACGCGGCCACCGAGGCGAGCAGCCGGGCGAGTTCGGGCGGCGCGCCGGCCAGCGCCTTGGTGCGGGCGTCCGCCGTACGGCGCTCGGCGGCGGCGAGTGCGGCGAGCGCCTCCTTGCGGTCGGCGGGCACGCCGTCCCGGTTCTTCGCACCGCCGCCGCGCCCCCTGGTCGTACGGTCCGGGCGCGCGGATCCGGCCAGCTCCTCCAGGTGCCGTACGACCTCACCGCGCAGCGGCTTCAGCCGGCCGGCCAGATCGGGGTGGGCGGCGGCCGTCCCGTCGTACCGCGCCAGCAGCGCCTCGCTGTCCCGCGCCGCCGCCTGCCGCAACCGCCGTGCCCCCGCTGAGTCTTCGCGGTTCCCGCTCTCGGCGGCCTCGCCGTCGTCGGAGCAGGCGCCGGTCAGCCCCGCCGCTCCGGCGGCACACACGGCGCCCGCCAGCAGCGATCTCCGTCGGGGCCGCGCGGCGTCGCGCGGAGGCGTGAGCGGCATGGTGCTCTCCCTGGGCAGTGATGCGTCCCCCGGCGGGGAAGGCGGGGATACCGGTGCGATGACCCCGGACAAGTCCGCACGGCTCCGGCAACGGTCGTCACGCCAGGTGAGAGTACCTGTGTGATTTCCCGCTTAGCCGCCGGGCCGCCCCCGGCGCGCCCGCGCCGCACTCCAGCGGCGGAACGCCGTACGCAAGGGGGCGCCCCCGCCCCCGCGCCCGGTCGGCGCCGCCCGCGGCAGGCGCTAGGCTTTGACCCCGACACGCGACTTTTCCCTACAACAGCACACGCGGCCGAGGAGTCACCCGGATGAGCACCACCCAGAGCGAGAGGCTTCGCGGACTGCTGGAGCCGCTCGTCACCACGAGGGGACTGGATCTCGAGGAGATCACCGTGACCCCCGCCGGGAAGCGGCGCGTGCTCCGCGTCGTGGTCGACTCCGCGGAGGGCGTCGAGCTCGACGTGTGCGCCGAGCTGAGCCGTTCGCTGTCCCAGGCGCTGGACGAGTCGGACACGATGGGCGGCGCGCCGTACGTCCTGGAGGTCACCTCGCCCGGTGTCGACCGCCCGCTGACCGAGCGCCGGCACTACGAGCGCGCGGCCGGCCGGCTGGTCAAGGCGCAGCTGCACGAGGGCGGGGAGCTCGTCGCCCGTATCACCGCCGTCGACGAGGGCGGCCTGGATCTCGAGGTGCCCGGGGTGAAGGGGCGCAAGCCGACCCGCCGGCGCCTCGCCTTCGACGAGATCGCCAAGGCGCGCGTAGAGGTCGAGTTCAACCGCAAGGCCGTGCAGCAGGCAGACGAGACGTCCGCGGCCGATGACGACGAGAGCCAGGAGGAGGCGTAGCCGTGGACATCGACATGAGTGCCCTGCGGGGACTGGTCCGTGAGAAGGAGATCTCCTTCGACCTGCTGGTCGAGGCGATCGAGTCGGCGCTCCTCATCGCCTACCACCGCTCCGAGGGAAGCCGTCGCGACGCCCGGGTGGAGCTGGACCGCAAGACCGGGCACGTGACGGTCTGGGCCAAGGAGAGCTCGGAGGAGCTGGCGGAGGGCGCGGAGGCGCGCGAGTTCGACGACACACCCACCGGGTTCGGGCGGATCGCCGCCACCACCGCCAAGCAGGTCATCCTGCAGCGGCTGCGGGACGCCGAGGAGGAGGTCACCTTCGGCGAGTACGCGGGCCGCGAGGGCGACGTCGTCGCCGGCATGGTGCAGCAGGGCAAGGACCCGAAGAGCGTGCTGGTGGACATCGGCAAGCTGGAGGCGATCCTGCCGCCGCAGGAGCAGGTGCCCGGCGAGGACTACGCACACGGCACCCGGCTGCGTACGTACGTGGTGCGGGTGGCCAAGGGCGTGCGCGGCCCGTCCGTCACGCTGTCCAGGACCCACCCGAACCTGGTGAAGAAGCTCTTCGAGCTGGAGGTCCCGGAGATCGCCGACGGGTCGGTGGAGATCTCCGCCATCGCCCGCGAGGCCGGGCACCGTACGAAGATCGCCGTACGCTCCACGCGGTCCGGGCTGAACGCCAAGGGCGCCTGCATCGGCCCGATGGGCGGCCGCGTGCGGAACGTGATGGCGGAGCTGCACGGCGAGAAGATCGACATCGTCGACTGGTCCGAGGACCCGGCCGAGCTGGTGGCCAACGCGCTGTCGCCGGCCCGGGTGAGCAAGGTCGAGATCGTGGACATGGCGGCCCGGTCCGCCCGCGTCACCGTGCCGGACTACCAGCTGTCGCTGGCCATCGGGAAGGAAGGGCAGAACGCCCGTCTCGCGGCCCGGCTGACCGGCTGGCGGATCGACATCCGCCCGGACACCCCGGCCGGGGCCGACGCGGAGCGCGCCGGCGGCGACCAGGGACAGGCGGCCGAACAGGCCTGAAACGGACCGGGCCGGGTCCGGAGCGGTTCAGGTGCAGGTCCGGAGCAGGCCGGGAGGGGACCGTACGGGCCACGGCCCGGGACGCGGTTCCGGGCTGTCGCAAGCGAGTGAGGACGGCCACACCCCTGGGGGAGCAGTGGGGTGCGGGGAGGTAGACTTGAGGATGTCTGGCCGGACGCGAGTCCGTGCATGCCCTGAACGTACGTGTGTGGGGTGCCGGGAGCGTTCGGCGAAACGTGACCTGTTGCGTGTGGTGTTGGTCGAGGGACGGTGTGTTCCCGATCTTCGCGGTACGCTGCCGGGCCGGGGTGCGTACGTGCACCCCACACAGACCTGTGTCGATCTGGCGGTCCGCCGCCGGGCGTTCCAGCGGGCCTTCCGGGCCCCCGGTCCGCTCGAAACCGCGGAGCTGCAGACCTCACCGCAGGTGACACCGTAAGAGAGCCGGTGCGGAGCCTCCGCACGGGTTCGGTACCTCGCGAGTCGGAAGTAGGTCGAGATTGCGATGAGCACTCGATGAGTACGCGATGAGTACGCCCATGCATAAGTAGCGAAGGTCCGGCGGACACCCAACCCCGGACCGTAAAGGAGCGAAGTGGCTAAGGTCCGGGTATACGAGCTCGCCAAGGAGCTTGGGGTGGAGAGCAAGGTCGTCATGGCCAAGCTCCAAGAACTTGGTGAATTCGTCCGTTCGGCGTCCTCGACGATCGAGGCGCCTGTGGTACGCAAGCTGACCGACGCGTTCGACGCAGGCGGCGCCGGTGGCGCTGCCAAGAAGTCCGCCGCGCCCAAGCCGGGCGCGAGTGCGGCACCGAAGAAGCCCGCCGCGCCCAAGCCGGGTGCGAGCGCGGCACCCAAGCCGGGCGCCCCGAAGCCGGGTGCGCCCAAGCCGGGCCAGACCCCGGCGCGGCCCGCGGCGCCCGAGGCGCCGACTCCGCCGCCGGCGGCCGAGGCACCCAAGCCGGACGCGGCCCCGCGGCCCGGGCCGAAGGCGCCCGCGCCGAAGCCCGCGCCCGCGCAGCCCGCGAGCCCGGCGAAGCCCGAGTTCACGGCACCGCCCGCCGCCACGCCGAAGCCCGGTGCCCCGAAGCCGGGTGCTCCGAAGCCCGGCGGCCAGGGCGCCAAGCCCGGTGGCCAGGGCGGTCAGGGCGGCGGCCAGCAGGCCCCGAAGCCGGGCGGCGGCCGTCCGACCGGCCCCCGTCCGGGCAACAACCCGTTCACGTCCGGTGGTTCGACCGGCATGGCACGTCCGCAGTCGCCGCGTTCCGGCGGTGCGCCGAAGCCCGGCGGCGGTCGTCCGCCCCAGCCCGGCCAGGGTCAGGGGCAGGGTCAGGGCCAGGGCGGCCCGCGTCCGCAGGCTCCCGGCGGCGGCCGCGCCACTCCGGGCAACATGCCGCGCCCGCAGGGCGCCGGCGCCGGCCAGGGCGGTCCGCGCCCCGGCGGCGGCGGTGGCAACCGCCCGAACCCGGGCATGATGCCGCAGCGTCCGGCCGCGGGCGCGCGTCCCGGTGGTCCGGGCCGCGGTGGTCCCGGTGGTGGTGGCGGCGCACGTCCCGGCGGTGCCGGCGGCGGTCGTCCCGGCGGCGGTGGCGGCGGCTTCGCCGGCCGTCCCGGTGGCGGTGGCGGCGGTGGCCGTCCCGGTGGTGGCGGCGGCGGTTTCGCCGGCCGTCCGGGCGGTGGCGGCGGTGGCCGTCCCGGTTTCGCGGGACGTCCCGGCGGCCCCGGTGGCCGTGGCGGCACGCAGGGTGCGTTCGGCCGTCCCGGCGGTCCGGCGCGTCGCGGCCGCAAGTCCAAGCGGCAGCGCCGCCAGGAGTACGAGCAGATGCAGGCGCCGTCGGTAGGCGGCGTGATGCTGCCGCGCGGCAAGGGCGAGACCGTCCGGCTGTCGCGCGGTGCCTCGCTCACGGACTTCGCGGAGAAGATCAACGCGAATCCGGCGTCTCTCGTCCAGGTGATGCTGAACCTCGGCGAGATGGTCACCGCGACCCAGTCGGTGCCGGACGAGACGCTGAACCTCCTCGGCGAGGAGATGAACTACGTCGTCCAGATCGTCAGCCCGGAGGAGGAGGACCGCGAGCTGCTCGGGTCCTTCGACATCGAGTTCGGCGAGGACGAGGGCGGCGAGCAGGCGCTGATGCCGCGTCCGCCGGTGGTGACCGTCATGGGCCACGTCGACCACGGCAAGACGCGTCTGCTGGACGCCATCCGGAAGACCAACGTCATCGAGGGTGAGGCCGGCGGCATCACCCAGCACATCGGCGCGTACCAGGCGTCGACGTTCTTGAACGACGAGGAACGGAAGATCACGTTCATCGACACCCCGGGCCACGAGGCGTTCACCGCCATGCGTGCCCGCGGTGCCAAGTCGACGGACATCGCCATCCTCGTCGTCGCGGCCAACGACGGCGTCATGCCGCAGACGGTCGAGGCGCTGAACCACGCCAAGGCCGCCGAGGTGCCGATCGTCGTCGCGGTCAACAAGATCGACGTCGAGGGCGCGGACCCGACCAAGGTGCGCGGTCAGCTGACCGAGTACGGGCTGGTGGCCGAGGAGTACGGCGGCGACACCATGTTCGTCGACATCTCCGCCAGGCAGGGCGAGAACATCGAAGCCCTGCTGGAGGCCGTCGTCCTCACCGCGGACGCCGCGCTCGACCTGCGGGCCAACCCCGACCAGGACGCACAGGGCATCGCGATCGAGGCGCACCTCGACCGCGGCCGCGGCGCCGTGGCCACCGTGCTGGTCCAGCGCGGCACGCTGCGGGTCGGCGACACGATGGTCGTGGGCGACGCCTACGGCCGGGTGCGCGCGATGCTCGACGACAAGGGCGAGCAGATCAAGGAGGCGACGCCCTCCACTCCGGTGCTGGTGCTGGGTCTCACCAACGTCCCGGGCGCGGGTGACAACTTCCTGGTGGTCGACGAGGACCGGACGGCCCGTCAGATCGCCGAGAAGCGTGCCGCCCGCGAGCGGAACGCGGCCTTCGCCAAGCGGACCCGCAGGGTGTCGCTGGAGGACCTGGACAAGGTGCTCAAGGCCGGCCAGGTGCAGCAGCTCAACCTCATCATCAAGGGCGACGCGTCCGGTTCGGTCGAGGCCCTCGAGTCCTCGCTGCTCCAGCTCGACGTCGGCGAGGAGGTCGACCTGCGGGTCCTGCACAGGGGCGTGGGTGCGGTCACCGAGACCGACATCGACCTGGCGACCGGCTCCGACGCCATCGTCATCGGCTTCAACGTGCGCGCCGAGGGGCGTGCCACGCAGCTGGCCGACCGCGAGGGCGTCGACGTCCGGTACTACTCGGTGATCTACCAGGTCATCGAGGAGATCGAGGCGGCCCTGAAGGGCATGCTCAAGCCCGAGTACGAGGAGATCGAGCTCGGCACGGCGGAGATCCGCGAGGTCTTCCGCTCGTCCAAGCTCGGCAACATCGCGGGTGTCCTGGTCCGTTCCGGCGAGGTCCGGCGGAACACCAAGGCGCGGCTGCTGCGCGACGGCAAGGTCGTCGCGGAGAACCTCAACATCGAGGGTCTGCGGCGCTTCAAGGACGACGTCACTGAGATCCGTGACGGCTTCGAGGGCGGTATCAACCTCGGCAGCTACAACGACATCAAGGTCGACGACATCATCGCGACGTACGAGATGCGGGAGAAGCCCCGCGGCTGACGCGGTGCGGACGGTACGGCGCGGCCCCGGCCGTGCCGTACCGGCCTTCCGGTGCCGGTCGGCGGAGCGGAAACTCCGTCGATCGGCTCCGGCGTTCCACGTACGATCACCGGGTGTATGTGGGGACTCTTTCCTTTGACCTCCTGCTGGGCGATGTCCATTCGCTCAAGCAGAAGCGGTCCGTCGTCCGTCCGATCGTCGCCGAGCTGCAGCGCAAGCACGCGGTGAGCGTGGCGGAGGTCGGTGAGCAGAATCTGTACCGCAGGACCAGGATCGGCCTGGCGGCGGTCGCGGGGGACGTAGGGCACGTGACGGATGTGCTCGACCGGTGCGAGCGCATGGTCGCCGCCCGGCCGGAAGTGGAACTGCTGTCGGTACGGCGGCGGTTGCACGGCGACGAAGACGATGAATGAGCGGGACAGGAGACGGACCAGTGGCCGACAATGCGCGGGCGAAGAGGTTGGCTGACCTCATCCGTGAGGTGGTCGCCCAGAAGCTCCAGCGGGGTGTCAAGGACCCGCGGCTGGGCTCGCACGTGACGATCACGGACACGCGGATCACCGGTGACCTGCGGGAGGCGACCGTCTTCTACACGGTGTACGGCGATGAGGAGACGCGGGAGCAGGCCGCGCAGGGGCTGGAGAGCGCCAAGGGAGTCCTGCGTTCCGCGGTGGGCGCGGCGGCCGGGGTGAAGTTCACCCCGACGCTGTCCTTCGTGGCGGACGCGGTGCCCGAGAACGCCAAGCAGATCGACGACCTGCTCGCCCGTGCGCGCGCCTCCGATGAGGAGGTGCGCAAAGCGTCGTCCGGCGCGGCGTACGCGGGGGATGCGGACCCGTACCGCAAGCCGGCGGACGAGGACTCGGAGGAGGAGGACGCGGACGCCGGGGCGGCAGCGGACGCCGGGACGGACGGCGGCGCGGCGGGCCGTGGCGAGGACGCGGCTGAGTGAAGCGCGGCAGTCCGTACGAGCCCGGCGGGCTCGTCATCGTCGACAAGCCCGCCGGCTACACCTCCCACGACGTGGTCGCGAAGCTGCGCGGCATCGCCCGTACGAAGCGGGTGGGGCACGCCGGCACGCTCGACCCCATGGCCACCGGCGTGCTGGTGCTCGGGATCGAGCGGGCCACGAAGCTGCTCGGGTTCCTGGCGCTGACGGAGAAGGAGTACGTCGGCACCGTACGGCTCGGGCAGACCACCGTGACCGACGACGCCGAGGGCGAGATCACCGCCTCGCGGGACGCCTCCGGCGTGGCCCGGGAGGGGATCGACGCGGGCGTCGCGGCGCTGACCGGCGAGCTGATGCAGGTGCCGTCAAAGGTCAGCGCGATCAAGATCGACGGCAAGCGCTCGTACAAACGCGCCCGTGACGGCGACGACTTCGAGATCCCGGCGCGGCCGGTGACGGTCTCCTCGTTCGCGGTGCACGGAGTGCACGAGGAGCGGGCGGAGGACGGCACGCCCGTGGTCGACGTGCTGGTGTCGGTGGTGTGCTCGTCGGGCACGTACATCCGGGCGCTGGCACGCGATCTGGGCGCCGGGCTCGGCGTCGGCGGACACCTCACCGCGCTGCGGCGGACCCGTGTGGGCCCGTACGGGCTGGACACCGCCCGCACCCTGGAGCAGCTGCAGGCGGAGCGGGACGAGGGCGACGGGCTCTCGCCGCTGCCGCTGGCGGACGCGGCGTCGGCGGCGTTCAGCCGCTGGGACGTGGACGCGCGGCAGGCGGGGCAGCTGGCCAACGGCGTGCAGATCGCGATGCCCGCACTGGCGGAAGGCGGCGCTCCGGTGGCCGCGTTCGGGCCCGACGGGCGCTTCGTGGCGCTCGTGGAGCCGCGCGGCGGACGGGCCAAGAGCCTCGCCGTCTTCGTACCGCCCAAGGACTGAGCACCCGGACTGCCCGCCCCCGGACTGAGGGCCGCCGGGTGGCCGCGCGCGGGGGTGGGAGGCCGTCCGCCGTGGGGCGGCTGCCTGCGGTGAGTGGTACGGGCGGGGCAACCGACCCACGGCCCCCCTCCTCGGCCCCTTTGTCTCTCTATCCACTCAACGACAAAGTTTCACCCCAACGAGCGGGCGCGCGGAGTGAATTGGCGGCGCAGTAGGGGGCGCGTTCGCTCTGCGCACTGTTCCTGCTGATCATCCGCGGCCTAACGTCGGAGCACGGGGCCGGTCCGGCGGGGAGGTTCGGGCAATGGGTGCGGCGACGGCGGAGACCGCGCTGGTACGGATCTGCGACCTGGCAGGGCGCGAACGCGGCACCGGCTTCGCCGCGGACACCCTCGGCACGCTGATCACCAGCCACGAGGCCGTGGACGGCCTCAGCAGGGTCGTGGTGCACGCGCCCGGCGAGCGCACCTGCCTGGTGGAGAGCGCGCACATCACCGCGTTCCCGGAGTGGGATCTGGCGCTCGTGCACACGGAGGGCCTGGGCCTCACCCCGCTCGTGGCGGGCGCCGAACGGGCCCGTCCGGAAGGGACTCCGGTGCGCCTGTGGGAGGGCGGCTGGCTGGACGCGCGCATCAGCGGCAGCACCTCCGCCACGTACACCTCGACCGAGTGCTTCCACCCGCTCGACGACGTCATGGTGCTAGACCTCCCGCAGGGCGCCGCCGCCCGGCTGCGGCTGAGCAGGCGGGCGTCCGGCTCGCCCGTGCTCGACGCCGCGACGGGAGCGGTGCTCGCCGTGCTCGGGACGGCGCTGCACGCGCCGAGCGGCGGACGCGGTGCCGGGTTCGCGGTGCAGCCCCGTACGGTGGCGCCGCTCGAGCCGGCCGGGCCGCTGGCCCGGCTGCTCGTGCGCAACGGCGCCACCGTGCCCGGCTTCGGCCCCGACCTGAACCTCGCCGGCACGCTGCGGCTCACCGCCACCTCCGTGGGGCCAGTCGCGGACGGTGCGCGGCGGCCGGTCGTACGGCCCGAAGTGGCGGACGAGCTGCGGTCGTTCGGGGACAGCGAGGCGTCCGTGACAGCGCTCGTCGGCGACCCCGGCACCGGCCGTACGACGGAGCTCGCCGCGCTGGCCGCCCGCCGCTCCCGTGGTGTCACGCCCGCGCCGAGCGTCTGGCTGCGCGGCGCGGACCTACGCGCGGACGACGCGAGCGTGCGGGAAGCGGTGGGCCGCGCGCTGACGGCGGCCGGCCGTAACGTGCAGCCCGGCGGCGACACCGGCGCACAGCACGGGCCCGAGGGGCGCGTGAACGCCGACGTGGTGGCGCGGCTGGCCCGGGACGCGGGCCGCTGCCTGCTCGTCCTCCTCGACGCGCCGGAGGAGATGCCGCCGCGGCTGGCGCACGATCTGCGGCGGTGGACGGCGGGCACGTCGGGCTGGCTGCGGGCGGCGGGCGCGCGGCTGGTCTTCGCGTGCAGGCCGGAGTTCTGGGAGCGGGCGGGCGCGCTGTTCCCGGCGGACATGCTGTACGTGCCCGGCGGGGGAGCGGCTTTCGAGGCGGAGCCGGGCGGTGGTGTGGAGCCGGGCGGTGGTGTGGAGCCGGGCGGTGGTGTGGAGCCGGGCGGTGGTGTGGAGCCGGGCGGTGGTGCGGTGCCGGGCGGCGGCGCGCGGGCGCGCAGCGCGGCGGTGCTGCCGGCCTGTATGCGGATCGGCGACCTGCCGCCGCGGCAGGCGGCGCGCGTACGGGCGTACCACGGGCTGCCGGACGGCGTGGCGGCTCCGGCCGACGCGGGCCACCCGCTGACGGTGCGGATGCTCGCGGAGATCCGCGCCGCCCAGCAGCAGGGCGACGCCCCGCCGGAGCAGGAGGCGGCGGAGCAGCAGGCGCGCGCGGCCGACGCGGCTTCCGGGGAGTGGTTCGCGGCGCCGCCGTCCCGTGCCGAGGTGTTCGCCGCGTATCTGGACCTGCTCGCCCTGCGCGTCGCGGTGCGCCTCGGGCGTACCGCCCGCGCGCCGTCGGGTACGGCGGTGCGGCGCCTCGCCGTACGGGTCGCGGGCCAGCTGCACGAGGCGGCGCGGCGCTGTCTGGGCCCCGGCCAGGGGGCGCTGGACCGGGAGGGCTTCGAGGAGCTGTTCCCGCGCGGGGGCGGCTGGGCGCAGGCGGTGCTGGCCGAGGGAGTGCTGATGGCCGCCGGGGAGGCGTACCGGTTCGCGGACGAGGAGTTCGCCGAGTGGCTGCAGGGCCGCCACCTCGGGCTCGGCGCCGCGCTGGAGTCCCTGGTGCGGCCCGCGTACGGGCGTGCCGCGCCGCCGCCCGTCACGGTGCCGCGGCACCGTATCGGGCCGGTGGTGCAGGCGTTGCTGCAGAGCGCGGACCGTGCGGGGCCGCGGACGCTGGCCCGGCATCTGCACGGGCTGGTCCGCGCGCTGCCCGGCCCGTCCGACGACGCCCCGGAGGCCGCGGACGCGCCGGACGCCGCCCCCTTGGCGTCCGGTGCAGTCGTACCCGCCGGGTCCGCCGCACCCGCCGAAGCCGAGCGGGCCTGGTGGGCCGCGCACCTACTCGGCGAGACGCTGCTGCGTCTGCCCGATGCCACCCCGTATCTGCACGTGCTGCACGCCCTCGCCGACCACATCGCCGAGTGCGGCGGCACCGACGACTTCGGCCCTTGGTTCTGGCGCCGGCTGCCCCTGCGCACCGCCGACCGGATCGGGCTGCTGCGCCGCCTGCTGCCCACGGACGCGCCGTACGGCAGTGCCGGCCCCGGCGGCCGGCATCTGGACGCCGCCGGTGAACTGCTCGCTGCCGAGCCGCACACCGTACGGCCGCTGCTGTGCACCTGGTTCGACGACGAGCGGCCCCTCGCCGCGCCCTCCGGCGCCGCCGCCTCCGGGCTGACCGTGGCGGGCGCCGCCCTCGCGCTGCTGTACACGCACCGCAGGCCGGACACCGACACCCTCGTCGAGACGCTCGCCGGCGCCGCGCACCCCCGCGCCGCCGAGCTGCTCGCCGAGCTCGCCCGCGACGAGCCCGCCGCCCTCTGCCGCGCCGTCGACCGCTGGGCGCAGGACGCGCGCCGGGAGCGCCGGGCGGCGGCCGCGACGTACGGGCTGCGGGCGGCGCGGCACGCGCGTACGGACACCGACCGCGAGCTGCTGCGGCTCGCCGCGCTGGAGCTGCTGCGCCGGCCCGGCGACCGTTCGCTGGACACGGCGGCGCTGGCGCTGCTCGTACGGGACCCGGAGAGCCGGGCCCGGCACCTGGACGAGGCCCTCACCCACTTCGCCGACACCGGCGCGTCCGCGCTCGCGAGCGCGCTCGGTGTGGCGCTGGCGACACATCCCGAGCAGGTGCTCGCCGCGTTCAGGGACCGGTTGCGCGGCCCGGACGCGGGCCCCGCCGAGGTGCTGCGCGCGCTGGCGGAGCTGCCGTGCCCGTGGAACTCAGCCGTACGCGCGGCCGAGTTCCCCGGGCAAGGGCACGGGCCCGGTACGGGCCACGGCCCGGCCGCGCGGCTGGCGGTGCTGCTGCGGGAGCACGCGGACCTGTGGCCGGAGGCCGCGGCCGGTGCGGGCGAGGCGGTCGCCGCGTTCGTACGGCGCAGGCTGGATCAGGGCGCCGCCGCGCGCGGCGTGCTGCTGCCGCTGACCGACGAGGTGGCGCAGGCCCGTACGGCCGCGCTGCGCCTCCCGCCGGCCCGCGCGCTCGGCGCGGGCACCGGGCCGCTGCGCGACGAACTCCTCGCCGTCCTGCTCGGCCGGGAGCGCGACCCGTACGTGCTGGACGCGGTGCTCGACGCCACCGTGCGCACGCACGGCCCGGCGGTGCACCCGGAGGAGGTGCGCCGTACGGGGCTGCTGATGGTGCGTACGCCGCAGGGCACGGCCGTCTTCGGCCAGCGGCTGGCGGAGCTCGCCGGCGACAGCCCCGGCTTCGCCGAACGGCTGCGGATCTGGACCGCACAGGACCCGGCCGCATGGTCGCCGCTGACCGGCCCCGGCGCGCTCGGGCGGCGCGGCGCGTCCGCGCAGCGGGCGGGCGCGTAACCGGCCTCCGTACGGTGGCGGCCGCCTGGTCCGCACCGCTATACCGGGTCCCGTGTGGGAACGGTGCAACGCCATGGCACCCTTGGACCGGCAGACCGGCACCGTCCCATCGGGTTTTCAGCGAGGAGCAGGCAGAGTGCAGCGCTGGCGTGGTTTGGAGGACATCCCTGAGGGCTGGGGGCGCAGCGTCGTCACCATCGGCTCGTACGACGGGGTGCACCGCGGGCACCAGCTGATCATCGGGAAGACGGTGGAGCGCGCCCGCGAGCTGGGGATTCCGGCGGTGGTCGTGACGTTCGACCCGCATCCGAGCGAGGTCGTGCGCCCCGGCAGCCACCCGCCGCTGCTCGCGCCGCACCCGCTGCGCGCGGAGCTGATGGCGCGGCTGGGGGTGGACGCGGTGCTCGTCCTGCCGTTCACGCAGGAGTTCTCGCAGCTGTCGCCCGCCGACTTCGTGGTCAAGGTGCTCGTCGACAAGCTGCATGCCCGTACGGTCGTCGAGGGCCCCAACTTCCGCTTCGGGCACCGGGCGGCGGGCACCGTCGAGTCCCTCGCCGAGCTCGGCGGGACGTACGACTACGACGTGCTCGTCGTGGACCTGTACGAGCGGGGCGCGGCGGGCGGCGGCGAGCCCTTCTCGTCCACGCTGGCCCGGCGGCTCATCGCCGAGGGCGACGTGACCGGCGCCGCCGAGGTCCTCGGCCGGCCGCACCGCGTGGAGGGCGTCGTCGTACGCGGCGCGCAGCGCGGGCGCGAACTCGGCTTCCCGACCGCGAACCTCGAAACGCTCCCGCACACGGCGATCCCCGCCGACGGCGTCTACGCCGGGTGGCTGACCGCGGCGGGCGAGGCGATGCCCGCGGCGCTGTCGGTCGGCACGAACCCGCAGTTCGACGGGGTCGAGCGGACGGTGGAGGCGTACGCGATCGACCGGGTCGGACTGGACCTGTACGGGCTGCACGTCGCGGTCGACTTCCTCGCGTACATCCGCGGCCAGGAGCGGTTCGACACGCTGGACGCGCTGAAGCGGCGGATGGCGCGGGACGTCGAGGAGTGCCGCGCGCTGGTCGCGGCGGCGGACGACCCCTCGTAGCCGACGCGGCCGCGGCCACCCCCCAACGGCCGCGCGCCGTCTCGCGTCGCCTCGTGCCGCCGGGGGCGCGTACCGCTTCATCCTCACCGTGCGCCCCTGAATGCACCCGCGCGCTCGTATGCGCCCCCGCACGCTGGTGAAGGCGGGATGACAGCGCGTTCGGGAACTGCCGTCAAAGCCTTGTGCCGAGAGGGAGTTCACCTCTTGGATATACGGGGCGCACGCGGTGGCTCACGACCCGTCACGTCGCCGCGGGCCGAGTCGTTCGCACTGGGGGGTGCTGTGGCGGGAGAGCTGGAACTGGCCGGGAAGTCCGAACGGGACCGGGCCATCCGGGAGTTCGTACGGACGCGGCTCGTCCGCTCGCCGGAGGCCGGCCCGTTGGCCAGCGTGCTGCTGCTCGGCCCGCGCGGCAGCGGGAAGACCACGCTGCTCGGCCACCTCGCGGAGTGGGGCCGGCTCGCGCCGCTCGCGCACGTGGACCTCGCCGCGCGCGGACGGCACGGGGCGAAACCGCTCGACGTCCTGACCCGGCTCGTCTTCCAGCTCAACGAGAACAAGCGGGACTTCCCCCGGCTCACCTTCCCCACCTGCGGCCTGCTGCTCATCGCCGTGTCCACGCGGGTCGACCTCTCCAGCCGGGAGCGGGCCGTGCAGCAGCTGCGCGAGGCGCTGGAGGCGCCGCGCGGCCAGCGCGGTGACCGGCTGCAGGGGGTGCTGGAGGCGTTCGCGGAGGCGGCGGCGACCGTCATGGGCGCGCCCAACTTCGCGGTGGCGCCCGCCCTGCGGCTCCTGCCCACCAGCATGGGCGCCCGCGGCGTCAGCCTCGCCACCCGGCAGCGGCTCGCCCGGATCCGACGCCAGCAGGGCGGCCGGCCCGTCAACGACTTCATCGTCAACCTCAACATGCTCTACAACGACCGCGAGAGCGCCGAACGGGAGCGCGCCGAGCAGGTCCTCTTCGACGCGTTCGTCGCCGACCTCCAGCAGGCGTACGGCACCCGCTCCGCGCAGCGGAAGCGCACCACCAACTGCCTCCTGCTGCTCGACAACGCGGACAGCCCGCTGGGCGGGCAGTTCCTCGAACCGCTGCTGCGCGCCCGGGAGAAGGCCGAGTGCCGGGACCCGCTGCTGGTGCTCGCCACCGCCGCCTCGCGCCCGGAGGCGCTGGTACGCCGGGAGCAGTCCGGGCCGCCGCACTCCGGCGCGTATCTGGCCTGCTGGGAGAAGGACCGCGAATTCCAGCCCGTACGGGTGGACAGCGTGCTGCACGTGGGCCAGCTCCGCGACCTCTACCAGCGGGAGGTCAACAAGGAAGCCGAGGAGATGCTGCGCCGCGTGCCCGTCGACGCGCCCATGCCCGAGACGGACGACGGCGTTCAGTGGCTCGGCTGGCTCGTGCGCGAACTCACCCGCGGCCAGCCCGCCGCCACCGCCGCGCTGCTCGACGCACTACGCGCGCAGACCGGTGACGACCCCTGGGACGAGCGGCTGCGCAGGCTGTTCACGCCCCAGCTGGTGCGCGACATGCTCGACCGGCTGCTGCCGATGGGCACCAGCGTCGAACTCCGCGCCATGCTGGCCCGCGCGGCCGCCGCCGTACACCTCGGCCAGGCCGGCGCGGCACGCGAGCTGTGGCGCGACGCGAGCGAGGCACTGGGCGCCGACTTCGCGCTGTTCTCCGGCGACCCGCTGCGCACCATGCACCTGGCCACCGGCGACGAACTCACCGACGGCCCGCACGAGACGCTCCACCCCGTGCTGCGCTTCCTGCTGCTGCGCGAACTGGCGCAGGCGGACACCACCGCCGACACCTGGGACGTCGCGCACACGGCGCTCAGCCTGCGCGCAGCCGCCCGTATCGAGGAGGGGCACGAGGCGGAGAGCTGGGCCGTGGCCTACCACGACCTGGCCTCCGGCCATCTGGAGGCCGCCGCCACCCACCTCGACGGCTGCTTCACGCGGATGCCGGCCGAGGAGTGGTGCAGGGGGCTGTGCCGGCTGCGCCGCGCGCCCGTACGGACACCGGGCGGCGGGCTGGCGGGGCCGCCGCGGCAGCAGTTCGAGGCGCTGGTCCGGTTCCTGAACGATCCGGAACGGCCCCGGGACCGGCGCATGAAGGCCGTGACGCGGCTGCTCGCGGCGAGCTGGATCGCCCCGGAGCCGCGCGATGACCAGGCCACCGACCGGGTGGGAGATCCGTACCGGAACCCGCTGGGGGATCCGTACGCCGAGCTGTACCCGGACATCAGGGAGGAGTTCCTCACGTTGCGCGCGATGGTCGATGACGAGGCGGACCGGCATGTGTTCCTGCGGAAGTCGGAGCAGTACAAGAGGCGGCCGTGGTGGTGAACGGAGCTGACGGAGACGTCCTGCCCGTACCGCGCCCGGCGCCGCGCTGGAAGCTGCGGACAGCGCTGGCGCTGGCGGTGGTCGCCGCCCTGGTGGCGGGCGGGCTGAAGGCGTACGACGAGTGGTTTGTGCAGTGCGCGGACGGCGTACGGAAACGCGGGCCGGACGACGAGTGCATCGGCGTGACGGACGGCGCGCACCACTTCGACAAGTCGCTGAAGGGTGTGATGGAGCGGATCGAAGAGGCGAACAAGGAGGTCGAGAAGTCCAAGAAGCCCTGGGTCAGCATCGGCTACGTCGAGCCGATGACGCTCGGCCCCGGCGACAAGGGACGCGACAGCATCCGGCAGGAGCTCGAGGGCGCGTACCTCGCGCAGCGGGAGCTGAACGACCCGAGCGGCGGCCACGGCGACACCCCGCAGATCAAGCTGCTGCCGGCCAACCCCGGGCGCGGCTCCGGGCAGTGGGCCCCGCTGGTCGACCAGCTGGCCGGCATGACCGACGGCAAGCATCCGATGGTCGCGGTGGCCGGCTTCGGCCAGAGCCTCCACACGACGAAGAAGGCCGTCGAGGAACTGCGGAAGCGGAAGGTGCCGATGGTCGGCTCCACCGTGACGGCGGACCAGCTCAGCGATCCCGAGAGGCTGGGGTTCTTCCGCGCGGTGGCGCCCAACTCGGACCAGACGTCGGCGATGGCGAAGTACCTCAAGGGCCTCCAGCGCGGGAAGAAGGACTTCCGCATCCAGGTCATCAAGGACCGCAACGCCGACGACATCTACAGCGCCTCGCTGCTCCGCGGCTTCGACAAGGCCGTCAAGAAGGCCGGGCTCGAACTCGACACCATCGACCTGCCGTTCGTCTCCCGCGGCGAGGCCGTCCCCAACTCGCTGGAGGCCGTCGCGGACAAGCTGTGCGGCCAGCCCGAACTGCCCGACGCCGTCTACTTCGCGGGCCGCGGCCGGGACATGAAGGGGTTCATCGAGTCCGCCGCCGCCACGGGGCGGCCCTGCCCGGTCACCGTCTACTCGGCGGACGACACGATCGGCCTCTTCTTCGACATCCCGTGGCGGAAGAAGACGAACGAGTACGAGAAGTTCCTCAAGAGCTGGGAGCGCAGCGAGATCCGCATCAAGTACACCGCCCTCGCGCACCCCGACGCGAGCCCCGACGTCTATCCGGGCGGGAAGGCCAACCCGTTCGACGCCTTCCGCGACGCGTACGCCGAGAGGTTCGGCGGCGTACGCGACCTGCTGAACGGGCAGGCGATGCTCGGCCACGACGCCGTGCTCGCCGTGGGCACCGCCATCCGCGACGCGGCCGGACAGGACGGCCGCGGGAAGGTCAACAAGGACTCTGTGCGGGAGCTGCTGGTGCAGATCAACGGGCGGCACGCGCTGGCCGGAGCCAGCGGGAAGATCGACTTCGACGACGCGGGGAACCCGCGGAACAAGCCGCAGCCGCTGGTGGAGCTGCGGCCGCGGACGCGGGACGAGCATGAGTACCTGCGGGTGCTGACGCCCTGAGACACCGCGGGCGGGCGGGCCCGGCCACCGGACCCGCCCGCCCGCGGGGTCGCCTACGGCTGCTGGGGCGGCTGCTGCGGCCAGCCGCCCTGCTGCTGGCCTGGCTGCTGCGGCTGCTGGGGCTGCTGCGCGTACGGCTGCTGCTGATACGGCTGCTGGCCCTGCCCGGGGACGTACGGCTGGCCCGGCACGGACTGGCCCGGCAGCGGAGGCGCCAGCTGCGGCGGCGGGTTGCCGTCCGCCGTCCACAGGCCCTGCTCCTGCTGAACGCGTGAGAAGTCCTCGGCGATCATGGCCGACAGGTTGAAATACGCCTCCCGGGTTCTCGGGCGCATCATGTCGAGGTCCAACTCGGCGCCCGCCGACAGATGTTCGTCGAACGGGATGGTCACCACGCCGCGGCAGCGCGTCTGGAAGTGCGCCACGATGTCCTCGACCTTGATCATCTTGCCGGTCTCGCGCACCCCGGAGATGACGGTGACGCTGCGCTGCACGAGATCGCCGTAACCGTGTGCCGAGAGCCAGTCGAGGGTGGTGCTTGCGCTGCTGGCGCCGTCGACCGACGGCGTCGAGATGACGATCAACTGGTGCGCGAGGTCCAGCACTCCGCGCATCGCCGAGTACAGCAGGCCCGTACCCGAGTCGGTGAGGATGATCGGGTACTGCTTGCCGAGGACGTCGATGACGCGGCGGTAGTCGTCGTCGTTGAACGTCGTCGACACGGCCGGGTCCACGTCGTTCGCCAGGATCTCCAGGCCCGACGGAGCCTGTGAGGTGAACCGGCGGATGTCCATGTAGCTGTTGAGATACGGGATCGCCGTCACCAGGTCGCGGATCGTGGCGCCCGTCTCGCGGCGCACGCGGCGGCCCAGCGTGCCCGCGTCCGGGTTGGCGTCGATCGCGATGACCTTGTCCTGGCGCTCGGTCGCCAGCGTGGAACCGAGCGCGGTGGTCGTCGTGGTCTTGCCCACGCCGCCCTTGAGGCTGATCACCGCGATGCGGTAGCAGGACAGGACCGGGGTACGGATCAGCTCCAGCTTGCGCTGCCGCTCCGTGTCGTCCTTCCTGCCGCCGAACCGGAAGCGGCCCCCGCCGCGCGCAGGGTTCTGCGAACGCGGCTTCTTCTTGTCGCTGAGGAGCCGGTCCGAGGACAGCTCGACCGCGGCGGTGTAGCCGAGGGGGGAACCATCGCCGCTGTGCGACTGGCGGCGCGGGTCCGGGGACTGCTGCTGGGACTGGGGCTGGGGCTGCGGCGGTTGCTGCTGCTGCGGGGGCGGCGCCTGCGGAACGTTGGGCGCGTGGGGCTGCAACGCCTGGCCCGGGTTCTGGCCGCCCTGGCCCGGCGGGAGCTGCTGCGGGTAGCCCGAGCCGCCGTGCTGCGCGGAGGCGTTGGGCTCGATGGCGCCCGGGGCCTGCTGCTGGTGCTGGGGCGGTGCGGGCTGCCGGCCGTGCTGCTGGCCGCCGTGCTGCTGAGCGGGGGGCTGGCCGGGCTGCTGCGGCTGCGCGGGCTGCGGGAAGCCGTAGCCGCCGGGCTGGGCGGGCGACAGCGCCTCCGGTTGGCCCTGACCCTGGTGCTGGCCCTGCGCGGGCGGGAACGACTGCGGGTAGCCGTAGCCGCCCTGCCCGGCCGCGGGCGGCTGCGCCCCGGACTGGCCGGGTTGCGGGAAGCCGTAACCGCCGGGCTGTACGGGCGGCTGGCCGGGCGTCTGGGGCGCCTGCTGACCGGGTGCCTGCTGTGCCTGCTGCCCCGGCTGGCCCAGTGCGAACTGGCCCTGCGCGCCCGGCTGTTCCGGGTGCCCGCCCTGGCCGCCCTGCGGTACGGCGGGCGGCAGCGGTGCGCTGCCCGGCACGGTGCCGTGTCCGCCGGCGGGGAGTGCCGGCTGCCCGTGCGGAGCGTCCTGGGCGGGGCCCGTGCCGGCCGGCGGCACGGGCGCACCGGGACCGTGCTGCGGTGCGGCCGGCGGGGCCTGCTCCGCGCGCTGATCCGGTACGGCCGGTGCGGCGGCGTCGTGCGCGGCGTCCGGCGCGGTGAGCCACGGGGTGCCGGGAGGCGGCGGAGCGGGCTGCGCGTCGGCGGCCTGCTGCGGGTTCGCGGGCTGGAAGTCCGGCGGCAGCGGCGGGAGTCCGCCGGGCGGCGTGCCGGCGCTGCCGGGCGCCGCCGGCCACGGAGCCGCCTGCTGCGGTGTGGACGACAGCGGGTGCGCCGGTGGCGTGTCCCGCGGCTCCGGCGCGCCCTCGGCGGCGCCCGCGGGCGCCGCGTCGTCCACGCGATCCGCGCCCGGCACGTGGCCCGGCGGTATGGCGTCCTGCGGGACGGCGTCCTGAGGCTCGGCGTCCCGTGGCCCGCCGACTCCCGGAACCGAACCGGAATCCGGCGTCGGGGACTTGGTGCCCGCGTCGGCGCCGTCCTCCGTCACTCCTTCGGGGAATGCTTCGGGGCCCGCGTCCGCGGCGGTCCCGGCCTTCCCGCTCGCCGTCGCGCCGTGCGAGGCGGCGGCGGAGCCGCCGGAGTCCGGGGCGTCCGGGTCCGGGTCGCCGGCGCCGTCCAGGTCGTCGGAGGCGGCAGCCGTACCGCCCTGGTCCGCGCCGTCCCCCGGGCCGTCCGGCTCGCCGCCGTTCCTGAAGCGGGAGATCTCCTGGCGCAGTGAGGCCGAGGAGAAGCGCACCGTTTCGGGGCTGTCGACCGTGCCGTCCGGCGTGCTGGCCCCGGGCCGTGCGCCGCGCGCGTCGGTCTCACTGCCGGCGGGCGCGCCGTCCGGCTCCGAACTCCCCTCGCCCGAAGCGGTTTCCGAGGTATCCGGCGAATCCACCGATGCGGGCGCTTCGTCCGACTCGTCCTTCTCCTCGCCGCCCAGTGGCAGCGGAGCGCTCGGGAACGCGGCGTCCGCGCCCGCGGAGGCGTCCCGGTCCAGGCCGAGTGGAGCCACGGGTTCGCCGCGGCCGTCCGTGGCCGGCGAATCCTGCGTGTACCAGGCCGGAGGCGTGTAGTCGATGGTGAACTGGCCCGTCGTTTCCGTCTCGTGCTCGGACTCAGCTTCCGCATCGAGCCGATCGGTGGCGGGCGTGCTGCCGCCGACGCGGATCTCGTCCCGATCGCTGCTCACTGTGCCTCCTGCTGATGTGGTCGTACACCCCGGTTTGCGGCTGGGCGTACTCTCCCAGCCTAATCACCCCAACGCAGGACACGGCCAGCCGTCCAGCCCCGGAAACGCGGCGGCACGATGCTGCACGACCCAACCGGAACCCAAACCGGAGGAAGGCCGCGATTCAGTCTCGGCCACCCGTGCTCCGGCACCGGAGGGGTCCGCCGATTCGCACCCGCGTGCAGTGCGTCATGCGTACAACGGCATAGTAGTTGCCCCGGTCTCCCCACAGCCATGACCGCAGTCACCGCAGCCGGACAGGGAGGGCGCCAGCGGATGTCGGAGCCACCACCCGCACGGCCGTGGCCGCCTCAGCCGGGACCGCCACCGCACCGGCAGCCCCCGCCGTCCGTACCGCCCCAGCAGCCCCTCCCTGTCCCGCGCCGCCCCCTGCCGCACCCGCCGTGCCCCCGCTCAGCCCTCGCGGTTCCCCCCCTCCGCCGCCTCCCCGTCGTCCGAGCCGGCGCCGGTCCGCCCCGCCACCCAGCCCGCCACGCCGCCCCACCCCAGCAGCCAGCTCCGCCGTGGCCGCCCCCACTACGACCGTGGGTTATGGGGGTACGGGGTCCGAGGGGGCGGTGTGCGCCAAGAGAAAGGATGGGCCCACTGTTTTTGTTTAGTGCTGCGGCATCCACCGAGATCTCCGCCTAGGCCTTCGTCGGCAGCGTCGGATGTGTATAAGGGACGGGGGCAGGGGTCGTGGGGGTCGTGAGGCGACTGCGACCTCCGGTGCCGGGCCGTGGCACCGTGGGGCGTGTGGTCACGAATCCCCTAACCCAGTCCCCGTCGCCCGGCCCCGGGCACCCGCCCGCGTGGTACGCGCGGCCCGCCGCGCGGGCCTGGCGCTGCGCGCCGGCACCGCCCGGCGTGCGCCGCTTCCACGCCGGGCTGCCCGCCTACTCGCCCACCCCGCTCACCGAACTCCCCGCACTCGCCGACGAGTTCGGGGTCGGCCGGGTGTTCGTGAAGGACGAGTCCGAACGGCTGGGGCTGCCCGCTTTCAAGGCGCTCGGCGTGTCCTGGGCGGTCCACCGGATCATGGAAGAGCGCGCCGACGACGGCACCCCGTTGCGTTTCGTCACGGCCACCGACGGCAACCACGGCCGCGCCCTCGCGCGCGTGGCCTGGCTGCTGGGCCGGTCCGCGCACGTCTTCGTGCCCGACGGGGTGCATCCGGCGGCCGTGGCGGCGATCGAGGCGGAGGGCGCGGAGGTCACGCGGGTGGCCGGGCCGTACGACGAGGCGGTACGGCGCGCCGCGGCGGCGGTGGACGCGACCGCGAGCGACGCGGGCACCCGTACGGGCGACGCGGACGCGCCCACGGCGGTGCTCGTGCAGGACTCCGCCTGGCCGGGCTACGAGCGCGTGCCCGCCTGGATCGTCGAGGGCTACTCGACGCTGTTCGCCGAGGTCGACGACCAGCTGCGCGCGGCCGGCGCCGCCCCGCCCGGCCTGGTGGCCGTGCCGGTGGGCGTGGGTTCGCTCGCCCAGGCCGCCGTCACCCACCACCGCGACCGCACCCGTACGGCCGGACCCGCCGCGTCCCTGCTGGCCGTCGAGCCCGAGGGCGCCGCCTGCGTGCTGGCGAGCCTCACCGCCGGGCGCCCCACCGTGGTGGACACCGGCAGCACGGTGATGGCGGGCCTGAACTGCGGCACCCCGTCCAGCACGGCCTGGCCCGTGCTGCGCGACGGGCTGGACGCGGCGGTCGCGGTGACGGACGCGGAGAGCGTACGGGCGGCACGCCAACTCGCCGCCCTCGGCGTCTCGTCGGGCCCGTGCGGCGCCGCGTCGCTGGCCGGTGTACGTGCCGCGCTCGGCGCCGGGCGGGACGGCGGCGGGGAACGGCGCGCGGCGCTGGGTCTGGACCGCGACGCGACGGTCGTACTGCTCAGCACCGAGGGCTCCGAGGCGAACCCGGCCACGTAGGGGGCCGGGCGGCGGATCTTTATAGTACCGCTGTACCATAAAACCGGTGGCGTGAGAGGTCCGCGAAGCGAGAGGGGTACGTCATGACGGAGCGCAAGCCGCCCGGCCTCGACTTCGAGAGCTGGGTCGACCGGCAGATCCGCGAGGCCGCGGAGCGCGGCGACATGGACGACCTGCCGGGCGCGGGCAAGCCGCTGCCGGGCCTCGACAAGCCGTACGACGAGCTGTGGTGGGTCAAGGAGAAGATGGAGCGCGAGGGCCTGTCGTACCTGCCGCCGACGCTCGCCCTGCGCAAGGAGGCGCAGGACGCGCTCGCCGCCGCCCGGCAGGCGCCCACGGAGGACCGGGTCCGGCGGATCATCGCGGACGTCAACGAGAAGATCCGCGCGGCGATCCGCCACCCGCTCGAGGGCCCGCCGCTCAACCTGTCGCCGTACGAGGTGGAGGACGTCGTACGGGACTGGCGCGAGCGGCGGGGGCGTTGACCCGTACGGGCGGCACGGCCCGTACGCGCGCCGCGGCCCGGGCCGTACGTCGCTGCCGCACGCGCGGGAGTGACGACACCGCGGGTGCGGGGCGTACGGCCGCCGGCCCTCGGCACGGGTCCGGCGCGCGGACGCGGACCGGCGCGCGAACGCGGACCGGCGCTCAGAGGCGGCCGCCCGTCATCCGGGTCAGCGGGCCGGCACGCCGCAGCGCGGCACGGCGGCCCGCGTGGAAGGAGCCGGCGCCGGCCGCCAGTACGCCCGCGGTGACGCCGCCGACGAGGATCTTCCGCGCCCGTACGGCCGTCCAGGCCGCGGTGGCCGCGGCCTTCGGGTCCTCCACCCTGGCGAGTTGGGGCACCTTCGCGGTGAGGGCGCGGCCCCGTTCGGCCGCGGCCGTACGCAGGCGTGCGGGCGTCGGGCCGGGGGCCGCGCCGTTCTCGGCGCGGTCCTGCCCTGCGCGGTCCTGCCCTGCGCGGTCCTGCCCTGCGCGGTCGGCGCCGCCCTTCGCCGCGCCGCCCTTCGCCGCGCTTTCCTTCGCCGCGGCACCCTTCGCGGCACTCTTCGCGCCGCCCTTCGCCGTGCCGCCCGTACGGCTGCCGGTCTTCGGCTTCGCATCCGTCGCATTCGTCGTGTCCTCAGCCATGGACCTCGTGTAACCGCGCCGCGCGGCCCGAAACACCGCGCCCCAACCGGCCCGTACCCGCAACCGCGTTGTCCGGCGAGCAACTCGCCTTGCCGCGCCCGCGGCGTGCCAGTAGAACCGCAGCTCCCGGAGACCGAAGGCACGAGCGAAGAGGGGTGGTTGGCGGTGCGGATCGCGCTGGCGCAGCTGGACTGCGTACTGGGGGACGTACAGGCGAACGTGGACAAGGCCAGGTCCGCCGTGAAGGAGGCCGCGGGCCGGCGGGCCGACGTGGTGATCTTCCCCGAACTGAGCCTGCACGGCTACGCGTTGGGCTCGGTGCCCGGCGACGAGTCGATCAGCACGGAGGACGTGCGGCTGGCCGAGCTGTCCGGCTACGGCCCCGACGTGCTCGTCGGGCTGTACGAGGACGGCCGTCTGCGCCGCTACAACGCCGCGAGCTACGTCGCGTCCGGCACCGTGCTGCACACCCACCGCAAGCTCTACCTGCCCAACTACCTCGACTGGGAGGAGCGCAAGCACTTCAGCCCCGGGCACGCCCTGCGCGCGTTCCCCACCCCGCACGCCCGCGCGGCGACGCTGATCTGCAACGACGCCTGGCAGCCCGTACTGCCGTGGCTGGCCGCGCAGGACGGCGCGGAGATCCTGTTCGTGCCGACCAACAGTGCGGCCGGGATGGCGCCGGGCGCCATCGACACCGCCGTGTACTGGCAGGACCTGCTGCTCAACATCGCGCGGCTGCAGCAGTGCTGGGTGGTGTTCGTGAACCGGGTCGGGGAGGAGGGCAAGGCGTCGTTCTGGGGCGGTTCACGCGTACTCGACCCCTGGGGCACGGTCGTCGCGGAGGCGCCGCGCGACGCGGAGGCGCTGACCGTCGTGGACGTCGACGTGAGCGCGGTGCGGCGCCGGCGCCGGGAGATGCCGCTGCTGGAGGAGCCGCGCTTCGGGCTGGTGAGCCGGGAGGTGGGGCGGTTGATGCAGGAGGGCGTGGACTGAGAGCAGGCCGTACGGTGGTTGCTCCCCCGGCAACTACCGTTGCCCTCCGCGTCTCCCCCGGCGCAGCCTGGGCCCGTGTTCGACCTCCATGTGCACGCCGCACCCGATGTCACCCCGCGCCGGGCCGACGACCACGACGTGGTCGCGGCCTACGCGCGCGCGGGCTTCACCGGGTGCGTGCTCAAGGCCCACTACGAGTCCACTGTCGGACGCGCGGCCGCCGCCTCCCGCGCGCACCACCCGCTGCGCGTCCACGGCGGCATCGCCCTCAACCAGCACACCGGCGGCGTGAATCCGGCCGCCGTCGCCGCCTGCCTCGGCGCGGGCGGGCGCGTCGTCTGGATGCCCACCGCCGACGCGCACACCCAGCGTGACGCGGGGCTGCCCAGCCTGTGCGGGGCGCGTACGGACCTGTCCCGGCACGCGTACGCCGTGCCGCCGGTCGCCACCGGAACGGAGACGGGACCGTACGACGGGCGGGACGCGGGACCGTACGACGGGCCGGACGCGGGACCGTACGACCGGCCGGGCATCGCCGAGGACGTACGTGCCGTCTGCCGCATGGTCGCCGAGGCGGATGCCGTGCTCGCCACCGGGCACCTCAGCACGCCCGAGGTGCGCTGGCTGCTGGAGACCGCGCGCGGACTCGGCGTACGCAGGCTGCTGCTGACCCACCCCGGCTACACCGTCCCCGCCATGCCCGCCGCCGAGGCGGCCGAACTGGCCGGGCGCGGCGCGCTGGCCGAGATCACCACCTTCCAACTGCTGCACCAGCCCGGCATGACGGCGGCGCGGCTCGCGGCGTACGCCGCCCGGGTCGGCCTGGACCGGGTCGTCCTCTCCTCGGACGCCGGGCAGCCCGACTCCCCCAGCCCGCCCGAGGCGCTGGAACTCCTCGTCGACACGCTCGCCCGCGAGGGCCTGGACCGCGGCGCGTTGCGGGCGTGCGCGTCCGAACTGCCGGAGGCGCTGGTCACCCCGCGGTGAGCCGCGCGCCCCCGCGCCGTACGCGGCCCGCGCGCCTCGCCGCACCCGCCGTACGCCTCCCTGCCCCGGCACGCCCGCGCGTCCCCGGTCCCGCGCGCCCGCACCCCATTCCGTACGCACCGAAAGGCGGCCCCGCCGTGAGCAGCGCCCGCACCACCCCAGAGCCGTCCGAGCCGTACGAGACGGCCGCGGCGTACAAACCGGCCGCGTCGGCCGCGTACGAACCGGCCGCGTCGGCCGCCGTCGAGGCGGAGCTGCGCCGGACCGTACGCGGCCGGGTCTCGTTCGACGCCGGCACCCGCGCCCTCTACACCACCGACGCCTCCAACTACCGCCGCGCGCCCGGCGGTGTCGTCCTGCCGCGCGACACCGACGACGTCCTCGCGACCGTGGCCGCCTGCCACGCGCACGGCGTGCCGCTGGTGACGCGGGGCGGCGGCACCAGCGTGGCGGGGAACGCGTTCGGCGGCGGCATCCTGCTCGACACCTCCCGGCATCTGACGGACGTCGGGCCGGTGGACGCGGAACAGCGCACCGTACGGGTGTCGCCGGGGGCGGTATTGGACACCGTACGGAGCGCGGCCGCGCCGTACGGGCTCACATTCGGGCCCGACCCCTCGACCCACGCCCGCTGCACCGTGGGCGGCATGATCGGGAACAACGCGTGCGGCTCGCACTCCGTCGCCTGGGGCACCACCGCCGACAACGTCGAGTCGCTGGACGTGCTCCTCCCCGACGGCACCCGCATGACGGTCGGCGCGACGCCGCGCGACGAGCTGGCGCGGCTGGCGGCGCGCCCCGACCGTACGGGCCAGGTGTACGCCGGGCTGCGCGCGCTCACCGAACGGCATCTGGCGGAACTGCGTACCGGCATGCCCGAGTTGGCCCGCCGCGTCTCCGGCTACGCGCTGGACCGGCTGCTCCCGGAGAACGGCTGCCACGTGGCCCGCGCGCTGACCGGTTCCGAGGGCAGCTGCGTGGTGGTGCTCGGTGCGACGCTGCGGCTGGTCGAGGCACCGCCCGCCCGCGCGCTCACCGTGCTCGGCTACCCGGACCCGGCGACGGCCGCCGACGCCGTACCGGCGCTGCTCGCGCACGCCCCTCTGACGCTCGAAGGGCTGGACGCGACACTCGTACGGATGTGGCAGGCGCGGCAGCCGTCGGGCGCCGCCGTCGGGCTCCCGGAGGGAGCGGCCTGGCTGCTGGCGGAGACGGGCGGCGCGGACGACGCCGAAGCGGCGGCGCGCGGGCGGGCGTTGGCGGCGGCCGCCACGGGCGGGGACGGGCCGCGGCCCGCCGGTACGCGCGTGGTCACCGACCCGGCGGCGCGGCGGCGGCTGTGGCGCATCCGCGAGGAGGGCGCCGGGCTCGCGACCCGCCTGCCGGACGGCGCGGAGGCGTGGCCCGGGCTGGAGGACGCCGCGGTGCCGCCGGAACGGCTCGGCGCGTACCTGCGGGACTTCGAGCGGCTGATGGCCGCGCACGGCCGCCGGGGCGTGGTGTACGGGCATTTCGGCGAGGGCTGTCTGCACGTACGGATCGACTTCGGGCTGGCGGAAGGAGGCGCGGGCGGGGAGGGCGTCGCGGCGTTCCGCGCGTTCATGGAGGAGGCCGCCGGGATCGTCGCCGCGCACGGCGGTTCGCTGTCCGGGGAGCACGGCGACGGGCAGTCCCGCTCGGAGCTGCTGCCGCGCATGTTCCCGCCCGGACTGCTGGACGCCTTCGGCGAGTTCAAGTCGCTGTGGGACCCGGGCGGGCTGCTGAACCCCGGCGTCATCGTGCGCCCCTCGCCCCTGGATGCGGACCTGCGGCCCGCAACGGTCACGGGCTCCCGTACGGGCGCGGGCCCCCGTACGGACACGGGTCTCCGTACGGACACGGGTCTCCGTACGGGTGGGGTGCTGCCGGTGTTCGCCTATGCGGAGGACGACGGGAGCTTCCCGCGCGCCGTACGGCGCTGCGTGGGCGTCGGCAAGTGCCGCCAGACGGAGAGCACGGGCGTGATGTGCCCCAGCTACATGGTCACCAAGGAGGAACAGCACTCCACCCGCGGCCGCGCCCACCTGCTGTCCGAGATGCTCACCGGCGAACTCGTCACGGACGGCTGGCGCTCCACGGAGGTACGCGACGCGCTCGACCTGTGCCTGTCCTGCAAAGGCTGCAAGAGCGACTGCCCGGTGGGCGTGGACATGGCCACGTACAAGGCGGAGTTCCTGCACCACCACTACGCCCGCCGGCTGCGCCCCGCCTCGCACTACTCCATGGGCTGGCTCCCCCTCTGGTCCCGCGCCGCCGCCCTCGCGCCTCGCCTCGTGAACGCGGCCACGCGCGGCGGGCCGCTGGCCGCGCTCCTGAAGCGGGCGGGCGGGATCGCACCGGAACGGGCGCTGCCGGAGTTCGCGGAGGAACCGTTCACGCGGTGGTTCCGGCGCCGCGGGGGCGTGCGTTCGGGCCCTGCGGGCCCGGCGCGCCAGGCGGGCCCTGCGCGCCAGGCCGAGCGGCCGCCAGTGCTCCTGTGGCCGGACACCTTCGGCAACTTCCTCAGCCCGCGGGTGCCGCGTGCGGCGGTGGAGGTGCTGGAGGACGCGGGCTTCCGCGTCGTCCTGCCGCGCGGGCCCGTGTGCTGCGGCCTGACCTGGGTGTCCACCGGCCAACTGGGCGTCGCCCGCCGGGTGATGACCCGTACGCTCGCCGCGCTCGCCCCGGCCGTCGCGTCCGGTACGCCCGTGGTCGGCCTGGAACCCAGCTGCACGGCGGCGCTGCGCGGCGACCTGCCGCAGCTGCTGCCGGGCGCGCAGGCGGAACGTACGGCGGGCGCGGTGCACACGCTCGCCGAGTTCCTCGGCACGCACGCCCCGCCCGACTGGGAGCCGCCCCGCGTCAACCGCCGCGCGATCACCCAGGTCCACTGCCACCAGCACGCGGAACTGGGCTTCACCCCGGACGCGGACCTGCTGCGCCGCGCGGGCGTCGACCAGGAGCGACTGGAGTCCGGCTGCTGCGGGCTGGCAGGCAACTTCGGCTTCGAACGCGGCCACTACGAGGTGTCCCGGGCGGCCGGGGAACGCGTACTGCTGCCCGCCGTACGGGACGCGGCCCCGGACACGGTGGTCCTGGCGGACGGCTTCTCGTGCCGCACGCAGATAGAACAGTCCACGGCCCGCCACGCCCTCCACTTGGCGGAACTCCTCCGCCCTGCGCCACGCCCAAGCCCGTCCGACACGTGAAGCGGCCCTCAGCCACGCAATCAAGCCCGTCCGGCGATTGAGGACGGCCATCAGCCACAACGTGGCTGCGGCGTGCGGACAAATCCCCGCCCTTTCCAGCCCGTCCGGCGATTGAGGACGGACCCAAGCGGCCACCGGCCCGCCGGTGAACCAACGGCCCGCGGCCAAACGCACGCACATCGTGGCCAAGGCCGTCCTCAAACGCCGGACGGGCTGGGTTGGCCGTGGCTGAGGCCGCAGGCATCGGCCAGGGCCGAGGCCGGTTGCTCTGGTGGCAACGGGGGTTGTCCCCCGGCACAAACCCACGGCATGCTCCCCGCATGGCAACGGACAGTTCGTCGAGCCTTCACCGCACGCTCGCCATCCTGACGGCCCTAGGGTCCGACGAGGCGGCCGAGCGCGGTGGGCTCGGGGTGGTCGAGATCGCGCGGCGCGTGGGCCGGGAGAAGACCCAGGTCTCCCGCGCGCTGAAGGCGCTCGATCAGGTCGGCCTCGTCGAGCGGGACCGCGACTCGCTCGTGTACCGGCTGGGCTGGCGCGTGTTCACGATGGCAGTGAACGCCGGACGGCCGCGGCTGCTCGCCGAGGCACCCCCCGTACTGCGGAGCCTCGTCAACGTGCTCAAGGAGCGGGTGCATCTCACCGTGCTCACCGAGGACGGCGCGCTGACCGTGCTGTCGGAGAGCCCGATGCGCGCCGTTCAGGCGACGGGCTGGGTGGGCAGGGTGACCCCGCTGCACACCACGTCCTCCGGCAGGGCGCTGCTGTTCGACCACAGCGACGACGAGGTGAGGGCCCTCCTCGCGGACACCCCTTTCGGCGCCGGTGAGCCCGCCGCGCCGCGCGACGCGGAGGACTTCCTGGCCCGCCTCCAGCGGGCGCGGGAGCGGGGGTACGTCCTGGTGCAGGAGGAGTTCGAGGCGGGGCTGGTCGCCGCGGCGGCTCCCGTACGGGACTTCCGCGGGCGTGTCGTCGCCGCGCTCAACGTGTCGGGGCCCACGTACCGGATGGGCTCCGAGCTGGACCGGGCGGGCCGCGTGGTCTGTTCGGCGGCCCGGCAGGTCTCCCGCGCTATGGCGGGCCAGCAGCAGGCCACCGCGTAGCACCGCACGTAACCCCGCAACACGCGAAACCGCAACGCAACGCAACGCAACGCAACGCAACGCACCGCACCGCAAGGCACCGCACCGCACCACACACCCGTACAACCCAACGCGTAACCCATACCGCACACGACGCACCCCCGGAGGAACCACACCGTGCACACCCATGCCTTTCCCTTCTTCAGCAGCGGGCTGCGCCTCGACGCCGACCTGCACCTCCCGGACGACAACGGGGCGGGCGCGCCGTATCCGGTGGTGATTCCCGCCTCCGGCTACCAGGGCCTCAAGGTGATCCACCCCGAGCGTTTCGCCCGCGCGCTGACGGCCCGCGGCTATGCCGTCGTCGCCTTCGACTACCGCGGTTTCGGTACGAGCGAGGGCGAGCGCGGCCGGCTGGTGCCGCAGGAGTGGGCGGAGGATCTGCGGGCCGCCGTGGACCGGGCCGCCGCGGCGGAGCTGCTCGACGCGGGCCGTATCGCGCTGCTCGGCTGGGGCATGGGCGGCGGCGTGGTCGTCGCGGAGGCGGCGGATGATCTGCGCGTACGGGCGGTGGCGTCCGTCAACTGCATCAGTGACGGCACCCGTTCGACCCGGAACATGCACGACGAGGCCACCTGGAACAGCCTGCTGGAGCGGATCGCGGGAGACCGCGGGCGGCGGGCGGAGCGGGGCCGTTCGGAGATCACGTCGCCGTGGGACATCGTGCGGCTGGACCGCGACGGCCGGACGGACGGCTACGTGGGCGAGGAGCTGTACAAGGCGCCGGGCTTCGGTTCGGGCGTCTCGCTGGAGTCCGCGGAGATGCTTCTCCGTTTCTCGCCACAGAGCGTCGTGCACCGGATCGCACCGCGCCCGCTGCTCGTCGTGCACGGTGCCGAGAACGGGCTGCACCTCCCTGAGGAGGCGCGGGCGCTGTACGAGCACGCGCGGGAGCCGAAGCGGCTGCACCTCATCGAGGGGGCCGGGCACACGGAGTGGATGTTCGACGAACACCCCACGTTCCGCGCGCTGGTGGAGGAGCTGGACGCGTTCTACGCGGAGGCGTTCGCGCACGGCCCGGCTGCCCAGCCCGTACCCGCGCCCGCCGCGGCGCCGCACGCAAGCGCACCCGCATCCGCGCCCGCGCCCGCGCCCGCGCCCGCGACGGCCAACGCCTAGCCGCCGGACCGGCCGCCATGAACTTCTTCGAATTCCTCCAGGGGAACTGGACGGACGTCCTGGACGCCACGGTCGCGCACGCGCTCCTGGTGCTCCAGGGGCTCGGGCTGGCCGTGCTGATCGGGGTGCCGGTGTCGGTGCTGACGTACCGTACAGGCGCGCCCCGCGCCGCCGTGCTGGCCGTGGCCGGGCTGCTGCTGACGATCCCGTCGTACGCGCTGTTCGGGCTGCTCATCACGCCGCTCGGGCTGGGCAGCGGCCCGTCCGTGGTCGCGCTCACGCTGTACGCGCTGCTGCCCGTCGTACGGAACACGATCGTGGGACTGCGGGAGCTGGATCCGGCCGTCGTCGAGTCGGCCCGCGCGATGGGCATGGGCCGGGCGCGGGTGCTGGCGACGGTCGAACTGCCCCTGGCCTGGCCGGTGCTGCTCACCGGGTTGCGCGTGGCCACCCAGCTGCTGCTGGGCATCGCCGCCATCGCGGCGGCGGTGAACGGGCCCGGGCTCGGCAATCTCATTCTGGACGGCCTGGCCACCGCGGGCACGCCGTTCGCGATCTATCTGACCATCGAGGGCGCGGCGGGCATCGTGCTGCTGGCCGTGCTGTTCGATCTGGCTTACGCCGTCGTGAACCGACTCACCACACCCAAGGGACTCGGTGCCTGATCATGACCGAAAAGACTCCTGACGCGAACGCGAACGCCCACGTGGACCCCATGATCCGCCTCGACCGGCTGACGAAGCGCTACCCCGGCCAGTCCGAGGCGGCGGTGGACGAGCTGACGCTCGACATCCCCGAGGGGCGGATCGTGACGTTCGTCGGCCCGTCCGGTTGCGGCAAGACGACCACGATGAAACTCATCAACCGGCTGATCGAGCCCACTTCGGGCCGCATCCACCTGGACGGCAAGGACGTCACCGAGGTGCCCGCGCACCTGCTGCGCCGCCGTATCGGCTACACGATCCAGCAGGGCGGCCTGTTCCCGCACCGTACGGTGGCGGACAACATCGCCACCGTCCCGCGGCTGCTCGGCTGGGACAAGCAGCGCGTCACCGCACGCGTCGACGAGCTGCTGCGGCTCGTCGGCCTCGACCCGGACACGTACCGCCGCCGCTACCCCAAGCAGCTCTCCGGCGGCCAGCAGCAGCGGGTGGGCGTCGCGCGGGCGCTGGGCGGCGATCCGCAGGTGATGCTGATGGACGAGCCGTTCGGTGCGATCGACCCGTTGAACAGGGAGTCGCTGCAGAACGAGTTCCTGCGCATCCAGGCGGAGGTGCGGAAGACGATCGTCTTCGTCACGCACGACATCGACGAGGCCGTCCGTATGGGCGATCTGATCGCGATCTTCGCCGACAACGGCAAGGTGCTGCAGTACGACACCCCCGAACGCATCCTGGCCGACCCCGCCGACGGTTTCGTCTCCGACTTCATCGGTGCGGGCGCCTCCGTACGGAGGCTGTCGCTGACCCGGATGGACAGCCTGGAGCTGCCGGCGTGGCCGACCGTCGCGGAGTCCGCGGACGGCGAGCAGCGCCGTACGGCAGCCGCCCGTACGGAGCGCGATCACCTGCTCGTCCTGGACGACGACGACCGGCCGACGAGCTGGCTGCCGGTCACCGGCGCCGGGCGGGAGGTCGGCGGGGCGCTGCCGCTGCTGCGGGCGCTCGGTCCGGGCGACAGCCTCTTCGACGCGCTGGACCACATGCTGGCGGCCAACTCGTCGGTGCTGGCGGTGGTGGACGGCGACGGCCGGTACCGGGGCGTGGTGGAGATGGACTCCCTGCGCGCGCTGATCAACACGGTGCACGGGCGCGGCCGTACGGACGGCTCCGACCAGTTGCAGGAGGCGTAGCCGCGATGCCCGCATCCACGTCCACCGCACCGGCGCCGGCGCCCACACCCGCGCCCGTATCGGCGCCGACACGCGCGCCCGCGCGCCCGAGGCGCGCCGCGCTGCTGCGCTACGCCCTCACCCCGCTCGGGCTCGGTGTCGTACTGCTCGTGCTCGCCCTGCACGTCTCCTCGCAGCAGCGGGACCTGATCGAGGAGCGCAGCCTCAACTCCGAGTACCTGGTGAGCCGTACGGTCAAGCACCTGGAGCTCACCGCCGTCGTCACCGTCCTGATCCTGGTGATCGCCATTCCGCTCGGTGTGCTGCTGACGCGGCGCTGGGCGCGCCGTATCGCCGGGCCGGTGCTCGCCGTCGCGAGCATCGGGCAGGCGCTGCCGTCGCTGGGGCTCATCGTGCTGCTGGCGGTCGCCTTCGTCAGCCTCGGCGTGAACCAGATCGCGGTCATCGCGTTCGTCGCGTACGGCATCCTGCCTGTCCTCCGCAACACCATCGCAGGGCTCCAGCAGGTGGACCGCTCGGTGATCGAGGCGGCCGAGGGCATGGGGATGACGCGCGGGGCGGTGCTGTGGCGGATCGAACTGCCGCTGGCCGTACCGGTGATGCTCGCGGGCGTCCGTACGGCGCTGGTGATCACCGTGGGAACGGTCGCGCTCGCCACGTTCATCGGGGCGGGCGGGCTCGGCGACGTCATCTCGAACGGGATCAGCTCCAGCCGCAACCTCGTCCTCGTCACCGGCAGCGTGCTCGTCGCCGTACTCGCCCTGTTCATCGACTGGCTGGCGGGCATGGCCGAGGACTTCCTGCGGCCGCGCGGCCTGTGACGCATCCGGACACGGAAAGGAAGGTGGTGCACGCCGTGCGCACCCCAAGGACAACCCCACGGCGGCTCGCGGTGCTGCTCGCCCTGGCCGCCGCACTGGCCGTGCCCGCGCTGAGCGGCTGCTCCGGCGCGGCGGGCGACACCGGTTCGGTCGGCGCGCGCGAGCTGCGCGGCGGGTCGCTGGCGAAGGACTTCGACCTGGACGGCGCGGAGTTCACGGTGGGCTCGAAGGAGTTCACGGAGCAGAAGATCCTCGGCAAGATCATGATCTACGCACTCCGCGCGGCGGGCGCCCGTACGGCCGACCAGACCGGCCTGAACGGCTCCGCCATCGTGCGCGGCGCGCTCAAGAGCGGCGACGTGGACATGTACTGGGAGTACAGCGGCACCGGCTGGACCCAGTTCCTCGGCCACGACCGGCCGGTGCAGGGGTCGAAGCGGCAGTACGAGGCGACGGCACGCGAGGACGCCGAGAAGCACGGCATCGAGTGGCTCGGGCCCGCCCGGTTCGGCAACCAGTACGCCATCGCGCGTGCGGGCGACGCGGACGGGCCCGTGGGCGAGGTGGAGAAGCTCAGCGACCTGAAGCGGCTCGGCGAGGAGCACCCGGACGAGCTGACGCTGTGCGGTGCCTCGGAGTTCCTGGACCGCGAGATCCGGGCGCTCCAGAAGACGTACGGCGTCTCGTTCCCGTCGCCGCAGGTCTACCAGAACGCGCTCGCCCTCAACTACGTCAACGTGGCGAAGGGCAGCCCCTGCCGGCTCGCCGAGGTGTTCACGACGGACGCCCGCCTGGAGTCCCTGGACCTGAAGGTACTGACGGACGACAAGGGCCACTTCACGACGGAGCTCGCGGCCCTCACTCTCCGCGAGGACACCCTGCGGAAGCACCCTGAGCTGCGGGAGCTGGCGGAGCGCCTGGGCCGCGAGCTCACCAAGGAGACGGTCATCGACCTCAACGCGATGGTCGACCTGGACGGCAGGACACCGGACGAGGCGGCGCTGCGCTTCCTCCGCGAGAACGGGTTCATCGCGAAGGGGTAGTCGGCGGGCGGGGCTGTTCAGCCGGGCGGGGCGAAGGCGACGTCGGCGGCGTGTGCGGCGATCTCGGCCCCGTCGCCGAGCGCCCACTCGGCCACCCGCGACACCATGGCGGCCGGGACGGGCCCACTGATGCCGGGCGCCGCCGGGATGTTCTGCGTGGCGTGCGCGTCGTGCGGTACGACGACGCGGTGGCCGCGCGCCAGCGCCGTACGGGCCGTCGCGCTGACGCACATCTCGGACATCACACCGCACACGGCCAGGTCCCGTACGCCTGCCGCGTCGAGGAGTCCGCCGAGCGGCGTGCCCGCGAAGCCGTCGTCCTCCGTCTTGCGCAGCGCCGTCTCGCGCGGGCTTTCGGCCACCGGCAGGTACAACTCCCAGCCGGGCGTGTCCGGTTCGTCGTCCGCGCCCGGCGGGCCGTCGTTCTGGAGGTGGACGACCAGCGAGCCTGCCGTACGCGCCCGCGCCACCAGGTCCTCGACCCGCGGCAGCAGCCGGGCCGCGCCGGGCACGGCGGCCGTGCCGGTGACGAACGCCGTCTGCACGTCCACGACGATCAGGGCCTGAACGGGTGCGGGCGGTAGGGGTGGCGCGAGCGCGGCGGTCATGCGGTGAGTGTTGCGTACGGGTGTCCCGTACGGCACGGGGTTTTCCCGCGCCCGTGAACGCCGTCCGGTCAGCCGGTGAGGTCGGGCGGGGTGGTGCCGAGCAGCCGCGGGTCGGGCTTGCCGCCGGACTTCGACATGGCGCCCTTGAGCACTCGGGCGAGCTTGAGCAGGCCCGTGGGCTTGCGCTTGTCGAGGCCGCCGACGAGCTGTCCGAGGATGGTGAGCTGGTCGAAGTAGATCCGCTCGGTGACGAGGTTCTCGTGCTCGTCGAAGACGAAGTACGCCGTCATCCGGGTGCGGTGCGTGCTGCCGGTCGGCGGGATCGCGCCGAGTGGACCGTTGTGGGTGCCCAGCAGCCAGAACTCCACGATCACCGCGTCCGCGCTGTGCCGGAGCGCGATCAGCTCGTGGTGCTGGTCGGGGAACGCGACGCGGGTGTCGTGGTAGTACGCCCGGACCTCGCCGTCGCCGTCGTGGACCTGCATCGGGGCGATCAGCTCGTAGCGCGGGTGCGGGAACGTCGAGAGCGTGGCGTCCCAGTCCTGGCGCACCTCGTCGCGGAAGTGGTCCAGAACCAGCTTCTCCCGGGCGCGCAGGACGTCTTCGGGCGGCAGGGTGAAGCGCGGGGGAAGGGACATGGCGAGGCTCCTCAGCGACTCGGATCAGCGGCTCGGACCGGGGGCGGCAGCGCATCGGCCCCAGTATTTTACCCACGCCGTGGGTTAATGCCAGGGACGGGACGTCCCCGCCGTCTGCACCATGCCGTCTGCACGCTGCCGCCTGCACAATGTCGCCATGACCCGCGCGCAAGCCCCGGCCAACGCCGCCCGTCGAGGCCGCCCGCCGAAGGGCGCCACCCGGCTCTCCCGGGAGTCGATCGTCGACGCGACCCTCCGCGTCATCGACGCCGAAGGCGTCGGCGCCGTCGGCATGCGATCCGTCGCGAGGCTCCTGGGCGTGGACGCCAAGAGCCTCTACAACCACGTGCACGGCAAGGACGGGCTCCTGGACGCCGTCGCCGAACATCTCCTGAGCGGGATGGAGATCCCGGCCCGCACCGGTGACGTACGACTCGACCTGCGCGCCATCGCCGACGCCTTCCGGGACAGGGCACTCCGCCACCCCGAGGCCGCGGCGCTCACCCTCACGCGCCAACTGGCCTCGCTCGAAGGGCTTGCGCCCACCGAAGCGCTGCTCTCCGTGCTGCGCGACGCCGGCTGCCCGCTCGAGGAGTCCGTACACCTGCTGCGCGTGTTCGTCGCCACCCTCGTCGGCACGCTCCTCCGGGAGGTCCACGCCGGCCAGGCCTTCGGCGTCGGCGACAGCGCCGTCGCGGCGCGCCGGCAGACCCTGGAGCGGTCCGGACTTCCGAGGACGGCCGAGGCCGCTCCCCATCTGGCGAGGTTCGACAGGTACGCGGAGTACGAGTACACGGTCGGCACGGCCATTGAGCTCATGCTGTCGCGGGCTTCGCGGCCTGGGTAACGCCCTCCGGCGGGCGGCGCGCCCGGAGGATCAGCGCGCCGGCGCCGCCCGTTGGGGCTGACCGGCCCCGACCCCGGCCTTCGGTCCCGCGCCGTCCGTCCCCGCGGCCTCAGTCGTTGCGCCCGGTCGCCGCCACGCTCACGCCCAGCCCGATCATCGTCAGCCCGCCGGCGCCCCCGATCACCGCGAGGCGGCGCGGTGAGCGCGCGAACCAGTTGCGCGCGGTGGCCGCCGCCAGCCCCCACACGCTGTCGGAGGCCAGCGCGATCGCGTTGAAGACCAGGCCGAGCACCAGCATCTGCGCCGCCACGTGCCCGGCGCCGCGGTCCACGAACTGCGGCAGCACGGCGGCGAAGAACACGATCGTCTTCGGGTTGGCGACGCCGACCGCGAACCCCTCCCAGAACGTACGCAGTCCCCCCTGCGCCGCCGGACCCTCCCCCGCGAACGCCGCCTGCAGCGAACCCCGCTGGCGTACGGCCCTGACCCCCAGGAACACCAGGTACGCGCCGCCCGCCAGCTTCAGCGCGGTGAAGACGAGCGCCGAGCGCTCCACCACGGAGCCCACGCCGAGGGCGACGGCCGCCACGAGGACGTACGCGCCGACCGTGTTCCCCACGACGGTCGTGAGCGCGGCACGGCGCCCCTGCGCGAGCGCCCGCCCGACCACGAACAGCACGCTCGGTCCGGGGACGACGATGAGCAGGAACGACGCCACGGCGAAGGCGAGGAGACGGTCGGTGGGCACCATGCGGTCACGTAAGCACGTACGCGCGGCACGCCGGTAGCGGTTTTCCGCGCCTCGCCGCATCACACGCGTCCCCGGCGTGACTTTTGATCAGGCCCCGTCCCGGGTGTCCCGTACCGACCGCGACTGTGTCATCACTCCGTAACCGCCCTTCCCCCGGCGCGGTGATGTTGACCAGAGTGGTGCTCAGACCAAGAAAGCGCAGCGGCCGGGGAGTTGGGCGGCTGGCACCGAGCACCTCATCTGGGGGGAACCACACCATGCTTCGCACTCACGCTCGCAAGACCGTCCTCACCACCGTCGCCCTCGTCGCGACCACCGCCATGATGACCGCCTGCCAGGACAGCAGCAGCGACTCGGACAGCAAGAAGTCGAAGGGCTCCTCGTCGTCGGAGCAGGAGACCGGGGGCGGCGACAGCGCGAGTGACAACGATGGCACCCAGGCGAACTCGGCCGAAAAGCCGGGCAAGAAGGGCGGCAAGGGCGTCAGCGGCACCTGGTTCGGGACGGTCTCCTACCTCGCCCCCGGCAAGTACACCGTGACGGACATGAAGGACCAGAAGCAGCAGTTCTTCACCTCCACGACCACCAACATCCAGGGCGCGGGCGACATCTGCGGCGACGAGAACGGCCAGGCCGCCACCAAGTGCACCGAGGCCCAGCTCGAAGCGGCCGCCAAGAAGGGCGTCTCCGCCAAGGTCCAGATCAAGAACGGCACCGCGGTCAGCATCATCGACGACCGCTCGGGCGGCGGCGACAACTCCGGCGGGGACAAGGGCGTCAGCGGCACCTGGTTCGGGACGGTCTCCTACCTCGCCCCCGGCAAGTACACGGTCAGCGACATGAAGGGCAAGGAGCAGGCCTTCTTCACGTCCACGACCACCAACATCCAGGGCGCGGGCGAGATCTGCGGCGACGAGAACGGCCAGGCCGCCACCAAGTGCAGCGAGACGGAGCTCGAGGCCGCCGCGAAGAAGGGCGTCTCCGCCAAGGTCCAGATCAAGGACGGTACCGCGGTCAGCGTCATCGAGGACCGCTGAACCGGCCACTGAACCGGCCACTGAACCGGCCGCTGCCGGATCACTGACCGTCGCACCGGCCTGCCGGCCCCGGCGGCTCCGCGGAGCCGCCGGGGCCTCGATGTCAGTACGTGGTCCTGAAGCAGGTGATGACGCTGGCCCATGCGCAGCAGCCGTCGTCCATCACGGTCGCGGTGTCCTCGGTCTCCGGAAGCTCCTGGAGAAGTTCGACGTCGTTGGCCATGGCCTGGTCCTTTCCTGGTGGCGAGTGGACTGACGGCCGTGCCGTCAGCCCGTGTTGACGTACGTGTTGCTGTTGCTGTTGCTGTTGCTGTGCGGTCTCTCGCACCCCCTCCCCGTACTCGACGTGGGTACGGGCTCCACCCGCGCGCGGCCGGAGCTCGCACCGTGGTCGGGAGAGGGTTCTGGGGCCCGCCCGGCGGGGCGTGGCCCGCCGCTCACCGGAGGCCCTCCGGCGCCAGGGCGAAGTCGTCCACCATCCACCAGCGTTCGCCGCCGTGGCGCAGCCGGTGCAGGAATCCCAGCGAACCGGCCAGCCCGAGGCCGTAGCTGTAGGTGGTCCTCAGGGACGCTTCGTCGACGGGAACGAGGCGGCCGTCGCGCAGCACGCACAGCCGAGCCAGGCAGGTGGCGTACTCCTCGGCCCAGTCGCGGTACACCCGTTCACCCGTGGCGGCCGCCATGTCGAGCAGGAACTCGGCGTTGCCGGCGATGCCGTGACAGTGGTTCGCGGACAGGAACCACTTCTCGGCACGGGTGGCCACCGCCGCACGGTGTGCGGCCTCGCGGTACCTGGCCTCTCCGGTGGCGCGCCACAGCCGGATCAGGAAGGTGCCGATGCCGGAGGCGCCACTGCACCACCAGCACACCCCCTCCTGTGGCTCCTCGTCGCCCGGCTGCGGCGGCGAGACCGGCCAGGTAGCGCCGTCCCCCTGCTCCCGGGCGACGCACAGCAGGTAGTCGCCTCCCTCGGCGGCCGTCGTCAGCAGCTCGGGCCGGTCCAGCTCACGAGCGGCGGCCATCAGGAACGTGCAGATGCCCGCGACCCCGTGTGCGTACCCCAGGTGTGTCGGACCGCCCGCCGAGCGGCCACCGGGCGAATCGGCCAGCCGCCACTGCGTCGACCCACCCGACGGGCGGGCGGCCTGCGCGGACTCGGCGCAGATCGCCACCCGGCGGGCCAGCTCGTCGTCGCCGGTACGACGCCACAGGTGGAGCTGGGCAAGGCCCGAACCGGCCACGCCGTGGGTGACATCCGGGTTGGCCCACGCGACCGGCAGCCGCTTCGCCCGCTCGACCGCGCGCCGCATGGCGTCCTCGTCCCCCAGCGCCTCGGCCGCCTCGTACAGCGCCCAGCAGGTGCCGGCGCGGCCGAAGAAGAGGCCGGGCAGGAGCCGTTGGTCCTGGCGCAGCCGGGCCTCCAGCCATGTCACCGAGGTCCGCAGGGCACCCCGTACGGCGTCGGCCCCGGCGGCCCCGGCGGCCCCGTCGGTCCCGTTGCTCCCAGGCCCGTCAGTCCCGGCGCATTCGCCGGTGGCGCCGAGGGCCAGCGTGCGCCGCAGCGCGTCGATCGAGCCGGCGCAACCCGCCTGCAGGCTCAGCGGGTCGGACTGCCGGCCGCCGTACGGAAAGGCCGGCCACAGGGTCCGTTCGTCGTCGGGCGTCATCGCCGCCACGAGTTCCCGTACGGAGTCGTCCAGCAGCCGCTGCTGCTCGCCCGCCGGCAGCCGTACGGGTGCCGCCGAGCCGTCGTCGTGCTCCCGTGCCGCCGTCGAGGCGAGCAGTTCCCGCACCCGCGTCAGCCCGATGCGCTGCCGCGGGTCCTGCCGCAGCAGGCCCAGCACCAGCGGCGCCAACGCGCGCAGGGTGGGGCTGGTGCCCGCGACGGCCTCCACCAGGGACGCCACGCGGCCGTCGAGCGGGCGCGGCTCGGGGGAGGAGTCCTCGGCCAGCAGCGGGTGGATGCCGGTGCTGAGGTGGAAGAGCGACGCACCCAGGCTGTACAGGTCGGTCTCCTGGCCGGGCGCCGGGTGGCGCGCCGGGCCCGACATCTCCTCCGGCGCCACGTACCCCATCGTCATCACCCGCGTCACCTGCTCGCCGGGGCGGGTCACGAACTCGGTGTCGATCAGCACCAGTTCGCCGTCGGGGGTGACCATGACGTTGTTCGGCGTCAGATCGCGGAAGACGAGGCCCTTGCCGTGGACGGTGGCGACCAGGTCGACCAGCCGGCGTGCCACCGGCAGCACCGCGTCCAGGGAGACGAGGCGGCCGGGGTCGTCGCGTACGTGGCGGTCCACCCACGCCCGCAGCGTCACGCCGGGTATCTCCTCCTCCGCGAGGAAGACGTGGTCCTGGTACTCGAAGAGCGACACCGGGCGGGGCGCGATGCCCATCCCCTCGAAGAGGCGCAGGATCTCGTGCTCGTTGCGCAGGTAGTCGCGGGCGTCGGTGCCGTCGGACTCGGCCGCGACGTACGGGCGGGCCTCCTTGATGACGACCGTACGGGCGGTGCGTTCGTCCTTGGCACGGTAGACACCGCCGCGGTTGGAGTGCCTGATCGCTTCGAAGACGGCGAACCGGGAGTCGAGCAGCACCCGCTGTTTGCCGCGTTCCCCGTCGCCCCGAGCCGGGGCGGGGGCCTCGTCGGGAAGGGGCGGCGCGGACCAGGGCACCGGCGCGTACCACGCCTCGCGCTCGTCCTGGTACCAGCTGCCGTCCGGTGCGACCAGCATCGGTACGTACGAGCCGTCGGTGCCGAGGACCTGCTGGCGGCTGGTGAAGCCGCCGTAGCGGTAGTGCACCAGGCTGCCGGGCCGGTACCGGCGGTCGGAGAGGATCTTCGGGCCGGGCATGCCGTCGGTGGCCTGGTGGAGTTCCTCGACGAGCTCGGCGAACTGCCGGTCGCTCTCCGGGTAGACGGTGAGGAACTTGCCGCTGCTGCCGCGATGGCAGCGCACCGACAGCAGCTGCCGCAGCTGGGCGGCGCCCTTGGCGAACTTGAAGGCGACGCCGCGTTCGAGCAGCACACGGGCGGCGCCCTGCAGTACGGGCACCGCGGAGCGTGGCGTCGCCGAAAGGTGGATCTTCCAGCCCTGCGGCCGTGAGCAGTGCCCGGGGGGCAGCACGTGGCACCACATGTCGTCCGCGGAGTGGTGCCACCCGTGGAGCGCGACCGTCTCGTCCCTGACAGCGAGGAAGTCGTCGACGTAGAGATGGCCGGGCTGCTGGGTCTCGCTGGTCACGGGTGACTCCAGGCGGAGGGGACGTACGCGCCGGGTGATCGGCGCGGCTCTCACGCTAGGGAGTCCCGTGTCCCGGACTCCCGGGGCAGCTGTCTCGAAAATGTCCCCGCATGGAGGTCCCGGTTCCGGTTACCGCCCCGTTTTCGGGGTGTTCGCCCCGGCGTCGCCCGTGCCCGGCCACACGGCGGTGGCCTGGCACGGCGGTGGCCACACGGCGGTGGCCTGGCACGCCAAAACGGTTCGGCATGCACCGGCCACGCCCGTGGTCAGGAAAGGACCCCCAGTCCGGCTTCGCGTGCCCGTACCACCGCCTCCGCCCTGTGGTGCACGTCCAGCTTGACGAGGATCTGCGAGACGTAGTTGCGCACCGTCTTCTCCGTCAGCACCAGGTCCTTGGCGATACGGCCGTTGCTCCAGCCGCGCGCGAGCAGGTCCAGTACCTGCGTCTCACGCCCCGTCAACTGCGGGAACATCGACCGGCACGACGCCGTGTGGGGCGTCGAGAAGTATTCGTTCAGCCGCTTCGCGATCACGGGGCTGAACACGGCACCGCCCTCGGCAACGATCTCGATGGCGCGCAGCAGCTCACGTTCGGAGGTCTGCTTGGTGATGTAGCCGCTGGCCCCGGCCCGCAGGGCCGCCATCACCGAGTCGTCGTCGTCCTGGACGGAGACGGCCAGCGCACGCGGGGCCCTGCCGCCGCGGACCCCGTTCGCTCCGTTGGCCCCGTTCCCCCCGTCCGCCCCGTTCACCGCGCCGTCCGGCGGGGCCGGTTCGGACCGCAGAGCCCGGATGGCGACGGTGCCCGCGCCTGCCTCCGACCGGGGGTCGATCAGTACGACGTCGGGCGCCGGAGACAGCTCCTGCAGCAGGTGGAGGGCCCTTTCGGCCGACTCCGCCTCACCCGCCAGTTCAAAGCCCTCCGCGTCGGACAAGAGGTGGCGGATGCCGGCGCGGAACAGCGCCTGCTCGTCAACCACAAAGACACGCACCGCCACCCCGCACCCCCTCGACGCGCCGGTCCGGGCACGTTCGCGCGGCGGCAGCGCGGGCGAGGGCCCGCCGTCTTCGGTGCGGCGATTCCGGTTCCGTATCCCCGACGGCATGCATGCCGTACCTCCCCGTTGATGTCCCTTGGACGGTCCCCGACCCCAGGAGGTCAACCCGGGGCCACGCGATTTTCGGGCAGTGTAGTGGAGCGTCCGGAGAACGCGATCTCGCAGACGATCAAGGGGACTTGACCGACGGCACAGGCGGCGCCGACGCCCGCCGGGCCCCAGGTCGCGGCGAGCACCGACCTTGACTTTCCCAGCAGGAAAGTGAAACGCTCACTTTCCTACCAGGAAACAGAGGTCTCATCATGGACGCCATCGCTTCGGAACAGGCCCGCGCCTCGCTCGACGCTGCCGAACACGCCCGCCGCCAGGTCACCGAGGAGATCGGCCTGCCACCCGGCTACTGGTGGGCCATGGCCGCCGGCTGGCTGGTACTGGGCGCATGCGGCGCGGTGCTGCCGTGGCTGGCAGGCATCGCGGCGGGCCTCTTCGGCGCGGGCCACGCGGTGTTCGCCTCGCGACTGCTCACCGGACGGCGGCGCACGCGGCAGATCCAGGTGAGCGCCTCCGTCGCCGGCCGCCGCATCCCCGTCGTCGTGGTCGGCATGCTGCTCGGTCTCGTCGCGGTCACCGTCCTGGCGGCGCTCGCGCTGGACGCCGACGGCGCCGGCCACGCGAGCATCTGGGCGGGGGGCCTGATGGCGGTCGTCATCGGGTTCGGCGGACCGGACATCCTGCGCGTGCTGCGTGGTTGGGCGCGGGCATGACCGCGGCGAAGTTCGACGAGTTGATCCACCCCAGCACCCGCCTGTCGCTGGTGGCGACGCTGGCCGCCGCGGACTGGGCCGAGTTCGCCTTCCTCAGGGACCGGCTGGGGCTCTCGGACTCGGCGCTGTCCAAGCAGCTCGCGACCCTCGAAGAGGCCGGTTACGTCGCCACGGAACGCCGGATCAGCGGCAGCCGCCGAAAGGTACGGGCCCGGCTGACCCCCGCCGGCCGCGAGGCCTTCGACGGCCACATCGCGGCACTCCAGGCGATCGTCGACGCCGCACACCCGGCCGACGGGCTTTAACACCGTGTACCCGGTACCGGGCGGCTGCGGGCCGATCGGCCCCAATCCGGGGCCCGGGCGCACAGTCTCTGTCCAGAGCCGAGCGGAAGGCGGGCATCCGATGGGACCAGATGAGGCCAGGCGCGTTGACGCGGTGCTGCGCGCCCTCGCGATCGGAGGGGTCGTGGCACCGGCTGACGCCGGCGATCCCGGCGGGGCATGGCGGGTGTACGACGCGCGGACCCGGCCGTACGGCGGGACGTCACCGCGGACGTACTGGCCGCCGTCGTCGGGCACTTCAGTGGCCAGCCGCCCGCTCCCCTTCAGGGGGAGGCAGGGCCGACGCGGAGCGCGCAGAGGGGCGGCGGCCCGCAGAGGGGATTTGTCATCACACCCGAGGACTGGGACTCCACCTGACCGACGCGGGGCGCCGCGATCACCCGCGAAGCCGGGAACGGTACTCGCCCGGCGGCATGCCCCGGGCACGCCGGAAGGCGCGGCTGAACGCGTGCGGAGAGGCGTAGCCGACCGCGCCGGAGATCGACTCGACCGGCTCGTCGGTGTCGCGGAGCCGGACGGACGCCAGGTCCATGCGCCACTGCGTCACGTACGCGCCCGGCGTCTGTCCGAGAGCGGACCGGAAGTGCCTGGACAGCGTCGTACGGGAGACCGCCGTCGCGGCTGCCAGGGACTCGGTGGTCCAGGGGTGTTCGGGTCGGGCGTGGACACATGCCAGGGCGTCGCGCACGACCGGGTCACGCGTCGCGCCCAGCCACGAGCCTGACCGCATCTCCGGGTGGCGGGCCAGCCAGACGCGTACGAACTGGATGAGCAGCAGGTCGACGATGCTGTTGACGGCGGCGGCGGTGGTGCCGGTCTGCGGGTGCGCGAGCTCCGCCGTGAGGAGCTCGACGGTCTTGCCGAGCTGCGCGTTCTCCCGGCTCGTGATGTGCATGGGCCGGGCCAGGGAGGTGAGCACCGGCGTACTCACCTCCGGGTCCTGCTCGTAGTGCAGGACGAGCACTTCCGTCTGCGCCGGCGCCGAGCCCAGGTGCAGGGCGCTGCCCTCGGTGAGGGCCCGGTCCGTCGCCTCCCGGTCGCAGGAACCCATCGTCGTACTGGCCCCGCTCGCTATCCCGTGGGCGGTGCCCGGCGACACCATGACGGCCTCTCCTGCCCGCACCTCCACCGGTTTCCCGCCCGGGACGTGGAGCCACACCGTGCCCCGGGACACCACGTGCAGTGCCCCTCCCGGATAGGAGTCCAGCCAGAGGCCCCAGGCTCCTCCGGCCTTCAGCACGACCCCGAGCGCTCCTCGCGCACCCGATACACGCAAGGCCTCCGCGAGTACGTCCACCGTTCCATTCTCGCCGACGGAAGATCAGACCACGTCGAGAACTATCTTTCCGTGCACCTTCCGCGCGAACAGCGCCTGGACGGCATCGTCCACGTCCCGCCAGTGGCCGCGCAGTCCGACGGGTGCCGAGAGCCTCCCGGCGGCCATGAGGTCCAGCAGGTCCGTCAACTCCCCGCCGGTCGGCGTCATGTCGCCGTAGGTGGCGATGCTGCGGGGTTCGCCGAAGCCAAAGAGAGCCCCCGACGGGAACGTGGTGTCCTGCCCCGACGAGTATCCGACCAGGTGGATGGTGCCGCCCTCGGCGAGGGAATCCCACGCCTGGGCCAGCAGCGGTCCGCCGACCGTGTCCAGGACGAGGTCGAACCGGCGCTCGGTCTCGGCCGGGCCGGTCAGGCCGGTCAAGTCCGCCGGGTCGGTCAGGACCCGGTCGGCCCCGAGTTCGCGGAGTCCGGCGGCCCGGTCCGGCGAACCCACGAGTGCCGTCACCCGGGCGCCCGCCAGCGCCGCCAGCTGAACGGCGAAGTGCCCCACGCCCCCGCTGGCGCCCGTGACCAGGACGTCGCGCGCCAGCAGGGAACGCTTGCGCAGCACCCGCAGCGCGGTGACTCCGGCGATCCCGAGCGCGGCACCGTCGGCCAGGTCCACGCCCTCGGGAACGGTGCCGAGCGAGGCGGGTCTGACGGCCACCCGCTCCGCCCACGCGTGGGGCGACATCCCCACCGCGACGCGCGTACCCTCGGGTGGCCCCGAGCCGTCGGACGCGGCGCGCACCACGACGCCGGCCGCGTCGTGACCGTGCACGGTGCCGGCCGGCCACTGGTGCACGTAATTCAGCTCTCCGAAGTTGAGACCGATGTGCCGTATCTCGACCAGCGCCTCGTCGCTGGACGGCTCGGGCTCATCGGCATCGGCGAACCGTACGGGTCCGGCCTCGCCGTGATCGACCACAAGGGCGCGCATGGGTGGGATTCCTTCTCTCGCGGATACGCCTGAACACTCGGCGCGGCAGGGCAGGGGACGGAGTGCGCGAATGCCGCACAGCCGCCTCCTTGAACCCTTACGCAGGGCCGGTACGGCGACCAGTCCCGTGAGAGCCGATCAGTTGACGATCTGTGTCAGTGCGGCTCGCGCGCGGCGCCGGGTTCCGCACGCCGCATCGTTTGCGGCAACACGTCAGTCCTGGGGCGGAGTCCGGCGGGCCGAGGCCGTGAGCCGTTCGGCCAGGGCCTCGACGAGGCCGCGCAGTTCGTCCGGCCGGTCGATGACGAACGGCCGGTCGAGCGAGGCGAGGACGGCGGGCAGCCAGTCGAGCCGGTCCACGCGCAGTCCGACGCGTGACCAGCGCTCGGTCTGCGCGTCCGCGCCTCCCGGGGACGGCAGTTCGTGGACGACGGCGACGCTGGGCGGAAGCCGCGTGTGGATGTGCTCGGCCGTGGCCTGGACGCGCAAGGACACCTCGTACCGGTACGGAGCCGTGGCGAGCGCCGTCAGCACGCGCTCCGCCGGATCGGCGGCGGGCGGCGGTTCGAAGGAGCCCGGCAGGGTCCGTACGTCGGTGATGCGGTCCAGCCGGAACGTACGGTCCTGGCCGGACGTGAGATCCGCAGCCGTCGTGTACCACTTCCCGGAGTGAACGACGAGGCCGTGCGGATGCAGTGTCCGCTCGCTGTGGCGGCCGTCCGCGGAGGTGTAGCGGATCGTGACCGGCCGGTGGTGGTTCACCGCGTCGGCGATCGGAAGGAGCACTTCGGTCGCCGGGGCCGCGGCCGGAGTGCGGGGCGGGGCCGTGAAGGCGAGGCTGCCGAGCACGGCGTCGAGCCTGAGGCGCAGCCGTCCGGGCAGGACCCGCCGGATCTTGGCCGCCGCCGTCTCGCTCGCGGTGCCCGTGCCCGTGTTCGTGCTCGCGCCCGCGCCCGTGCTCGTGCCCGCGCCCGTGCCCGTGCCCGTGCTCGTGGAGGGCGTCAGTCCGGCCCGCTCGCCCGCGACCAGGCCGAGCGCCACGGCGAGTGCCTCGTCGTCGTTCAGCATGAGCGGCGGCATGCGGTGGCCGGGGGCGAGCCGGTAGCCGCCGTGGCGGCCGCGTACCGACTCGACGGGTATGTCGAGGTCGATGAGGTGGCCGATGTAGTGCCGCACCGTACGTTCGTCCACGCCGAGCCGGTCGGCGAGTTCGGCCGCCGTACGGATGCCGCCCGACTGCAAGAGCTCCAGCAGGGCGAGGACGCGGGCGATGGGGCGGGGCATGTCCGGAAGTCTCCCTCGTATACCGGGCGGGTTTCGCCCGGTATACCTCCTAGATGAATGAGTCCGATGTTCTTAGTGGTCGTAGGCGATGAGAGATCGTTTGCTTCGGGCTCCGGTGGTCCAGTTGTGCCAGATGGCCGTGGCCAGGGCGAGGAGGCGTTGACCGGTGCGGGCGGTAGGGTAAGTTTTCTGTGCAAGCAGAAAACGGTAAACGGGGTAGGAGTCCGTCCTGTGGGCTCGGAGAGGTGTAAAAGAGACATGGCTACCTCCTGGGCCGCGGCCGACCCCGCCGCATCGGCCGCGGCCCAGGAGGTAGCCAGCCATGACGCAGTCGATACGGATCCCCGCCGACGTGGACCGCGAGGACACCGTCCTGGCGAACCTGACGGCACGACAGCTGACGATCCTCGCGGTCACCGGCATCGTGCTCTACGGCATCTGGTCCGCCACCCGGTCGCTGGTGCCGCTGCCCGTCTTCGCCGTCGCCGCCCTCCCCGTGGGCGCGGGTGCGGCGCTGCTGGCCCTGGGCCGCCGCGATGGTCTGTCCCTGGACCGCCTGATGACGTCCGCGCTGCGACAGCGCCTGGCGCCCCGCTTCCAGGTCGCCGCCCCCGAAGGCCTCCACCCCGCCCCCGCCTGGCTCACCGGGAAGGCCACACCCGCACACGGGGAGGACTATCCCGGTGGCGACGTCCACCCCGCTCCCGTACGAATGCCGGCAGAGCAGGTCACCGAGACCGCCGCGGTGGATCTGGGCGGCGACGGGCTCGCGGCGGTCGCGGTGTGCAGCACCGTCAACTTCGCCCTGCGCACCCCCACCGAACAGCAGGCGCTGACCGGCGCGTTCGGACGCTACCTGCACTCCCTGACCGCCCCCGTCCAAGTCCTGGTGCGCACCGAACGACTCGATCTGTCCGCGCAGATCAACGAACTGCGCGCCAACGCGTCACAGCTGCCGCACTCGGCGCTCGAGGCCGCTGCGCGCGAGCACGCCGACTACCTTGTCCAACTGGGCCAGCAGACCGATCTGCTGCGCCGTCAAGTCCTCCTCGTACTGCGTGAACCCCTGCACACGGCCGTTCCGGTGGACGGGCTCGGCGGCACCTCGCTGCTCTCCGCCCTCACTCCGTGCAAGCGCACGCGGCGGAGCGCGCAGCCGGATGACGCCACTCTCCACGCGGCGCAGACTCGCCTGGCACGCCGTCTCGGCGAAGCCGTCGAACTCCTGGGCCCCAGCGGGATCACCGTCACCCCGCTGGATCCCGGGCAGGCCACCGCCGTGTTGGCAGCGGCCTGCAACCCCGACAGCCTGCTGCCGCCCTCCCCGTCCCTCGCCGCCGCCGATGACGTGATCACCACCCCGCCCCCGGTCGAGTACGGGAGCCGGGACGGCGGCGCTGAAGAGAGCTGGCTCTCCGGCATGCCAGAAGGGAGGTCTGCGTCATGAAGCGTGCACGTGCCCGCCGGTCAGCACCGCCTGCGCGCCGCCACCCCGCGGCGGAGGCGGTGCAGCCGGACAACAGCCCTGCGCTGACCCCGGACACGTTGGCCGTGGGTGCCCGGCACCTGGAGGTCGGGGGCGAGCTGGTGGCCTCGTTCGCCGTCACCGGCTTTCCCCGCGAGGTCCATCCCGGGTGGCTGCAGCCGCTGCTGACCTACCCCGGACGCGTCGACGTCTCCTTGCACGTCGAGCCGATCGACCCGGTCACCGCAGCCCGGCGCCTCAAGCGGCAACTGGCCAAGCTGGAGTCCGGGCGCCGCTACCGCGAGGAGAGAGGGCGGCTCCTCGACCAGTACGTGGAGGCCGCCACCGAGGACGCCTACGACCTCTCAGCCCGCGTCGCCCGCGGCGAAGGCAAGCTCTTCCGTCTCGGCCTGTACCTGACCGTGCACGCGGCCAGCCGTCAGGAGTTGGAGACCGAGGTCGCCGCCGTCCGCGCGCTTGCCGCCAGCCTCCTGCTCGATGCGAAACCGACCAGCTACCGCAGCCTGCAAGGCTGGGTCACCTGCCTGCCGCTGGGCCTGGACCAGGTACGGATGCGCCGCACCTTCGACACCAGCGCGCTGGCCGCGGCCTTCCCCTTCACCAGCCCCGACCTTCCCCCCGCCGACCCCACCACGGTGGCCGCTGCCCCGGCCGGGGTGCTCTACGGCTACAACACCGCCTCCCAGGGCCTGGTCCACTGGGACCGCTTCGCCCTGGACAACCACAACAGCGTCATCCTCGGCCACTCCGGCGCCGGCAAGTCCTACCTCCTCAAGCTGGAACTGCTGCGCTCCCTGTACCGGGGGATCGAAATCCACGTCATCGACCCTGAAGACGAGTACGCCCGCCTCACCCACGCGGTGGGCGGCACCTACCTCCACCTCGGCGCCGACGGTGTACGCCTCAACCCCTTCGACCTGCCCCTGTACACCCGTGAGGACGGGCGCCGCACCGCGCCCAAGGACGCCCTGGTGCGCCGTGCCCTGTTCCTGCACACCGTCATCTCGGTCCTGCTGGGCACCGGGCTCACCCCCGCCGAGCGGGCCGTACTGGACCGGGCTATCACTCTCACCTACCAGCAAGCGGGCATCACCTCCGACCCGCGCACCTGGACCCGCCCCGCCCCGCTGCTCGCCGACCTCGCCTCGGTCCTGGAAGAGTCCAAGACCCGCGCGGCCAACGACCTCGCCGCACGCTTGGACCCCTACGTTCGCGGCGCGTTCTCCGGCCTCTTCAACGGCCCCACCACCACCCGCCCCGAGGGCCACCTGGTCGCCTACTCCCTGAGGGATCTCGCCGAGGAACTGAAGCCGATCGGCACCCTGCTGACCCTGGACACGGTCTGGCGGCAGGTCTCCAACCCCGCCCTGCGGCGGCCCCGCTTGGTCGCAGTCGACGAGGCCTGGCTGTTGATGAAGGAGCCCGCAGGTGCCGACTTTCTCTTCCGCATGGCCAAAGGTTTCCGGAAACGCTGGGCCGGACTTACCGTCGCCACCCAGGACACCGCCGACGTCCTCGGCTCCGAGCTCGGGAAAGCCGTCGTGGCCAACGCGGCCACACAGATCCTGCTGCGCCAGGCCCCGCAGGCCATCGACGAGATCACCGCCACGTTCAACCTGTCCGAGGGAGAGCGGGAGTTCCTGCTGGCCGCCGACCGCGGCCAAGGGCTGCTGGCGGCCGGAACCCAGCGCGTCTCCTTCGAAGCGATCGCCTCACCGGCAGAACACCACCTGATCACCACCGATCCCGCTGAACTCGCCGCCTACGCCGAACACGGCGCCACCGCGGCCGGTACCGAGTCATATCTGGATCTTGATTCCGGCAGTGACGTGCACACCTTCGACGCCGACCCCGATGACTCCGTCGATCTCGACGCCCGCTGAGCCCTCCGAACTCGGGGCCACAGCTCACCAGGGGACGGCTCCACGGCAACACGCCGTCCGCGTGCGCGTCTTCGAACCCCACGACAGGCAATGGACCGCCGCTCGCACCGCTTGAAGGGCACCCTCATGTCCTCCACTCCATCCGGGTCCACCCCATCGCCGCGACCAACCCGCCTGCTGACCCAGAACCGTGAGATGCGCGCCATCGGTGTCTGGAACTGGTCGCTGCCCGCCTGGGCCGGCCGCCTGCCTGATGGCCGCAGCTACAACACCTGCCCCTCGGCCGGGGTCTGCCGCCAGGTCTGCTACGCCCGGCACGGCACCTACACCTGGCCCGTCGTTCGGGCCAAACACCAAGCCAACCTCGCCTTCGTCCTGGACGACCTGCCCGGCTGGGAAGACGCAATGACCACCGAACTGGGCGCCGCGAAGTTCCGCGGCGCCTGGATACGGATCCATGACTCGGGCGACTTCTTCTCCGACGCCTACACCTTCGCCTGGCTCCGGATCATCTGCGCCCGCCCCGAGGTGAACTTCTACGCCTACACCAAGGAAGTCGCCCGCTTCCGCGCCCTGGTGGAACCACAAGCCCCGGAGAACCTCCTATGGGTGTACAGCTACGGCGGCATCCATGACAGCGCGCTGGATCCCGAACACGACCGGGTCGCCGACGTCTTCCCCGACGAAGAGGCCATCACCGAAGCGGGGTGGCACAGCCAGGAAGCAAACGACCTCCTCGCCGTACTCGGGCCCCGGCTGGTCGGTATCCCCGCCAACCGCATCCCGCACTACCTCAAACGCCTCGATGGACGCACGTTCCGTTCCTGGCAGGCCGAAGTCGACGCCGAACGCCACGAACGGCTGCACGGGCGCCGCCCCCCGCTGCGGCTGCTCACCAACGACCGTCCGCAGGTCACGGAAGAAGACCAGGACCGGTCCGTCGCCGAGCAGCGCGACCGTGCTGCCTGACATCCCGCTGCCCGCCCGCTGTTCGCCGTTGGAAGGTCACCGCCGCCATGTCCACTATTCCCGCCCCGCTCCCGCGGCTCCCGGCACAAGGCGCTACGTCCAGCTCTTCAGCGGCCAACTCGCCGCTGACGGAGTATCTGCGCGACCCCGCAGGCGCACTGCACGCCCTACTCGCGCACTTCCAGCACTGGGCCCTCACCTGGGGGCTCCTCGTCGGTCCGGCCGTTGCCGCCCTTGCTGCCGGGCTGGTGTGGGCCCGCTGGTGGTGGCGCCGCCGCTGCCGCCACCAGTTGGCCGAGGACGCGCGGTTGGTCCAGATCCTGCCGCCGCCCACGGTCGATGCCGAGGGTGCCGCCGCGCTGTGGGCGAACCTGGTGGGCCTGCTGCGGCCGGCGTGGCGCCGTATGGTGACCGGCCAGCCCCACCTGGCCTTCGAGTACGTCTTCGACCGGGAGACCGTTCACCTCCAGGTCTGGGTGCCCGGCGTCATCCCGCCGGGGATGATCGAGCGGGCCGTCGAGTCGGCCTGGCCCGGGGCGCACACCCGCACCACGCCCGCCACCGCGCCCCTTCCCTGCACGGCTCCGAACGGTCAGCAACTGCTCGCGGCTGGAGGCGAGTTGCGGCTGGGGAGGCCCGAGGCGCTGCCGCTGCGCACCGAGTTTCCCGCCGACCCGATCCGCGCTCTGCTGGGCGCGCCGGTCGGTCTGGGGCCACGCGAGCAGGCGGTGGTGCAGGTGCTGGCCCGGCCGGTGGCCGGGCGGCGGGTGACAAGGGCCCGCCGCGCGGCCCGGCGACTGCGGGCCGGGCAGTCGCCCCGCCTGGTCAGCGGCCTGCTGGACCTGGCCACCCCCGGCCACCACCCCCGCTCGCGCTCCCGTTCCCGCACCGGCGGGCCGGTGCTGGACCGGCAGACCACATTGGCGATCTCGGCCGAGGACCGGGTGATCGTCGCCAAGCAGCGCGGCGCCCCGTACGACACCCGGGTCCGCTACGGCATCACCGCCACCGTGCCCGCCACCGCTTCCCAGGCGGAGTGCACGCGGGCTTCAGAGCAGCTGCGCGGTCGGGGACATGCGATCGCCTCCGCCTTCGCCGCGTTCACCGAGCACAACTACTACCGCCGCGCCCGCACACGCTCCCGGCGCCTGGTGCCACTCCTGGCCGAACGCCGCCTGGATGACGGGGACTTGCTCTCCGTCGCGGAGCTGGCCGCACTGGCGCACCTGCCGTGGGACGAAACGGTGCCCGGCTTGCAACGCGCAGGCGCCCGCGCCGTACCGCCCCCACCCGGCGTCCCGGCCTCCGGGGCCGGGGTGCGGCCGATCGGCCGCACCAGCGGCGGCCACCCGCGCCCGGTCGCCCTGCGCGTTCCCGACGCCCGGCAGCACCTGCACATCCTGGGCGCCACCGGATCCGGCAAGTCGGAGCTGATGGCGCGGATGATCCTCGCGGACGCCGAGGCCGGACGCGGGGCGGTCGTTGTCGACCCCAAGGGCGATCTGGTCACCGACGTGCTGATGCGGCTCCCGGAAGAGCTCGGCGAGAAGGTGGTGCTCTTCGACGCGGACAGCAAGAGCCGCCCGCCCATCCTCAACCCCCTGGAGGGCACCGACCCGGCACGCAGCGTGGACCAACTCACCTCGATCTTCTCCCGGATCTACGCCGCGAGCTGGGGTCCGCGCACCGATGACATCCTGCGCGCTGGACTGCTGACCCTGCGGGCCCAGCCCGGCACCCCACTGCTGAGTGACCTGCCCCGTCTGCTGACCGACGCCGCCTTCCGGCACCGGGCCACCAGCCGCCTCGGGCCCGAAGACGACATCCTCAAGGGCTTCTGGAGCTGGTACGGCGACCTCTCGGATGCCGCCCGCGCCCAGGTGACCGCCCCGCTGATGAACAAACTCCGCGGGGTACTGCTGCGCCCCTTCGTCCGCGCCGCGCTCGCCGACGGGCCCTCCACTGTGGAGATGGGGCAGGTGCTGGACGGCGGGATCTGCCTGGTACGCATCGCCCAGGACGCGCTCGGCGCAGAGACCGCGCACCTGATCGGATCCATCATCGTGGCCCGCACGTGGCAGGCCGCCACCGCCCGCGCCCGCACCCCACAAGACCGTCGCCGGGACTGCGGGCTATACATCGACGAAGCACACAACTTCCTCCACCTGCCCTACCCGTTGGGCGACATGCTCGCCGAAGCCCGCGCCTACCGGCTCTCCTTGACGCTGGCGCACCAGTACCTACGGCAGTTGCCCAAGGAACTCGAAGAGGGCATCAGCACCAATGCCCGCACCAAGATCCTTTTCAACGCCTCACCCGAGGACGCCCGCCACCTGGCCCGGCACACCGAACCCCGGCTGACCGCACACGACCTCTCCCACCTCGACGCCTTCCACGCCGCCGTACGCCCGGTCCTGCACGGCGCCGAAGCCCCAGCGTTCACCGCCGTCACCGAGAAACTCCCCCCACCCATCCCCGGGCGGGCCAAAGCCATCCGGGCCGCGGCAGCACGCAACGCCCGGCACCGGCCTGGCCGGGTGCCGCTGAGCAAGAACCGCGATCGGTCGGCTCATGCCGATCCGCGGCGTACGCGGTGAACAACGTGCAGCGCCCGGGCCACAGGCGCATCTGCCCCGCGCCGTCGGCTCCGATCGCCCCGTCCTGTCATCCGTCTCATGGAGGTGAAACCTCGTGATCACCAACCACACCCCGCAACGACAGCTGCGCGGGCACATGCCCCAGCGCCCTACCCCCCGCGCGGCAACTACCAGCGACCACATGGCGAAACTCGCGAAGTACCTCACCCCGCGCGATCGTTGGCTGGCCCGGATGCTCTTCGAGCACTCCGTGTTCACCAGCCACCAGATCGCCTCGCTGGCCTGGCCCACCCACCGAGCCGCCAACCTGCGTCTCCTTCAGCTGTTCAAGTGGCGCGTCCTCGACCGCTTCCAGCCCTTCATCACCGCCGGCACCGCCCCCATGCACTACGTCCTCGACACGGCCGGAGCCACGCTGCTGGCCCGCGAAGACGGTCTGGAGCTTCGGGAGCTGGGCTACCGGCACGACCGTGCTATCGGCATCGCCCACTCCCTCCAACTCGCGCACACCACCGGCATCAACGGCCTCTTCACCGCTCTCTCCGCTCGTACGCGAAAAGGCCACAGTGGCGGCGAGTTGACCGCGTGGTGGTCCAAGGCCCGCTGCCAGCGGCACTTCGGTGACGTCGTACGCCCTGACGCCTACGGCCGCTGGTACGAGCCTCGCGCTGGCGCCATCGAGTGGTTCCTCGAATACGACTGCGGCACCGAAGCACTCGGCGTCCTAGCGGCAAAGATCGACCGCTACGCCCGCCTGGCCGCGACCACCGGCATCACCACCCCGGTACTGATCTGGCTGCCCAGCTCTCGCCGCGAAGCGGGCGCCCGCCGCGTCCTGGCTGAGGCTCTCGCCGCACTGGATGACCCGTTGCTGGTACCGGTGGCCACCACCAGCGGCGATCTCCTCGGCCCCGAGAGGCACGGTGATCCCGCTCTGGGCCGCTGGCTTCCCCTAGCGCCCGCCCGACCTCCCGGGCCCCGCCTGTGGCTCGCCGAGCTCGCCGGAGCCTGGCCGCACCTGGCCCCGCTCTCCACCCACGACGCCTCTATGCCTGCCTCCGGAGATCTCCAGGCACCGCCACCCGTCGCCCCGCTGATGCGGAGGTGAAGCAGGTGGGCAAGATCCTCCTCACGGTGCTGGGCGGCCTCGTCCTCTTGACGGCCTTGGCTGCCGCCGCGGCCGGAAGCGCCCTGTCCATCGTCCTCGGCGGAGGCCCCGGCGGGTCCGGCGGGCCGGGAGGTGCGCGTCCGGCCGGGCTGGCCAAGGGCACCGTGCCGGCGGCCTACCAGGATCTCGTACGCACGTGGGGGCAGCTGTGCCCGCAGATCAGCCCCGCGCTGTTGGCCGCCCAGCTCTACCAGGAAAGCGGCTTCCGCCCGGACGCCCAGAGCCCGGCGCAGGCGCAGGGCATCGCACAGTTCATCCCCGGCACCTGGGCGACCCATGGCATCGACGGCGACCGTGACGGCGACAAGGACGTCTGGGACCCCAAGGACGCCATCCCCTCCGCCGCTTCCTACGACTGCGAGCTGGCGGGCTACGTCAAGGACGTGCCCGGCGACCCGACACAGAACATGCTGGCGGCCTACAACGCGGGCGCGGGCCGCGTCACCCAGTACGGCGGCGTGCCGCCGTATACAGAGACTCGCAATTACGTGAAGGTCATCCGGGACCTGGAGCAGAAGTTCGCCGCGCACAAGGGGCGCCGCCTCGACCGAGATGGATAGGTCGCCTGAGGTAGGCGCACGGTGGCGCCAGCGCCGCCGCCTCGCTGGTTGTTGCGCGCTGCCCGAGGAAGCCGGGTGGGCAGCCCTTCGGGGCGCGGACGCGCGGAGTTCTCACCCTGGGGCTCCGCCCGTCCGCGAGGTGACTTTGCGCAGGGCGATCGTGGCCAGTGCCGTAACGACAACCATCGCGCGGGGAGAGTCAGCGGCCGGCCGGAGCGCCGCCACGACATCCCCCATGGGTGGCGCAGCCTGCAACGCGGTATCGATCAGCACGCGGGCGCGACGGACGTGGGCAGGTGGCCGGTTGGTCCGGGTGAGGTCGTCGATCGCGACTTCCGGTTGGCCGCTGTCGCGGTTGATCGGTTGCAGGCCGTCCAGGACGAGCCGTGCTTCTTCTCGCCGACAGTGGGTGAGAGCCACGGCGTCGGGGCGACCGTCTGGACGACGGAAGGGGACGGCTGGGCAGTGCTGGGCGGTGAGCATCACCAGCACGGCAGCGAAGTCCAGCAAGCTGACGAACCCGTATCGGGTGCGCAGCATCGTGATCACGGCCCTGGCGGTTGGCCGGTCTTCTTGGTGGACGATGCTGTCGATATACACGATGACGGCACCCCCGATGGTCGGCCAGTAGTCATCGGTGCGGCTCAACTGTTCGCTCCTTTCTGCGAGTGGGTCAGGTGCCCAGCACCGCGCCGCACAGGAGAGTCGGGCGGCTGCTGTGCGCGGTCGTCGGAAGCTGTGTGTGTCGCGTCATCCAACGGCCGTGTCAGTGCCCGAACCCGGGATGAAGGGCCCGGGGCAGGTGCACGAGGGTGGCCGGCGTGCGCAAGCACCGGACTCGGCCCGATGTGGCGGAGGTGACGAGGAGTTCCGCGGTGGTTCAGCGCTGACTGGCGGGTCCGTCCAAGCGGCGGTAGCGGGCGGCCAGGAGGCGGTCGGCCAGGTCTCCCGGCGGCTCGGTGAAGGCCAACAGCTCTTCGCCGTCTCCCGAGGCGGCCAGCCGGACGCCCCGGCCCGTCGGCCCGACTTCGACCTGTTCCAGGGCCGTACGCAGGGCGCGCCGGTCGGCCAGCAGCAACCGCCCGGGGCCGACCGGGTCGGTGTGCAACCGGCCCAGGGCAATGGCGCCGGGGGCACGCACGTCTTGAAGCTGGGCGTACTGCAAGCAGGCGTAGGCGAGGATCGCGCGTGGGCAGCAGGAAGTGCCGCGGTGACGGTTCACCCGCAGGTCCCTATCGGAGGGCCGCGTCGTCCGGGGCTGTTCGCCGAAGTGAGCCTCAGCGGCGGCGAGTTCGAGAAGGCCGAGCTGGCGGAAGGGGTTGCTCACGTACTCTTCCACCGCGTGCGCGCTGGGCCGGTCTGGCTGGCCGGTAGTGCCGTACATGGAGACCAGCGCGGTGATATCGCGTTGGATGCGGCGATCAGCCGGTCGTGACCAGCCGGTGGCGACCGCGGCGTCCTGCACGGCAGCCTGCAACTCCGCTCGGGCGAAGCGCGACCTGCCCCAGATGCCGAAGAGGTAGCGGAAGGTGGGCACGTGGCACGGCTGCGCGCTCAGCAGCCACCAGTGGAGCAGCCACAAGGTGGCCGCCTCTTCCAGGTAAGGATCGGCTCCCTCCTCCTCCTCCAGAAGCCAATGCCCGCGGCCGGTGGCACAGACCGGCCGGGGCCCACCGCAGGCGCGCTCGTCCTGACGGATGAGGCCGAAGGCGAGCGACCAAAACCGCATCGGAGCGACTATCGAGGAGCCCACCCCCAGCGTGCCCGGTGCCTTGGCACGGGCGAAGGCCTGGGTGTCCTCGCGCAGCGCTGCATGCACCTTCACTGGCCATCCCCAGCGCGGCGGGTAACCGTTGTGCCGAGCGAAGGCGGGCACGCAGCCGCTCAGCAGCGTCTGGTCACGAGCCATCACAGAACCACTCCCTTCGCCGTCATCGATGGGTGCCGCTGGGGGTTCGGGCGCTGTTCCGGCCGGACCGCCAGCGCGGCAGCCGTTCGCTCCGCAGCAGGCGGGACTGCCGTCGGAGCACTCGGCGCTTGAGCGCCGGTCTTCGAGGGAGGTGTCTCCGAGGGGGTCAGCGGCCTGCGCCGGGGACGGACCGCCGATCGCCGTCGATGCCAGCCCGCTGCGAGAGAGAAGATCGCCCTGTAGGTCACGTGCCGCCGCACAGCGCGCTCGGGCAGCGGCCATTCAACGGGCGGTGCGGAGCTGCTGTTTTAAGCGCGCAGTAGGTAGCGCCTGGCTTTGTGTACGAGAACGGGATCTGGCACAGATCTTGGGACCGGTCGCAGAGGGTGAAGTGTTGTTCAATTGAAACGGTGGTCACGAGCGCGGCTGTCCGGCTCGAATGGACGGCACGGCGGCGACGGGGACCGGATCTCTGGTGGGGCCGGGTGGTCGGGCGCCCGGTCGCCTGTCCCCGGATGGTCAGGTCAGGTCAGGTCGAGGAAGCTCCACCGGGCGTCCGGCTGGGCACCGCTCATCCACCTGCCGCAGTTCTGGAGCACGACCGGGCTCGACGTGATGTGCTGCGCGCCCGTCCCGAGGTCGCGCAGGAAGCGGTCGACCGGGCCGCGGCGGATCGCCGCCGAACCGGCCCAGCGGTGTACGGCGCTGCCCACCTCGTACACGGTCGAGGTCGTGTGGTTCAGGACGAGACGGATCAGCGTGTCCTGCTCCGTGCTCGGCGACTCACCCTGGTCCAGGCTCTGTTCGACCTCCTGCCAGATGTCGTACACCCAAGCCCGGGCCGCCCGGAACCTGGCCTCCGCCATCGCGTACTCGGCGTGGAACTGGGAGGTGTCGACCGCGGCACCCCGTGAACCGGCGCGCGCCGCGGCGACCCGCTTCAGCTCGTCCAGGAGCCGCCGGCCGACGCCGAGGGCCCAGCCCGTGTGTCCGATCGCTGACATGTTGACCAGGCCGAGGCGGTAGACGGCGCCGCCGTTGACCGGGGTGTCCGTGGTCGCGAGGTAGGTGTACTCGTGCGGTACGTACACGTCGGTGCAGTGGTAGTCGATGCTGTGTGTCGCGCGCAGCCCGAGCACGTCCCAGTTGCCGTCCAGGGTCACCTGAGACTTCGGCATCGCGAGGACCCGCAGCTCATCGGTGCCCTCGACCTGGATCGCGCTGTGGATGTGGGTGGCGTGCGCCATTCCGGAGGCGAACTGCCACTGGCCGCTGACCTGGAAGCCGCCTTCCACGGGGACGGCACGGCCGGGGCGTGTGCCGTGCCCGGCCAGCAGCGCGTACCGTCCGCTGGGCACGTCGGGGAACAGTTCGGCCGCCGCGTCCCGGGCGAGGTACGCCGCGGTGGTCCCGGTCACCATCTGAAGCGCGAAGAGGGTCCACCCGGCGGATGCGTCGTGGTAGCTCGTACGCTCCGCCGTCTCGATCAGCTGCCGCGGCGCGAACTCGTATCCGCCCAGGCTCAGCGGCAGTTCGGCCCGTACGATCCCGGTGTCCAGCAGCGCCCGCGCCGTGTCCTCCGGCAACCTCCCCAACTCCTCGGCGGCATCGGCCCGTTCATCGAGCATCCCGCCGAGCGCGTCGATCCGCTCTAACACCCCCGCCAGTTCCGCACTGACATGCAGCTGACCCTTGCCCCCCATGAAATCCCTCTCCTTGTGGTTGGTTTCCCGATCGTCCCACGCGCGTTTCACGCACCGGCCCGGCGGCCCGGTCCGAATGCTCCAACCAGTCGGATCCGCCCGGCTGTTGAAGTCGGCGTCGTCGGCCCGGCTCATCTCGTCGAGCAGTTGGGGCACCTGCCGTTCGGCACCGGCGAAGGACAGGCTGACCGTCATCCGTGCCGGGGTCTTTCGCGCTGAACAGCAAAGGAAACACCGGACCGTCAGATGGATCACAACACTCTGTTCAGCGAGCGGTAGATCCCTCAGTCTGCGCTGATAGGAATCGTGCACTCGGTTCGAGGAGCGGCCGCAGTCCGGAGAAGCCGCACCAACTGCCCGGTCTCTGGCCACGACGTCGACCGTACCGAAAGTGGCGATCACTGCTTCGACGTCCACGTCGACGATTCGTCGAACACGAGCGAGTCCCAGAACGTTGACGTTCCGTAACCCGGGTCACGGAACGTGTGCCAGACCCGTTCTCGTACACAGAGCCAGTAGCGCCTAAGCGGCTCGACGGTTCTCGTAGGCCTCCAGCACCCGCGTTTCCCGCCCGCAGAGGTGGTGGAGGGGCAACCGTGGCTATCAGGTGCTGCTCGCGGCACAAAGCGCGCTTCAGCGCGCTGGTGGCCGGATCAGCTAGGGCTGCTGGAGCCCTCGTCGTCCACGTCCATCAGGGCGGTCAGCAACGTGAAGCCGGGCATCTCCGGGCGAGGCCGGACGGGTTCGGTAAACACCTTCACCGCGTCGAAGACCGGTTCCCGGTTGGGGCGGCGGGTGTAGGGGACATAGCCGTAGTCGACACCGTCGTCGGCATCGCAGCTCATCCAGGTGATGACCTCTTGTTCGCCTGGGCGTAGAGGATGGTTGGAGACCGCCCGGGCGGCCACCCCGCCCTCGACTTCCTGCCACACCTGCGGTACGGCAAGAACCCAGCGGGTGGCTTCGATCTCCCGGGCCTTGGCCGCGGCGCGGTGTTCGAAGCTGCGGGCGGTGGCCTCATCCCGGAGATAGTCGTAGTCGGACATCATCAAGGTGCGATGGCCGCACAAGGCGACCACGGCCGGACAGTCCCGGGCCAGGATGGCCTTCTGCAGCCGGGCGGCGACATCGCGCAGCAGGGACTCAGTGGTGTCGTTCACCCATGATCACCCCTGGAGGAGTCGTCTTCACGCTTGAAGCGGTAGTAGGTGTCCATGACTTCTACCGACGCGCGTTGACTGAGATGAGAGAGGTACTGCAGGGTCGAGCGTGTGTGAACACGATGACGTCGGCTGGCACGAGTCGGCGCTTCGTCGACCTCCGTGTCATGCATTTCTCGCAGCTCATCGAGCAGGTTCTCTACCGTTGCGATGGCGTTGCTCAAATCGATGCGCACCGTACCTCCAGGGCGTTGCCGGTAGTCTCCCGCAATTGTGGAGGCGAACGCCCTCCGGGGTCGTTGACCATCAGCTGTTCTGGTTGCCTCGCGGTGCGCGTCTCCACCACATTCGTCGATGACGTCCGTGATCATGCCACGCCGCTGGCGCGAGAACCCCTCATGGACCCGGAATTGATACTGACTGCCGCAGGAGCACTCGGGACCGCATCACATCTGTGCGTCCCGCTTGTCGGTGAGCCAGCAGATGTTGCGGCCCACCAGGAAGCGGATCGACCCGGCGGTGTGGACAGCTGCCAGCCTGGGAGCGACGTTGAGGTCGATGGCCGGCACGGCTTGACTCCAGCCGCCCACCGGCAGAACTGGGTGCTGCGCAGATACAGCAGGAACTCGTACTCGGCCTCATACGCGCGGGCAGCGCGACGGCGGGGCCGACGACTCCCGGCGTGCGAATCGCTACCGTGATATCCGGCCAACAGGTCCGCTACGCCGTCCAACGAGACTCGTTCAGGGCGAGCTGCACGCGACGCGCATCCGGCACACTGCAGCCGTCGGCGGTGAAGTAGGCGACATACCACCACTGCCCGCCCGCGCCGAACCCGTCGTGCGGGAACGAGCCGCTGAGCAAGTGCACGGCATGTCTCCACCCGTCGTGGGGCAGATTCAGCAGGCGTCGCAGCATGTCCTCATCTGGCGATGGAGCCCGGCCGTCTCCTCACGCGGCGCCGGGAGTTTTGGCGCCGCTGAAGAGGCGGACCGCGTACTCTTGATGCTCGTCGAGCAGGACAACGGGAAGCTCCGAGATGCCCTCGTGCTGCGCCCGCCTTTCCCTACACGGAATCTGTCTTCCTCTCTCTGCCCGGGAACCCTGCGGAGAGAAGTGCCTGCGACATCACAAAGTGCCTGCGACAGGATTCGAACCTGCGACATGCGATTTATAAGATCGCTGCTCTTAACCCCTGAGCTACGCAGGCGGGGATGGCTGCACCCCAGTCGGGGCGGCCCGAGAAGCGGTTTGCCGAGGCCGTGGCGGTAGCGCCAGCGGGCTCAGGTGCGCGGAGGGCGCGTGCCGGTGCCCGCGATGCGGTCGGTGTGGACGACCCAGGTGACCGCCTGCACCGTGCTGGGCAGCTCCCCGAGCCGCTGCGCGGCCTCGCGGTAGGCGGCGGCCAGCAGTTCGTATCGCTGGCCGGAGAGGCCTCTGTCGCGACGTCCGTAGATGTCGCCGACCGCGATGTCGTGGGCGTGACGGTCGATTACGACGGCATCCGTGTCGCCGGGGTCGGCGATGCAGCGGAAGAAGTGCCCAGTCTTGCGGTCCATCGGCAGCACCTTGGCCGGGTCCGTCCCGGCCGCGATCACGGTCGCTTTGGCCAGGGCGTCCCCGAAGTGTCCGGAGGTGAGCCCGGTTTCGCATGCTTGGCGGGCCAGGCGGCAGGTCTGCGGCCACGATTTGTTCGCGGACAGCGCCGCGAGGACGCCAGCGCCAGCTCGTGCGTCACCACCGGTGATCACGCGCGCCAGCTCGTTCGCGATGCGGTACCAGCTGCGGCCCCGCTGCTCCTGCTCGGACGTGGCGCACTGCCACACGGTGAGGATGTTGTCGACGTACTGCTCGCGTTGTTTCTCGGATGCGCTCCAGGGGACCATCCCCTCCTCCTCCCTCCGGTGGCGGGCGAACGTCAGGAAGCCGGGCGCTCAGGACGCATCAGCGCAACCCGGCGAGGGGGAGCGCACGGCGGCGGTGAGCACGGCGGCGGCCGGAACCCGAGGGGGGTCTGGCCGCCGCCGTGGAGTGGTGGCTCTCAGCGCTGGCGCAGCGCCATCAGGCGCCGGTGCGCGGTGGACTTGACCTCGTCGTCGGTGCCCTCCAGTAGCCGCTGGCCGCGCGCACCGAGGGTGTTGTCTTTCAGCGCGCCGCTGGGCCGGATCGATGCGTAGTGGTCGAGGTACTCGGTCACCGCGCGCTCGCCCGCGTACGCGGTGCGTCCGGTGCGCTGCGCCTCGTTCTCGAAGAGGGCGGTGACCTTCTCACGGCGAGTGTCGGCGTTCCGCTTCCTGCGGGCCGTGGCATCGTCCTCGATGGGCCACAGCTCGGAAATGAGGTTCTGGAACTCATCGATCGCCAGATCGGTGCGGGCCAGCGCGGTCTCCTCCTGCGCCCAGTGGTCGAAATAGCGAACGGACAGCCCCAGGGTGCGGCGCGCTTCGCGCACCCGGTCCCGGGCCGACTTGGTGTGCCGGATCGTCCAGCGGCTGTAGGCGTCCCGTACGGCGAACCGTTCGGTGTTCGCGCACACCGGCCGCCAGGGAGTGACGCAGACGGTGAACGGGGACCATCCGTCATGGGAGTTGACGGCCGTGAGGAACGGCACGATCTCGTCGTTGATGCCCTCGGCATCGACGCGCACGCGCTCGGGCAGGCGCATCGAGAGGAACACCTTCTTACCCTCGCGCAGGGCACCAGCTGATTCCCAGATCACCTGGGAGTCGTTGACCAGCTCCTGCAGGAACGCGAACCCGTCGCGGTTCTGGATCACCTCATACCCCCTGCCGACGACGCCGAGCGCAGCGCCGGTGTCGGTGCGCACGGTGTGGAAGCGGCCGGGGTGCGTGCGGTTCGCGCCGTCCCACCGGTAGAGGGCGGGGACCAGCTCGACCTGATAGGCGATGCCCGCCAGGTCCAGGACCTTGTCGACGTCGGTGATGCCACCGGGGATGATGTTGCCCAGCCCGTGCCATGCCGGGACGGACGAGTACAACGCGGCGGAGCCGAGCGTGGTGTCCAGGCCGTGCTGCGGAACCCCTCTGGCGCTGAGGATCTCCCCAGCGTCCCAACCGGTCATGACCCGGTAGCGACCATCAGGCAGCCGTTCCACCGTTCCCTGGTTGATGCGAGCTTGGAGATCTTCCTCCCACCGGCGCGCGGCGGACAGCTGCTCCGCACGTTCGGTGGCGAACCCTTCGTTGACGTCAGTGGATATCACGATGACCTTCCTTCTTTTGGGGTGCATGAATCGCCTAATAGCGGCCTGTTCCTTCATCCGCTGAAAGGGCCGTCTCTCGCGTGGCTTTCGACGCGGCTTCTTGGTCCGCTGACCTCTGCCGGGAGGGAGGAGGGCGGGGCGGCGGGTGGGCGATTCATGACTGATCTTGCTGCTGTATGGCTTCCTGTTTGAGGGCAGCGGTCAGTTCTTCGGTCATGGCGGCAAGGCTGGCGGCGTGGAGGAGCCGGACGGTGTCCCGGGCTGTTTCGTCGGTCTGGTCGTCGCTTTGCAGGTCGAGGCCGGGGTCGAATTGGTCGATGGCTTCGCCGACGGCGCGGCGCATTGCGGGAAGTCCGCCGGTCCTGTGCAGGTAGGACAGCAGGTCGCAGATGATTTCTCCGGCGAGCAGGGGCGCATGGCCGGTGTCGAAGCGTATCCATCCGTCGTCGGCCTCATAGTCGCCTGCCTCACCGATGCGTTCGAGTACGAGGAGGAGATGGCAGAGTCCCCGTTCGTCTGCCGTCGATTTCAGTACATTGCTCGCGGTGACCAAGGGGAATTTTGGGAGGGGGCCGGTGTGTGTCACGGGCTTCTCCTTTCCGGATTGTGGACGTGCACGGCGGCTGGGGCCGGACTAAGGGAATCCGCCAGCAGGGCGAGCGCGGTCCTTCTTGGAGAGGTGCCGGGGGGGGGAAGGGCCCAAGGAATTCAGGGAGTGTACGCGAAGCCCTCGCCTGTGGACGTTCTGGGCGGGCGCGTTCCGTTGCGGGAGCGCGTCCTATTCTGGGTCTTCGGTCCCGGACACCACGGTGCCGTCGGCGAAGTGCACGTCGCCCAACGGCAGAAGGTAGCCGTGTTCACGGTGGTGCCGGACCAGGAGCCGCTGGAAGGCTTTGGCGATGTCCTGCCGGATGTCCCGCTGGGGGTCCTTGCACTCGGCACAGACAAGCGATATATATTCCTCCCCGATACCGTCGATCGTGAGCGTATTCGCGTCGCTCTCGTCGCCCAGATCAATGGTGAGAAATGCGGCCGACATGATCTCGAAGCAAGTACCGGAACACTCCGGGCTCTCGCACTCCATGGCACTAACCTTGTTCCTTTCCGTGAGCTCGGGCGTGCGGCAACAGGTCGAAGACCGCTCGATTCCCCACGCAGTCGCCGCAGAAAAGAGGGCCGGGGCCGCTCGCGTTCGCCGACCCCGGCTGTGAACGGCTTACTGGCTCAGTTCCGCCACCATGCGCTCCAGGTCCTCCAGCGTGTGGTGAGGGTCGAACAGCACGCCGTTGCCGTCGAGTTCCAGCGCGCGCTGCGCGAAGCCCTCGATGGTGATGCGCTCGCCCTCGCTGAATCCCAGGGCGCGGGCAGCCTCGTTACAGCGGAGCGTGGTGCTTCCCGAATCTTCCGGGTCCTTGATCTCCGCGCCTGCGAGCAGGGCTGCATGGAAAGCGAAGCACCCGGCGGTGCCATCGCGGTAGACCCACTGATCCCAGTCGTCGGGGTGTGTGCAGATGTGGTCCAAAGTCGCGTTCAACAGGGCTGTATTGGGCATGTGCTTGTATCTCCTCTCGTAGGTGTGGGGGTGAGGCCCGTAGGGCCGCAGACCCGTACGCCCGCCCCTGGGTGGGAGGGAAGTGAGAGGCAGGCGTACGGGCGTGCGGTGCTGCGGGCCGCTACTCCATGGCCGTCGCCGATGCAGCGAGAACGGCACAGACCCGTCGGCGCGCGGGTCGGCCGGGTTCTCTCCCGGGCTGGAACTGCCCGGGAGAGAACCGGCATGCCGCTCCTGAAGGCCAGAAGCGGACCGGCAGCGTGGAATGCAGACGAACTCGCTGCCGGAGGCGAAGAGGCTCGGGTTTCGCCACACCGGATTGTGCCGCTGTGAGGTAACCGCCCTTGTTGCATGACGCAGATGCGCTGCGGTCTGGTGCGGAAGCATCCCAGATCTCGCGCTCACTGCCGGTTGCCGTGATGGCGAAGGGGATCGGACTTCCGGCGAGGTGCTGTTCGCTTCGACTTCGATCACATAGTGGCGCTTCCACTGCAGGAAGAAGAGGCCACTTCAATACGGCCTCAGAACCGTCCCGTTTACCGATCTTGGGGAAATCTTCCTGGATCGTCGAAGGGACGAGGGTGGTCCGCTAAGGTGGTCCGGGCCGATGGGTGCCTAGGCGCTGATTTCTGCCACGATGCGTTCGAGATCGGTTAGCGTGCGGTGTGGATGAAACAGCTCCAAGCGTTCGTCCAGCGTGAGTTCCAGCGCGCACTGGGCGAAGTCCCCGATGGTGATGCGTTCGCCGTTGCTGAAGCCGTGGGCGCGGGCCGCCTCGTTGCAGCGGAGAGTGTCGTCCCCGGGGTCTTCTGGGGCGTTGATTTCCGCGCCTGCGAGCAGGGCTGCGTGGAAAGCGAAGCACCCGGCATTTCCATCGCGGTAGACCTGCTGGTCCCAGGTCTCGGGGTGCGTGCGGATCTGCTGCAGTGTCGCGTTCAGACGCTCGGTGTGGGCCATTTCCGGTGATCTCCTTTCGGGAACGGGTGGTGTTTTCCGTAGGGCCGCAGACCCGTACGCCCGCCTCCGGCCAGGGGAGCAAGGCGGGGCGGGCGTACGGGCGTGCGGTACTGCGGAGGTGGCTGCCTGTCCTGCGGCCGTGCGGGCCCGCAGGACGGGCAGGCGTGAACGGGCAGGTCAGGTGCGCTCGGCGCGCCGCCGGGCGCGTTCCGTGCGTGCGACCTCTCGCAGCGGCTCCAGGGGAAGCCGGTTGCGCAGCGCGCAGGACAGGAGCTGGGCCATGGTGTACTCGGCGTCCGCGTCCAGCGCGTGGTCGAGGGCGACGCGCGCGGTGGACCGGTCGCCAGCGCACAGCGCCGTCCAGCCCAGCAGCGTCAACGCCGGGGCGGCGCAACTGGCGTAGGAAGGTACGCATCGCCGGGCGAGGCAGCGCCATAGCCGCTGAGAGGCGGCGAGTTCGCCCGGTTCGCAGTGCTCGAAGCCCCGGTCGCGTACCTCGACGTTCAGCAGGCCGATCAGTAACCGGGCCGCCACTTCGGCGTCGAGATCCTCTGCGCCGCGCTGGAAGTCCTTCAGCGCGTTCTCCACCAGATGCTCGATCTCCTCCCAGACGGCTTCGCGGCCCTCGGCGGCAAGCTGGGTCGCCAGGTCCCTTTGGGCCTCGTCCAGGGCCCGGCGCTGCTCGGCGGCGCGCTCGCCGGTGACCGGTGTGAAGGTGGCGGCTATGTCCTCCGAGCGCGGTGCGGGCGCAATGCCCGCGTACACCGCGGTGGCGACTGCCGGTGGCGGATCCTCACCGCGCAACGGCGTCCCTTCCTCGGCGGCGGAGTACGAGCCGGTGTAGGACCACCAGCATCCCGCCGAGAGGCACAGTGATTCGAACAGCGGCAGGTCGTGGTGCGTGCAGGCGTCCTCGATGACGGTGTGCAGCGGCGCCAGGAAGCACGTGACCGTGGCACCGGTCTCTCCCTCACCCGGCTCCCGGCACAGGCAGGCCAGGACACCGGTCAGCTCGGGGCCGGCTGCCCGGACAAGATCCTCCAGTCCGCACTCAGCGACTGCGGGCCAGGCTCCGGGGTCCTCGGGGACGGGAGCCGTCATCACCTTCCCCAACCGCCCGGAGTGCCCGGTGACAGCGATGAGGACGATGCCGTTGCTCGGATAGGTTTCCACCAGGTACGGCAGGAGCGCGGCAAGGTCGGCGGGTCCTTCCGAGACCGCCCTGAGACGCTCGTGGTCAGCCGTCATGTCCTTCTCCCTTCGTGTGTTTCGCTGTTACTCGGTGCCTGTACGCGACGAGCAGCAGAAGGTGTCTGGGGCCGCAGCGCGCGGCACTGGTACGCGACCCGGTGCCGCCGTAGGCGCATAGGGCGCGGCCATGCGCTCTCGCTCCCGGACGCGAGTGATCGTCCGGGGCTCAGGCGAGCTGGCAGTCGGCGACTTCGCGGGCTGCGGCGGCGCCGACCATCGTGCGACCGTTGCGCAGCTTCCGGAGCTTCGCCGTGATCACTCACTCCCGCCGTAGCACTCCTCGACGGGAACCCCTTGCTCGGCCGCGTGCTTGATGCAGCTCTCCGCCGCCTCGATGAAGAACGCCAGCGCCTTGCGGGCGCCTTCGGCGTTCGTTGCTGCATACGCGTAGTCAGCGTGCTGGACGGGCACCAGGTCACCGCGAGGGCCGAAGACCCCGTACATGTGCCCATCGATGCACAGCAGCGACGACGCCTTGCGCGGGCGACTCTGTACCTCTCGGTACGCCGTCCCGATGATCCCGTCGACCGCCCGGAAACAGATGGTCAAGCCATCCGAGAGCGTGTGACGGTTCTTCGGCGTGATCACTCGCCACACTCGAACGTCATGGTGAGGATGATCGCCCTATCGCCCGCGTAAGCGTGGTACGGCTTGAAGATCCGCAGCGTGTTGCCGGATACCTGGAAGTCGTCCCCCTCCAGCGGCCACTGGTACCGGAACTCTCGGCGCGCTCCGCCGATCTCGCGACTCTCGAACGTCGGCCCGCCCGTGCGCACGACGTGCGTCCTGCCCTCGTGGCGGTACGTCTGATCCGGGGTGACGTACGTCCGGGTGACCTCCCGCGTCCCACCGTCCGCGCTGTAGTCATGGTTGATGACATGCAGTCGCGTGCCTGGCTGGACGCGATCTTGCAGCTCCATCAAGGCTGCGACGTTTTCTGCGGTGGTGTGCTTGCTAGCCTCGGTCATGGTCCTACCTCTCCACGATGAGGACCGATTGCGGGGCCCCGGACTGCCATCCGGGGCCCGTGCCTCATTTCCGGTAGAGGCAAGGGAACGCATCCCGCTGGGAACGGGATGCGCTCGGCTTGCACCGGCCGGTCAAATGCGGTCGCTCCAGCCCTCGTTCGGCTCGATGAATCGCCGCTTGATCTCCCGTGTTCCGTCAGCCCCCGCCCGAACACGCCGCAGGGCTCCGACTCGCCGTGCGAACTGCCGAGTGGCCAGGTTTCTGTCCGTGAGATCGAATGCGCGCTGGCATGCTGCATCTCTGGAAGCGGCGCGCACCTGCCATTCCACGAGATAGGCCGGGGCTAATGGGGGGTACGCGGCGACTAGGACGCGGTACGTACGCACGGCCATGATCACTCGCCCCTCTCATCCGGGCCCGCGTAGGCCGGATTCCGGGGAGTGGCGCGCACCTCGGTCTCCCAGATCACAGCGCCTTTCGGCGCCATGCCAGACGCGTCAGGCTCGTACCGCGCAGCGCTGTACCCGTCGTTGTAGTGCGTCTCGCCGTCCTCACCCTCGAACACCACGCGCCCGTACCAACGAGCGTGCTGCGGGGTGGACTTCCAACCTCTCATGATCGCCTCTCCCGTCGATCACGCATCCTGTGCTGCCACACAGGGGTTCCGCTGCGGAACCAAGAGGACGGCCGTACGAGACGGCCGTCCGATGGCTCTTACAGGGCGTCAGTTCGCGGCGTGGCCTCGCAGTTCAGCCAAGATCACTACAGCCCCTGCGGTGTCGGCCCGTAGTCGACCACTCGGCCGGTGAAGCGGTGGATCAGGTGACAGGTGAGCCGGGCCATGCGTTCCGGCACCCGCACCAGATACGAGGACAAATTGGGGTCGTGGACGTCGAAGACGTACACCAACTTCGTGATCATTCCCTTCCCTCATCTGTGTGCCGACCGTTCATCGACCGCTGTAGGCCAGGTCCGGAACCCCGGCGAGGGACGGCGGCCCCTCGAACACCAGCGGCTCGGGGGCTACTTCTTCCGCCCGTCGCAGTTCCTCTTCGATGCGGGCCAGTACCGCGTTCTCCTCGCGTGCAGGTGTCGGCTGCGCTTCAGCTGCTTGGGCGATCGGCGCGCAGGCCGGGCCACCGCAGTCCATCCCGACACACAGGTCCGTCATGCGGGCAGGGGTCATCGGTGAGCCGACGTCGCGGTACCGGGTCGCGGGGTAGTCACGCTCGAATCCGTCCCGCCCCCGGTACACGGCCAGCGCGGTACGAATTCTGGCGTCCGGATGAGCCACGAACAGCCCCGCGAGCACATCGCGGTGCGCATGCCAGCAGGCGTACGGCCCGCGCCGCCCCGACGGCGCTGTGCGGGCTCCCACACCTCGGCTGTCGCTCACACGCAGCCGCGCGACGACGGAATTTCCTCGCGTCCAGTGCGCATCCGGGGAAACGATGACATTCCCCTCGTACCTGCGCCACGACACGTCATCCGTGATTGCGAAGAAGTCTCCCAGGGAGACTCCGGAAATTCTCATGACCTCCTCCCTCCCGGGAAGATCACAGTTTCTTATCGCGCGAAGTGATCTGCTTTTCGCGCGAACGAGCCTGCGCATCAGGCGCCGCTCTGGCGTCAATGCATGCTCACTTGAATACGGGCGCGCAGCGACCCCGGTTACCGATCACGGAAGAATTCATTCAAGATTCTTTCCGTTCGCTTGGCTTGGAGGTCCCCCGCGCACCCGCGCACCGTTCTTTCACGCTCTCACTTCAATACGGCGTCCGGAGACTCCCAATTACCGATCACCCGGAGAATTACAGCATCTTTCGGCGGTAGGTGATCGCGCAGCGATCGAGGGGCGGTATCCGCTGATTCACTCGGCGGGAACCATCTGCCGTCGTAGATCGCGCCGCAGAGTGGCGCACCGCGCCGGTGTTCACGCCGGTGTGCTCTACTCCAATACGGCGACCGAAGGTTCCGAATTACCGATCATGGGGAAACCATCACTGGATTTTCCGGCACTGGATATGCGGCAGGGTCCCGAGTACGAGACTCGGGACCCTGCAAGCGGCGTGCCCTTTAGCGGGACTGGTCGGGGCGCGTGGACCGGTACACCATGTCTTCACGCACGGTGTCCAGATCACCTTTCAGCTTGCGCCATTCCTTGCGGGCGGCATCCCGCGTTTGCTGCACCTTCCACGACGAATTCCGGGGCCCACCGTAGAGGGACTGTGCGGCTTTCCCGAACACGCCGCCGCGCCCGAGATCATCCACTGTGTTCGCGATGTCGATGATCTGTTTGATTGTCGGGAAGTCGCTTCCGTCGCCCCAGGCGGAACGGAAAATCTCGCGGCTGTAGTCCGCGAGATAGGGAGTCACCGCCAGCGCGGGCAGTGTCGAGACGTGAGGCATTCCGCGCATCACCTGTGCGCCCGGAACGGAGTCGACTTCTTCCGGCTGGACGTCTAGCCGGTACCCGTTGCGCGCGGCAGCGTCGCGCACCGCCCAGCGCTGCACGGTTTTCCGGCTGACGATGATCACCCCGCCGTCCCGGCGCACGTACTGCCATGCGCACGGTTCGCACGTCTCCACCCAGACGGCGGAAACGTCGCAGGAGGTGACAATTTCCCCGAGCCGCTTTGCGAAGATCAAAACGGCGTCCTGTGTCACGTCGTCGCTGACGTCGTCTGTCCCGTAGGGAGCGTGTCCGCTCTTGACGATGGTGGCGCACCGGTTCGCGCGCTTGCGTGAGCGCGTGGAATCCACCACTCGGCAGTATCGCCGTGCCAGCTCGCCCATTTCCGTGAAGTCGGTTTCTGTCACGCGCGACATGTCCTCAGCGGTGACGTGTCCGCGCGCCCGTCCCGCCTTTTCGTGTCCTAATGCCTGGTCTGCCACGATCGTACTCCGATCGTCGGTGACGCGCGCCGGTTGCGCTGCGTCCTTTCCCTTTCATTCTCCCGAAAATACGCGAGAATTCAAGGGGTGAAAGGCGGTATTTCCATGATTGTTTCTCTGCTCAGTATTCGCGGAAACCGCGCGCGAGCAGCGCATTCGAGTGTTGGTCGAGGAATGAGAAATAGTCAACAAGTAAATCGAACCAATCTTCTCAAAAACAACGCATTCAATATCTCACAATTCCAGTATTCGAAGCGCCCAAACTTTCTTCACCCCCTCCCGCAACCTGACTGTTCACCGGCCTAGCGGCCATCATTAGTCGCGGTGAGCACGGGTACGGGCTCTCTGGGCTCTGACCTGCAACAAGGCCGACTTGGGGGCGACTCCCCTAGGAGGGCCCCCCAGAGGGGGTCCCATGGGGGGTGGGACAGGGGGTCCCGCGGGCTATGACTCAGCGTGTTCCGCCAGAGGTGGCGGGGCAGGAGGATGTGCCTGGGGATGCGCCTGGCGCGTCCCCTCAACGTGCGGTGCGTCATGTGCGTAGCTGGATGGGCTCTGATCAGGGGTCATTCCTGGAACGGCTTACGCGCTTGCCTGGGAGGCTGCGCGTATGCGTTTGGCAGTTGAGGAAAACCGGGTGCGCGGCTGGATTTGGCCACCGTAGCGCTGGGTGCGCGCAGCGTGCGCGACACAGGGGGAAGTAATGTCTGACGGCGAAGACCATCGACCACGGCGGGCAAGGTTACGCGCCCGGGGGCTGTTTACGAAAGCGAGCAGGCGCGGCTCTGAGAAAGAACCGCCACCGCAGTCATATGCGATTCGCAAGGAGGCATCTCCGCTCGGCAGGTCCATGATATCACCCATTTACTGAACGGGGAATGGATGCCGGATATTCTGATGCCGTTGTCGAAGGGGACGGAGCAGTATTCGAATCTTCTGACTTCTATTCGGGCCAATGCCGGTGGCGCGGACTGGTCAGGTCACCGGCGCCGGTATCTGCAACAGACCGTACTGAACCGCACTCTGCGGCGCTGGAGCAGGAGAAGCTGGTCGACCGCCACCGCGACGACGGCTTCCCCTATCGCGTCTCGTACCAGTTGACGCCCGCCGCCGAGGAACTGCTCGTAGCCTTGGTGCCGTTGGCAGCATGGGCCGAACACCATCCGGGCCTGATAAAGGACGCTCGACGCCGAAGGCGCGAAGAGTAGGCAGTCGGCCCGCACACTGGATCAGCCGTCGGCCTGACCGCGGGAGTCGGCGGGCCGGGCGCGGTGCAGGGATTCGCACAGCGTGACGGTCTGCGGGCTGGGCTGTTCGTCGAGTTCCGCGAGGGTGGTGGTCAGCAGCGCGAGGGTGCGGGGGATGGCGTCGTGCCGACCCAGGCGGGCCTGGAGGCGGGCGATGTCCTGATAGAGGGCCTCGTTGTAGGGGTCGAGTTCGCGGGCGCGCTCCAGCATCCGGAGGGCTTCTTCGGGATCCGTGTCGGCCACGGTGTGGGCTAGCGTGCTGAGGGCGTCGAGGACGTCGCGGCGCAGAGCTTCGCGAGGTGCTTCGATCCACTCGGCACTCAGATCGTTGGCGAGGTCGCCGTGGTAGAGATCGTCGATGCGGCGTACGGCCTCGAGCCGGTGTGCGTACCGGTTCTCGGGGCGGGCCGCGTGCAGGGCGTCGCGAAGCTGCCACAGGTCGACGCAGCCCTGATCGCGGTTGAGTGCGTAGTGCCCGTCGTGATGCACGATGAGGTCGTCGATCCGGCTGTCGGTGGCGGTGCGCAGGGCGCGGCGCAGTTGGCTGAGCGTGGCATGGAGCGCGTTGTAAGGGCGGTCGGCGGGTGCATCGGGCCACAGAGTCACGGCGAGGGTCTCCCGCCGTACGCCCTCGGGGTGCAGCGCGAGGAAGGTGAGGACGTCGCGTTGCCGTGGTGCCAGGGCGGCGGTGACGTTCTGGTGATGGTCGCCGTGGTGATGGACCACGTGGAGGTTGCCGAGCACATCGATGGTCACCGCGTTGTCGGGTCCACTCGTGGCAGCGTCGTAGGAGGCGTGCTCCTCGCCACTGCCGGAGGTCCTTTCCGCCCTGCGTGCCGACTCGGTGGAGCTTGAACCGCGTACACCAGGTGTATTCGCTGGTTCCTCGGCCTGGCGGACTGACGCCGGAGGGGCTTCGGGTTCGGACTGCGCCAGTTCGAGTTCGCTCTGCCCAGCGGCGGGGAGCGGATACACGCGGCCGGAGTCGGACGTTCGCACGCTCTGGGCCGGATGCGCGGGCGGTGCAAAATCTGGTACGGGCCCGCTGCCGGGCACTGCGGCGAGTTGGGGTTCGGGCTGCGGCACGGCTGCGTCGTCGGCTTCGGTGAGCAGGTCCAGCAGGACCTGGCAGTCGAGGGCTGGCAGGGTGAAGAGGCGGCTGCCTGCGAGCGTGCCGGCGAGGGAGTCGCTGGTGGCCGAGACAGTGCCGTCGGCGCGGACATGGGCAGTTGCCCCGGGGCGCCACTGCCCGAGCAGGACGCCGGTGATGCCGAGCGTGGAGCCGTTGTCCAGGAGTGCCTGGAGCCGTCGTTGCGCGTGCGGGGCGGGAGAGGCGATGAGTACCAGCTCCCGCTCGTGCCCCGCGTCGGAGGCGGGTTCGGTCCCGTCACCGGCTGCGGTGCGCGTACGGGTAAGGAGTTCGGCTTCCATCGTGTCAAGGGTGGCATCGAGGGTGTCGACGAGGCGCAGCCGGGCGAGCGTGGGCGGAACGGTCGCGTCCTGGTCGGGGCTGAGGAGCAGTTGAGCGTCGGTGGCGGGTACGAGAAGTTCGGCGTCTCTCGCACGGGGGTGGCGACGTTCGGTGAGGAGGGAGACGGCGAGCGCGCGGAGGGCGTCGGGGGCTCCGGGGCCGACCAGGCCCAGGCCGCGGGTGCGGGCCAGATCCAGGGCGACGGCGCGGCCGTCCGTGACCGCGACGACGCGGCCACCTTGCGGCGGCGCCACCGAGCCGTGGTGGGAGGGGAGGAGGCGGCCGGTGAAGTGATCGTGGGACTCCGGCAGCGCGCTTGTGGTATCGCCGTTGCCGTCTGCTGGGGGGTGTGCGTGGTCGTGGGCGAGGCGGAGGGCGCGGACGACGGGGGCGATGGTCACATCGTCGCGCGTTCCGCTGCCGGGGCGGTAGCGGATGCGTCGTCGCCGTCGTACGGACAGCCAGACGGCGGTGATGGCGGCGGCCAGGCCCAGGGAGACGAACGCCCCGCTGGGCAGGGAGATGCCGGGGCCCGGCAGCGGCTCGTGCTGGTCGTCCCCGCTGCGGTCCTCATCTCGGTCGTGCGGGGCGGGGGCTGGCTCTTATACACCGGCGGGGCGGCGGGCGCTCTCGGAGGTGGACAGCCCGGCGGTTCCCGGAGACCGAGCAGTGCGACACGATTTCCTGTGTCTCCTTCGTTTTTGTACAGATCCCGCGCCAACCGCTACCTACACCTACGCCTCCGTCGGCATCGTCCGCTGTATACAAGGGACAGGACCCCCTGCCAAGCGACCCGGTCCGCGCCCGCGCCCGCGCAGACGAGCGAGCCCGCGCAGGCGGCCCCGCCCGTACCGCTCCGCCCCCGGCGGGCCGGTCTGCCCCGGCGGTCTTCGGCCGCGTGGGCGCCGCTGTCGCGCTGACGCTCGTGGTGCGCGCGGCCTGCGCGTGGCCCGGCGCGGCCGCTCCGTGGGCGGGAGACGCAGCCGGACGGCGGGCGTCAGGGGTCCGCGAGGTGCCAGTCAGCCCGTCTCACGGTGGCCCCCGCCTCGTGCCGGTCCGCCCCCGGTGGGCCGGTCTGCCCCGGCGGTCTTCGGCCGCGTGGGCGCCGCTGTCGCGCTGACGCTCGTGGTGCGCGCGGCCTGCGCGTGGCCCGGCGCGGCCGCCCCGTGGTGGGCGGGAGACTCAGCCGGACGGCGGGCGTCAGAGGGACCGCGACGCGGTCACTCCGACTGGGACTCCGGGGTCGGGACGCGGCCCGGTTCCGGGCCCGCCGTGCGGGCCGCGACCACGTGGCCCACGAACGCGTCGTAGACCAGTGCCCCGATCACCCCGCCGATCAGCGGGCCCACGATCGGGATCCACCAGTAGTTGCTGAACCAGTCGAACGTGCCCGGCAGCGCGATCTCCCCCCAGCCCGCGAAGTACGCGAACAGCCGCGGGCCGAAGTCGCGCGCCGGGTTGATGGCGTACCCGGCGTTCGGGCCGAAGGTCAGGCCGATGACGAGGACGATCAGGCCGATCAGGTACGGGCCGAGGTTCGCCGCCGGTCCCGTGTTCCGCAGGTCGGTGATCGCGCAGACCAGCAGCACCAGCACCGCCGTGCCCACGATCTGGTCCAGCAGCGGCCCCCAGTTCGAGCCGCCGAAGTACTCGGCCGGGAAGGTGGCGAAGATCGAGTACGTGTCGAGGGACGCCTCGCGCTTCACGCCCGCGCCGTGGTTGATCGCGTCGATGGCCCAGCGGTAGACGGCGCAGGTGAGCATGGCCGCGACGAAGGCGCCGGCCAGCTGTGCCAGCCAGTACGGGGCGACCTTGCTCCAGGCGAAACCGCGGCGCACGGCGAGGGCCAGGGTCACGGCCGGGTTGATGTGGGCGCCGCTGACGCCGCCCGCGACGTACACGCCGAACACCACCGCGAGGCCCCAGCCGAACGAGATGATCAGCCAGCTCGCGGGCCCGAACGGGCCCTCCTGGCGCCCCGACCCCGGCAGGCCGACGACCGCGACGGCGACCGAGGCGGTGCCCAGCAGGATCAGTACGAACGTGCCCAGGAACTCGGCGAGCATCTCGCCGCCGAGACCCTCGCGATATCCACGACGGCGTTCACCACTCTTGACCATCGGCCCTCACCTCGTAGCAGAGACAGCGAAGAGAATCGCCCGTAGGGCACGTTATGGATGAAACTGCGACAAATTGCGCCCGCCGCGCGCGGGAGCCCCCGAACGCGCCACCCGGCCGGACGGCTGACCGGTCGGCCGATCCTCGGTAAATGTCGCGAATGTTGTCATTAGTGCGCCGACTCGTGGGCACCCGTAAGTGCCGGCGCCGTACACCACCCGAGGAGGCACCCGTGAAAGCCGTCGTCTACCAGGAGCCCTTCAGGGTCACGGTCGAGACCGTCGAGGACCCCCGGATCGAGCAGCCCACCGATGTCGTCATCAAGATCACGACGTCCGCGATCTGCGGCTCCGATCTGCACATGTACGAGGGGCGTACGGGCGCGGAGCCCGGCATCGTCTTCGGTCACGAGAACATGGGCATCGTGCAGGAGGTCGGCTCGGGCGTCGCCCGGGTGCGCAAGGGGGACCGGGTGGTGCTGCCGTTCAACGTGGCCTGCGGCTTCTGCCGCAACTGCCTGGCCGGGAACACCGGCTTCTGCCTCACCGTGAACGAGGGCTTCGCGGGCGGCGCGTACGGCTACGTGTCGATGGGCCCCTACCGCGGCGGCCAGGCCGAGTACCTGCGCGTCCCGTTCGCCGACTTCAACTGCCTGCGGCTGCCGCCGGGCGACGAGCACGAGGACGACTTCGCCCTGCTCGCCGACATCTTCCCCACCGGCTACCACGCGACCGAGCTGGCCCGCGTCTCGCCGGGGGAGACCGTGAGCGTCTTCGGTGCCGGGCCGGTCGGGCTGATGGCCGCGTACTCCGCGCTGATCCGCGGCGCCTCCCGGGTCTTCGTCGTGGACAAGCAGCCGGACCGGCTGCGGCTCGCGGAGCAGATCGGCGCGACCCCGATCGACTTCAGCCAGGGCGACGCCGCCGAGCAGATCAAGGACCGGCTGGGCGGCGAGGGCACCGACAAGGGCATTGACGCCGTCGGCTACCAGGCGACCGTGCCCGAGGGCGACGAGCAGCCCGCGATGGTGCTCAACACGCTGGTCGAGACCGTACGCCCGACGGGTGCGCTCGGTGTCGTCGGGCTGTACGTGCCGTCCGACCCGGGCGGGCCCACCGAGTCCGCGAAGATCGGCGAACTCCTCTTCAAGACGGGCCGGTTCTTCGAGAAGGGCCTGCGGATGGGCACCGGGCAGGCGAACGTGAAGGCGTACAACCGGCAGCTGCGCGACCTGATCATCGCGGACCGCGCCACCCCGAGCTTCGTCGTCTCGCAGCACCTGCCGCTCGACTCGGCCCCGGAGGCGTACCAGCGCTTCGACCAGCGGGAGAACGGCTGGACGAAGGTGCTGCTGCAGCCCGCCTGAGCCCCTGCCGGGACACGGCCCGTACGGCCCGCCCGTACGGGCCCCCGCGCGCATCTCGTCACGGCCATTGACACCGTCCGGCCCCGACCCTACGGTCCCGTCCGCAATCGATTCGACGGACCTCGTCGAATCGTTTCGATTCGATCGGCTCGGCGGGAGTGTTCGTTGGTCAAGATCACTGACGTGGCGCGGCACGCGGGCGTCTCGCCGAGCACGGTGTCGTACGCGCTGAGCGGCAACAGGTCCATCTCGCAGGCGACTCGGCAGCGCATCGAGGAGAGCATCAAGGCGCTCGGCTACCGGCCGCACGCCGGCGCGCGAGCGCTGGCGAGCAGCCGGTCCAACGTGGTGGCGCTGATGATGCCGCTGCGCAGCGGCATCCACATGCCCGTGCAGATGCAGTTCGCGGCGTCCGTGGTCACCATGGCGCGGACGCACGACCACGACGTCCTCCTGCTGACCCAGGAGGAAGGCGAGGACGGGCTGCGTCGGGTGGCCGGCACGGCGCTCGTGGACGGGCTCATCGTCATGGACGTGCAGCTGGACGACGCGCGTACGCCGCTGCTGCGCACGCTGGGCCTGCCCTCCGTGCTCATCGGCTTCCCCGCCGAGGCCGACGGGCTGACCTGCATCGACCTCGACTTCACGGCGACGGGCGAGGCGTGCGTCCGGCACCTCGCCCAGCTCGGGCACCGCTGCGTGGCACTGCTGGGCTCGCCGCCCGAGGTGTACGCGCGGGGCACCGGCTTCGCGCGGCGTACGGCGGCCGGGTTCACCGCCGCCGCCCACCGCTACGGCATGTCCTCCACGGTGCTGCCGTGCGAGCCCGGCCGGGCCGCGGCACGCGAGACCGCCGACCGGCTGCTGCGCGAACTGCCCGGTCTGACCGGGGTGGTGGTGCACAACGAGCCGGCGCTCGGGCCGCTGCTGGAGGCGTTCCAGCACAGCGGGATGCGCATTCCGGACGACCTGTCGGTCGTCGCCGTGTGCCCGGACGAACTCGCCGAGAACGCGGCCGTGCCGCTCTCGTCCGTCGCCATCCCGGCGGCCGAGGTGGGCGAACGGGCCGTGGAACTGCTGATGGCCAAGCTCAACGACGGCGAGGTGCCGGACGCCACCCTGCTGCCACCGCGGCTGACCCGCCGCGCGAGCACAGCGCCCCGCGACGCGAGCGAGTGAACCAAAGGGTGCGCCGGTGCCGAAAGCGATGAGACCAAGTGAGCGAGGAACGAGCGAGTGCCGGTCGAAGAGCGTCGGCACCGGGTCCAGCGCCCGGAGGTGAACCGAGCGCGTAAATAGGCGGGACGGAGCGCGATCCGCACCCGTACCGCACACGCACCACCCACGTACGCCCACCCGCGTACGCGCACCACCGCACCCCGTAGCCGTACGTCCCCACGCGCAAGAACCGCACCCGCACGCGCAAGAACCGCCCGCACGCCGTTCCCGGGCGGCCGTCATCGAAGCGCTTCGACTCTAGGAGAGTCCCGTGCAGGAACAGGGCACCCCACGACGTCAACTGCTCGCCCTCGGCCTCGCCGCCCCGCTCGCGGCCGGCACCGTGCTGGCCGCCGGCGACGGCGCCACCGCCGCCGCTCGGCCCGCCGCGAGCAGTGCCCCGGCGGCCCGACTCCCGTTCCGCGACCCGCGGCTGACGTTCGAGCAGCGCGTCGGAGATCTGCTCGGGAGACTGACGCGGGACGAGAAGATCTCGCTGCTGCACCAGTACCAGCCCGCGATTCCCCGGCTCGGCCTCCGCGCGTTCCGCACCGGCGGCGAGGCGCTGCACGGCCTCGCCTGGCTCGGCGAGGCCACGGTCTTCCCGCAGGCGGTCGGCCTGGCAGCCACGTGGGACCCGGCGCTGCTGCGGCGGGTCGGCGCGGCCGTCGGCGACGAGGCGCGCGGCTTCCAGCACGAGCGGCCCGAGGGCTGGAGCCTCAATCTGTGGGCGCCCGTGGTGAACCTGCTGCGCGACCCGCGCTGGGGCCGGAACGAGGAGGGGTACTCCGAGGACCCCTGCCTGAGCGGCGTCCTGTCCACCGCGTACGGGCACGGCCTCCAGGGCGACGACCCGCGGTATCTGAAGACGGCGCCCACCATCAAGCACTACCTCGCCAACAACACCGAGAAGGACCGCGTCACCTCCGACTCGGTGCTGCGCCCGCGGGTGCGCAGGGAGTACGACGAGGCGGCGTTCCGGCCCGCGCTCGAGGCCGACGCGGTCACCGGCGTGATGTCCTCGTACAACCTCGTCAACGGGCGTCCCGCCACGGTCAATCCGGACCTGAACGACGTCGTGCGGAAGTGGGCCCGCAAGCCGCTGCTCCACGTCACCGACGCCGACGGCCCCAACAACCTCACCGGCGCGCAGGGTTACTACGCGACGCGCCCCGAGGCGGACGCCGCCGCGCTCAAGGCGGGAATCGACAGCTTCACCGCCGACAGCGCCGAACCGGCGAAGACCGTGCGGTCCCTCACCACGGCCCTGGAGAAGGGCCTGATCACGGAGTCCGAGCTGGACACCGCCGTACGGCACATCCTCCACATCCGCTGCCGGCTCGGGGAGTTCGACCCGGACGGCGGCCCGTACGCGGAGATCACCAAGGCGGCCGTGGACAGCCCGGCGCACCGCGCCCTCGCCCGTACGGCGGCCGAGGAGGCGGTCGTACTCCTCAAGAACCACGCTGAGGCCCTGCCGCTGGACCCCGGCAGGGTGCGGAAGCTCGCCGTCGTCGGCCCGCTCGCCGACACCCTGTACACCGACTGGTACTCGGGCACGATGCCGTACGAGGTCACTCCCCGCGAGGGCATCGTGCGGCGGCTCGGCGGCGCCGGGAAGGTCACCGGCGGCGAGGGCGTCGACCGCGTCGCGCTGCGCGGCGCCGGCGGCGCGTACCTCAGCGCGGGCGGCGGCGAGGACGGCGCGGTGCTCACGGAGAGCGGGGACGGCGCGGGCAGCGCCGAGCAGTTCGACGTCTTCGACTGGGGCCGCGGCATCGTCACGCTGCGCAGTGCCGCCAACGGGAAGTACGTCGGCTGGGACGGGAAGGTCTTCCGCAACGACCAGAAGCAGCCGGGCGGCTGGTTCGTACAGCAGCAGTTCGTGCTGGAGGAGCAGGACGACGGCACCCGCCTGGTGCGGTACGCCGGGTACGAGACGCTCGCGGACTCGTTCGGGCCGAAGCGGTATCTCGCGGCGGGCGCCGACGGCACGGTGACGCTGGCCGCGAAGGAGGACGCCGGGCGGTACGAGCTGCGGACCGTACGGGACGGGGTGGCCGAGGCCGTGGAGGCGGCGCGTGCGGCGGACGCCGCCGTCGTGGTCGTCGGCAGCATGCCCGCGATCAACGGCCGCGAGGACCACGACCGCCCCGACATGGCGCTCGCCGCGGGGCAGGCCGCACTGGTCAAGGCCGTGCACCGGGCCAACCCGCGGACGGTGGTCGTGCTGGAGACCAGCTACCCGGACACCGTCAACTGGGAGCAGGAGCACATACCGGCGCTCGTGTGGACCACGCACGCCGGGCAGGAGACGGGGAACGCCCTCGCCCGCGTGCTGTTCGGCGACGTCAACCCGGCCGGGCGGCTCACCCAGACCTGGTACCGCTCCGAGGACGACCTGCCCGGCCTCCTCGACTACGACATCATCGCCTCCCGCCGCACCTACCTCTACTTCCGCGGCGACCCGCTCTACCCGTTCGGGCACGGCCTGTCGTACACCTCGTTCCGCTACGGCACTCCCGAACCGTCCGCGTCTGCCCTGCGGGAGGACGAGACCGTCACCGTGTCCGTGCGCGTCACGAACACCGGCGCCCGCGACGGCGACGAGGTCGTCCAGCTCTACACCCGCCGCCGCGCCTCCCGCGACGAGCAGCCGCTGCGTCAGCTGCGCGCCTTCACGCGCGTACGGGTCGCGGCGGGCCGCAGCGAGACCGTACGGCTGCGGCTGCGCGCCGCCGACCTCACGCACTGGGACGTCACCCGGGGGCGCGAAGTGCTGGAGGACGGCGTGCACGAGGTGCTGGTCGGCGCCTCCAGCCAGGACATACGCGGCCGTGCCACGCTCCGCGTGCACGGCGAGACGATCCCCGCCCGCGATCTGACCGCCACCACCCGCGCCGCCGACTTCGACGACTGCCGGGACGTACGGCTCGTCGACGAGAGCAAGGCAAGCGGGGAGGCCGTCGGCAGCGAACGGGACGGCGCCTGGATCGCCTTTCGCGACGCCGAACTCGGCTCCGGCGCCACGGAGTTCACCGCGCGCGTCGCCCGCGAGGCCCGGGGCGCCGGCCGTGTCCAGGTCCGGCTCGGCGCGCCGGACGGGCCGCTCGCCGGGACGGCCGAGGTACGCGCCACCGGCGGCAGGTACGCGTACGACACCGTCACCGCCCGGCTGCGCGGCGCGCGCGGCCGGCACGACGTCTACCTCGTGCTGTCCGGGGAGCTGCGGATCGGCTCCTTCTCGCTCCGCTGACCGGCCGCACCGCTGACCGGCCCGCTCCAGGCCGGCCCGCACCGCCCGCCGGCCCTCCCGCCGTACCGGATCGGAGATTCCACCCATGTACTCCCGCCCAGCACGCCCGTTGCTCGCCGTGGCCACGGTGGGGGCGGTGGCCGCGTTCGGCCTCCCCGGCTGCGCCCCCGCCCCGGACCCCGGCACCGTCACCGTGCTCAACTCCGCGACCGACACCGCCGAACACACCAAGAACCAGCGGTTCTTCGACCGCTGCGCCCGCAAGTACGGGCTGCGCGTCGAGCAGAACAGCGTGCCCGCCGACCAGGTGTCGTCCAAGGCGCTGCGGATGGCTTCCTCGAAGTCGCTGCCCGACATCCTCGAACTCGACGGCTCCGAGCTGCCGCAGTTCGCCGAGACCGGCGGCCTGCACAGCCTGAAGGAACTCGGCGTCGACACCACCGGCTTCTCCCGCAGCGCCGTCATCCTCGGCAGCTACGACGGCACCCGCTACGGCGTCGCCCGCGCCGCCAACTCCCTCGCCCTCTACTACAACAAGGACCTGCTGAAGAAGGCCGGCGTCGAGCCGCCCCGTACGTGGGACGAACTGCGCGCCGCGGCCCGCGAACTGACCGGCGACGGCCGCTACGGGCTGGCCTTCAGCGCCAGCCCGGACGCCGACGGCGTCTACCAGTTCCTGCCGTTCTTCTGGTCCTCGGGCGGCGACGAGGCCCGCCTCGACGACGGCAAGGGCGTCGCGGCGCTGGAGCTGTGGCAGCGGCTGGTGGCCGACAAGTCCGTCTCCAAGGCCGTCGTCAACTGGAACCAGCAGGACGTCAACGACCAGTTCGTGGCGGGCCGTACGGCCATGATGATCAACGGGCCCTGGCAGGTGCCGGTGCTGGCCGCCCAGAAGGACGTCGACTGGGCCGTCGCCGACATGCCCGTACCGGAGGCCGGCGACACGGCCGTCACCCCGATCGGCGGCACCGTGATGACCGTGCCCAGGAACGAGGACGACAGCCGCGAGAAGAACGCCGCCAAGATCCTCAACTGCCTCAACACGCCCGAGAACCAGCTCGCCTGGGGCGAGGCCGTCAACAACGTCCCGACCCGCGCCGCCGCCGCCCGCACCTACGCGCGGCAGAACCCGAAGCTGGCCCCGTTCGCCGGGCTGGTCACCACCGCCCGTTCCCGCACCGCGCAGGTCGGCGCCGGCTGGCCCGTCGTGGGCGACGCGCTCGCCGGCGCGTTCCAGTCCGTGCTCACCGGCCAGGCGAGCCCGGAGAGCGCCCTGCGCCGCGCGCAGCGGCAGGCGACGGCGGGGGAGTGAGGAGCCGTATGAGCACCGCCACGACACCGTCCGCGACGCCCGCGCCCGCACCCGCGTCCGAGCCGGGGAAGGCCGCGGGCACACCCGATGCGGCGGCCCGCCGGGGACGCCGTACGGCCCTGCTGCGCTGGCTGTTCATCGCGCCCGCGCTGGTCTACATGGCCGCCTTCTTCGGCTACCCGCTGGTGCGCAACGTGCTGATGAGCTTCCAGCACTACACGCCCACCACCTACTTCACCGGCGAGGCTCCCTTCCACGGCCTCGCCAACTACCGGGCCGTGCTCGACGACCCGCTGTTCACCGACGCCCTCTGGCACACCGCGCTGTTCACGGCCGGGTCGCTCCTCGGCCAGTTCACCATCGGGCTGGCGCTCGCCGTCTTCTTCTCCCGCCGCTTCCGGCTGTCCGGCACCGTACGGGCCGTGCTGCTGCTGCCCTGGCTGGTGCCGATGGTGGTCGCCGCGGTCGTCTGGCGGCGCATCCTCGACCAGGAGCACGGCGTCCTCAACTCGGCCCTCCAGACGCTCGGTCTGACGGACGGCGGCGTGCCCTGGCTGAACAGCCCCAGCGTGGCGCTGCTGTCCGCGGTGCTGGTCAACATCTGGATCGGCATCCCGTTCAACATGGTCATCCTCTACGGCGGCCTCCAGGAGATACCGCGCGACCTGTACGAGGCGGCCGCCCTGGACGGTGCCGGGCCGTGGCGCGTCTTCCGCAGCATCACGCTGCCGATGCTGCGGCCGGTCATCACCGTCGTGCTGGTGCTGGGCTTCATGTCGACGGTGAAGATCCTCGACCTGATCCTCGCGCTCACCTCGGGCGGCCCCGCCGACTCCACCCAGACGCTCGGCACCGTCACCTACCAGATGTCGTTCATGCGCCTCGACTTCGGGCAGGGCGCCGTCGTCGGCAATGTCCTCATCCTGATCAGCGCGGTGTTCGCCGTGCTGTACCTGTACGCCGACCGCGCCGGCTCCGGCCGCACCGGGAAGTGATCACGTTGGCTACGACCACCACGACCACAACCACCACCAGCACGGGACGCACCCGCGCGCGCGGCAGCCGCAGCGCACGCGCCTGGCGCGCCTGGAACACCGTCGCGGCGCTGCTGATCCTCGCCGTGCTGCTGTTCCCCGTCTACTGGATGCTGTCCACCGCGCTCCAGCCCTCCGCGGGCATCGCCGTCGACTGGTTCCCGACCTCGCCCGGCCTGGCCAGCTTCCGGGAGGCGCTGGACAGCCAGGGCCGCGCGCTGCTCACCAGCCTCGGCATCGCCCTCGGCGCCGTCGCCGTCTGCCTGGTGCTGGCCGCGCCCGCCGCGTACGGGCTCGCCCAGTTCGGGCTGCGCGGCAGCCGCGCCATCGTCTTCACCACGCTCATCACGCAGATGGTGCCGGGCATCGTCATCGCCAACGCCCTCTACAGCGCGTACGCGGAACTGCGGCTCGTCAACTCGTACCTCGGGCTGATCCTCGCCGACGCCTCCCTGGGGCTGCCGTTCTCCATCGTGCTGCTGCGCGCGTTCATGGTCTCCATCCCCACCGAGGTGGTGGAGGCGGCGCTGGTGGACGGCGCGAACCGGTTCACGGCGTTCGTACGGGTCGTCCTGCCGATGAGCCGCAACGCGCTGATCACGGCGGGGCTGTTCACGTTCCTGTTCGCCTGGTCGGACTTCATGTTCGCGCTGACGCTCAACACCACGGACGACGTGAAGCCGGTGACGCTCAGCATCTACCAGTTCGTCGGCGCGCACGTCAGCGACTGGGGCGCCGTCATGGCCACGGCCGTGCTGTCGGCCGTACCGGCGGCGGTGCTGCTGGTCGTCGCGCAGAAGTACATCTCCGCCGGGATCACCGGCGGGTCCGTGAAGTAGCCGCCGCCCGCCCACCGTTCACAACCAAGCCAGCACACGCAGCAGGCACACGCAGACCAGCACAGGCAAGCCAGCATCGCGAGCAAGCAAGGGGTACCCCACCTGATGAGTCCGGAATCCACCCGGTTCCCGACGGCGCTCACCGCGCTCCCCGCGGACTTCGTCTTCGGCGCCGCCACCGCCAGCTACCAGATCGAGGGCGCGTACGACGAGGACGGGCGCGGCCCGTCGATCTGGGACACGTACTGCCGTGAGCCCGGACGCGTCGCAGACGGCGCCACCGGGGACGTCGCCTGCGACCACTACCACCGCTACCCCGAGGACGTCGCCCTGCTGCGCGGCCTCGGCGTGCACAGCTACCGCTTCTCCATCGCCTGGCCCCGCGTCCAGCCCACCGGCGAAGGGCCTGCCAACGCGCGCGGCCTGGACTTCTACGACCGGCTCGTGGACGAGCTCCTCGCCGCCGGCGTCAGCCCCGCCGCCACCCTCTACCACTGGGACCTGCCGCAGGCCCTGGAGGACCGCGGCGGCTGGCGCGTACGGGAGACCGCCGAGCGGTTCGCCGAGTACGCCGCGCTCACCGCCGAGCGGCTCGCCGACCGCGTCCCGCGCTGGATCACTCTCAACGAGCCGTTCTGCAGCGCGTTCGTCGGCCACGCCATCGGCGGCCACGCCCCCGGCACCCGCGAGGGCGCGGGCGCGCTCGCCGCCGCCCACCACCTCCTCGTCGGGCACGGGCTCGCCGTACGGGCCCTGCGCGCCGCCGGCGCCGGGCAGGTCGGCATCACCCTCAACCCGGACCGGCTGCTGCCCGCCACCGAAGCGCCCGCCGACCACGCGGCGGTGCGCCGCGCCGAGACGCTGCACAACGAGGTGTGGCTCGACCCGCTGTTCGCCGGGCGCTACCCGCGCGACGAGACCGGGACCTGGGGCGGGCTCGCGGACGGCCCCTGGCGCCTCGACGGCGACCTGGAACGCATCGCGGCACCACTGGACTTCACCGGCATCAACTACTACCGGCCGATCACCGTCACCGACGCGCCGTACCGCGACCCGGACCCCGCGACCCGTACGGCCGCCGACATCCGCGTCGAGCAGGTCGCGCGCGACGGCGTACGGCACACCACCATGGGCTGGCCGGTCATGCCGCACACCTTCACCGACCTCCTCGTGGACCTCAGCAGGCGCTACCCCGCGCTGCCCCCGCTGTACATCACCGAGAACGGCTCCGCCGAGGCCGACACCGTCGCCCCCGACGGGCACGTGCACGACGCCGACCGCGTGGACTACCTGCGCGACCACCTCACGGCGCTGGCCGGCGCGATCGCCGCGGGCGTCGACGTACGCGGCTACTACGTCTGGTCCCTGCTCGACAACTTCGAGTGGGCGCGCGGCTACGGGCAGCGCTTCGGGCTCGTACGCGTCGACTACGACACGCAGGAGCGCCTCCCCAAGGACAGCTACCACTGGTACCGCGGCCTGATCGCCGCCCACCGCGAGCACCACGCACAGCAGGCACAGCACACCGGAGAGCAGGCAGACCGATGAAGTTCACCGACGGCTACTGGCTGATGCGGGAGGGCGTGCAGGCCGCCTACGCCACCGAGATCGCCGACACCCGCGTCGACGACGACCGCCTCACCCTCTACGCGCCCGTACGCCACGTCCGGCACCGCGGCGACACCCTCAACGCCCCCCTGCTGACCGTCGAGTGCTTCGCGCCCGCCGACGGCGTGATCGGCGTACGCGTCACCCACCACGCGGGCGGCCCCGACCCGGGCCCCCACTTCGCGCTGCACGGGCCCGCCGAAGGCGCCGCGCCCGCCGGCAAGGTCAGCCGCGACGGCTCGGTGCTCGAACTGGCCGCGGGCGCGCTGTCGCTGCGGGTCGACACGGCGGGCCCGTACCGGCTGGACTTCACCGCCGGCGGCCGCACCCTCACCTCCGTCGGCACCCGCGGCACCGGCTACGCCACCACGCCCGACGGCACGCACCACTCCGTCGCGCAGCTCTCCCTCGGCGTCGGCGAACTCGTCTACGGCCTCGGCGAGCGCTTCACCCCGCTGCTGCGCAACGGGCAGAGCGTCGACATCTGGCAGGCCGACGGCGGCACCGCGAGCGAACTCGCGTACAAGAACGTGCCGTTCCACCTCACCAACCGCGGCTACGGCGTCTTCGTCAACCACCCCGGCACCGTGTCGTACGAGATCGGCTCCGAGGCCGTCGGGCAGGTGCAGTTCAGCGTCGCCGACCAGGTCCTCGAGTTCCACGTCGTCCACGGCCCGTCCCCGAAGGAGATCCTCGACCGCTACACCGCGCTCACCGGCCGCCCCGCGCTGCCCCCGGCGTGGTCGTTCGGGCTGTGGCTGTCGACGTCGTTCACCACCTCGTACGACGAGGAGACCGTCAGCCGCTTCGTCCGCGGCATGGCCGAACGGGACATCCCGCTCGGCGTGTTCCACTTCGACTGCTTCTGGATGCGCGCCTACCAGTGGTGCGACTTCACCTGGGACCCCGACGTCTTCCCCGACCCCGAAGGCATGCTCGCGCGGCTCAAGGAGGAGCACGGGCTGCGGATCTGCGTGTGGATCAACCCGTACATCGCCCAGAAGTCCCCGCTGTTCGCGGAGGCCGCGCGGCTCGGCTACCTCGTACGCAGGCCCGACGGCGGCGTGTGGCAGTGGGACATGTGGCAGGCGGGCATGGGCCTGGTCGACTTCACGCACCCGGGAGCGCGGGAGTGGTACGCCGAGAAGCTGCGCGGGCTGCTCGGGCAGGGCGTCGACTGCTTCAAGACCGACTTCGGCGAACGCGTCCCCACCGACGTCGTCTGGCACGACGGCTCCGACCCCGAGCGGATGCACAACCACTACACCCACCTCTACAACCGCACCGTCTTCGACACCCTCACCGAGGAGCGCGGTGCGGACGAGGCCGTGCTGTTCGCGCGCTCCGCGACGGCGGGCGGGCAGCAGTACCCCGTGCACTGGGGCGGCGACTGCGAGTCCACCTTCGAGGCCATGGCCGAGTCGCTGCGCGGCGGGCTGTCGCTCGGGCTGTCCGGGTTCGGCTTCTGGAGCCACGACATCGGCGGCTTCGAGGGCACACCGAGCCCCGAGGTCTTCAAGCGGTGGGTGCCGTTCGGGCTGCTGTCCTCGCACAGCAGGCTGCACGGCAGCTCCTCGTACCGGGTGCCGTGGGCCTTCGACGCGGCCGACGAGAGCTCTGCGGGTGACGACGGTGATACGGGTACGGGCGACGGTACGGACACGGGCTCGGCCGTCGCCGTCACCCGCGACTTCACCCGGCTCAAGCACCGGCTGATGCCGTACCTCTACCGCGCCGCCCGGCAGGCCGCCGAGCACGGCACGCCCGTGATGCGCGCGATGCTCCTGGAGTTCCCCGACGACCCCGGCTGCCACACCCTGGACCGGCAGTACATGCTCGGCGACGACCTGCTCGTCGCGCCCGTCTTCACCGCCGACGGCACCGTCGACTACTACGTGCCGGCCGGCGAGTGGACGCGCGTACTGACGGGTGAGCGCGTCACCGGCCCCGGCTGGCGGCGCGAGCGGCACGGCTTCGACAGCCTGCCGCTGCTGGCACGGCCCGGGTCGGTCATCCCGTTCGGTGCACGGGACGACAGCGCCGTCTACGACTGGGCGGACGGCGTGACCCTGCGCGCGTACGCCCTCCGCGACGGCGAGACCATCACCACCCGCGTACCGGCCGCCGACGGCGCACCCGGCGCCGTCTTCCGCACCCGGCGCGCGGGGCGCCGGATCACCACCGAGGCGAGCGGGGCGCGCGGGCCCTGGCACGTACTCCTCGCGGGCGAGCACGCCGCCGTACCCGAGGGCACGGGCGTGACCGCGCACGAGACCGGGGACGGCACGCTCCTCACCGCCCCCGCCGGAACGGCCGGACTGACCGCGCTGCTGGGCGCGGACGGGGACGGGGACGGGGCGGACGGCACGTAAAGCCGCTACGGCTCGTCCGACGGCAGCCGTCCCGACGCCGCGTACTCCGTCACCAGCTCGCCCGTACGCCGTGAGGGCGGGCTGCCCTCGGCGAGCAGGCCCAACTGGCGGGCCAGGTCCGGGAAGTGGAACCGGGTCACCGCCTCCACCAGCGTCGCGTACGTGTCCGTGGCGGCGCGCGCCCTGTGCCATGCCGTGGCCGTGACCGCGGCGGAGACCAGCAGGCCCGGCCACCACGCCGCGGCGACGAGCAGGTACAGCAGGCCCCAGCCCGCCAGCGTCGCCGCCCTGGCCATCGCCTCGCGGGCCGCCGTCACCTCCGCGCGCGTCGTGTCGGACGCCGCCAGCCACAGCTGCGGCCACACCATGCCGACGTCCACGCCCAGGTCGCGGCGCAGCCGGGTCTCCGTGGCGTGCAGCCGGTCGCCCGCCCACGTCGGCCGGTCCGGGGCCACCTGCGCGACGCGGCGCAGCCGGTGCCGGGCGGCCTGGACGGCACGCGTGCCGGGCCCGTGCTCGGCCGCGGCACGCGCGACGGCGTCCCGGCGGCCGGCGTAACGGGCCCGGCGCCGCTCCGTACGGCGCTCCGCCAACCGCCGTACGGGCGCGGGCCAGCCCTGCCAGCCGGCGGCCAGCCAGCCGCGTTCCAGCAGCGAACCCAGCGCCTGCGCGCACACCCCGCACGCCGCCGACGCGACGAGCACCCCGGCGAGCAGCGCCACGAGCCGGGACGACGTACCCGCCCACTGGTCGGTGTACGCGCCGAGCCGGCCGGGGAGCACGGCGATGTCGTACCAGCGGCGGTGGCCCAGTTCGTGCCCGGCGGCGAGCACGGTGAGGAGCAGGGCGCCGGGCAGCACGAGCAGCGACAGCCAGCGTTCGGCGATCTGTTTGCCGAGTTCGGTCAGCAGCCCTCCCATCGCGCGGGCCGCTACAGGTTCCTGAGCGGCATCGGCCGGCCGTCGATCGCGCACTCCGGTCCGTCCGCCGCGGCGGCCTCCGGCCAGACGTACCGGGCGCACCGGCCGTGCGGGCAGAGGTGGGCCTTCTCGGTGTCGTCGCCCGGCACCGGCCGCGCCGACGGAGCGGAGAACCCGACCGGCCGCGCCCCCGTGTCGCCGCGCCCGAACCAGTCGCCCCGCAGGCCCGCGTACACGCCCAACGCGTCGCCCGCGGCCTGCACTTGGTGGTGCAGCGCGTCCAGCGCGGCGTCCACGTCCGCGGCCGTGCGCCGCTCCCGTACGGCGTCCAGCAGCCGTTCGACGGCGTCGCCGGACGGCAGCGTCTCGCGCAGGTACGGGAGGTTCTCGCAGACGTACGCGAGTCCGCGCGCGCGGCGTGCCGCCCGCCTGGGGTCGTCGGTCACGTGCTGTGGCTCGTCGGTCACTTGTCCCCTCCCGTTCGTTGCCGGAGGTTACTACCATGCCGTCATGGGTGACGGGGGAACACCGGGCACCGCGCTGCCGGGAGTGCCGGGGGAGCCGGGACGGCCCGGTGCGCTGCCGGGACTGCCCGGACTCGCCGAGGTGACCGCCCGGCTGGAGCGGGTCCGGCGCACCGGCGATCCCGCTCCCGTACTGGAGCCCGCCTCGCTCGCCGCCGCCCACCGGCTCACGCGGGCAGTACGGCAGCGGTACGACACCGACGCCCTGCGGGCCCGGCACCCGCTCGGCTGCCTGCACTGGACACGCGCGAACGCGCTCGGCCCGAAGGCGGGGGAGGAGGACCGTACGCGCGCCGTACAGGCGTTCGCGGTCTGCTTCGTCGCGGGCATCGACGACCTGCCCGGCGAACTCATGCCCGGAATCACCGGTTTCGCCGCGCGGCTCACCCTCCACGACACCCTGGGCGTCGCGGACTCGTACGACGCGGACCTCATCACGAAGGTGATCTGGATGTGGGAGCGGATCGAGAGCGCCGTCGCGCCCGGCGATCCGCGGCTGCCCGTGTACGTCGCCAACCTGGCGTTCGCGGCGCGCCTCCGCTTCCAGCACGAAGGGTCGCCGGCGGACCTGTCGACGGCGCTCGGCGCCGGCCGCCGGTCGCTCCGGCTGGCGCCGCCCGGCCACCCGGAGCGGGGCCTGTGCCTGGCCAACCTGGCCAGCGCGCTGGGGGTGCGGTACGTGCGTGAGCGTACCGGCGAGGACCTCGACCTGGCCGTGGACCTGCTGCGCCAGGCGGTGGAGCACACCCCCGCCGGCCACCCCAACCGGGCCGTGTACCTGGGGGACCTGGGTGGAGTCCTGGAGCAGCGGTACGCCCGCGACGACGACCCGGCGGACATCGACGAGGCCGTCACGGCGCTGCGCGAGGCCGCGCGGAGCAGCGCCACGGGTGCGAAGGGGACCGGGAACGTACTCCTCAACCTGGGGTCCGCGCTGTACCTGCGCTACACGATCACCCAGGACGAAGCAGACCTCGACGAGAGCCTGCCGCTCCTGCGGTCCGCGCTCGACGGCGCCCCCGCAGGGAGCATGTGGCACCTCCACAGCCTCACCTCCCTGGGCTCGGCGCTGGTGGGGAGGTACGAACTCCGCGGCGACACCGGCGACGTGGACGAGGCGGTCGGCCTCCAGAGGCGAGCCGTCGCGGCGGCCCCGGTCGGCACCCCGTTCCGCAGGAGGGCCCTCCTCGCGCTGACGTACGCGCTGTACTACCGCGTCGTGTACGGCGCGCCGCCGGAACTCCTGGACGAGGCCGTGGACGTGGCCACGGAGACCCGCGACCGCCTGGCCGTCTCCGACGCCGCCTACACCGCGTGCTCGGTCTTCCTGGCGGAGATGCTGCGCATGCGGTACGAACGGGCCGGGGACGCCCGCGACCTGGCCGCCGCGCGTGAACTCTGCCGGGTCGCACCCGGATCCGTGGCCGCCGACGACCCGGCGTACCAGCCCGCGTACCAACTGGCCATGGCCGGCGTGCTGTTCGCGCGGGCGCTGGACAGCGGCTCCATGGCGGACCTGGACGAGGTGGTGAACACGTACCGCGCGGTGCTGCGCGGCGCGACCGCCCACGGCCCGCAGCCGCTGGTCGTGGCCGGCCTGGCGCAGGCGCTTCAGACCAGGTTCGCCCGCACCGCCGCGGGCGCGGATCTGGACGCGGCGGTCACCGCCCTCCGCGAGGCCGGCGAGCAGTTGCCGGCCGCCGACAACGGCCGGCCCATGCTGCTGTACGCCCTCGGGACCGCGCTGGCGAGACGCGCCGCCTACCGCGAGTCGGCGGCCGACGCCGAAGCGGCCGCCGACGCCTGCGAGTCCGCGCTGCGGACCGCCCCCGTCGACTGGTTCCACCGGCACGCGACGCTGGCCAACTGGAGCGGCGTGCTGCTGCAGCGGTTCAAGCTGGCCGGCCGCGAGGCGGACCTCGACGAGGCCGTCGGCCTCGCCCGCAAGGCCGTACGGTACGCCCCGGCGGAAGGCCCGAGCCGCACCTCGTGCCTGCACATCCTCGGGCGGGTCCTGCTGACCCGGTACCGGAAGGTCACCTCGGACGCGTCGGCACGGGACCTGGACGAGGCACTCGCCACACTGCGCCAGGCGCACCGCGACACCCCGCACGAGCGGGCCCGGCGGGGCGGAATCCTGGACGCCCTCGGCGAAGCCCTGCGCGTCCGCTTCGAGCACCTCGGCGACGCGTCCGACCGGGACGCGGCGGTGCGCGCGTACGAGGAGGCCGCGCGGCACCCTTCGGCCACGCCGTTCGCGCGCATCGAGGCGCTGGTCGAGGCGGCACGGCTGACGGCGGAGAGCGACCCCGTACGGGCCGGCGACCTCTACGAGGAGGCGGTGACGCTGCTGCCCCGCGTGGCACCGCGCCAGCTGTACCGGGGCGAACAGCAGCGCGTGCTCCGCGAACTGCCCGGCCTCGCGAGCGAGGCCGCCGCGCTGGCCCTGTCCGACACGCGCGGCACACCCGCCGGACGCGCGGCACGCGCCGTACAGCTCCTGGAGGCCGGCCGGGGCGTCCTCATGGGCCAGGCCCTCGACCTCCGCGGCGGCGACCGGGACGAACTGGCCGCACTCCGGCAGCAGTACCCCGCCCGCGCCGCCCGCTTCGAGAGCCTGCGCGACCGGCTCGACCAGCCCGCGGACGCCACCGACACCCTCATGGGCACCGCCGCCGGCGGCGGCACCGGCGACCGGCACCGGCTGGTCGCCGACTTCGAGACCGAGCTGGCCGCGATACGGAAGCTGCCCGGGTTCGCGACCTTCGCCCTGCCGCCGCCGCTCGGCGAACTCCTCGCCGAGGCGCGGGAGGGCGCCGTGGTGATGCTCAACGTCAGCTCGCTGCGCAGCGACGCCCTCGTACTCACCGGCTCCGGCGTCACCGCCCTGCCGCTGCCCGGACTCGGCGCGGACGCCGTGACCCGGCAGAGCGAGCTGTTCCAGGCTGCCGTACACGACGCGAACGCCGCCCCGGACGGCCGCCGCCGCAGGGAGGCGCAGCGGGAACTGGCCGGGGTGCTGGGGTGGTTGTGGGACGCCGCGGCCGAACCGGTGCTGGCGGAGCTGGGGCACGGCGGGGCGCCGCGGGGCGGGTCCGAGTCCGACGCCGCGTCCGACGCGTACGGCTCCGCCTGGCCGCGCGTGTGGTGGGTGCCGTGCGGGCCGCTCAGCCTGCTGCCGGTCCACGCGGCGGGCCGCCACGACGAGCCGGGAGCGGCCGTACTGGACCGGGTCGTGTCGTCGTACACCCCCACCGTCCGCGCCCTGCGGCACGCCCGCCGCCCCTTGCCCGACGGCGGCGGCAACGGGCGGCCGCTCGTCGTCGCCATGCCCACCACACCCGGCCACGCCCCGCTCGACCACGTGCCGGACGAAGTCGCGGCCGTAACGGCGCGCCTCGCGGCGCGCCTCGCGGGGCGCGAGGAGCCCGGCAGCGAGCCGCCGACGCGGGACGCCGTCCTGGCGCGGCTGGCCGGCACGCCGGTCGCCCACTTCGCCTGCCACGGCGAGACGGACGCGGCCGACCCGTCGCAGAGCCGGCTGTTCCTCCACGACCACGACAGCGCGCCCTTCACGGTCGGCACGCTGGCGTCCGTACGACTCGACCACGCCCGGCTCGCGTACCTCTCCGCCTGCCGTACGGCGGTCACCGCGGGCGCGCTGTCCGACGAGGCGATCCACCTCACAGCGGCGTTCCAACTCGCGGGATTCCGGCACGTGGTGGGCACGCTCTGGCAGATCGTCGACGACACGGCCGTCACCCTCGCCGACGACTTCTACGCCGGCCTCGGCCCGTACCCAGGCCCAGGCCCGGTCCCTCCCCCGGACCGCGCCGCGTACGCGCTGCACGCCGCCGTACGCGCCCTCCGCGCCCGCCTCCCCGCCACCCCGTCCCTCTGGGCCGCGCACGTCCACGCGGGTGCCTGACGAGCCGTCAAAACGTTGACAGCCTGTTCTCCCTTGCAAACGAGTAATACTCCCTAACCCAATGAATTGGGTCGGTGCTGATGGCCGTGTCCGGGGCGGTGGTTGAGCGTTCTGTCCGGTGTGGGGACGTCGCCGTGGATCGTGTCGGATGAGGTGTGGGATCGTGTTGCCGGTGGGTGGTCGAGCGCAGTATCGCGTGGCTGCACGGTTTCCGACGCCTGCGGATTCGCCGGGAGCGGCGGGCCGATATCCACGAAGCGTTTCTCAGACTCGCCTGCCGTCTGATCACTTTCGGCAACTCTGCTCGTTGTGTGGCCCGTTGTAAGCGCCACGGGCCGGTGAGAAGCCCGAACTCACGCCATCTTGATCCCGCGCTGCGTAGTGTGTGGCGAGCCGCGGCAGCCCACGGGGAGGGCTACGACCGCGTGTTTGTGGGAGACGCAGGAGGGGTCGGGTGCGGCAGCGAAGGGCGGTACCGGCGCTCGCCGGTGTCGGCGTAGTTGTCGGTGCGTTGCAGGGCTCGGTATCCGGTGTGTCGCTGCCGGGAGGCTGGCCCGTCTCCGTGGCGTTGACCCTGGCCGGAGCCGGTGTGGCCGCCTGGGGGATCTGGGCACAGCCGCCTTCGCCCACCGACGCCAGCGGTCCTCATGGGGATCCTCCCGCGCCGGAGCCAACGCCGGTTCCGGCGTGGTTCGTCGACCGGGAGGAGCGGCGGCGGGCCGAGGAGGCGGTCTGCCAGAGCGGGTCGACGGTGGGGATCACCACGTCGCTGTGGGGTGCGGGCGGGTTCGGCAAGACCACGCTGGCCGAGATGGTCTGCGCCAGCCCTCGGGTCCGCAAGCGCTACAAGGGTGGGGTGTACCGCTTCACCATCGGCCGGGAGGTGCGGGGCCGGGCGGACATCACCGCGCGGGTCGCTGAGATCACCCGGTTCATCACCGGCGACACGGCGCAGTTCACCGACCCTGCGGACGCCGGGCGGCATCTGGGCCGCCTGCTGGACCAGCGCAAGCCGACCCTGCTGCTCCTGGACGACGTGTGGACGGCCGAGCAGCTCGACCCCTTCCTCCACGGCGGCAGTCAGTGCCTACGTCTGGTCACCACCCGCGTCCCAGCCCTGCTCCCGGCCGGCGCCCGGATGATCCAGGTCGACCAGATGACCCTCGACCAGGCCCGCACTGTGCTGACGTGGGAAGTCGACGGGCTGCCCCCGCTGACCACCGGTGCGTTGCTGAATGCCACCGGCAGGTGGCCGCTTCTGCTGCGCTTGGTCAACCGGCAGCTCAAGACGCATATTGCCACCGGGCAGGACCCGGCCCAGGCCGCCGAGGAGATGCTGCAGCGGCTGCGCGTCCATGGCCCGCAAGGGGTCGACCCCGCGGGTGGCGCTGTGGATGTGGACCGTCCCGAAGACCGCCGTCGTGCCATCCGTGCCACCGTGGAGGCGGCGACCGGCTTGCTGCCGGAGGACGGCACGGAGCGGTTCGCCGAACTCGCGATCTTCGCTGAAGACGAGGCAATCCCCCTCCCTCTGATCGCCCGGCTGTGGCGAGCCACCGCCGGACTGAGCGAGCACAGGTCACGGGAGTTGTGCGCGGAGCTGGCCGGGCTGTCGCTGCTGTCGCTCTCCACCGACAACGGCGGCCGCATCACCCTGCACGACGTAATCCGCGACTACCTCTTCAGTACCCGGCAGCCAGCACAACTCGCCGCGCTCCACGACCAGTTGGTGGACGCATCAGCCGAAGACCTTCCCGAGGCCGCGCCACTGTCCGCGACGCACACCGGCTCCCCTTATCGCGCGTGGTGGGAACTGGCCGATGGCTACCTTCAGGATCATCTGATCGAGCACCTGGTGGCAGCCGGCCGTACCGAGCTGGCCGAGGCCGTCGCCGGCGATCTGCGGTGGGTGGAGGAGCGCCTGGTCCGGCACGGGGCCAACGCCGCCCCACGCGACCTGAGCCATGTTCCCACCACGCACGCGGCATCACGGGCACGCACCCTGGCGCAGTCGACACACCTGCTCGCGCCCACCGACCCGGCCTCTCTCGTGCTCAGCACCCTCTACAGCCGGCTCGCGTTCTCCCCGCTGTGGCGCGACCAGGTGACCGCCCGCCTGGCTTCCGCCCCCACGCGACCGCTTCTGGTCGCCCTCTGGCCCCCACCCGACCTCCCGGACCCTGCCCTCCTCACCACCCTCACCGGCCACTCCGATTCGGTGATGTCGGTGGCGATCTCTCCGGATGGCACCTGGCTCGCCACTGGCAGCGGCGACATGACGGTGCGACTGTGGGATCGCGCAACGGGCCGGTGCACCGCGACCCTCACCGGCCACTCCGATTCGGTGATGTCGGTGGCGATCTCTCCGGATGGCACCTGGCTCGCCACTGGCAGCGGCGACATGACGGTGCGACTGTGGGATCGCGCAACGGGCCGGTGCACCGCGACCCTCACCGGCCACTCCGATTCGGTGATGTCGGTGGCGATCTCTCCGGATGGCACCTGGCTCGCCACTGGCAGCGGCGACATGACGGTGCGACTGTGGGATCGCGCAACGGGCCGGTGCACCGCGACCCTCACCGGCCACTCCGATTCGGTGATGTCGGTGGCGATCTCTCCGGATGGCACCTGGCTCGCCACTGGCAGCGGCGACAAGGCGGTGCGACTGTGGGATCGCGCAACGGGCCGGTGCACCGCGACCCTCACCGGCCACTCCGATTCGGTGGAGTCGGTGGCGATCTCTCCGGATGGCACCTGGCTCGTCACCACCAGCCGGGACGAGACGGTGCGACTGTGGGATCGCGCAACGGGCCGGTGCACCGCCACCTTCACCGGCCACAGGAGTGCGGTGCACTCGGTGGCGATCTCCCCGGGCGGCGCCTGGCTCGCCACCACCAGCCAGTACATGACGGTGCGACTGTGGGACCGCGCAACCGGGCGGTGCACTGCCACCTTCACCGGCCACAGGAGTGCGGTGCACTCGGTGGCGATCTCTCCGGATGGCGCCTGGCTCGCCACCACCAGCCACGACAAGACGGTGCGACTGTGGGACCGCACCACCAGCCGATGCACCACCACCCTCACCGGCCACACCGATGACGTGACGTCGGTGGCGATCTCCCCGGATGGCGCCTGGCTCGCCACCACCAGCCACGACAAGACGGTGCGGCTGTGGGACCGGGCAATGGGCCGGTGCACCGCGACCCTCACCGGCCACACCGATGACGTGACGTCGGTGGCGATCTCCCCGGATGGCGCCTGGCTCGCCACCACCAGCCGGGACAGGACAGTGCGACTGTGGGACCGCGAAGGCACCCTATCCAGGGCAGGCGACCGGGCAGCGAATTCCTCAGCGCCAACGCAGGCGGACGAACTCCGCGACGCCGGCGATCCGGACGGATCAGCGCGGTTGTGGGAGACACGCGGGGGAAGGTCGGCCATACAGCGCGCCGGCAGCCACTCCGCGGCCAATTCGGTGGCGATCTCCCCCGACGGCACCTGGCTCGCCACCGCCAGCTCGGGCAGAAGGGCGCGGCTGTGGGACCGCGCAACGGGCCGGTGCACCGCGACCCTCACCGGCCACACCGATGACGTGACGTCGGTGGCGATCTCCCCGGACGGCGCCTGGCTCGCCACAACTAGCCGGGACAGGACGGTGCGGCTGTGGGACCGGGCAATGGGCCGGTGCACCGCGACCCTCACCGGCCACACCGATGACGTGACGTCGGTGGCGATCTCTCCGGATGGCGCCTGGCTCGCCACCGCCAGCTGGGACAGGACAGTGCGACTGTGGGACCGCACCACCAGCCGATGCACCGCGACCCTCACCGGACACACCGGTCGGGTGGAGTCGGTGGCGATCTCCCCGGATGGCGCCTGGCTCGCCACCGCCAGCTGGGACAGGACGGTGCGGCTGTGGGACCGGGCAATGGGCCGGTGCACCGCGACCCTCACCGGACACACCGGTCGGGTGGAGTCGGTGGCGATCTCCCCGGATGGCGCCTGGCTCGCCACCGCCAGCTGGGACAGGACGGTGCGGCTGTGGGACCGGGCAATGGGCCGGTGCACTGCGACCCTCACCGGACACACCGGTCGGGTGGAGTCGGTGGCGATCTCCCCGGATGGCGCCTGGCTCGCCACCGCCAGCCAGAGCGGGGAGGCCCACGTGTGGAACGTCCACGAGGGACGGACTGCAACACTCGTGCGCGTCGACGGTGAACTGACCACGTGCACATGGACACTCCAGGGCCAGGCTCTTTTTGCCGCCGGCAGCTGTGGCCTAAACGCCTTCGAACTCCGCACCTGACAACTCGCGGCAGATCTGCCCGATCACCCGCCAACGGCACCAGCTCCTACGTACGGACTGAATGCGTCCGCGCGCTCCTGGCAGCCGAGCACCAGGCACCCCAGGAGACACATTCCCGGCCCGCGGTGAGGTCCCTGATCTCCGGGCTCCTGCTGTCCGGCCGCAGCACCCCCGAACTCCGCGCCCTCGCCGCCCGCGCAGGCGCCCTCCCGTAGCCGGGCTGTCGGCCGTTGACGCCACGGTGGAATCGGACGTTACGGGCCGGAGCGCGGTCAGCACTCGATGACGTTCACCGCGAGCCCGCCCCGCGCCGTCTCCTTGTATTTGACCTTCATGTCCGCGCCCGTGTCCTTCATCGTCTTGATCGCCTTGTCCAGCGAGACGTGGTGGCGGCCGTCGCCGCGGAGGGACATGCGGGCGGCGGTGACGGCCTTCACCGAGGCCATGCCGTTCCGTTCGATGCAGGGGATCTGGACGAGGCCGCCGATCGGGTCGCAGGTGAGGCCGAGGTTGTGCTCGATGCCGATCTCGGCGGCGTTCTCGACCTTCTCCGGTTCGCCGCCCAGGACCTCCGCGAGGCCGCCGGCCGCCATCGAGCAGGCCGAGCCGACCTCGCCCTGGCAGCCGACCTCGGCGCCGGAGATGGACGCGTTCTCCTTGAACAGCATGCCGATGGCGCCCGCCGCGAGGAGGAAGCGGACGACGCCCTCTTCGTCGGCGCCTGGAACGAAGTTGACGTAGTAGTGCAGGACCGCGGGGATGATGCCCGCCGCGCCGTTGGTGGGGGCGGTGACGACGCGGCCGCCCGCGGCGTTCTCCTCGTTGACCGCCATCGCGTAGAGCGTGATCCACTCCATGGCGTGCGCCGTGGCGTCGCCCTCCGCGCGCAGCTGGCGGGCCGAATGGGCGGCGCGGCGGCGGACTTTGAGGCCGCCGGGCAGGATGCCCTCCTGCCCCAGGCCGCGCTTGACGCACTCCTGCATGACGCCCCAGATCTCCAGCAGGCCCGCGCGCACCTCGGCCTCGGTGCGCCACGCCTTCTCGTTCTCGAGCATCAGCGCGGAGATGGACAGGCCGGTCTCGCGGGTGAGCCGGAGCAGTTCGTCGCCGGTGCGGAACGGGTGCGTGAGCGGGGTGTCGTCCAGCCGGATACGGTCCTCGCCGACGGCGTCCTCGTCCACGACGAAGCCGCCGCCCACCGAGTAGTACGTCTTCTCCAGCAGCGCCGTCCCCGAGGCGTCGTACGCGTACAGGGTCATCCCGTTCGCGTGGTACGGCAGGGAGCGGCGCCGGTGCAGGACCAGTTCCCGCGACTCGTCGAACGCGATCTCGTGCGCGTCGCCTATCTCCGCGGCGAGCAGCCGCAGCCGTTTCGTCTCGCGGATGCGCTGCAGCCACTCGTCGGCCTGCTCGATGTCGACGGTCGCCGGGGCGTGGCCCTCCAGCCCCAGCAGTACGGCCTTGGGTGTGCCGTGCCCGTGCCCGGTCGCGCCGAGCGAGCCGTACAACTCGGCGCGTACGGAGGCCGTGTGGGCCAGCAGGCCCTCGTTCTTGAGCCGGCGCGCGAACATCCGTGCCGCCCGCATCGGGCCGACGGTGTGCGAGCTGGACGGCCCTATGCCGATGGAGAAGAGATCGAAGACCGAGAGTGCCATGACACGTCCAGGCGGTCGGAGGTGGCGGGTGGGTGGAGCGGGGCGCTCCGGAGAGTTCCGGAGAGACGGTCCGGAGCGCCCCCACCGGAGCTAGGCGTTCAGCCCCGGGTAGAGCGGGTGCTTGGCGGCGAGCGCGGTGACCCGGTCGGCCAGCGCCTTGGTGGCGGCCTCGTCGGTGCCGGGCTTCAGCGCCTCGGCGATGATGTCGGCGACCTCGGTGAAGTCCTCCGCCTGGAACCCGCGGGTGGCGAGCGCGGGCGTGCCGACGCGCAGCCCGGAGGTGACCATCGGGGGTCGGGGGTCGTTCGGCACGGCGTTCCGGTTGACGGTGATGCCGATCTCGTGGAGCCGGTCCTCCGCCTGCTGGCCGTCGAGTTCGCTGTGCCGCAGGTCGACGAGGACGAGGTGGACGTCCGTACCGCCCGACAGCACCGAGACTCCGGCGTCCACCGCGTCCTGGCGGGTCAGCCGCTCGGCCAGGATGCGCGCGCCCTCGAGGGTGCGCTGCTGGCGCTCCTTGAACTCGTCGCTCGCCGCGATCTTGAACGAGACGGCCTTGGCCGCGATCACGTGCTCGAGCGGGCCGCCCTGCTGCCCGGGGAAGACCGCCGAGTTGATCTTCTTCGCGTGCTCCTTGGTGGACAGGATCACGCCACCGCGCGGCCCGCCGAGCGTCTTGTGCGTCGTGGTGGTGACCACGTCCGCGTACGGCACGGGGGAGGGGTGCAGCCCCGCGGCGACCAGACCGGCGAAGTGCGCCATGTCGACCAGCAGCAGCGCGCCGACCTCGTCGGCGATACGGCGGAACGCGGCGAAGTCGAGCTGGCGCGGGTACGCGGACCAGCCCGCGATGATCATCTGCGGCCGGTGCTCCTTCGCGAGCTTCTCGACTTCGTCCATGTCGACCAGGCTGGACTGCTCGTCCACGCGGTACGCGACCACGTTGTACAGCTTGCCGGAGAAGTTGATCTTCATGCCGTGGGTGAGGTGGCCGCCGTGCGCCAGGTCCAGACCCATGATCGTGTCGCCCGGCTTCAGCAGCGCGAACATCGCGGCGGCGTTGGCGGAGGCACCCGAGTGCGGCTGTACGTTCGCGGCCTCGGCGCCGAAGAGTTCCTTCACGCGGTCCCGCGCGAGGCGCTCGACGACGTCGACGTGCTCGCAGCCGCCGTAGTAGCGGCGGCCGGGGTAGCCCTCGGCGTACTTGTTGGTGAGCACCGAGCCCTGTGCCTCGAGCGCGGCGACCGGCGCGAAGTTCTCCGAGGCGATCATCTCGAGGGTGGACTGCTGGCGGTGGAGCTCGGCGTCGACGGCGGCGGCGACGTCCGGGTCCACCTCGTGGAGGGAGCTGTTCAGAAGATTCATGAGGTCTTCCTAAAGGGAGTCCTTGAGAGCGGGCGAGTGCTCAGTTACCTGCGGTGAAGGCGGCGTACTCGTCGGCGGACAGCAGGCCCTCCGGCTCGCCGGCCACCCGCACCTTGAACAGCCAGCCGCCCTCGAAGGGCGCGGAGTTCACCAGCGACGGGTCGTTCACGACATCTTCGTTGATCTCGGTCACTTCGCCGGTCACGGGTGAGTAGAGGTCGCTCACCGACTTCGTGGACTCCAGCTCGCCGCAGGTGTCGTCCGCGGTGACCTGGTCGCCGACCTCGGGGAGCTGCACGAACACGACGTCACCGAGCGCGTTGGCGGCGTGCTCCGTGATGCCGACCGTCGAGACGCCGTCCTCGGCGGGCGACAGCCACTCGTGCTCCTTGCTGTAGCTCAGCTGCTGGGGGTTGCTCATGCTGCGATTCTCCTGGATGAGTGGTCCGGGCGGGTGGAGTAGCACCCCCACCAGAGCCCAGGGGGTGTCCGGTTTCGGACACCCCCTGGGCTCTGGTGGGGGTGCTACTCGATGCAGCCGCCGGTGGGGAGATCGCCCGGGGCGGGCGGGGCGGCTCCGTCGTACACGGCAAGCATCATGGGCTGCGGGCAGCGTTGAGCGCCACCCGCGTTCACCTCGAAGTGCAGGTGCGGGCCGGTGGAGTTGCCGGTGCTTCCGGACAGGCCGAGCTGGGTTCCGGCGTCGACCCGGGTGCCGGAGCCGGCCTGGTGCGCGTCGAAGTGGCAGTAGAGGTATGTGGCGCCATCGTCGCCGTGAAGCTGGTAGCCGAGTCCGCAGCGGTCGTTGGAGACCTGCTCGGCCACTCCGGAGGTCACCGCGTAGATCGGGGTTCCGGTGCCGACCGGCAGGTCGAGCGCGGGATAGTCGTGATGCGGGGCGCCGTAGTGGTCGCGGGACATGGCGTCGCGGGCGACGGGCAGTGTGTAGTTGCCGCCTGCGCCACCCTGACCGATGAGGTGCTGCCAGGTGTTCGGTCCGACGATCCCGTCCGCGGTCAGACCCTGAGCGCTCTGGAACGACCGCACCGCGTCCGCCGTACCCGGACCGAACTGGCCGTCCACGGCGAGACCGGCACCGTGCTTGTTCAACGCCGTCTGCGCCGCCGACACCGCGTCGCCGCTGTCACCCTCCCGCACGGTGATCACCAGACCCGGCCACGTCTCCGAACCGATCACCCCGTCCGCTCCGTACCCCTTGGACTCCTGGAACGCGCGGACGGCGCCCTCGGTCGCGGGGCCGAACTGGCCGTCGACGGCTATGTCGTGGCCGTGGGCGCGCAGCAGGTGCTGGGCGGAGCCGACGTTCGAGCCCGCGGCACCGGTGCCGACGACGGGCCAGTTGGGCGCGGCGCCGGCCGGCTGGACCAGGCCGATCGAGATGAGCAGTGCCGCGCACAGGGTGGCTATCGCGGCCCAGGTACGGCTCCTTCCGAATCTTGTCATCAACTCGACTCCCGGCTTCGAGGAAACAGTGGGCGCCGAAGGTAACAACGCGCCGTCCCGGCCGCATCGGACGTTCGAACCATGGGCCGGCCCCGCGTCAATCCGCCCCGGTGGGACGGGGTGGGCTTCGGTATAGTCCGCCGTCACCGGCTGGGCCCGGTTGGCCGGCCCGGACCTGGAGGACGGTGATCCGATGCGAGCGGTGGAACGACATCGCGGTGTCGAGTCGCTGTACCTCGCCTCCGCGCGCCGGTTCGCCGCCCCCGTGCGCGGGGTGGCGCTGGTCGTGATCAGTTCGTTCGCACTGCTCTCGGTTCCGTCGTCCGCACTCCCGCTCGGTCTCGGGCTGTTCGCCCTGATGCTCGCCGGGGCCGCGGTGGACTGGTGCTCGGGTCTGACGGGGCGGGCACCCGCACTGGCGTCGGGATTCGCCGTCGTCCGCGTCGTGGCGGTCTGCGCGACCCAGGAGTGGACCGGCGGACCTCCGAACCTGTGGGCCCTCAACACCCTGACCACCACGGCGATCACGCTCCAGTGGGAATGGCCACCGGCGATCACCGTCCCGGTCACGGCGGGACTGCTCGCGATGAATCTGGCGGCGACGGGTGCCGACGGTGCCGAAGTGCTGGTGCCGCGGCTGGTGTTCGAGTGTCTGCTGGCCCGCCTCGGCTTCGTACTGCTGCGCCGCTCCGGTCGCCGGACGGACGCGCTGCGCGAGCGACGGGCGGCCCTGGAGCGCACCGAGGCGCTGTCCCTGGCACGGCACCGGCAGGAACGGGAGTATCTGGCACTGCTGCACGACACCGCCGCCGCCACGTTCCTGATGGTGGCGGTACAGGGCGAGGGCGCGGATCCACAGCAGGTCGCGGCGTACGCCCGGCGGGATCTCACGGTGCTGACGGGGGCCGCGGGCGGGGCCACGGCGCAGGACAGTCCGGTGGACCTGGCGGCGTCGCTGCACGCGGTCGCGGCGCGCAGCCGTGTGCACGTCGAGGTGGTCGAGGTCCACCAGCGGAACGAGGCGCAGGTCTACGAACGGAACGAGGGCCAGGACCACGAGCGGGCCGGCTGCGTGCCTGCCTCCGTGGCGCTCGCCTTCGTACGCGCCGTACGCGAGGCCCTGGTCAATGTCGAGCGGCATGCCGGGGTCGACACGGCCACCCTCGGCATGACGCTCGGGCAGGTACGGGTCACCGTCGAGGTGTCCGACCACGGCGCGGGCTTCCGGCCGGACGACGTACCGCTGTTCCGGCGCGGGATCCGCGCCTCGGTGGTCGAACGGCTGGCCACGGTCGGCGGCCGGGTAACCGTCCGCTCACACCCCGGCGGGGGAACCACCGTACGGATGGAGTGGTCCGGTGACGAGTGACGGACCAGGCGGGGACGGCAGACCGGGCGGGGACGGCAGACCGGGCGCGGAAGACGGCCCGGGCAGGGCAGCGCGCGCGGAGGACGCGCCGGGCGGCGTGGGGCGCGCGGAGACCTCCGGCGACGCGGCCGCCGGCCAGATGGACGCGACCATGCGGACCGTCCTGCTCTGCGTGACGGTGGTCCTGCAACTCGGCTTGTCCCTGGGTCCGTTGTTCACCGAGGAGTACCGTTCACGGCCGCTCGCGACGGGTGCCTTCGCCGCACTGGCCTGCGTCCCGGCAGTCTGCTCCTGGTGGGTGCTGCGCCAGCGGCCCCTGCCGGCCGCCGTCACCGCGGGCGGCACCGCCGTCGTACTCGCCGCTGCGTTCTGCGCCACGGCCGCGGTCGACCCCGGACGGCGGTTCCAGGCTCCGGACTGGTCGTTCGGGCTGGTGCAGTGGCACCTGTTGCTGCTGCTCCTGGACCGGATCCGGCTGCTCGTCGCCGTACTGGCCGCCCATCTGACGGCGAGCATGGGGACGTTCCTGGTGGCGGGGCCGCCGGACCGTGCCGCGATCGGGGCGGCCTGCACCGTCGCCTTCGGCGCGGTCAGCGTCCAGGCGGCGGTGATCGTGATCAGCCGGCTGCTGCGGCGCCGCAGCCGTGAGGCGCTCGCGGTCGCCGACGAACACGACCGGCTCGAACTGCGGGTACTGACCGCGCGACAGTGGGAGCAGCACCAACGCACCTTGTTCGCCGGGCAGTTGGGCACCACCCTGCCGCTGCTCGCCGGGCTCGCGGACGGCGCCCTGGACCCGCGTGACGAGGACACCAGGCGCCGCTGCGCGCTCGCCGCGACCCAGCTGCGCCGGCTGTTCGCGGAGAACGACGAGACTCCCGATCCGCTGGTGCACGAGATGACAGCCTGTGTCGATGTGGCCGAACGCCGCGGCGTGAACGTGTCGTTCGCCGTCAGCGGGGCGCCGGTGACCGTGCCCGCACAGGTACGCCGCAGGCTGACCGGCCCCGTGGCCACGGCGTTGTCGGCCGCACGCGGTCGTGCCAGGGTGAGCGTGCTGCGCACCGGCGAGGCCGTGCGTATCGCCGTGGTGACGGACACGGACACCGACACGGACTCCGGTCCCCGCCCCGAGGCCGTCACCACGGCCGACGGACGCGTCGAGGTCGTATCGGACCACTACGGGGACTTCCTTCGCTTGGAGGCGCTATGGCGCAGATGACACCGGTGAGTACGGTCATCGTCGACGACCACCCCGCCGTACGCGCCGGGGTCGCCCAGTGGCTGTCCGCCGGGACCCCGCCGATCCGGGTCGCCGCCTCGGGCAACGACGTCTCGGTCGCCTGGTCCGGGGAGGGCGCGACCGCGGACGTGGTGATCCTCGACCTGCATCTGGGCGGCCCCGTACCGGCGACGGGTGAACTGCGCAGGCTGACCGAGGCGGGCCGGCGCGTGGTCGTGTACTCGATGCGGGCCGACGACGCGACCGCACTGCAGTGCCTGGAACTGGGCGCGTTGAGCTATCTGACGAAGGCCGAGGGCGCCGATCACCTGCTGGAGGCCACCGTCACCGCGGCGGACGGCCGTGCGTACACGCCGCCCTCGCTGGCGGGCGCGCTCGCCGGGGACCGCTCCGCCAGCCGCCCGGTGCTGTCGGCCCGGGAGACAGAGGTACTGATCGAGTGGTTCCAGTCCGAGTCCAAGGTCTTCGTCGGCCGACGGCTCGGCATCTCGCCTCACACGGTCAACTCCCACCTCGAGCACATCCGCATCAAGTACGCGATGAGCGGCCGGCAGGCGGCCACCAAGGCGGCACTCCTGGCGCGGGCGATCCAGGACGGGCTGGTCCGGCTCGACGACCTCTGATCCGAGCGGACGACGAACGGTGTCCGGTGCCGCCTCGGCGAGGGGCGTCCGGCGCCGGTCTCGCCGCGGGTCAGCCGTCCCTGAGGGTACGGCGGCCGGTGTCCGCGTCCCGGCGGGTCACCCCCGTACGGTCGAGGTGCTCCAGCAGGGGGATGGCCACCCGCCGGCTGGTGTCCAGTGCCCGGCAGCAGTCCCCGACCGTGAACGGCCCATGAAGGACCCTCAGTCGGGCGGCGGCCCGGTCCGCCGCGTCGGCCGGCAGATGGATGTCGCCGAAGCGGGCGACCCGGCCCTCCCGGACCAGTACGGCCAGTGCCTGCCGGGTGAGGCCCAGTTCCCTCAGCCGCTGCCCCGTCGGTGCCCGGAAGGGTGCGCTGCGGAAGTCGGCTTCCAGTTCCCGTGCGGCTTCCCGTAGCGGCGCCGGCAACGCGGCCGGGGCGTCCCGCCGGTACAGCCTGCCGTTGCGCACCAGCAGCCGCTCCGTCGCCAGGGCCTCGACCAGTGCCGCTTCCGGGAGGCGGAGTGCCCGCTGGGCCTCGGTCACCGGAAGGCCGGGGTCGAGGGGCCGCGACTGCTGGTGCGCTGTCACCGCGTCCTCCAGCCCGCTCCCCAGCCCGGCCGCGTACGCGGGGTCCAGCAGCCATCCCCCGGCGCTCACCACGTGGTCGGCGGCGGGGCCGTCCGTCGCGGCCGGTGGCCGGTCCCCGGGCACCGTGACACCCATCGCCCGCAGTTCGTCACGGCGCCGCAGGCCCAGCCGGCGCAGCTGTACGGTCAGTTCGGTGCTGTCCGGCATGGCCGCCAGCTCCCGGGCCCGGGTCGCCGCCGCACCTCTGCGGGTCAGCTCCGGCGGGGCGACGTCCAGCACCAGCGCCCCGGTCAGCCGCCGGGACCCCGGGTCGCGGAGCAGCAGCCGGTCGCCGATGTGCAGGTACAGCGGCGTCCGCAGCCGGAGCCGCGCCGCCCCCGGCCCCAGGGGGCGCACCCGCGCGCCGGTCATCGCCGTACCGCAGTGGACCAGCGGTTCGGCGGGGAGCGTCACCCCCTCCTCGTCCAGCCGGACGTCCACCGTGCCGGTACGCCACCAGCTCCCGGGGGTCACCAGCGCCTGCCCCCGCTTGACCATCGCCCGAGGGGTACGGCGCAGGTTGACGGCGACGCGGGCGGGCGCGGCCACCGTGTCCGCGTCGGCCCCCAGGCACTGCAGCCCCCGTACGGCCACCGGCCGGCCCTCGGGAGCGAGTTCGAGGTGGTCCCCGACGGTGAGCCGGCCGGCGGTCAGGGTGCCGGTGACCACCGTGCCCGCCCCGTCGACCGTGAACGCCCGGTCCAGCCACAGCCGTACGGGAGCGTCGCCGTCGGCCTGGGGAGCGGCGGCGGCCAGTGCCCCCAACTCGCGCCGTAGCGCGTCGAGCCCGGTGCCGGTACGTGCGCTGACCGCCACCGCGTCCACGGCCCCGAGGCAGCTGGCGGCCAGGCGCTCCCGTGCCTCGGCCAGGGCGGCGGACGGGTCGGCGAGGTCGGCGCGGGTCACCACCAGCAGCCCGGTGCGGACACCGAACGCGTCGACGGCGTCCAGGTGTTCCTGTGACTGGGGCTTCCAGCCCTCGTCCGCCGACACCACGAACAGCACGGCCGGCGCGGTGGCGATTCCGGCGAGGGTGTTGGCGATGAAGCGCTGATGGCCCGGTACGTCGACGAACGCCAGCGGCCGTCCGCCGGGCAGCCTGCTCCACACGAAGCCCAGGTCGAGGGTGAGACCGCGCCGCTGTTCCTCGTCGAGACGGTCGGGGTCGGTGCCGGTGAGGGCCCGCAGCAGGGTGGATTTGCCGTGGTCGACATGGCCTGCCGTGGCGAGGACGAACACGGTCAGTCGTCCCCGCCGCGCCGCTCGGTACGGGCGGCCAGCACCGCCGCCGCCAACGAGTCGTCGTCCTCCGGGGGGACCGTCCGGAGGTCGAGCAGCAGCCCGCCGGCGTGCTGCCGTCCCACCACCGCCGGCCGGCCGGTCCGCAGCGCCGTCGCCAGCGTCAGCGGAAGTCGTACGGCCGCACTGGGCAGTACGGCGTCCGGGGCGCCCCCGCCGCCCACCCGTGCCTCGGTCACCGTGGCGACGGCGTCCACGCCCTTGTCCGCCAGCGCGCCCGCCAGGGCCTCGGCACGGGCGAGGAGCCGGCCGGAATCCGCGGTGAGCGCCTGGGCTACGGGAGTCGCCGGCCCCCGCAGGGTGGCCTCCAGCGCGGCCAGGGCGAGCTTGTCCACCCGCAGTGCCCTCGCCAGGGGATGCCGGCGCAGCCGGCCGACCAGGTCCCGGGTGCCCAGGACCAGTCCGGCCTGTGGACCGCCCAGCAGCTTGTCGGCGCTGGCCGTGACGAGGCCCGCTCCGGCGCGCAGCGCGGAGGCCGCGTCGGGTTCGTTCGGCAGCACCGGGTGGGGTTCGAGCAGTCCGGAGCCGATGTCGTACACCACGGGGGCGCCCAGGGTGGCCAGTTCGCGGACCGGGACGGAGGAGACGAAGCCGGTGGTCGCGAAGTTGGAGGGGTGCACCTTGAGGACGAAGCCGGTGCCGGGGCCGATCGCGGCGGCGTAGTCGGCGAGGTGGGTCCGGTTGGTGGTCCCCACCTCGCGCAGCCGGGCACCGGTGCTCTCCAGCAGCTCGGGAATCCGGAACCCGTCCCCGATCTCCACCAGTTCGCCCCGGCTGATGACGATCTCCCGGTCCCTGGCCAGCGCGGTCGCGGCGAGTACCAGGGCGGCGGCGTTGTTGTTGGTGAGGTGCACGGCCTCGGCGGCGGGAACCGCCTCTGCCAGGGCCGCCGTGGCACCCGCCCCGCGTCGCCCGCGCCGGCCGGTCGTGAGGTCGAACTCGACGTCGGTACATCCCGCGGCGGCCACCACAGCCTCCCGCGCGGCAGCGGAGAGGGGGGCCCGTCCGAGGTTGGTGTGGACGAGGACACCGGTGGCGTTGAGGACCGGCAGCAGCCGGGTGGCGGTCGGCGGCAGCATGGACAGGGCCGTGGCGGCGGCCAGTTCGGGGGCCAGCGCCCCCTGCCGGACCAGCTCCAGGGCGGCCGTGACGGCCTCGCGCACCAGGGTGCGGCCCAGCCGTTCGCCCGCGACGACGAGTTCCGGGTCCCCGAGCACGGCGTCGGTGCGGGGTACGCGTCTTCTGTCGTCCATCGGCTCTCCCGCGGAGGCGTACGGGAATCGAACCCGCCTGACCGGGGTTCCCGGCCACATCGGTGTTGAAGACCGTGAGGGCCACCAGGCGCCTGCCCGCCTCCGCCGGGAAGTATAGGTTCCCCGGCACCGTGGCTCCGACCTGCCCCGGGCTCTGACCTGCCCCGGGGAGGAGCGGCGGGGAGCGGCACCGTACGGGCGCCCCTCCCGTACCGGCTGCGGTGGGGGTAGGTTCACCGCACATGAGCGAGCCGCGCGCCGACGACATCCCACGCCTTACCCAGCTGGCCCACGGCGGGGGCTGTGCCTGCAAGATCCCGCCGGGCGAACTGGACTCACTGGTGGCCGGGTTGTCCGGAGGGCACGGCGCCGCCGTGGACCCGGCCCTGGAGCTGATGATCGGCCTCGACAGCGGCGGGGACGACGCGGCGGTGGTACGGCTGGACGGTGAGCGCGCGATCGTCACCACGGCGGATTTCTTCACGCCCGTGGTCGACGACCCGTACGACTGGGGCCGTATCGCGGCGGCCAACGCGCTCTCCGACGTGTACGCGATGGGCGGGGTCCCGGTCGCCGCCGTCAACCTGCTCGGGTGGCCGCGGGAGAAGCTGTCGCTCGAGGTGGCGGCCAGGGTGCTCAGCGGGGGCCGGGACGTCGCCCACGCCGCCGGCTGCCACGTGGGCGGCGGGCACAGCGTCGACGATCCGGAGCCGAAGTACGGCATGTCCGTGGTCGGTGTCGTACAGCCGGACCGGATGCTGCGTATGGACGCCGCGGCCCCCGGTCTGCCGTTGACCCTGACGAAACCGCTGGGGACCGGCGTTCTCAACACCCGTCACAAAGCGACCGGTACGGTGTTTCCGGAGGCGGTGGAAACGATGGCGGCGCTCAACCGTGACGCCTCACGGGCCGCTGTGGAATCCGGCATCAGATCCGGTACAGATGTGACGGGATTCGGGCTGCTGGGCCATATGTACAAGCTCGCGCGGGCGGCGAACGTCACCGCCGTCGTCAATTCCTCGGCGGTGCCTTTGCTCACCGATGCCCGAAAAGCCGTCGCAGACGGCTTTGTCAGCGGTGGCACACACCGCAATCTGGACTGGATCACGCCTTTCACGGATTTCGGGGCCGTTTCCGGCGAGGAACGTCTGCTGCTGGCCGACGCGCAGACCTCCGGCGGACTGCTGCTCGCGGGGGAGCTGCCGGGCCACCCGGTCATCGGGGAGATCCGCCCGCCGGGCCCCTTCCCGCTCGTGGTGCGGGCCTGACGGCGGGCATGCGGGGAACGGGTGTCTTGACTGCCCTTGACTGTCTTGACTGTGCATTGACAACCAGCCTCCGGCGTCATTAGCCTCTCCCAAAATCATCAGGGAGGGCGTCATGGCATCGGCCGCCACCGTCGACCATCGTGCCCTTGACGGCACCGCGTACCGCCTCGGCAGCAAACTCGACCTGAAACTGCCTTTCACCTCGGTCGCCGAAGTCACCAGCAACGGCAAGCTGGTGGAGTTCACCGCCGGGACCGCCAAGCTCGGTGACGACATCGCGGCTTCCCTCGGTATCACCGAGTTCGAGTCGGAACTCTCTTTCCAGGGCGGAAAACTCCGCACCGCGGTCAAGCGCGAATACGACGCCCAGTCCAAGACCCTGGAAAAGCCCATGCTGGTCGTCTGGCAGGGCAAGCGGTACTCCCTGGTGACCCGGGTGTACGGGATGGCGGTGCGCGACGTCCTCGGAATGCTGCGCACACTGCACATCGCCGAACACGACGAGGGCATCACCCTGCACCCGGAGTCCGCCGCCGGCAGCCGGTTCACCCGGCCGGCCAACGTCATCAAGGAGGTCCCGGGTCTCGGACTCGTCGAGATGTCCAAGGTGACCGCCGCGCACACCGCTCAACTGCCGCCCTGGAAGGGCGTCTCGGTCAAGTCCGGCGAGCTGTACCGGGACACCCTCTCCGACGGCAAGCCCTTCTTCATCCTGTCCAACCCCAAGGTGTGGGCGACCGTCGTCCCGCTCGCGGACACCGACGTCAAGCGCGTACCCGACCTGGTCGAGCAGTTGACCCTGCGTATCGCGGACTGACCGGATGACGACGTTCTTCGGCCCCGTGGCAGCCGGAATCGTGCTGTTGAGCCTGCTCGCCGGCTGTGCCTCCCATGTTGCCGCTCCGGGCGCGCTGCGTGACGCGCTGCGCCGGCACCGGACACTGCCCGGTCGCGCGATCCCCTGGGTGACCGTGGCCGTGCCGGTGGTGGAGGGGCTGCTCGGGGTGGTGGGTCTGGCCGCGGTGTTCGGCGGCAGCCGGACCGGGCTGGTACTCGTACTGGCCGCGAGCGCGGCGCTGTTCGGCACCTACGCCGGCTACCTCCGTTACGTCCTGTCCACCGGTCGCGGCGGCCCCTGCGGCTGCCACCGGACGGACATCCCGCTCAGCGGCTGGGCGGCAGGCCGTGCGCTCACCTACACGCTGCTCGCGGTGGCCGGCGCCCTGCTGGCCGCGTCGGCCCTCCCGTCGTCCGGTGACCCCGCCGAACTGGTCACGGTGACGCTGGCGACCCTCACGTTCACCGGGCTGCTGTGGTTCCTGCCGCTCGCCCTGCACAACCCGGCCGAAGGAGAGACCGCACCGTGGACTTCGTAACCAGCGCTCTCCTCGCGTCCTGGGTCGCGATCGCCTTGCTGGCGTTCGTGGTCGCCGGGCTGGTCCGTCAGGTGCACCAGCTGTCCCGGGCCGGGACCGGTACCCGGGGCGCGCCCCCGCGACGGGCGGGCATCGAGCCCGGCCGCCCGGCTCCCGCGATCGGCGAAATCCTGGGCCCGGACGGCGGGAGCGACAGGGACCCCGGGAACCGCGACGCCCTCCTCCTCTTCCTCAGCGACACATGCCAGACCTGCGAGGACGTACTGTCGGCAGCCAGCGACTGGATCAGGCGCGAGGGCGGTGACCAGGGGCCCGCGATACGGGCCGTCTACGCCGAACCCTCGGTCGCCGTCACGGACTCCCGGGTGCCGATCCTGGCCGGCCGGCTGGACCTCTTCGACGTATACGACGCCATCGCCACTCCGTATGCCGTGCTCGTCGACGCCACCGGACGCGTCGCGCGTTCGGAGCCGGTGGGTTCCGCCTCGGCGCTGCTGGAGTTGCTGAACTCTGATGTTCCCGGCCAGGTTAGGAGCTCCTGATGCCCTCGCTCGACGACGTCCCGATGCTGCGTCGGTCAGGTACCCCGGCCGCTAACGCCACCGCCTCCCGGCCCCGGAGTGTGCGCCGTATGCGTACCCCGACGGGCTTCGCGATGCCACGGCGCCGCTTCGCCCAGGCCGCGACCGCGGTCGGGTTCGCCGCCCTGGGCGTCTTCACGGTGACCCGCGAGGCGTACGCCGACGGGTACGACATCTGGACGGGTGACTGTCCCTCCTACGCCTCCGACCACAACTGCTCCCCGGGCTGCGGTCCGAGCACCGTGTTCGCGGAATCCTGCGAGGTGAGCGGCGAGCACCTGGGCTTCCACAAGAACGACGGTGTGACCTGGACGCTGCGCCCCAACCAGTGCTACTCGGGGTCCTACGACGGCTGGCTGTGGCGGTACAGCGACCCGTGCGGCAGCTGCGGGTGCGGTATCGAGCGCCGCTGCCACGACGGGTACCGCAGCACGGAGTCCGGGTGGGTGAAGTCCATCTGCCGCTACACCACGGACTGCGGCTGCCCCGGCACCGTCAACTGGCCGACGGTGGGGAACGGATCCACGGGTCCGGACGTCCACGCGGTGCAGCACCTGGTCACCCATGGCGGCTTCCCCGCCGAGGCCGACGGCATCTTCGGCCCGGACACCGAGACGCAGGTCAAGGCGTTCCAGAACGCCGAGGGCCTTGAGCAGTCCGGCACGGTGGACGCCAAGACCTGGCCCAAGCTGGTGGTGACCACCAGGAACGGTGACGACAACCACGCGGTGCGCGGTGTGCAGCAGCTGCTCAAGAAGCACGGCTACGACGTCGCCGTCGACGGTGTCTTCGGCGCGGCCACCGAGGACGGCGTGACCAGGTTCCAGACCCTGCACGAGCTTCAGGTCGACGGCATCGTCGGGCCGGAGACCTGGCGCATGATGACGGGCTTCGTCTGATGGCACCGGCCTCCGGGCACACCGGCGCCACCGCCGGGGCCTGGCGCGGGCGGCTGACCGACCCGGCGGTGCCGACGGCCGTGCTGGTGCTGGCCGTTCTGCTGGCCTCGTTCCACTCACCGACGCTGACCTGGGCGGTGACCGGCGGTCTGGCGGGCTTCTCGCTGTCCGGCTCCGTTTGAACGCGGAACAGCGCCTACGCGCTGGCCACGCCAGGTTGGCGGGCCCTGAACCGACAGGCCACCGTGCTGGCCGTGCTCACCGCGGGACTGCTCCTCGGGGCGCTGCTGTCGGCCCTGGTGCTGTGGCTGTTCTCCGGACTGCTGTCACCGGTTCCACCGGAGTGGCGGCACGGGGCGATCGTCGTGGCGGCCGTGCTGGCTCTGCTGCGCGACACGGACGTCCTCTCGTTCCCGATGCCGCAGAACGCCCGGCAGATCCCACAGGACGTCCTCCAGCGTGACCTCATGCGCGGCACCCTGCAGTTCGGCTTCGAGCTGGGCACCGGCGTACGTACGTACGTGTCCGCCAGCGCGCCCTACGTGATCGCCCTCGGGGTGCTGCTCACCGGGGGCTCGGTGGCCACGCCGATCGCCATCGGCACGGGCTTCGCCCTGGGCCGCGCGCTGTCCCCGGTGGTACGGCTGGCCTCCGGCGACGTCGAGGGCTGGGACATGCGGCTGGCCGACCGACTGACCCCGGTGAAAGTGGTGATCTGTGCCGCCACGGTGGTGGCCCTCGCGGTGTGCGGCATGCCGTGAAGCACTTCCCAACCGACGGCCCGAGCCGCCGCCGGGCTCGGCCTGTGCCCGCACACGATCCGCCGCGACCACGGCCCGGCGGTCGCCCGACCGAAGCCCGGCCAGAGCCGGTTGGACGGTCAGCGCGCTCGCGCCTCCGCCTTCGGGTCGGCCGTTGCCTTGCAGGTCACGTCCTCCGCCGGGAGCTCGCCCGCCTCCGGCGCCATGCAGCGCCGGCCGACCTGCCACCCGAGATGGCTCCGGTCGCCTTCAACCCGTACGTCTCCGACACCGACCTGGCGCTCGCCTCCGTCATGAGCCGGGTGCTCAGTCAGTCCGTCCTCCACGCCGTGCGAGAAGTCATACGGACCAAGCAGCCCGACCCCGTGGCCGAAGAGTTCGATCAGCTGGCGGACGATGCCGACGAGCAGACAAGGGCCAAGCTGGCCGACTGTCGCGCCACAGGCGGTGGCTCCGCTGGCCCGCCGGGACGGGAATGATCGCGCGGATACGGAACGGAAAATCCCCACGGAGAACAGGGTCCCGTGGGGATTTCGTACGTGTCCGAGGGGGGACTTCGACCAATACCCCACTGATTACGCCATTGACGATGGAACTGTCACTGACTGGACCATAGTCATACGCTCAAGGCCGATGGCCGATTCTGGGTTTCATAGGTCGAGGCCCCACCGGGGTTCGCTCCAGGTTACATCTTCTATCACGGCCTATGAGAACTGATCAGTTGCCTCCTTCTACCCAACCTCTTTATGCGCTGTCTTCACGGGTGCCCTCGTCGACGTGTCCATGGTGGCGGTACACCATTTCGTCGGGGTGGCGTGTCACCCTGGCCAGCCTCCACGCTGCGTCGTAGGACATACGTCCGCGTTCTTGGGCTCGTAGACGCAGGGCAAGGAGGCTGGTTGCCGGGTCGAGCAGCCAGCGGAGGGTGGCTAGCTTCATGCAGCCGCGCCCGTCTCTGCGGCCTGTCGTCGCTTACCCTCGTCGCCACCGTGTCTGGTCGGCCCGTCAGCTAGGGGCGTTTCCCCAGCCGTAAGAACCGGTGCAGCGTCACCCCACCCCATCTGCTCCAAGACAGTGCGCACGGTGGTGGCGAAGCGTGCGTGCTCGGCAGGATCGTCTTCGAGCCTCTCCAAAACGTGTTGGATGGTTCGGGATATGTACTCGGCCTTCGATTGTGCGTCGTCAGCAGCTCCGACCAGCGGGAGCACCTTCTCTCGGAACGTGTCCCAGTCGATGGCGCCCAGGTCGTCGAGATGGCGCTCGAGCCACCAGTTGCGCGCAGTCTCCGGCTGGGTCAGAACGGACGCGGTGAACCGTTCTCGCCGCTCCTGCTCCCGTCGGAGTTGCAGCGTCACCTCCCGCACGGCGTCCTGATATTTCTGAGCTCGGGCCACGTCGGCCTTGCTGATCCGCAAGGTGACGCGTGCCCTCAGCCAGAGCCCGGGGCATTCTGGAGGTGAGCGCCACTGGGCCGCTGCTAGCGTGAGCTTGCCCTGCGCGGTCCCGAGTTGTTCGGGCTCGTGAGATGCGGTGATTGCACGCGCGAGGGCGTCCAGAGCCAACTGAGCAGCGGCTCGGGAAGCGCCTGGACCGTTTGCCTCTAACGGAGCCGTTACCCGGTAGGCGAGCAGACCGCTGGCTTGGAATCGGATACCAGGCAGGGACGTGGGCCACTGGTACCGGATGCGACTGTACCGTCGGCCCCACCATGGGCCAGGTCCGCCTCCTCCCTTCACTGAACCGCTGCCTTTCGGAACATGAGGTCTCGATGAGCAGCAAGTTCAAGAACTTGCTGCCAGAACGGATGGACGCTCGTTGGCTCGGCGACCATGAACCGTCCGAGGCCGGCGCGGAACCGTGGCGGTGTGTAGATGTCGGCGAGCAGATCCACCACCGGCTCGCGTCGATGCGGGTCTTCCCGAAATCGCTCATGCCAGTGCATCAGCTGAGCCTCGACCGCCTCTGTGGCGTTGTCAGTTGACAACAGCGCCTGCCATGCCCAAACGAGCTGCCGCCTCGTCTCCGGCTTCTGCGCGTCGTTGAGGACCACGTCCGTTCCCAGGTCACTCGAGACGAGTGCCATAAAGGCTCCCAGCGTCTGGCGACGCAGCCTCTCGTCGTGTTCGAGCCTTGTCTGGCCGAGCCATTGGCCAACGGCTTCTTGGACCTTCTGCTGCTGGTGGCGAGCGAGCTGTTCGAAGGCCTGGATTAGCTTGGTCGAGCCGAAGTCCTTGTGGCCTGACGCCTTGCCAAGCCGTGTAAGGGCGAGTGCTGGTTGCTTGATTCCCCACTTCCCGGCGCAGATGTCGATGACCAGATCAACTCGGTCCGACTGCGGGTTGGACGCGTCCACCCATTGGCGCAGGCGGTCCCTGACATAGCGGCCAAGTTCGGGAGCGTCAGCGGCGGTGGTAAAGGTTTCCACCGCAAGGCTGCGGCGAGGACCCGTGAGACCGTTGGCCAAGGTATCCAGGATGGCCCTGTCGTGGCGGTGCACTGCGAGCCGTAGCAGTGCACGAGTCACCAGCCGGGCGTCGTCTTCAGGGATAGTGCGGTTGGCAGCAACGCCCGTGGCCCACTTGCGCAGCAGTTCGGTCTGCGTGGGGAACTCTTCCCACAAGTGTCGCAGGAGCGCCTCCGGCAGCCCTTCTTTGGTCTTGTCGTGGTAAACCCGGTCACCGTCTGGGCGGATATCTGCGGCCTCCAGTCGGCACGAGGTGGTGGCGTCGGCGAGGACGTGGAAGCCTTCTCGCGGCATGTTCATTTGCGTGAGCAGGTCATCGGCTGCCTTGATGACAGAGCTGCGCTGTCCGCCGTGCAGCAGGGCTCCTGACCAGACTGTGGCCCGGGTGGAGAGGAGTGTCGGGTCGCCGTCGCGTTTTGGAACTTTGCTGAGCAGGTCCTCGACTGTCGTGTGCCAGTCGCCGAACTTTTCGACGAGTGTTGGGACGGCATCCTCATTGGGCGCGTCGCTGACAAGTCGTGCCAGGCGGCGCGCCTCGCGCGCCGACGGGTTGGCTGACCAAATGGGGGTGAACTTCGGACCGTCCAGCCAGTCGAGGCGCTCGGGGTGCCCGAGTGCTGCCAGTTCGGTCTCCGCTAGACGCCGTGCGTCGGGAGACTCAAGGGGGATGGCGAAGCTCAGCGTTGTTTCCGCCCATTGGCCGTGCCAGTCCCCGGGCGTGGCCAGCACGACGAGGAAAGAGTCGTGCTTCCGCAAGTCCGCTCCTAGCGTAGCCAGGTCCACACCGAATCGGTCGGCCGGCGGCTCGGGGATGTCCGAGAGATCGAGGACATACCCAGCGTTCCGGTCCTTGGGCAGCGGTTTTGTCGATGGCCTCGACCACTCTGGTTCCAGGTCGAAGAGGGTCAGCCTGTCGTTTCCGGCTGCGCGCAGTAGCTTCACAGCCGCTGTTCGCCGACCGTTTCCTGATGGTGCGCAAAGCACGAGGATCCCGCCTTCGTCGAGACGCTTGGCGGCGTGCTCCCACTGGGAGGTGTTCCGCGGCGGGATGAACCTGTCGTCCTCACTGGCCGCAAGGGCAGGGTCGGCACCGGAGATGAGCTCTGCAGTAACATAGTCGCCGTTCAAGTACGCGTTGAACGCCTGAACACCGCCATCGCCGTGTTGGCTGAACAGCATTGGTCCAGCAGGTGCGGTTCCGTACGCGGCCTCGGGGGTCGACGGTTGAGTGGGAGCCGTTGACGATGCCGGGTCTCGTTGTCCGTCGCTCGGTGCGTGTCCGAATTCGGTCACCTTTGCCACCCCCCGGCACCGTAGTTGTAGGCCTGGACGCCGCCGGCGCCGTGCTGGTTGAAGGCCACCGAGCCAGGTGCCGCGGACATCGGCTGAGGTGATGACACGGAGGCGGAAATGTTCTGCGACTGCCCTTCCGGGTCAGTAGAGTCGGGACGCTCGAAGATGTCCGGATCCGCGAGCCCCCAGTCGAAGCCGGGGATGTGCACCCACGCCGGCTGCTGGAACTTCTTCACCTTCACCAGATGGCGGGCGAACTGGTCCGGCAGGGAGTCGCCGTTGACGCATCCGCTTTCGAATACGTCCTCGTACACGCGCTCTGAAACGATCACTGCCGTGTTGGTGATATCCGGGTTGGCGCGGTTCAGCACCGTCCGGAGTGAGTCATCGTCCAGGAGCCGGTGGGTGTGCACCATCGGTACGCCCAGCCCGCTGGGCGGCAGGGGGCCGACGTGGATGCTGACCCGTAGTTGCAGGGGCGCCCCTGTCGGGATCTTGGCCCGGCGGCGCACGAGTGCGTCCCGGAGCGCATTGGGGAAGCAGCCCACCAGAGCGGGGAGGACTTCCGGATCCATGCCGGCGACGTAACCGTCGCCGGTGTGCTGGCCGAACATCCGCCGCTCCCAGTGAGCGCTCACGTTGCTGGCACTGAGCGCCTCCGCCAGCAACGGCGGGATATCACTATTCACCTGCTGCATGTCTTTGCTGTTCAGTGCACTGAAGTTCCGAGCGTCCACTGCCAGAACGGCCCGGTAGGGCCACAAGTGCTCCCATGACGGCAACACGAGCTACTCCTCTCATCGCGGGTGTTTCCGCCGCGCATCACGGCGAACGACACCTTCGCGGAGAGGCATGGATGAGACGGTCCAGCATTGGACGGTACGGGCGTGCGGTGGGTCACACCGCGGGTGTGCCGTCCTTCCGGCCCATACCGCCGGGGAGCTCATGTCCCTTGGCGACTTCCTTGAGGCATGCCACGTCGTTAACGGTCAGGCGCCGACGGCCGAGCGTGAGAATGCCAGCTGATTGGAGCTGCCCTAGAGCTGCAAGTGCCGACGAGCGGCGCATCCCCGCCATGGTGGCCAGCTCTGCGCGCGGCATACCAAGCTCAACGAGCAGGCCGGTCGGTTCCTGCTGGGTGCCCACTTCATCGGCGAGGTGGCTCACTACTCGGGCCATGCGTCCCGCAGGTGGCAGGTGCGCCAGGTCTGCCTGCAAGCGTTCGTGACTGTTCAGCCGCTCCACGGTCAGTTGGTAGACGGTCGTCTCCAACCGATGACGTTCCACATAGCCCCTGAACGCATGAGCGGGCAGCACGACCCCAGCGCAGCGCAGCGCCGCCGTGACGGTGGCTGAGCGCGAGCGTCCGAGTAAAACGCCCATCTCTCCGAGAACCTCCCCCGGTCCGCGGAGCATCAACGTCAGTTCGTCTCCGCGCTCATTACTCTGGACGACTTTCACCAGGCCATCGACCAAGGCGATCACACAGTCGGGGGACTCACCCTGCGCCAGGAGCACAGACTTACTCGGATAGGTCCGCCGACGTCCACGGTCGATCAAGTCCTGCCACACCTGCGCGGACACCTGGGAGCGGAAGTTCATTGCAGCGCCTTCCTGCCGGTCATCCGACGACGGTTGCCAGGCCAAAGGCGGCACAGCCCGAGACCCCCAACATCAGCGACCACTGGACCCGACGGTGCTTGTTCCATGCAATCTCGCTCATTACCACAACCTGCCGGGACAAGGTCGGCAACGGGTCCTTGTTTCGAAGTGCCGCTTCGAGTGTCGTCGGCTCCAGGTGTCGAACATGCCCGAAGTACAAGAAATCGTCGTTGCTCTCCGGCCCTCGTCGCTGCTTTCGAAGGTTGGGGGAGATCGCCCAGGCCGCGCAACTGACTCCACCGACCATGAGCACAACGCCCACCCATAAGAGCAGTCGAGCAAGGGTGGAATCGAGATCACCGGTCGCCCGCTTGGAAGTTGCCAGCAGGCCCAAGACAGCCAAGGCTGTGGACTGCATCGTCAGGGCAAACGACGCCTTCGAATCGGCCTTTGCTGTCCAGTCTGCAATAGATGCCTGAATACGCCACGCGGTCTCCGTCGGCTCAACCGCCATCAAGCCATCCCCCCTCGCTACGAGCCAGGCCCCACTCGTCGGTCCTGGAGAGATGTTTTGGCGAATTGGCCGGATGGAAAACCCGGGCAGGACATATTGGCTGAGAACGGACGCTCCCCTGTCGCCCTGTCGCAAGACAGAACTCGGCGACCACCACGGGCTGAAGTCACCAGGCAGCGACTACGACCGCTCCCGCCTTCTGGGCGCAGGGCGGCGGGAACGATCGTGCTCCGGGGTGGGGAGCTGCGGATTCGAGCTTGCATTTGCGCAAGACAAGGATGTCTTCGTGGGCGATGAGGTGGAGGGGGATGCCGCGTCGGCGGGCGTCGCTGACGTTCTTCTGCTGGAAGAAGGAGGGGCGGGTAACGAGTTGGCCGTCGCGGATGCCGGCGAGGAGTGCGACGTTGCGTTCGGCGGGGATGAGTCCGGCCTGGCGTCCGGCGGCGAGCACTGCTGTGGGGAGGTCGATGAGCTCTCCGCGTTCGCGCCAGGGGCGTGTGGTGACCACGACGGTGCCTCCTGGGCGTAGCACGGTCCGGCACTGGGCGAGGATCTCGGTGAACGCGGCCAGGAGGTGGTCTGCGCTCTGGTGGGCGAGGTTGGCGGGGTCTCGGCTGTAGCGGTTGTCCTTCTTGGTGACGCCTCGTTCGCCGCTTTCGCGGGTGGAGCGGACCTGGCCGTGGAGAGACTTGCCGTATGGGGGTGAGGTGAGGACGAGGGCGATGCGGCCGTGGTGGCGGGTGGGGATGAGGCGGGTGAGGTGTCGGGCGTCGCCGCAGTACACCTCTCCCGGGGGTGCGTCGCCTTCGCGGGCTACGGCGACTGCGTTGCGGGCGGCGGCGTGTGCCCAGCGGGGTTCGTATTCGACGCCGATACCGTGCCGGCCCAGGTGCCCGGCTTCGACCAGCGTGGTGCCGATGCCGCACATCGGGTCGAGAACGAGGTCGCCGGGCCGGGAGTAGGTCTGGATGGCGGTGGCCGCGAGCACGGGGAGCATCTTGGCGGGGTGGGCGGCGCTTTCGGGGACGTAGCCTCGGCGTTTGCGCTGGTGTGGGGCGGATGTCGGAGCGGTGTTCCACACCGAGGGGGCGGCTGACGGGCGGTGCTCGTGCACGGGTCTCCGTTCGGGCTCAGACGTAGGGGTGCGGGGAGAGGATGAGCAGGTCGGAGTGGGCCAGCCCTGGTGGCAGGTCCGTGCCGGAGTCTGGAACGAGGCGGTTGCCGACCGCGTGGGCGTGGATGACGGCGATGTGCTGGAGGTAGGTGAAGCCCGCGGTGCGGGCGGAGGCAATCACCTCGCCCAGGGGGTCGGTCAGCTCGCCGTCGTCTCGTCGCTGTCGGGTGGCGACGAGGAGAAGCCCTTCGGGTGGCAGGAGACGGTGCGCTCGGTGGAAGAAGCCCGGCCAGGCGTCCTGCGCCGTCTCCGGCGGCTGGCTGAGCGGGGCTGGTGTTCCGCAGGCGGGCGGGGTGAAGGTGTCGGGGTGGATCTCGGCCAGCAGCAGAGGGACGCCGGGCACGGCCTGATCAGCGTCGTCTTCGCCTGGGGAGCCGGAGACCACGGTGCGCACCTCGGTGTCCGTTCCCGACCCCGTCTGCTCGACGCGCACGCGAAGCAGTGGCGAGGGGCGGTTGTCCGGTCGGGGGATGATCTCGGTGCGGATTCTGTCGATGGCCCAGTCCGGCAGTACCTGTCCCGCGGCGGGGGCCGCGTAGGGCTGATCGGGGCCGGGGAGCCAGAGGGTCGCCGGGAGTCGATTACGGGTGGGGCGGTGAGCGTTGGAGCTCGATGGTGTGTGCGGCATCGCGTGCGGCGCTCGGGAGGGGATCCGGCCTGCTCGTGCTGACGTGTAGTCATAGAGGTCGCGGGCACGGTTTTTGCCACCGGATCGTGCCGCGTTCGAGCCGCCACACGGGCTGTGGTGGAAGCCGACTGCGACAGGACCTCGCCGAGCCGGTCCGGATGTTCGCGCAGGTGAGAGTGGATCCGAGCCAGTGGCGAGCCCTCTGCGAGCCACCTCCGTGCCACGTGTGCATTGGCCCGTCGGGTGGCCTCGGGCGGCCAAGAACTTCTTCGTGTTCGATACCCGAGTGGGTGCGGCGTGTGTCGGAGCAGGCCGGGAGGGCGAGCCAGTGGCAGCTCATTCGTACGCGGCGGGCCGTCCGCGAGCCAACATGCCCTCGGGGGCTCGCGGACGGCCCGTTGGTGACGCGGTGCCCTGACAGCTGTGGCGGCGGAAGCAATCCGCCGATTCATGGAGGTGCTCATGCGCTCCTGTCTCACGCCCGCCTACAGCTCCCAGGCCCGTTCGCCGCTTGGGGAATTCGAAGAGGCTTTCCACGTTCTCGCTCAAGGGGAGCGTCCGCTGACGCTGCCCGCGCACTTGGTGTGCGAGCAGCCGGAGGAGGACCAGTGGCCCGTTAGCCGGGTGCGTGCCCACTTGGCGCACCCGGCCACGTCGCCCGCGCTGCGGACCGAGACCTGGCGGGAAGTGGTGCGCCGCGCTCACCGGCTGGGTGAGCCCTGGAACCTGGTCGCGGTGGCGATGACCGTTCCGGTGCTGATCCGGATGCTCAAGCGGCAGGCGCTTCCGGGGCACTTGGAGCGCGCGGAGGTGGAGCAGGGTGCGCTGGCGGCGGTGGCCACGGCGCTGGCCGAGCTGGAGCCGGGGCATGGGGAACCCCACCGTGCGCTGTTCAATGCGGCCGACCGGGAGGTGCATCGGATCATCGACGGTGCCCGACGGCGGGCGCGGCGTGAGGTCGTCGACGAGACGGCCACGCTGCCGCCCGTGGCGTCGGATGCTTCCGGATTCGAGGAGTGCGACGAGTTCGCCGTGCTGGGGGCGGCCATGGCCGCCGGCGTGCTGAGGGTCGAGGAGGCGCGGCTGATCGCTCGTACCCGGCTGGGTGGTGAGTCGGTGAAGGATCTCGCCGCAGCGCGCGGCATCAGCTGGCGCACGCTCTACCGGCACCGTCGGGCGGCAGAGGAGCACCTGGCCGCGTGGGTACGGCCGCGGATGCGCACGGTGTAGGCCGGATGGGGAGTCCCGGCCCGGCGTGTGTCAATTCCCCTGGCCGGGATCTCTATCTGTGCGTGACGGCCACCACCGCAATCCGGTGAGCCGTCGGCCAGATCCGGTGCGGGATGAGCACGGCCGACTCGTGCTGACCCCCGAGAACGGTCTTGTCCGCCGCGCTTTCGTGAAGGAGGAGCGCCCGGGCAGGGGATCGGCTCCTCCCGCACCGGCGGGTCCGTAGCGCCTCTGGCCGTCCGTCCGCTGCCTTTCCGCTGGTTGGAGGAGTGCTGTGCCGAACGCACGTGGGGGTAGGCTCCGGCGATTGCCGGTGCGGCGGCTGGCCGTACGGGTGCTGGTCGCGGGCGGAACGGGCGCGGTGCTGCTGCTCGCCGAGGCGAGGCCGGCGTGGGCGCTGGCAACCGTTCCAGAGGTGATCTCCAACCTGCGGAACTGGATCGTCGGCATCAGCGCCGGTCTCGCCACCTTGTTCCTCACCCTCGGCGGCGCCCGTTATCTGATGGCCTCGGGCGACCCCGGAGAAGTCGAGGCGGCCAAGCGGGCGTTGAAGGCCGCTGCGATCGGCTACGGGATCGCGGTGCTGGCACCCGTCATCACCGAAGTCCTCCAGGGCATCATCGGCGCCGAAGGGAACGGCGGCTCGTGACGCCGCGCAGGCGGTGCCGCCGCGCGCTCGGCCCGGGACGGTCTGCCGGGGTAGCGCTGTTCTGCCTTGTTCTTCTGGCTCTCGCTCCGGTTGCGGTCGCTGCGCCCGTCGAGCCCTCGCCTCAACCGGGCCCGACTCCCGGTCAGCCGGAGGCCGGTCCGACCGCGCCGGAACCCGCTCCCGGTCCGACGCCGGGCCCTACCCCGGGGCCTCCGTCGACGAAGGCTCCGGAGGCCGAGCCTGAGCCGAAAGGGAAGCAGCCCACGCGGGAGCCGTCACCTGGACCGTCGCCTCCCGCGTGTGAGGCGGATGGGCGGGAGTGCACTCCGGCCAACGGCGTCGGGCTGGACGGCCTCGTGGACATCCCGGCCATGGTCACCGACGCCGTCACCGGATTCCTGGGCATGGTGGTCGACCAGGTGATGAAGCCGTTGCGGAAGCTGCTGTCCGCCACGTACCTGACCACTCCGGATGTGACCGAGCACGCGGATCTGCGCCGCCTGTGGAAGGCGTCCATGGCCACCGCCGTCAGTCTGTACGTGCTGTTCGTCATGGCCGGCGGGCTGACCGTCATGGGCTACGAGACCGTCCAGACCCGCTACGCGCTGAAGCAGATCGCACCCCGGCTGGTCATCGGCCTGATCGCCGCTGCCAGTTCGCTGACGGTCATGGGCAAGGCCATCGCGCTGGCCAACGCCCTGTCCGCCTCGATCATGGGCACCGACCTGGCCGACGCGGGCCAAGGGCTGGTGGAGAAGTCACTGCCCTTCATGGCGTTCGGGGTCAAAGGGCTGGCCGTGTACCTGATCCTGCTGGCGATCGTGGCCGCCGCGCTAATGCTGGGCGTCCTGATGGGCTACATCGTGCGGGTCGCGTTCATGGCGATCCTCGCGGTGGCTGCTCCGCTGGCACTGGCCTGCCACGCACACCCTGTCACCGAGGCAGTCGCCCGGCTGTGGTGTCGGGCCCTGGGCGCGTGCTTGACGATTCAGATCGCGCAGTCGCTGACGTTCATCGTGGCGCTCAAGCTGTTCTTCGCGCCCGGTTCCACGCTGCTCGGACTGCCGAAACCGAACCAGTTGGGCACCACGTTGGCGGGTATCGCCTTGTTCTGGGTGCTGTTCAAGATCCCGGGCTGGTGCATGCGGTTCATCTTCCGCTCCACCGTGCTCACCACCCCGCACTCCCCGGCACCGCTGCGAATGGCGCGGAACACGGCGATGCTCATGCTGCTGCGGCGCACCAGCCTGCCCGCCCCGGCCCGCCGACAGCCCCGGAGCCCGGGCCCCGGTGGCACGCCACCCGGGAACGGGAGCGGAGGAACTCCCCCGGGGCCCACCGGAGGTCCGGGCCCTCGGCCTACTCCGGCGCCGGGCGGCCCCACCAACAGCCCTGGTCCGCGCCCGACTCCTCCACCCGGGCCCGTCCCCGCTCCTGGCAACGCCGGTGGAGGCCCAACGCCCGGGACACCTCCTGGTCCGCCGGGAGGCGGGAACACCACGGTGAGCACTGCGGGCACATCGAGCCCGAACGTTCCCCCGCCCGTCAACGTGACCGGCCGCTGGGCGCCGACAGGAAGCACCTTCCCGGCCCGACGTCCCGGGCCGAGCCCGAGCAACCTGTCTCCAGGCGGGCCGGGACGCACCCGTCCAGGCGCCCTCGTACAAGGGCCCGGAGCCCTTTCGACACCACCGGCCTCCTCGCGCACCGCCTGGCCCCCGCCTCCCCCGACCGCTGGGCGCGGAGGCCCCGCCACCGGTACGACGCGCAGCTCCCCGCCCAGCCCTTCGAGCCGCTCCGCACCGCCCCGTACCACTCCCGTCGTCTCCGGCCCCGCCCCGAGGGCGGCACGTCAGCCGAAGCGAGCCGCACCAGCCCGCAAGACTCCGCTCGGGGCCAGCGCGCCGGTACGCCGCCCCCACGCGCCGCCCACGGCCGTACGCCCGGCGAGGTCGCTACGGCTGCAACTCCCCCTGGAGCCCCCGCGCTCCCACCGCCGTACGGAAGGACCGTGAGCCTGGATGCGAGCACGTGGTGAGGAGATGATGGAGTCCGTACGGATCCCGGCGGACGTGGCCCGTGCGGACCGGGTGCTCGGGCCGCTGACCGCGCGGCAGACCGCGCAGCTCGCCGTGGCCGCCGTGGTGCTGTACGGGGGCTACTGGGCCTCGCGTCCCGTCATGGGCGCCCTGGCGTACGTGGTGATGGTGCTGCCCCTGGCCGGGGTGGTGACCGCGTTCGTGCTCGGCTCCCGTGAGGGCATCGGCCTGGACCGGTTCCTGCGCGCCGCGTTCACTCACGCCCGCGCTCCCAAACGCCGTGTGCATGCCCCCGAGGGTGTGCCTCCGCTGCCCGGCTTCGTCGGTGACCGTTTCGCCAAGGCCGCCGAACGGCCGCCGGAGGCTATGACCATGCCGCACGAAGGCGTCGCTGCGGGAGGCGTTCTGAATCTGGGCCGGGATGGCCGAGCCGCGCTCGCCACATGCTCGACCGTCAATTTCGATCTGCGCTCCGGAGCCGAACAGCACGGGCTGGTCGCCGGGTTCGGACGGTGGCTCAACTCCCTCACCGGGCCCGCGCAGATCCTGGTGCGCTGTCACCGCACCGAACTGGCGCCGTTGGCCGACCGGCTCCGCGAGAACGCCCCGGTGCTGCCGCACCCCGCCCTGGAAACGGCAGCCCGCGCGCATGCCGACTTCCTCTCCGAGCTCTCGGGCGACGGGCAGGTGCTGACCCGTCAGATCGCGCTCGTCGCCCGGGAGCCCGCCGCGCCCCGCGCCTCAGCAGCCGGAGCACGGGCAACGCACCGGCTGGAGGAGGCCGCGCGCGCCCTGGCCGGCGCCGAGGTCACCGTCACCCCGCTCGAAGCACCCGCCACGGCGCGGCTCGTCACCTCCGCCTGCAACCCCGACACCGCTACGGCCCACCGAACGGAACAGGGTGATGCCCGGTGAGGAACCCCTTCGCGCGCCAGGGCCGTACGCCGACGGAGACCCTCAGCGGTGAGGACCTGCTCGAAGCGGCCGGGCCCGAGTCGGTCGAGGTCCGGGCGCGGATGCTGGCCGTGGGCGGCCAGCTGGCGTCCACCTTGGTGGTCACCGGCTATCCGGCCGAAGTCACCCCCGGCTGGCTGTCCCCGCTGCTGAACTTCCCCGGGCACCTGGACATCGCGCTGCACATCGATCCGGTCCCCAACCCCGTCGCCGCGGCGTCCCTGAAGAAGCAGCGGGCGCGTCTGGAGTCGGGGCGCCGTTCCGGTTTCGCCCAGGGCCAGTTGGACGATCCGGACGTCGAGGCGGCCGCGCAGGATGCCGCGGATCTCGCGTTCCGTATCGCGCGGGGCGAGGGGAAACTCTTCCAGGTCGCGCTGTATCTGACCGTGCACGCGGCGGACGAGGAGGCGCTGGCTGAGCAGGTGGCCGCCGTACGTGCGGTCGCCGAGTCGCTGCTGATGAACGTCGCGCCGACGACTTATCGGGCGCTGCCGGGCTGGCTGGCCACCCTCCCCCTCGGGATCGACACCCTCAAGATCCGCCGCACTTTCGACACCGCCGCGCTCGCGGCCTGCTTCCCGTTCACCAGCCCCGAACTCCCTCTCCCCCAGGGTCCGGAGGGTTCGCCCACGGGCGTGCTCTACGGCCTCAACGCCATCTCGGGCTCCCCCGTCCTGTGGGACCGATACGCCCAGGACAACTACAACTCGATCACTCTGGCGCGTTCCGGGGCAGGCAAGTCGTATCTGATGAAGCAGGAGCTGCTGCGGCTGGCCTTCACCGGAGTGACGGCGTCGGTGATCGATCCCGAGAACGAGTACGTCCGTCTCGCCGAGACCGTCGGTGGACGGGTCGTCGCGCTGGGCGCCCAGGGCGTACGCCTCAACCCGTTCGACCTGCCGCCACCGCCGCATTCAGGCGAGGCAGGCGACCTGCTGACCAGGCGGGTGCTGTTCCTGCACACCTTCCTCTCCGTCCTGCTTTCGTCTCCGCTCAGCGCTGCGGAGAAGGCCATGCTGGACCGGGCGATCCTGGCCACATACGAACACGCAGGGATCACCGCCGACCCACGCACCTGGACCCGGACACCGCCCCGGCTCGGCGACCTGTACGCCGCGTTGGAGCTGGAGGCCGGGGACACCGCCATCGAGTTGGCCGCGCGGCTGGCCCCGTACGTCTCCGGGTCGCACGCCGGGCACTTCAACGGCCCCAGCACCGTGGAGACCAGTGGACACCTGGTGGTCTTCGCCTTGCGGGACCTCCCCGAGGAGGTGAAGGCCCCGGCGATGCTGCTGGCGCTGGACGCCGTCTGGCGCCAGGTCACCGAGCGCGCACGTACGGGCCGTCATCTCGTGGTCGTCGACGAGGCGTGGCTGCTGATGCGGGAAGGAGCCGGGGCCGAGTTCCTGTTCCGGATGGCCAAGGCAGCACGCAAGAAGTGGGCAGGTCTGGCCGTGGTCACGCAGGATGCGGACGACGTGTTGGCCTCGCCGCTGGGGCGGGCCATCGTCTCCAACGCCGCGACCCAGATCCTGCTGCGGCAGGCGCCCCAGGCCGTCGAGGCGATCGGCGAGCAGTTCCATCTCTCCCATGGAGAGCAGGAGTTCCTGCTCTCCGCCACCCGCGGTGAGGCGCTGCTGTTGGCGGGCGACCGCCGGCACAAGGTCGCCCTGATCAGTGTCGCCTCAGCCGCCGAACACGAGGTGATCACCACCGATCCCGGCGAACTCGCCGCCCAGCTCCGCGAGAACGAGGCCGCGTACGCAGAGGCAGCCGAGTGACAGCACGCTGCCAGCTCGCCGATGCCCTGGGCGACAGCCCGTTGACTCGCTTCCTGCTCGGCCCCGCCACCGCGTGGAGCGGCGTGGCCCACGGCGTGACCGGCTGGTGCGCCGCGCACGCCCTCGTCCTCCTCCCCTCGGCCGCCGTCGCGAGCGCGATCGGATACGGCGCCCGGCGTCGACTCGCTCGCTGGCGGCAGGAGCGCTTCGCCTCCGGAGCCCGGCTGGTCGATGTCCTCGCCCCTCCCACGGTTGCGCCGCAGGGCGGCGAAGTCCTGTGGGCTCAGCTCTCCGGCCTCCAACGCCCGTGGTGGCGCCGGATCACCACGGGCCAACCGCATCTCGCCTTCGAGTACGCCTGGTCCCACACCGGTCTGCGTATCCGCCTGTGGGTGCCCGGCACCGTCCCGCTCAACCTCGTACGCCGCGCGGTCGAAGCCGCCTGGCCCGGCGCCCACACCCAGGTCAGCGCCCCCGGGCCGCCCCTTCCGGCCGGACACGTCGTCTCCGGGGGGAGGCTCCGGCCGGCCCGTCCCCCGGCGCTGCCGCTGCGCACCGAGCACAAGAGCGATCCCCTCCGTGCCCTGTTGCAGGCCGGTACCGGTATGGGCGAGGACGAGCACGCGCTCGTCCAGTTCCTCGTCCGTCCCGCCACCGGCATCGCGCTTCGCCGCGCCCGGCGTGCCGCCCGCCGCCTCAAGGCCGGACGACCGGCTCCCCGTCTCCCCGCGCTGGCGGCGCTGCTGGCGCACCGCCCTCAGCCGTCCGCCACCGGCAAGCTCGATCCCGAATACGGCGCCGCCGTACGCCAGTCCGCTTCGAAGCTCGCCGGGCCCCAGTGGCAGACCGGGATCACCTACGCCGCCACCCGCTGCCCGGAATCGGACGGAGCCGAGCAGGCCGTGCGCGGTCGAGCCCATGCGCTCGCCTCCGCCTTCGGCCTGTTCGCCGACCGCAACTGGCTCGCCCGCACCCGCCTCCCTGAACGTGCCCTGGCCCAACGCGCCTTCCCCCGAGGGTCAGCGGTTCTCTCCGTGCCCGAGCTGGCGGCCATGGCGCACCTGCCGCTCGATCCGGACGCCCCCGGCCTCCAACGCGCCGGGGCCCGCTCCGTCCTCCCGCCCCCGTCCGTACCGGTGGGGTGGGGCCCATACCGTGGGCGGCATGGTACGTACGTGGTTCGACAGGCCAAAGATCCTCGTGCTCTGCGCGGCGCTCCTCGGATTCGCCGCCGTGCTGGGCGTCAGCGTCTGGGCGCTGTCCGGCGACGGCGACGGTTCGAACGGTGATGCCGGCGCCGGCAGCGCCGAGGACACCGACGCCACCGCCCCGTCGGCGACGGACTCCGCGCCGCCCACCCCGAAGCGCCCGGACCGGCTGGGCCCCGCCCCCGAGGCCGTGCCCGCCGTACGGGACTGGCAGCCCGTGCGCGGCCCCGGCTGGAAGCCGGGCGACGGCGGGCGCGTGGTCGCGGATGCCGGCGGGCCGCTGGAAGACGAGGCGCGGCTGCTCGCGCGCGAGCTGAACATCCCGTACGCGGAGGGCCCGGCCCGCACCGGCGACGTGGAGCTCCGTACGGCAGGCACGAAGGGCACGGCCGACAAGGCCGACAAGGGCGGCACAACCGCCCGCGAGAGCTACGTGCTCACCAGCCGCGACGGCCGCGTACGGATCACCGGCTCGTCCGACGCGGGCGTGTTCTACGGCACCCGCACGCTGCTCCAGACCGTACGGGCGCAGGGCGGCTTCGCCGACGGCGTGGTGCGGGACCGGCCGGACCGGGCGCAGCGCGGGTTCATGCTGGACATCGCGCGCAAGCACTTCAGCGCGGAGTGGATCGAGGACCGGATCCGCGAGATGGGCGATCTCAAGCTGAACCAGCTGCAGCTGCACCTCTCCGACGACCAGGCGTTCCGCGTCGAGAGCGACTCGCACCCCGAGGTGGTCTCCGATCCGCACCTCACGAAGAAGCAGGTGCGCGACATCGTGCGGCTGGCGAAGTCGCGGCACATCACGGTGATTCCGGAGATCGACTCGCCGGGCCACCTGGGCGCGGTGCTGGAGAAGCACCCCGGCCTGCAGCTGAAGAACGCGTCCGGCACCCCCGTGCAGGGCGCGGTGGACATCGCGAACCCGGACGCGGCGAAGATCGTGGACGATCTGCTGAACGAGTACGCGGAGCTGTTCCCGGGCCCGTACTGGCACTTGGGCGGCGACGAGTACCGCGCGCTGATGTCCGAGGACCCGGCGGCCGCCTATCCGGAGCTGGCCGCCGCCGCGCGCGAGCGGTACGGCGCGCGCGCCGGCGTGCAGGATCTCGCGACGGCGTGGCTGAACGACCGCGCTGCCGTCGTGCGGAAGCACGGCAAGACCCCGCAGGTGTGGAACGACGGGATGCACCGCGGCGGGACCGTCAAGCCGAGCAAGGGGCGCGAGGTCGCGTACTGGACGGGCAAGGAGATCGGCGAGCGCGAGCCGGTGGAGTATCTGCGGGAGGGGTGGAAGGTCGTCAACCTCAATGACGAGTTCCTCTACTACGTTCTCGGTGAGCCCAACGACTTCACCTATCCGACCGGCGAGCGTATCTACGAGCAGTGGACACCGGCCGTCGTACGCGGCACCGAGCCGGTGCCGAAGGCGCTCTCCGGGCCCGACCGCATCCTCGGCGGGCGCTTCGCCGTGTGGTGCGACCTGGCGGACAGCCAGACTCAGGAACAGGTCGCGAAGGGCATCCGGATGCCGCTGAAAGCCACCGCGCAGAAACTCTGGGATCCCCGTGAACCGCGCCTGAACTGGAGGGAGTTCAACGCGCTGGCGGACCGGGTGGAGTGAATGCGGAACCCGGTCCCGACCGGAAGCGGAAAGGAAGACGGCCGAGGTCGCCACCCCCCACAGGAGAGACCTCGGCCGTCCTCACGGTACGGACGCACCAACCAGCAGCAGGTCCGCATTTAACACAGCGCCAAGGCACAGCTTTCTGTTACCCCGCGACCACCGCGTGGCTACTCGCCAGTCCGGCATGGACGCGGAAGCACAGTTGGTCGTACCGTTCAGCCCATGCATTGACGCAGGTCGATGCAGAACAGTAAGCAGCGACAGGAACGGCGTCCGGCCAGGGGCGTCGCCGAACGGATCGCGATGTCGCGGATGGGGCGAGGACACGGGCGTGCAGGGGGATGACGCGGAACTGACCGCCGCGGTGCGCGCGGCACAGGACGGGGACGAGAGCGCCTTCCGCACTGTGTACCGCACCGTGCACCCGAGGCTGCTCGGATACATACGGACGCTGGTGCCGGACCCGGACGCGGAGGACGTGGCCTCGGAGGCCTGGCTCCAGATCGCGCGGGACATCACACGTTTCCACGGCGACGCCGACCGCTTCCGCGGCTGGGCGGCGCGTATCGCCCGCAATCGCGCGCTGGACCACATCCGGATGCGTGGCCGCCGGCCCGCCGTCGCGGGCGACGACACTGAACTGGCCTCGCTGCCCGGCGGCGCGGACACCGCCGATCTGGCGCTGGAGGCGCTCGGCACGGGCCGTACGATGCGGGCCATCGCCAGCCTGCCGCGCGACCAGGCGGAGGCGGTGGTGCTGCGTGTCGTGGTCGGCCTCGACGCCAAGAGCGCGGCCCAGGTGCTGGGCAAGCGGCCGGGCGCGGTCCGTACGGCCGCACACCGCGGACTGCGCAAGCTCGCCGAAATGCTGGACGGAGAGGCGGAGGGACCGGAGGAAGAGGCGGCTGAAGGGGCGGACGGGAACGGTGGTGCGCCCCCGCCGCAACGCAACCCGTCACAGCGGGATTTGCCACGCGGTGTGACGCGGAACGCCGCGCGAACGCTGAGGGAAACGTGATGTCGGACGACCGGTACGAATGGCTGGACGAAGAGACCGCGGAGCGTCTGCTGCGCGGCCTGCCGGTCGACGGCACCCGGCTGAACGGCTACGGCGGCAGCGCGGACCGGCTCGCGACGGCGCTCGGCGCGCTGTCCGCGGAGCCGGCGGACGGCCTGCTCTGCCGCACGTCCCCTGCTGAGCTGCCCGCCGGTGAACTGCCGGGCGAGGCAGCGGCGGTGGACGCGTTCCGCTCCGCGCAGGAGGGGGTCCTGCGCAGCGGTTCGGTGGCAACGGTGTCGGGAGTCGTGGCCGGGGCGACGGTGCCGGGCGCGCAGTTCGGCACGCCGGCGGGCGCGGGAGTCTGGTCCGGGTCAGGGGCCCGGTCCGGTTCCGCCTCCGCCTCCGCTTCCGGCTCCGGCGCACGTTCCGGACCGGCCGCCGGGACCCGTTCCGGCGGCGGCCGGCGCATATTCGTACGGGCACTGCCCGGGCTGACCGGAAGACCGCTGCGGGCCGGACTTGCGATGGCGGTCGCCGGCTGCGCGCTCGGCGGAGTGGCCGTGGCGGCCGGGGCCGGTGTGATCCCGACGCCGTTCGGCGGCGGAGGCGGCGGCCCCGCGAAGCCCGCGGTGAGCGTGTCTCCCGCGGACAGCCCGGACGGTGCGGACGGTGACGAGCGGGACGGCGGCCACCGGCACGGCAAGGGCGATCCGCACGGCAAGAACGGGAAGGACGGCAAGCCCGGCACGCCGGACGACGAGCCCGGCTCAGGCCGTACCGAGGACGGCAAGTCCAGCTCGCCCGGCGGCGGCACGATCGGCGACGGCTGGAACGGCGAGCGGATGCCGGACGACGCCGAGACGGAGGCCATCGTCAAGGCGCTGTGCAAGGCGTACGCCGACGGCACCATCGCGGGCGAGGACCGTACGAAGCTGGAGCACGCGGCGGGCGGGCCCACGGCCGTCCAGACGTACTGCGCGCAGTACGGCGGCGGGACCGTCGGCGGTTCGCCGGGCGGCGGTTCTACCGGCGGCGAGGGCGGCGAAGGCAGCACCGGCGGCGACACGGGCGGCTCCGGCGGTTCCGGTGGTGACACCGGCGGCGAGGGCGGCAAGGACCCCGGCGGGTCGGGCGGCTCCGGCGGGTCGGGCGGTTCCGGCGGTTCCGGTGGCGATACCGGAGGCACGGGCGGTTCCGGTGGTGACACCGGCGGCGAGGGCGGCGACGCCGGCGAAAGCGGTGAGACCGGCGACGGCGGAGACGGTGGCGACGGCGGCGACAGCACCACCGGCGGCAGCACCGACTCGGGCGGTACGACCAGCGGCGACACCGGCGGTGAGTCGGCCGGCACCGAGGCCCCGACCTCCGGCACGGACTCCGGCGGTTCCGCCGACGGCAAGGACGCCGGCTCGGACGCCGGTTCCGGGGACAGCACCCCCAAGTAGCCCAGTCAACCCCGGCGTTTCGGACAGCTGAACGGCCGGTGTGACACTTTCGCTGCGCGTGACGCTGTAGAGAATGAGCCGACTGGTCATCGGCGGCGCGAGATACCCGAGGTTCCCCCCGTACCTCTGGGTTCGCGCAAATGGCGCGGGCGGGGCACGTTCCCCCGGTCCCGTCCGCGCCAACAACGGGGGGTAACGGGGGTCGTCCCCCGGGGCGATGCACCACCCCTGCTCCGCCCGCATCGTTGGGCGCACGGGTGGCTCCCCGGGGGATGACGAGTTCTCGCCCTTTCTCGCCCCTTCCCGCGCCTGCCGGCCGCCCCGCTTCCCGGCCTCCGCCGCTGCTTCCGCTGCCGCCTCCACTTCCGCCTCCGCTGTCGCGGGCGTTGTGAGCCGCGCGTCCATGGCCCAAGATGGACGGACTTACCCGCGAGTAGCAGGAGGGGTTCACGTGTCCGGACCGGACGGGGACGTCTCCCCGAGCCCCGCGCCCACGCCCGCCGCGCCCCCCGTGCGCGGCCTCACCGCCCAGGCCCGCGCCCTCGCCGCGGGCGAGGTGACGTCGCGGGCGCTCACCGAGCAGGCGCTCGCCCGTATCGACGCCACCCAGGCCACCCTGAACGCCTTCCGGCTCGTCCGCCGCGAGGCCGCCCTCGCCGAGGCCGACGCGGCCGACGTACGGCTGGCGGCGGGGGAGCGTGCGCCGCTGCTCGGCGTACCGGTCGCGATCAAGGACGACACGGATCTCGCGGGCGAGCCCACGGCCTTCGGCTGCGCCGGCGACTTCACCCGCAAGACGGCGGACGCCGAGGCCGTACGCCGGCTGCGGGCGGCAGGCGCCGTCATCGTCGGCAAGACGAACACCCCGGAGCTGGGCCAGTGGCCGTTCACCGAGGGCCCGGCGTTCGGCGACACCCGCAACCCGTGGGACCTCGCGTACACCCCCGGCGGCTCGTCCGGCGGCTCCGCCGCGGCCGTGTCCGCCGGGCTGGTCGGCGGCGCGCTCGGGTCGGACGGCGCGGGTTCGGTCCGTATCCCGTCGGCCTGGACGCATCTCGTCGGCATCAAGCCGCAGCGCGGCCGGATCTCGTCGTGGCCGGACCCGGAGGCGTTCCACGGCATCACCGTGCACGGCACCCTCGCGCGTACGGTCGCCGACGCGGCGCTCCTCCTCCAGGCCGCCAGCGGCAGCACGGCCGGTGACCTGCACCGGCCGCCGCCCGTGGACGTCGTGGCGGCGGCCGCCCGTGAGCCCGAACGGCTGCGGATCGCGCTGTCGTTCAGGATGCCCTTCACGGCCACCCCGAAGATCCTCGACCCGGTCGTACGGGGCCGGGTGACGGCGCTCGCGGAACGGCTGGCCGCGCTCGGCCACGAGGTCGTCGAGGCGGACCCGGCGTACGGCCCGATCGGTCTCACCTTCGTGCCGCGCGCCACCGCGGGCGTACGCGCGTGGACCCGGCGGGTGCCGGACCCGGCGCTGCTCGACCCCCGTACGCGCGGTGTGGCACGCACCGGGCGTGTGCTCGGCGGCCCGGCGCTGCGGCTCGCGCGCGCGGCCGAGGAGCCGCTGCGGCGGCGCGTGGGGGCGCTGTTCCGCCGGTACGACGTCGTGCTGGCGCCCACCACGGCCACCGCGCCGCCGCGGATCGGCGACCTGGCCACGCTGTCCGGCTGGCAGACGGACCGGACGATGATCGGCCACTGCCCGTACGCCTGGCCCTGGAACGTGCTCGGCTGGCCCGGCGTCAACGTCCCGGCCGGCTTCACGGAGTCCGGACTGCCGCTGGGCGCCCAGCTGTTGGGGCCGGCCGGCAGTGAGCCGCTGCTGGTGTCGCTGGCGGCGCAGCTGGAGGCGGACCAGCGCTGGTACGAGCGGTGGCCGGAGGCCGCTGAGCAGAGCGCGGAGCACGCCGCGGGACAGACCGCGGACCCGGTCGCGGAGCAGGCCGTACCGGAGCCACCCGAACCAATCGTATGACTTTTCCCGTCCAGACTCTTGAATAGGTACTACCAATCACGTAGCTTCCGTTCGGTCCTCGCTATGGAGTTGTCCTTATGGAAGCTATTGAGCCGGTTTACGGCACGGCGACGCTGCTGCTGATCGCGGCGGGCGCCGTTGCCCTGTTGTTGTTCCTGATCATGAAGGTGAAGCTGCACGCCTTCGTGGCTCTGGTCCTCGTCAGCGTGGTGACCGCGGTCGCGGTCGGCTTCCCCCTCGCCGACATCCCCGACGTGCTGATGTTCGGCTTCGCCGACACCATCGGGTCCGTGGCCCTGCTGGTCGCCTTCGGCGTCATGCTCGGCCGGCTGCTGGAGGTGACCGGTGGCGCCCAGGTGCTGGCGGACACGCTGATCGCCCGGTTCGGCGAGCAGCGAGCGCCGTTCGCGCTCGGCGTCGCGGCGCTCCTCTTCGGCTTCCCGATCTTCTTCGACGCCGGGCTGGTCGTGTTCCTGCCGATCATCCTGACCGTCGCCCGGCGGTTCGGCGGCTCGCTGCTGCTCTACGCGCTGCCCGCTGCGGGCGCGTTCGCCGCCATGCACGCGATCGTTCCGCCGCACCCGGGTCCGGTGGCGGCGGCCGAACAGCTCGGCGGCGACATCGGCGTCACCCTGCTGATCGGCATCCCGATCGCCGTGGCCGCCTGGTACGTCGGCGTGTACCTCGTCTCGCGCTGGTTCGGCGCCCGCGTCTACGTGCCGGTGTCCGACGTGGTGTTCGGCAAGACGCGCGACGAGCTCGGGCGTACGGAGGACGACCTCGGCCGTACGGAGGACGGCGGCAGTGACGGCAACGGCGTCGGCAAGGACGGCGGGGCGAAGGGCGACGGGGGCGGTGTCGCCCTCGGCACGCGCCCGCCCGCCTTCCTCACCGTGCTGACGCTGCTGCTCGTCCCGCTGGTGCTGATCTCGTTCGACACCGTGCTGGACACGCTGGCGACGGCGGGCACCGTGCAGGAGGACGCGGGCTGGGTCGTGTTCATGGGGCTCCTCGGGAACACCCCGGTCGCCCTGATGATCACCGTGCTGGTCGCGATCTTCGTCCTGGGGCAGCCGCGTACGTCGATGGAGGGCGTACGCAAGATCCTCGACGAGGGGCTCGGCCCGATCTGCGCCATCATCCTGATCACCGGCGCGGGCGGCATGTTCGGCGGCGTGCTGGAGCTCAGCGGGATCGGCGAGGCACTCAGCTCGTCGCTCTCGGACCTCGGCATCTCGCTGATCCTGCAGGCGTTCATCATCGCCACGCTGCTGCGGGTCGCCCAGGGTTCGGCCACCGTCGCGCTGACCACCACCGGCGGACTGATCGCAGGCGCCGTCAACGACGCGAACCTCGGCGATGCCCAGATCGCGCTCCTCGTGGTGGCCATCGCGGCCGGCGCCACCGTGCTGTCGCACGTGAACGACTCGGGCTTCTGGCTCGTCAGCCGGTTCTTCGGGATGGACGAGAAGACCACCCTGAAGACCTGGACGGTGATGGAGACGACGCTGGGCCTCTCGGCGTTCGTCATCGCGCTCGGGCTGTGGGTCGTCGTCTAGGCGGACGTCGGGCCACGCGGCGCGTACGAGGCAGGGCCGCCCCGCACTCCCCCCTCTGGGGCGGCCCGACGGGTGTGCCCCCGCAGCCTGTTCCTCGCTGCGGGGGCACACCGACGTACGGATGCAGGGGGCGGCCGGTGGTCAGGCCGGGGCGAGGCTTGCGGCGCTCACTGGGCCCGCGGTGTTCGCCGGGCGCGCGGCGCTCACGGCGCGAGCACGTCCAGCTCGGCCATCGCGCCGACGGTGATCTCCCGCGTCAGCTCCTCGGCGCGCGCGGCGTTCCCCTCCCGTATCGCCTCCGCGACCTGCACGTGCAGGCTGACGGCGGGCGGGTCGGGGTCGGTGAACATCACCTGGTGCTCCGTACGGCCGGTGAGGACGGCGGCCACGACGTCGCCGAGCCGGGCGAACATCTCGTTGCCCGACGACTGCAGGACCACGCGGTGGAAGGCGATGTCATGGACCAGGTACGAGTCGAGCTGCTGGCCGCGCGAGTTGGCCACCATGCCGATGGCGCGCTCGGTCAGCTCGGCGCACTGCTCCGGGGTGGCGCGCTCGGCGGCCAGCCGGGCGGCGACGGGCTCGACGGCGGAGCGGAGCATCGTGAGCGAACGCAGCTGCTGCGCCCGTCCCGCGCCGCGCAGCCGCCAGGCGATCACCTGGGGGTCGAAGACGTTCCACTCCTCGGCCGGCCGTACGGTCACTCCGACCCGCCGCCGCGACACCACCAGGTGCATGGACTCCAGCACCCGGATCGCCTCGCGCATGACCGTGCGCGACACCGAGAAGTGCTGCTCCAGCTCGTCGGTGCGCAACACGCTGCCCGGCGGGTAGTCGCCCCCTGTGATGGCGGGTCCGAGCGACGCGAGCACCTTCGCGTGCAGCCCCTCTCGCTGTGTGTCCATGGCATCAGCCTACGGTGCGGGCAGGACCACCACCCATTTATGTATGACTTTTACGCCCCTGTAACGTGAATTGATCGTACTTTTGAGCCGAGATCGAGAACCGACGGAGACAGCGAGGTAGGTGCATGTCCATCCCGCAGGTGGTGGTCGTCATGGGGGTGTCCGGCACGGGCAAGTCCACCGTGGGCGAACTGCTGGCCGATGAGCTCGGTGTGCCCTACGCCGAGGCCGACTCGTTCCACCCGGAGGCCAACGTCGCCAAGATGTCCGCCGGAACCCCGCTCGACGACACCGACCGCGTGCCGTGGCTCGACGCCATCGGGGCGTGGGCCCGCGGCCGTACGGACCGCGGGCTGGGCGGCGTCGTGAGCTGCTCGGCGCTCAAGCGCCAGTACCGCGACCGGCTCCGCTCCGCCGAACCCGGGCTGTACTTCCTGCATCTCACCGGCTCCCGCGAACTCGTCGCCGAGCGGCTGGCGGGGCGGCGCGGGCACTTCATGCCGAGCGGGCTGCTGGACTCGCAGTTCGCCGACCTGGAGCCGCTGGAGGCGGACGAGAACGGCGCCGCGCTGCCCATCGACGCGGACCCGCGCGCGCTCGCGGAGCGCGCGGTGGCGCTGCTGCGGACGGCCGCCCGTGTGTCAGAAGATTAATCTTCGACAGCTAAAGGAGCGGTCGGGGCCTACTGCCAACCGTTCAACGAGACCTCGGTCCCACCCGTGAGGTAGTTACGCAGGGCACTTGCCGTGGTCTTCACGAAGTTCTCCGGGATGGCGTCGACGTCGACCCAGCGCACCTGCGCGTGCTTGCGCGGTTCGCGATTCTCGGGTTCGCCGGTCCACTCATGGGCGGCGAAGATGACGGTGAGGAAGCCCTTCGGTGCCTCCACGCCCCAGGCGCCGTGGATGATGTGGGCAACCTTCAGGGATTCGGGCTTGACCGTCAGCCCCGTCTCCTCGTACAGCTCTCGGACCGCCGTCTCCGTGATCGGCTCACCGGGATCGCTCTTGCCGACAGGGAGGTCCCACATGCCCTGGGCGAACTTGGCGTTCTCGCTGCGCTGGAGGAGGACTACCCGGTTGGTGTCTTTGTCGTGGACGATGACGGCGGCGACCAGCAGGGTCATGGATTCCAGGGCGGGCTTGAGGGCTTTGGGCTGGTCCTCGGTGTTCGGCTGAGCCACGTCGCGTCCCTTCGTCGGCCAGGTTGGTGGCGATGCTATGCCAGTGCTTCGCGTGCACGGCGGGCGAGTTCGGCGGTACCGGGTACCTTGCGCCGCTGGTAGATGGCGAGGGGTGACCTCATCGCGGTGATCGCCTTGCGGGTGCGGTCGGAGGTCATGCCGTCCATGAGCGTCAGCGCTTGGGACCAGGCGGCGACTGCCTCGTCGGCGCGGGCCTGGGCGGCGAGGCTGTCGCCGAGGTCGGCGTAGGTAAGGGCATGGACACGCTTGTACTTCTCCGGGTCCCAGCGTGTCAGCGCGTCCCGGTGCTGTTGTTCGGTGCCTACGTGGTCGGCAAGGTCGGTGAGGGTGCGGGCGGTGTGGCTGGCGACGGTGCCGGGCGCTGGTCCGCTGACGCGGGAGTAGCTGGGCTGCGGGCCGTCGTCGCGAAGCAGGGCGTCTTCTGCGGCCAGCAGGGCACGGGCGGCTGCGGGTTTCGCACCGACGGCGGCGAAGGCGCGGGCGTGGGTGATGTGGAGCAGGGCTTCGGTCTGGCCGTCGATGTGGCCGATTCCCTGGGACAGGGCGGCTTCGGCCAGATCTACGCAGTGGTGCGGCTGCTTGAGGCTGAGTGATTGGTGGGCGAGGGCGCGCATCATCCAGGCGGCGTGGCCATGGGGGTCGGCTTCGCAGGCGAGCTGATAGCCGACCTGGTAGTAGCGCTGCGCCGCGCCCTCCTGGCCGAGGTCGTGGTGCTTCCATCCGGCGAGGTAGGCGAGTTCCGCTACGGCGGCGAAGGCTGCTCGGCGTAGTGGCTCGGAGGGGAATCGCCCCCGGAGCATGGGCGCGGCAGTGTCGGCGAGGTAGGCGGTGACGGTGGTCAGGCCGTGGCCACCGCCGAGGCGTTCATCGGCAGCGCTGAACGTGGCGGTGATCTGGCGTACGACCTCTACCTCTTCCAGGCCGATCGCGGCCGTGCCCGTGCGGGCGCGCAGCATGCGCGTCGTGGCCTCATGGTCGTAGGCGAGCGGCATGGCGACGCCGGCGGTCGTGAAGGCGGCCAGCGCGAGAAAGCGGCGGCGCTCGACATCGGCGCGGCCCAGGTCCGTGACCGTCAGAACCGGGTCGTGGTCCTCGGCTTGTTCGCTACCGGGTGCGCTCAGACCGATCTCGGCCTGAGTGACGACGCGCCCTGCACGACGGGAGAGCGCCTCGGCGAGGTATCCGCCGGTCCGGCCGGTGGGCTGGCGGGCACCGCCCACCCAGTGGGAGATGGCCGACTTGTTCGTCTGAAGGAACTCGCCGTTCTCGGCAGCGACGCGTCGTACGTCCTTCGCCAACGCCTCGTACGTGCAGCCGACCGCGTCGATGGTCTCGCGCAGGCGCCAGTTGGGTTCCCTCTGGGCTGCCACGTTGGCCTCCGTTCCGGGGGCTGTAAACCGCGTATACGGCGTCAACTGCCTCTCACCGTACCCACTGTGTGTGACGAAGGGTTCACTGAAGTACAGCCGCCCGGAATTGCTCGGCACGCTCCAGGCTCCCCCGCCGATCCTGGCGGCTTCCCGAAGAATCCTGCAACGACACCGGGTTCGGGCATTCGTATGCCCGAACAGAGACGGAGACACGGTGACCACCATCGACACCACGGCCATCACGGTCGAACTGCCCGAGGCGTTAGACGAGCGCTGGAGCCGACTGCCCGGCATGCACGTCGACGGCCGGCGCCTCACCATCGATCCCGCCGGCTACTTCTTCCGCTTCGAGTCCAGCACGTGGCTCGTCGCCGACTGGGAGCTGGTCAAGGCCCAGCTCCTGGACGTGGAGGAGACCACGGAGAGCGCCGTCGAGCAGCTCGCGCTCGACTTCATCAAGACTCACGCCGAGTCCACATCGGACGCGGCCAGGGTGCTTCGCACCGCCTACGGGGTGTACTCGTACCTGTTCCGCGACGAGCACCTCGCCAGCCTCGGCCTCCCGCAGATCACCTCCGGCCATCTGCAGATGCTGCGGGAGGCGGCGACGCTGATGGCGCTGAACAAGGTCGAGCTGGACGGGCACATCTCCAACGTCGGCCCCTGCTGGTTCTTCCCGGCCGCCACTTCCGTCGTCTTCGATCTGGACGATGAGACGGGGGGCATGCTCGACGAGGTCTACCACGGCGGCTGGTTCAACGAGCATCGCCGCATTGAGTCCATCAAGGCCCACGCCGCCCTCGGCGGACGGCTCGTGCACGGCTGCCAGTCCGTGCCGGACCAGTCCGGCGGCGTCGTGGCGCCCTACGGTGCCTCGATGGCCGCCTTCCGCGACGACCTCGCGGCCTTCAAGGCCGGATGGATCAAGCAGGTCTACACCCACCGCGTGAGCGATCCCACGTAACCCCCGACCAGGTGTCCGGGGCGGGCTGCCCCCTCGCCCGCCCCGGACACCACCGCACTGGAGCCTTCTGATGGACACGAATCTCAACGCCGAACTCCTGGACAGCTTGCTCACCATCTCCGGCCAACCCGCCCCGGCCCGTGAGGAGGTGCGTGTGTGGTCCATGTCCGGAGTCGAACGCCTGACCTTCCCCGACGGAACTACGGCGATCTTCAAGTACGCCAAGAAGCCGTTCGACTGCGAGGACCAAGCGCTGCGACTGGCGCACAATCTCGGCGTCCCCGTCCCGCAGGTCCTCGCCTCCGCCGTACAAGATGGCTGGCTGGGGATGCTGCTGGAAGACCTTGGCTCTCCCATCCGTGATGCTGAAGACCTCGACGGTGCCGCCGCAGCCGTGGTCCTGCACCACACCCGTAGCGCGGCCTCCCTGCCCGTCCTCGACCAGCAGGGGCTGCGTGCACTGCCGGGCCGTGCGCTCGACCACCTCGGCCAGCTCCGCAAAGAAGAGCGCTGGCAGGACGCGCACGACATCGAGGACGCTCTCGACGGGATCGCCCAGGCCGCCGATGCTCGTGCGGCGGGTACGACCGTGGCGCCCTTCGGCTGGGTGCACTCCGAGTTCCACCCCACCAGCCTCCACATCGGCCGGAGCGGTTGGCGCCTGCTGGACTTCGCCCGCGCCTTCACCGGCCCCGGCCTGCTCGACCTCGCGAGCTGGCACGGCACCCTCGACGCCCCCGACCCCGTACGTCTGCGCGCCTTTCTGGAGTCGTACGTGACAGAAGGCGGTACACCCGACGCCCTCGCCGAGCGGGCCGGGCTCGCGGCCGAGAAGTGGGCGCTGGGCTGGCACCGGATCTGGGCCGTGGAGTGGTTCATGGAGCAGGCCATCCGCTGGATCAACGAGCCGACTACGGACCCGGCGTACATCAAGGTCGTACGCCGCCACCTCACCGACGCCTTCCAGCTCCTGGAGGTGTAGATGCTCGCCCAGACCACCCCGTGGTACGCCCACGCCCTCCAACGCACTGCGGCCGGTCCGGCTGAACCGCTGCCCGTACCGGCCCGCATGGAGTGGACCACACGGCCAGGCAGCGGCCCCGGTGCCGAGATCCTCGGTCCCGACTTGGGTCGCAAGCGGGTGCTGGAACTCGGCTGCGGCCCCGGACACAACGCCGCCTGCCTAGCCGCCCTTCCCCAAGTTCTCGGCTCCGCTCGAGCAGGGGAGACCCCAACCGGAGCGCGGGTCACCGGCGTCGACCTGGTCGGCCTCCAGGTCCGCCGGGCCCGATCCCACTACGGACGCCTGGCCAACCTCACCTTCGTCGCCGGCCACGCCCTGCACTACCTCCAGGCTTCCGACCAGCCCTTTGACGCGATCTACTCGGTCTTCGGCGCCGTCGGCCTCGTCGCCCCCGAACTCCTGCTCCCTGGCATCGCGCACCACCTCAAGCCGGGCTGCCCGCTCGTCTTCTCGGTGCCTCACCCCTTGCGCGCCGGTAGGAGCCCTTCCGCCGACGACCGGCCCCGTCGCGACTCCGTCATCCTGCCTGATCGCCGCCGTCTGCCCCTCGTCCGGTGGGACTTCAACGCAGACCGCTGGGAGAAGCACCTCAATCGGGCGGGTCTCTGGCTCGCCTCGGCCCAGGAATTCCACGACGCCCACCAGAACCGCTGGCCCACCACCCTGCTGATCACCGCACGCAAGCTCTGACACCAGCCCCTGGCTTTCCCACGGAGGAACCGATGCGCGTGCCCTATCTTCTCCTCGACATCGATGGCGTCCTCATACCATTCCCCGACGACACAGGGACCGGCCCAGCCAGCCACGCCCACCACGATGTCGTCCCCTCCCATCGGGCCCCGGACGACCCGGTGACGATCTGGCTCAACTCCGCCCACGGCCCTCTGCTCATGGACGTAATCCGCACCGGCCTAGTCACTCCCATCTGGTGCACGAGCTGGCGCCAAGACGCCGCCACCCTGATAGGCCCCCTCCTCGGACTCCCGCCCTTCCCTCACGTCGATCTCCCGCGCCCACAGATCACCACCAGCCATCCCAACGGCTACCTGTGGAAACGCGACCACGTCGACGCCTGGCTCGGCGACGCCCCCGCCGCCTGGATCGACGACGACTTCACCAGCCTCGACCACGAATGGGCCGCGGAACGCGCCGCTCGCGGCTCGGCGACTCTCCTCATCCAGCCCGACCCGCACGTCGGCCTGCGGGCTGAACACCTGGTCGAGGTGCCTGCGTGGGTGGAACGGTTGCCTGGCCAACCCACGCTGGGGTCCGCCACTTCAAGCGGATTCTCAGCCGCATGAAGCACATGGGGGACCCTTGGATGGAGCCAGCAGCGGTCCCTTCGCTATCGACGGCGCCTTCGTTCTTCGCCCCCTGCCCACGCGCGTGGCATGAGCGTCTGAGCGCTTCGCGCGCGGGCTGCCTGCGCGCGCTTGCCGGGCTCCTCGTCTCGCCCCAGGTGACAGAGGATCTCGAAGACGCGCTCGCGATTGCCGAGCGCGAGCGGCGCAAAGCGGTCGGCAGGCTGGGGGAGGGCGTGTCGCACGAAGAGGTCGGCCGTCTGCTGGGGCTGGTCACGCACGTCGGCCGCACCGCCTAGGCGGTGCGGCCGGGTGGCCGGGTTTCGTGCGCGCGTTACGCGGTCGCGGCGGTGCGGACGAAGGCGGCGAACGCCTCCGGGGACACCGTGAGGTGCGGGCCGTCCGGGACCTTGGAGTCCCGGATGCCTATCGCTCCGGCGGCGGGCAGCGTCGCGATCTCGACGCAGGCGCCGTTGTCGTTGTTGCTGCGACTCGACTTGCGCCAGGCGGTGGCGCCGAGCGTGGCGCACTCGATGCACATGCCGTTGTCGTTGTTGCTGTAGCTGGACTTACGCCAGCGGGTCGTCTGTTCTGGGGCAGGGGTCATAGCGCTCCTCCAGTACGCGAGCGATAAGCCGCGCCGAGTCCTCGATGGAGAGTGCTGCGGCTCGTAGCAGATCGTAACGTAGGGAGTGCTCTGCGAACTCCTCTGTATTTGCGGTGGGTTGGGCGCCGCAGCCACCGCCGTAGACGATGCTGGGCTGGTCCACGTAGGAGAGGAGCTGGAATTCCCCGTGCAGCCCCGCCATGGCTCCGGTGCTGAAGGGGAGCACCTGGATCTGCACGCGCCGGGTGCCCACGTAGCTCAGCAGATGCGTCAGTTGCTCCCGCATTACTTCCGGGCCGCCGACCTCGTGGTGGAGCACTGCCTCGTTCAGCACCACCCAGAACAGCGGGGGTTGGTCGCGGGTGAGGACGTGCTGCCGGGCCATCCACGCCTCAAGCCGCGTGTCCAGGTCGTCGTGGTCGAGCACGCCGAGGACGGCCCGTGCGTACGCCTCCGTCTGGAGCAGTCCGTGCACCAACTGCGGTTCGTAGGCGTAGATCTGGGTCGCCGCTGCCTGTACCTCGGCCACCTGCCGATGACTGCGCGGTAACCGGCTGCGGCTCACGAGCGGCCACAGCCGCAGCAGGGAGCCGTTGGCGTCCAGCGCCCTGTCGGCCCGTTCGATGAAGTCCTTGGTCGGGTTCCGGTCCGCCGTCTCGATCTGGCCGATCAGCGAGCCGGTGCAGTAGAGCCGCTCACCGAGCTGGTCGAGGGTCAGTCCTGCCTCTCTGCGGAGGCGGCGCAGCTCACTGCCGAAGTAGTGGAGGGGCGAGGCCCCGGGGTCGAGTTGCTTGATGTTGGCCACAGGGACCCCCTGATGTCACAGACGTCACAGCGTGTGCCGTTGTCATCACGCCTGTAGCCCAGGGTATTTGACTGATTACAGTTGCCGCGTGCGGATGACCGAACCCGCCGGGCTACATCAACCCGAGCCGGGTGACCAGCACGGCGACGAGCACCAGCAGCGTCCACCCGAGGGCGTGCTCCAGCAGCTCGCGGTGCCCGTCGTCGTCGGGTCCGCCGGTGCGGGTGAGCGGGGCCGTCATCCTGGCCGCGAGCGTGTGGGTCATGGTCGTTCCTCGTGCTCCGTGGTGCGTGCGACGGTCTGCGGGCATACGGGTCCACGGCCGCTGCCGTCCCGGTTCGCCCCACCTTGCGCAACGGGCCGCCCCGGCGACCAGCCGTCGGCCCGCTTTGTGACCCTTCCCACGTGATACGCGGGCCCTTCGTCGGCCCCGTGCCGCGCCCGCTCAAGGGCGGAGCGTGTAGCCCGCCACCTCGGCCGGGTCCTCCGTGGCCAGCCCCACGTAGCCGTCAGGGCGGATCAGGAAGAGCGCCGGGCGGGTGCCGTACGCCTCGCGGGCGTGCGGCTCGGTCATCGTGACCGCGTACGTGCGGACCGGCAGCGGCACCGCGGGCACGGCGCCGTCGGCGGGCGCACCGCCCACGGCGAGCAGCGTGCAGTGCGGGCCGCGGAACGCGTCGAAGAGGCGCAGCGGCGTCCCGTCCGGCAGCGCGCACTCCGCGTCCGGGGCGCGGTCGCCCGCGCGCAGCGTGCCGTCCGGCGTGCCGCGAGTGTCCCGGCTGAGCGGTCCGGTGCGGTAGCCGAGGTCCAGCTGGAGCACCTCCCGGCCGCGCCGCCGCCCCTCCTCGCGGCCCGCGTCGGCGGCCCGGTGCAGCCGGGTGCTGAGGCCGAGGACGTCGGCGGCCACCTCGACGCGTTCGCGCTCGTACGAGTCGAGCAGCGCCTCCTCGGTGCCGGGGTCGGCGAGCGCCGCGGCCAGCTTCCAGCCCAGGTTGTAGGCGTCCTGGACGCTGGTGTTCAGCCCCTGCCCGCCCATGGGGGAGTGGATGTGCGCCGCGTCGCCCGCGAGCAGGACGCGGCCGTCCCGGAACCGGTCGGCCAGCGCGGCCCGCGCCACGAACGTGGACGCCCAGCTCAGGTCCCGTACGGCGGACGCGTCGAGCGGGGTCCGCTCCGCGACGAGCCGCCGTACGTCCGCCAGGCCGGTGCCCGGCCCGCCGGGCCCGCCCGGGTGCCCGTTCTCCCCGAGCTTCGCCGAGATCTGGAACTGGTCCGTCCCCGCGAGCGGGCAGAGGGCGATGCCGCCGCCCGGCGCCTTCGGCCACATGTGCCAGTGCTCGCGCGACAGTCCTTCGACGCGTGCGTCGGCGACCAACATCGGCTCGGTGGCGACCGTCTCGCCCGTCATGCCGATGCCGAGGAGCCCGCGTACGGTGCTGCGTCCGCCGTCGGCGGCGACGAGCCAGCGCGACCGTACGGACTCGCCGTTGCCCAGCCGGGCCGTGACGCCGGACTCGTCCTGGGCCAGCTCCGTCAGCGCGGTGCCGAAGAGTACGTCGCCGCCGAGCTCGCGCAGCCCCTCGTACAGCACCCGCTGGGTGCGCCACTGCGGCAGCATCACGCCCTCCGGATACGGGACGCCGGGCACGGGGCCGGGCGAGCGGACGGCCATGTCGTGCTCGCCGAGCTGACGGTCGTCCTCCCAGGTCATCACGCGCGGATAGGGGCCGCCCGCGGCGAGTACGCGGTCGATGACGCCGAGGTCGTCGAAGACCTCCAGGGTGCGGGGCTGGAGGCCCTTGCCGCGCGAGCCGGGGAACAGCCCGTCGGCGCGCTCGACGAGCAGCGCGGGCACGCCGCGGCGTGCGAGGTCGACGGCGAGGGTGAGCCCGGTCGGTCCGGCTCCGACGATGAGCACGGCGGGGCCGGAACCAGCGTCCTTAACGTTGTTAAGTGAGGTCATGCCGGAAGCATTGCTTTAACGGTGTTAAATTGTCAAGCGTGGACGATGAGAAGAAGACCGGGAAGCGCGGGAAGGCCGCGCCCGCGCGCAGACCGCCGCTCGACCGCGCCCATGTCGTGGACACCGCGCTCCGGCTGCTGAACGAGGTCGGCCTGGAGGGGCTCACGCTGCGCCGCATCGCCAAGGAGCTGGACGTCCAGGCCCCTGCGCTGTACTGGCACTTCACCGGCAAGCAGGCACTGCTGGACGAGATGGCCACCGCCATGTTCCGCACCGTTGCGGCGTCTGCACCGTCCGAGGAAGACGTCGGCGCGGACGGAACCGGCTGGCAGCAGCGGCTGACCGGGATGCAACGGGCGCTGCGGCGCGGGCTGCTGGCGTACCGCGACGGCGCGAAGGTCTTCGGCGGCACCCGCTTCACGGACTTCGGGCACGCCGCGCTGCAGGAGTCGTACCTGCGCACGCTCGTCGCCGCGGGCTTCACGCCGAGCGCCGCAGCCCGCGCGCTCTCCCTCGCGTTCGCCTTCACGCTCGGCTTCGTCACCGAGGAGCAGGGCGTGTACCCCGTGCCGGGCGAGCGGCGCGAGGGGTACGACGTGGCGGCGCGCGCCGAACGCATCGGCGCGGAGCACCCGTTGGCGGCTCAGGCCGGCGGTGACCTGTTCCTGAACTACGAGGAGCGTTTCGAGGAAGGCCTGGAGGTGCTCGTGGCGGGCATCGAGGCGAAGCTGCTGCCGAAACGCTGAACGGGGACGCCGGTCAGGGGTGTCCGGCCGCCGCTATCGCCCGAAGGCCTTCCTGAGCCGCGGCGTGAGCGGCTGTTCCACCAGGCGGTGCAGCAGCCAGGCCAGGATCAGCAGGCCGATGACCGTCAGCGGCAGGACCGCCCACGACGGCAGCCCGAAGTGCCGGTGCAGGAAGCGGACCGCGACCCAGCCGAGGTGCTCGTGCACCAGGTAGAACGGGTACGTGAGCGCGCCCGCGACCGTCAGCCAGCGCCAGTTGGCCCACTGGAAGCGGCCGAGGGCGATCGCGGCCACCAGCACGTAGCCGACCGTGACGACGGCGATGATGCCGAGCGAACTGCGGTACGCGAAGCCCGCGTCGGCGGCCGGGCGCCAGAGGCCGGCGACGGCGTAGTGCTGGCCGAGCAGCCAGCTGCTGATCACGATGGCCCAGGCCGTCGCGTCGTGCCCGAAGCGGTGCACCAGGTACAGGCCGACGCCGCCGATGAAGAACGGCGCGTACTCCGGCATGACGGCCAGCTTCAGCGGCTCCCAGCCCGACGCCTGCGCGAGCACCCCGGCCATCGTCCAGCCCGCGCAGAAGAACACGACGCGCTGCCGGGTGGCGCCGGGGATGACCACGAAGAGGGCGAAGAGCAGGTAGAACCGCATCTCGACCCAGAGCGTCCAGCAGACGCCCAGGACCCGGTCGGAGCCGACCGGCTCCTGGAGCATGGTGAGGTTCACCAGCATGTCGCTGGGCGACACCGCCTCGAAGATCACCCAGGGCAGGGCGAAGACGAGGGTGACGAGCACGACGGCGGCCCAGTACGCGGGCATCAGCCGGGCGATGCGGGAGGCGGTGAACGCGCGCAGGCTGCGGCCCCAGCCGCTCATGCAGATCACGAAGCCGCTGATCACGAAGAAGATGTGGACGCCCAGGCAGCCGTACGCGAAGAGCTGCGACATGGACGGGAACTGCACCGCCGGGGAGCTGCCCCAGGCGGCGGATATCTCGCCGCTGCGCCCGCCGAGGTGGTACGCGGCGACCATCAGCGCCGCGATCAGCCGCAGCCCGTCCAGGGCGCGCAGCCGGGCGGGTGCCGCTTTCCTCGGCGCGGGGACGACGGTGTGCGCCCCGGCCCGGGGAGCCGCGGCGCCCGCCGTCGCGGGCTTCATGGGTGCCGCGGGCGGCAGCGCTCCGGGCATGTTCGCGACGGTGCCGGAGCCCGCCGCGGCTATCGGTGCGCTCATCCCAGCGTGCCGCGCTTGATGGCGCGTGCGCGGCGGGCGACCCTGCGCACCACGGCGTTGCGGGGCAGGAACGACAGCTGCGACGGCACGGCGCCGGGCAGCCCCAGTGCGGTCAGTCTGCGGCGCTTGAAGTACGGCCAGGTGCGCTCGTTCAGCTTCGTCGAGAGAAAGCGTTCCGCTTCCGGCCGCAGATCCGGATAGATCTGCGCCTGCATGCAGAAGCCCACCGTCCGCACCAGCCCCGTCAGTTCGCTGCTCACCCGCTCCGCGTCCGGCGCCCGCCAGGACTCGACGGCGGCCGGGTCGTCGAGGTCCGGGAGGAGCGCGTCCACGAGCGTGACGGGGACGCGGTTGCTGTTCTGGTACGGCTTCAGCCGCTCCAGCAGCAGATCCGTGCCCGTACGGGCGACCCGCAGCCCGTAGAACGCCGACGCCGTCATGAGCGCCGTCGAGAAGCAGCCGACGACGAGCGCGGGGCGCAGCCGCTCGTACAGCACCTCGGCGAGCACCGGGTCGTCCAGCACGGTGAGTTCGACGCCCAGCTCCCCGGCCTCCTTCTCCAGTACGCGGGAGTGCCGCGCGGGCGCGACCGGGTGCGGCTTGAACACCACGCGGCGGTGGCCGAGGGCGACGGCGCCGCGCAGCATCCGTACGTGCAGCCGCTCCTCCTCGTCGGCGGACAGGATGTCGAGCGCCGACATGTACTGCCCGAGCAGCAGCGCCGGCGGCGGGCTCTTCGCGGCGCGCGCGGTGACGGACGGCGGTACGTCGGCGGTCAGTTCGGCCAGTACGGCCTTGAATGCGCTGGTCGGCACGGTCTCCGGGGCGACCCCGAACTCCGTGAGCAGCAGCGGCCGCAGCCCCGGCAGCAGGTCGAGATGGAGTACGCGGCGCACCCGGGTGCCGACGAGCGGGTCCAGCTTGTTGCGGGTCGGGCCGTAGCTCATCAGCCCGTCCGCGTACACGTCGACCGGCGCCTCGGGGAACATCTGGCACAGCGCGAGCGCCGGGTTGACCTGGATGGACTCGACGATCAGCTCGACCGGGTCCTGGTGCGGCTCGCCGAGGCCCCACAGCAGCCGCAGGTGGCGCTCCCACAGCGGCACGTCGTCGGCGCGCGGCGACCAGCCGCCGGGGTGGAACGGGCGGATGGCGTCGTTCCAGGACAGCACGCGGTCGAACCGGTCGCGCAGCCGCTCGAAGCCGGCCATCTTGTCGAGCGAGGGCGAGGTCTCGGGCGTGGCCGCGTTGTTGCTCACCAGGAGCACGCGGCGGTCCGCGGCGTCGAAGCAGCCCGCGTCCAGGGCGGCGGCCACGGTGGCCGCGCCGTAGAGGGACGAGGCGAAGAAGATCTGCGTACGCATCAGGCCGCGGCCTCCCCGGCGTTCACCGGGCGCCTGCGCAGCCGGCGCAGGCGGGACGCGCGCTGCACGTCCATCGAGTCGAGCGCTTCGGTGAGCACGTCGGCGGGCAGCCGCTTCAGTGCCGCGGCGCTCATCTGGCGCAGCTTGCGTGCCACTTGCGGTTCGAACCTTCCGCTGCTCAGGTGGTGGGAAATGATCGCGCAGTACGTGCGTACGGCCTTCTGCAGCAGCCGGTCCGCCTCCGCGTCCCGCGAGGTCTCCTCGACGACCTGGTCGAAGGCGCGGATGAAGTCGAGCTGCCGCACGTCGCCGATCTGGGTCAGCGAGGAGGCCACGCCGCGGCGGTAGAAGACGCCCAGCAGGCCGACCACGGCGAACGACTTCGCCTCCCGGTGCAGCCGCCAGATCCACGGCCGGTCCTCGGCGGTGCGCAGGCCGTGAGTGAAGTGCAGCAGGCCCTCGTCGAGCAGCCTGCGGTGGTAGATGCCCGCCCAGGCGTACGCGTAGTCGACGGAGGTCGTGCGGTCCGCGGGCAGGATGGCGTCGCGGGGGTTCAGGGCGACGCCGCGGCGGCCGTGCGGGACGCGGGAGAGCGTACGGGCGCGTGCTGTGCACTGGACGTGATCGGTGCGGACGAAGTCGCAGTCCAGCTCCTCGATGGCGGCGAGGAGTTCGCGGTAGTACCCGGGGGCGAGCCAGTCGTCACCGTCGAGGAAGGTGATGAATTCGCCGCTCGCCGCGTCCAGCCCGGTGTTACGGGCGGTGGCGAGGCCGCCGTTCTCTTCGTGCCGCACCCGCACCGCACCCGGAATTTCGCGCTCGGCGCGCTCCAGGATTTCCGGTGTCCCGTCGGTCGAACAGTCGTCGACGAGAATGAATTCGAAGTCTGCGCGTGTGTTGGCACGCAGACTTCTGAGGGTGTCGGGCGCATAGGACTGCACGTTGTAAAACGGCACGATGACGGAGAGCTTGACCACCCGCGAGACATTAGGTGGCCGACTGGCATCCGTCTTGACCTGCGGAGTACGCGGAGGTGAACACGGCGTGGCGGAATGGTTAACCCATCGCTCTCGCAAGGTGGTTGGCCGGACGTCGATCCGCTGTTAACCGTCTGTTGTATTTGCGTTGGGCCGGGAATCGAAATGCCTTCCTAGCGTCAGTGACGTGCCATCTCGTACTCCTGCCCCCTCCTCTCCTGTCCGGGTCGCCGTGCTCGCGGACTCCGACACTCGCTGGAAATGGGGCGTGCTCACCGCGCGTCGCCTCGTCCCGGAAGCCCGGATCGAGGGGCTGCTGCTGCGCGGCCGCGCCACCCCGACCCCGCGGCAGCTGGCGGAGGTGGGAGTCGAGGTCGACTCGGTACGCGAGGTGACGGGGACGCACTTCGTCCGTACGGCCTCCCGCGACGCGTACGACGTGGTGGTCCTCTCCTGCGTGGGCGGCGCCGTGCAGGCCATGGTGCACGGGCTGGCCGCCGCCGCACGGCAGACCGCCGCACCGCAGGAGCCGCCCGGGCGGCCGGAGGAGGCCGGGGCGCGCAGACCCGTGCTCGTCACCGGCTACGTGGGGATCGTCTACGAGAAGCTGGCCGACGGCCTGCTGCTCCGGCACGGCGCCGACGTGGTGCTCGCCAACTCCCGTTACGACGCCGAGCGGTTCCGCGCGGTGTACGAGGGTGTCGGCGCGGACAGCCGGAGCGTCGTCGAGTGTGCCCTGCCGTTCCTGGGCGGGACCGGGGCGTCGCAGGGAGGGCCGCGTCCGGGCGGGGGGCCGGACGCGGCGGACGGCGCGAGCGCCGGAGCCGCCGGGGACGCCCGGGAGGGTGCGGACGGCGCGGAGGGAGCGGACGCCGCGGACGGCGCCGGACCCCGCCCGTACACCGTGGTGTTCGCCGTCCAGCCGTCCGTGCCCGACAACCGCACCGACCGCGCGTACCTGCTGCGCCGCGCCGTCGAGCACGCCCGGCTGCACCCGGACCGCGAGGTGCTGATCAAGCTCCGCAGCAAGCCGGGCGAGCACACCACGCACATCGAGGAAGAGCCGTACCAGAAGCTCGCCGAACGCCTCCCCGGCGGCCTCCCGGCCAACTGCCGCCTTGTCTACGGCCACATGGGCGAGGTCCTCGACCGTACGGACCTGCTGGTCACCGTCAGCTCCACGGCCGCCCTCGAGTCCCTGCACCGCGCGGTGCCCACCGCCGTGCTCACCGACCTCGGCGTCCGCGAGGCGCTCGGCAACCACCACTTCCTCGGCTCCGGCTGCCTCACCTCCTGGGACCAGCTGGACGCCGGTGAGCTGCCCAAGGCCGACCCGGAGTGGACGGCGCGACAGGGCGTGTGCCCGGCCGACGGCACGACCGGGGGCACGACCGGGGGCACGACCGGCGGCAGCACGCCGTACGAGACCGCCTTCGACGCCGCCCGCGACCGCGTCGCCGCCCTGGTCGCGCGCGACAGCCTGCCGCTGCCCACGCCGTACTACACGCCGACCACCGCGCCCGGCTACCTGCCGCGGGTCCTCGCCCGGTACGGCTTTGCGCCCGACGGCACCCCGCTGCCCGGCGCCGCCGGCTCGGCGGAGGAGGCGACCGGGGTGCGCCGGGCCGTACGGAACGCCGTACGCGAGGCGGCGCGCGGCGCGTACCGGCACGGCGTCCAGCGCGTCGCCCCGGTGATCCGCCGCATGGGGGAGCTGTGAGCACGTCCGATGACCAGGCCGAACCGGCCACGCAGGCCGAAGCGGCCACGAAGGGAACCGAGATGGCACACCCGGAGCCGACGGCGCAGCAGCACCACACGGCAGCCGCACAGCGGCCGGGCGCGCACCGTACGGACGCGCACCGTACGGACGTCGGCGCGCGCCGCGTGCTCGCCGTGATCCCCGCGCGCGGCGGCTCGAAGGGCGTGCCCGCCAAGAACCTCGCCGAGGTCGGCGGCGTGCCGCTGGTGTCCCGCGCCGTACGGGCGTGCCGCGCGGCGCGGCTGGTCACGCACGTCGCCGTCTCCACCGACGACTCCGCGATCGCCGCCGCGGCGCGCGCCGCGGGCGCCGAGATCGTGGAGCGCCCGGACGACATCGCGGGCGACCTGGCCACCAGCGAGGCCGCCGTCCTGCACGCGATGGACACCCACGAGGCCCGGCACGGCCACCCCGTGGACGCGGTGCTGCTGGTGCAGTGCACCAGCCCGTTCATCGCGGCCGAGGACATCGAGGGCGTCACGGCGGCGGTCGTCGAGGGCGGCGCGGACAGCGCGCTCACGGTGGCGGCGTTCCACGGCTTCGTGTGGCGCGAGGGCGACCCGGCGGAGGCACAGGCGGAGAGCGTGACGGCCGCCGCCCGTACGGAGGCCGGCGCGGTCCGTACGGACGCGGGTGGCGCCCGTACGGAGGCCGGCGCGCACGGCGTCAACCACGACAAGTCGTTCCGCCCGCGCCGCCAGGACCGCCCGCAGGACTTCCTCGAGACGGGCGCCGCGTACGCCATGGACGGCCCCGGGTTCCGCAAGGCCGGACACCGCTTCTTCGGCCGCACCGAGGCCGTCCGTACGGACCCTGCCCGCGTGCTGGAGATCGACGACCCGCACGACCTCGCCCGTGCCCGCGCCCTCGCGCCGCTCCTCGACACGGGCTCCGACACGACCGCGCCGGCCGCGCCGCGACCCACCCGCGCCGACATCGACGCGGTCGTACTCGACTTCGACGGCACCCAGACCGACGACAGGGTGCTCGTCGACTCCGACGGACGGGAGCTGGTCGCCGTGCACCGCGGCGACGGCCTCGGCATCGCGGCGCTCCGCCGCGACGAGCTGAAGCTGCTGATCCTGTCCACGGAGCAGAACCCGGTCGTCGCCGCACGTGCGCACAAGCTCAAGATCCCCGTGCTGCACGGCATCGACCGGAAAGACCTCGCACTGCGGCACTGGTGCGAGGAGCAGGGCATCGCGCCGGAGCGCGTGCTCTACGTCGGGAACGACGTCAACGACCTCCCGTGCTTCGGCCTCGTCGGCTGGCCCGTCGCGGTCGCGAGCGCACACGACGTCGTACGCGGCGCAGCCCGCGCGGTCACCTCCGCACCCGGTGGTGCGGGCGCGATCCGCGAGATCGCCTCGTGGATCCTCGGCCCCTCCCTCTAACCCCCCAGCCCTCAGCTCCTCTAGCAGAAAGAACCCCTCTCATCATGACTTCCAGCCACCGCCTCCGGACCCTGGGCGACAAGACCGCCGGACCCGGCCAGCCCGTCTACGTCACCGGTGAGATCGGCATCAACCACAACGGCGAACTCGAGAACGCCTTCAAGCTGATCGACGCCGCCGCCGAAGCGGGCTGCGACGCGGTCAAGTTCCAGAAGCGCACACCCGAGATCTGCACCCCGCGCGACCAGTGGGACATCGAGCGCGACACCCCCTGGGGCCGGATGACGTACATCGACTACCGGCACCGCGTCGAGTTCGACGAGGACGGCTACCGCGCCATCGACGAGCACTGCCGCAAGGCGGGCATCCACTGGTTCGCGTCGCCGTGGGACACCGAGGCGGTCGCGTTCCTGGAGAAGTTCGACCTGCCGGCGCACAAGGTGGCCTCCGCGTCGCTCACGGACGACGAGCTGCTGCGCGCCATGCGCGCCACCGGCCGTACGGTCATCCTCTCCACCGGCATGTCGACGCCGAAGCAGATCCGGCACGCAGTCGAGGTGCTCGGCAGCGAGAACATCCTGCTGTGCCACGCCACTTCGACGTACCCGGCCAAGGCCGAGGAGCTCAACCTGCGCATGATCCACACGCTGCAGGCCGAGTTCCCGAACGTGCCGATCGGCTACAGCGGTCACGAGACCGGTCTGCAGACGACCCTCGCCGCCGTCGCGCTCGGCGCCACCTTCGTCGAGCGGCACATCACCCTCGACCGCGCCATGTGGGGCTCCGACCAGGCCGCCTCCGTCGAACCGCAGGGCCTCCAGCGGCTGGTGCGCGACATCCGCACCATCGAGGAGTCCCTCGGCGACGGCGTGAAGAAGGTCTACGACAGCGAGCTGGCCCCGATGAAGAAGCTGCGCCGCGTCAAGGGCGTCATCGCGGAGGCCGAGACGGAGGGCCAGGGCGACGGCCAGGACGCCGCGCGCGAGCCCGCGACCGTCTGATACGGCCGACGCGTTGAGCCACGCCGACACACCCCCCGAGCCGGACCCGGCCGCGCCGCGCGCCCGCGCGCGCCGCGCCGGTCCGGCCCGCGGGGACGGTCGCGCCGCAGCGACACTCGCGTTCGTGGAGAGCCCGGTCCAGCTGCTGAACGTACTGGAGTGGGCGCACACGGACGCCACAGCGGGGGACGGGCCGGGGGAGCCCACCGCCTCCGCCGGGACGTCCGGTGAATTCGACCCGCTCGACTCGCTCGATCTCGTGGTGCTGCCGCCGAACGACCCGATGACCCGCGGCCAGCTGCGCCGCATGGCCGAACTCGCCCGCGACGAAGGGCACTCCGTGCAGTGGGCGGAGGCGCGCGGCGGCGCCGCCGCGCCCGTCAAGACCATCGCATCGCTCGCCCGGCCGCTGCGCCGCGCGTCCCGGATCGTCATCGGCGACCCGTTCTCGCGCTACGTACAGCTGCTGCTCAACCTCACCGCCGCCCGTACGGTCGTGGTGGTCGACGACGGCACCGCCACCATGGAGTTCGTCGCCCAGCTCGCACGCGGCGAACGCCTCACCCGCTGGCACCGCAAGGGCGTCGGCGGCCCCGCCGCCGTGCTGTACGCGCCCGTCTCGCACCGCGCGCGCCGCCGGCTCACGCCGGGGGAGGGGCGGCGGGTCGAGGTGTTCAGCTCCATGCCGGTGGACGAGACCGTCACCGAACTCGGCGTCACCGTCACGGCGAACGACTTCGCCTGGACCCGCGCCCGCTTCGGCCCGCCCCGCCTCACCCGCGGCACCGACCTGGTCGGCACGTCGCTGGTGGAGACGGGAGTGGTCGACATAGAGCGCTATCTGGAGGCCGTCACCCGGCTCGCCCGCACCCACGGCGCCACCCGCTACTTCGCGCACCGGCGCGAGAGCACCGAGAAGCTGCACCGGGTCGCGGGCGAGGCCGCCCTGGAGGTCGTACGCCCGGACCTGCCGCTCGAACTCGTCGCCAGGCGCGGCCCGATCGGGCACACGATCCTCAGCTTCCCCTCGACCGTCGTGCACACGCTGCCGCTCGCACTGGCCGGCACCGAGGTGAAGGTCGCCGTGTGCGACGTGGACCCGGCGTGGCTCACGGAACAGGCGTCACCCCGGGCACAGGGCTTCCTCTCGGGTGTCACGGGCACGGCCCGCGCGGCGCACCGCCTGCCGTCGTGAGGGAGCCGTACGCGTACGTGGTGGGCTAGCGCCTGTCGTCAAAGTCCCGCCTTGCCCACGACGCCCTGCACGCACATCTTCCCCCTGGGCCTTGACGGCCCGGGAGGTGCCCCCTGCGTTGTCGCACCGCCCGAGTAGCCCACTACGAGGACGGCACTCCGCCTTGCAGCTGCACGCACCGGACGCCGTGGGCACCGCCTTCGGCGGACGGCGCTACTTTGACGACAGGCCCTAGTCTTCTGAGTCGGGAATTCCGTTCAGATGTGTAGGGTTGCCTGGTGGCGCGTATTGGGCGGCCGAAGGCCGAGTTGATTCTGTCGGAGGAGGAGCGGGCGGCACTGGAGGGGTGGGTGCGGCGCCGTTCCACGCCGCAGGCATGGGCCGCTCCCGTTTCTTTTTTTTACTGTTCCGCCCTCCGTCGCTGTCCACACCTAACCCTTCGTCGGCGGCGTCCGATGTGTTGACGGGACAGGTCTCCGCTTGTGTCCCCGCCCGCGCCACCGTCCTCGTCCACGCCGACACCGTACGGGCTGTGCGCCCCAGGTCGGCGGCCGGATCCCGGGCTTCGAGGGCCGGGCCTCCACCTTGGGGAGTATGTGAAGGGTCCACGGATCGGCCGTCCGGTTGACCCTTGAACGTACCCGGCGTGCATACGCTGGGTGACGTGCACCGCATCTATGACTTCATCCGCAGACATCCGACCTGGGTGGACAGCTTCTGGGCCGTCCTGCTCCTGGCGATGTCCGCGGTGTGGATCATCGCGAGCACCCAGGCGGACTTCGAAGGCGAGGCGCTGGGCACGAAGGAGCAGGTCGCGGCGGTGCCGGTCGCGGTGGCGCTGAGCCTCGTCATCGCCCTGCGCCGCATAGCGCCCGAGAAGATGCTGCTGTTGTCCTGCGGCGCCGGGGTCGCACAGCTCATCGCGAACGTGCAGGTGTTCATCGGGAACTTCGCCTTCCTGGTGATCATCTTCACCGTCGCCTCCCGCAACGTGCAGTGGGCGTCCCGGCTCGCCCTCGCCGGCGCGTGCGTCGCCCCGACCATCGCCGGTCTCCGCTGGCCCAGCCCGAACCAGAACGCCGTCGAGGACGTGCTCAGCACCGTCCTGCTGACCGCCTGCTTCGTGCTCGCGTGGGTCCTCGGCGACTCGATGCGCACCCGGCGGGCGTACTACCACGAGCTGGAGGAGCGCGCCGCCCGGCTGGAGAAGGAGCGGGAGGCGCAGGCCAAGGTCGCCGTCGCCGCCGAGCGCGCCCGGATAGCGCGCGAGCTGCACGACGTCGTCGCGCACAACGTCTCGGTGATGGTCGTCCAGGCCGACGGCGCCGCGTACGTCCTGGACGCGGCGCCCGACCAGGCCAGACAGGCGCTCGAGACGATCTCGGGCACGGGCCGGCAGGCGCTCGCCGAGATGCGCCGGCTGCTCGGGGTGCTGCGCACCGGCGAGCAGTCCAAGGAGAGCGGCGAGTACGTGCCGCAGCCCGGCGTGGAGCAGCTGGCCGACCTGGTCGACCAGGTGCGGGGCACGGGCCTCACGGTCGCGTTCAAGATCCAGGGCACCCCGCGCCCGCTGCCCAGCAGCGTCGAGCTGACCGCGTACCGCATCGTGCAGGAGGCGCTCACCAACACCCGTAAGCACGGCGGCCCGCACGTCGGCGCGAACGTGCAGCTGACGTACGGCGACGGCGAGTTGGCGCTGCTCGCCGAGGACGACGGGCGGGGCGCACAGCGCGACCTGTACGAGGACGGCGGCATGGACGGCCTCGGACACGGCCTGATCGGCATGCGGGAGCGGGTCGGGATGGTCGGCGGAAACCTGGAGGCGGGGCCGAGACCGGGCGGTGGCTTTCGGATCAGCGCGGTGCTGCCGCTGAAGAGCGTGCACTGACCCCCGGCACCTCGAACGCCGGCAGCGGTCGGCAGCCGCACAGATCAGCAGCCGCACAGAACCGAGACGGCCCGGACCGGGGGTCGCAGACTCGCAGATTCGCAGAGAACCGAGAGAGGCAGGCCCACCGCATGTCCATCCGCGTGATGCTCGTCGACGACCAGGCGCTGCTGCGCACCGGATTCCGCATGGTGCTGGCGGCGCAGCCGGACATGGAGGTCGTCGCCGAAGCCGGGGACGGGCTGGAGGCGCTGGACATCCTGCGTGCCAAGACCGTGGACGTCGTCCTGATGGACGTCCGGATGCCGAATCTGGACGGGGTGGAGGCCACCCGCCGCATCTGCGAGGGCGGCGAGGGCGGCCCGGGGCAGCCGAAGGTGCTCATCCTCACCACCTTCGACCTGGACGAGTACGCGTTCACCGCGCTCAAGGCGGGCGCCAGCGGCTTCATGCTGAAGGACGTGCCGCCCAGCGAACTGCTCACCGCCATCCGCGCCGTGCACAGCGGTGACGCGGTGGTCGCGCCGAGCACCACCCGGCGGCTCATCGACCGCTTCTCGACGGTGCTGCCCGCGACCAACCCGGAGCCGCTCAGCCACGGGCTGGAACGGCTGACGGAGCGGGAACGGGAGGTGCTGACCTTCGTCGCGCAGGGGCTGTCCAACGGCGAGATCGCCGCTCAGCTGGTCCTGTCGGAAGCCACCGTGAAGACCCACGTCGGACGCATCCTGACCAAGCTGGAGCTGCGCGACCGGGTGCAGGCCGTCGTTCTCGCGTACGAGACGGGGCTGGTGCGCGCGGGCGGCCGCTGACCCGGCGGACGGGCGCTGCGCGGGCGGGCGGCGCGGCTCAGCGCAGGATGCCCTCCAGGAAGTCGCTGCCCAGCCGCGCCGCGACCGTCAGGTCCAGCTGGTGGAGCACGTACCGGCCGCGCCTGCGGGTCGTGATCAGCCCGGCCTTCTTCAGCACCGCCAGATGCCGCGAGACCTCCGGCGCGCTCACCCCTTCCGCTTCCGCCAGCTCCCCGGTGGTGTACGGCGCGCGGGCCAGGAAGCGGGCGAGGCGCATCCGCATCGGGTGGGCGAGGGCCTCCAGCCGCAGCTGTACGAGCTGCACCGAGGCGGGCCGGGACAGTTCGGGCGAGGCGACGGGGTAGAGCACGACGGGCCGCCAGCGCTGCGCGTCCAGCACGAGCAGGTGCGGCCAGCCCATCGAGCTGGGCACGAAGGTGATGCCGGGCCCGACGTCCGGGTCCAGCGCGGTGGCCTGCCCCTCGCTCAGCTTGTCCACGCGGATACGGCGGCCGTCCCCGTCCAGGGTCAGCGCGGACGAGACCGCGGCCAGCGCGTCCGCGAGCCCCTTTCGCTGCAGCAGCTCCGTCTTGTGCCGCGCGTCGGCGGCCAGCTGGCCGCGCAGCCGCTGCCAGGTGTCGGCGAAGAACGCCTGGTCGCAGTCCTCGAAGAGGCGGCGTATCCAGGCGCGTACGGCGGGCGGGTCGGCCAGCAGCCGGCGCGTGTACTGCTCCTGGCGCGGCCCGCGTGCCGCGGCCATCTCCAGGGCGCGCCTCCGCTCGCGCTCGTCGGCGAGCGGCGAGGGGCCGCCGGAGCGGTACGCGGCGGAGCAGCTGAACTCCAGCGCGGCCGAGACGAACCGTTCGTCGTCCAGCCGGTCCATGAGGTCCAGTTCCTCGGCGAGCGTCGCGCCGGGCTGGCCGCCATGACCGCGTACGCCCGCCGCCGGCAGCATGACGTCGGAGAACGTGGGGCTCCACAGGAAGTCCGCCTCGTGCAGTCGGTCCGCCAGCTCCGGCTTGAGCGCCGCCGACGTCGCGGTCGTCCAGCCGTGCAGACCGGGGTGGTGCCCCGGCTCCGCGAGCGCGTGCAGGGCCATCCCCAGCTCCGCCAGCGGGGAAGGGCTGAAGACGATGCGCTCGTGGGGCAGGCCCGTGATGTCGATATCGACGCTCATGCGGCCATTCTGCCGGTGCGTACGCGGGGTGCCGCCTCGTTTGACTGCCTCCGTCAATCGGTGCGACGAGCCACCGGGGCCCGGCGCACGGTGGGGAAAAGCCGCAGGCCGTCCGGCCGCGGCAGCCGTCCACACCGGGAGAGCACCATGAGCGTGTCCCAGCAGTACGCACTCGACGTCCACCGCGCGGCGCAGCACGGCACCCCGCCGCCGCCCGCACCCGGCACGCACGACTGGCGGACCGTACGCGAGCTGCGCGAGGCGCATCTGGAGTCGCGGCGCGTACGGGTGCGGGCACCGCGCCCGCCGCGTCGGCGTCCGTTGCGGCGCGCGGCCGGTGTGCTGCGGGCGCTCCGGGCGCTCCGGTTGCTGCGTGCGCCCCGGCAGAACGGGGGCAGGGGCCCGGCGGAGGGCGGGCCCCTGCCCCACTGCGGCGGCTCGCAGGCACAGTGCTCCTGACGGTCGGCCGTGCTGTACGCGTGGGTCGCCGCCGACGACGCCGGAGACAGCCGGTGTCAGCGGACGCGGGCCATGAACTCCCGTACCGCTTCCGCGACGTCCTCCGCCGTCCAGGACAGGCCGGGTGCGCCCACCGTCACCTCGGTGACGGCGACACCGGGCGGCCCGGCGTCCGACCAGGTCCGGAACAGACCCGTCCCGGTCTCCTCCGCGGCCCGCACGGACGCCTCGGTCAGCACCTCCGCGTCGTACGGCAGCCACACCAGGAACTGGTGCGTGTGCGGCTCCTCCGGCCGGATACGGGACCAGGGCGCGGCTCCGCCCCCGAACGCCTCGCGCAGCGCGACCGCGACGACCTTCGCGTGTGCCACGTACTGCGGCAGCCGCGGCAGTTCGCGGTCCAGGCCGACCAGGGCGGACAGCGCGGCGGGCCACTGCTGGAACAGCTGCCCGCCGTACCGGTGCCGCCAGGCCGTCGCCTCCTCGACCAGCGCCGCCGAACCGGCCAGCGCGGCCCCGGACAGGCCGCCCAGCGACTTGTAGAACGACACGTACACGCTGTCCGCGAGCGCCGCGATCTCCGGCAGGCCGCGCCCGTAGAACGCGGTGCACTCCCACAGCCGCGCGCCGTCGAAGTGGACGACGGCGTCCCGTTCGCGTGCGGCCTCGACCGTCGCGGTCAGTTCGTCCCAGTCGGGCAGGACGAAGCCCGCCTCGCGCAGCGGCAGTTCGAGGGCGAGCGTGCCGAACGGCTCCGCCACCTCGCGTACTTCGTCCTCCGTCGGATTGCGCGCCTCGCCGGTCGTGTGCACGACGCGCAGCCCGGTGAGCTGGGTGAGGGCGTCCCGTTCCCACTGCTCGGGGTGGGCGAGCGGGTGCATCGCGACCGTACGGCTGCCCGTACGCTCCGCCCAGCAGCGCAGCGCCACCTGCTGGGCCATGGTCCCGGTGGGGAAGAAGGCGGCGGCCTCGGTGCCGAGCAGACCGGCGGTGCGGCGCTCCAGCTCGGCGACGACGCCGTCGCCGTACATGTCGGTCCACTCGCCCAGGTCGTACGACTCCGGGGCCTCGTCCGCCAGCCTGGCCAGCCGCTGGGCGAGGGTGCCGGAGACGGGGCCGTCGGCGAGCTTCCGTTCGGCACCGGCCCACGCGGCGACGCGCCGCCGGGCAGCGGCGTCCTGGTCGTCGGCCATCAGGAGATCGCGCTCCGCAGCTCCGTGATGTCGAGGGCCTCGGCGTCGTCCTGCTGACCGAGGTCGATGACCTTGCCCGCCTGGTGGTGGGCGGTCGTACGGCTGGGGGCGGGGACGCCGGGGCCGTGGGCGGCGGGGCCGGTCTCCGGGCCGGACTCGTGGGACGGGTCGGACTCGCCGTCTACCGGGCCGGTGTCGGCGCCGGGTCCGGGGTCCGGCTCCGCGACGGTCTCAGGGGCGCGTTCCGCTTCCGGCTCCGGCCCGGGTTCCGCTTCCGGCTCCGGTTCCGCTTCCGCATCCGCCTCCGGCTTGGCCCGGTCCGCGGGCCCGGCGGGCGCGGCTTCGCCCTCCCGCCCCGCACCGGCAGCGGCGCCGCCGGAGGACGGCCGCGGGTCGCGCTTGGCCGCGCCGAAGAAGTCGAACCGCCCGCTGTCGCCGCTCCGCGGCTGCCGCGGCAGCCCGCCGGCGGGCACGAAGGGGCTCGCCGCCGCGCCGGGGCGCCGGGCGGCCCGTTCGGCCTCGACGCGCTCGGCCTCGGCCCGCGCCGCCTCGGCGGCTTCCGCCTCCGCCTCCGCCTCCGCCTCGGCTCGCAGCTCCTGCTGCCGCTCCGCGTTCCGCTTGAGGTGCTTCAGCGCCTCTTTCGCCTGCAGGTACGTGAGCGGGGTGGGCGCCCCGGACGCCTTGCGGTGGTCGGCCGCGCCCGCCGTCAGAGCCCGTGCGGGCTCGCCGGACTCCAGCTCCAGCAGCCGCCTGCCCTCCAGCGCGCTGGCCCGCCCGGCCTCCGCGTGCGCGTACCGGCGCAGCAGCGCCGCGTGCTCCGTACGCAGCCGGGCCAGCTCCGCGCGCTTGGCGTGCAGCTTGGTCTCCAGGCGCGTACGCATCTCGCGGGACTCCTCGAGGTCCCCCTCCAGGTCGGCCTGCCGCTCCTCGGCGCGCCACTCGACGCTCGCCTGCCGCGCCTTCAGTTCCGCGACGCGGCGGCCCGCGCCCCGGTCCCATGTCCGGGCGAGCACGGCACCCGCCACGCCGGTCAGCGCCGCCGCGGCGGCGAGGCCGCGCAGTACGAGCGTGTCCGCGTCGCCGAAACCGGGATCGCATATCAGCCAGGTCGCGCCCGCGAAGACCAGCCCGGCGGCCCCGACGGCGACCGGGGGCAGGAGCCGGTGCAGAGACGGCGAATGGCGATGGCGTCCACGTGGCATGGCCTGAAATTTACCGTGTGTGCCCCGTTCCGCGACAGCGTGCAAAGGCATTGTTACTCCCCCTCAATGCTCCGAGGGTGCGGTCAGTCGTCCAGCAGACCCTTCGACTTCAGGTACTCCTCCGCTGCGGCCTCGGGCTTCTCCCGCTCGGAATCCACCTTCCGGTTGAGACTCATCAAGTCGTCTGTCGTGAGCACACGCGTGAGCTTGTTGAGCGCAACGGCGATGCCCTTGTCCCCGGCGTCCTTGACGTTGACGACTGGCAGCACGTTGTCGGCGTTCTGCAGCTTCTTGTCATCCTCCAGAGCGACCAGGCCGAAGTCCTGGAGGGTGGCGTCGGTCGTCGTGGTCAACAGCATCTGGTCAGTGCCGTTCTTCACCGCCTGCTTGGCCTGGACCGTCCCCACTCCCTTGGGATCGACGGACGTGATGTCGATGCCATACGTCTCGCGCAGGCCGGGTCGGCAGAAGCGGCGTTCCTCGCATTCGTCACCGGCTGCGAGCCGGACCTCGACGTCTTTCGCGCCCAGGTCCGACAGTGTCTTGAGGTCGTGTTTGGCCGCGAACTTCTTGGTCACCGCGAAAGCGTTCTGGTCCACCGCCGCGCCGTGCTCCAGCACCTGCAGTCCCCGTGGTTCAGCCAGCTTCCGCAGGGCGGCCACCGTGCTATCCGCGTCGCTGGACGCAACCGGGTTCTCCGCGGCTTCGTCGGCCCCGTTAGTCTTCGCGTTGAGGAACTCGGCGAGAGTCGCCGCGTACTCCGGTACGACGTCGATCTGGCCCTTTTCGAGGGCGGGCTCATACAGTTCGCGGTTGTTGAGCGTCTGAATCGAGGTGCCGTAGCCCGCGTCGGACAGCACCTTCGCGTAAAGGTTCGCCAGAATCTTCGATTCTGTGAACCCGGCCGTCCCGATGGTCAGTGATCCCTTGCCATCGCCGTCCGAGGCACCGCCGCCCTCCTCCTCCAGACTGCCCCCGCAGCCGACGAGGCCGACGGACAGCGCAGCCACAGTGCTGACCACCAGGACTGCACGCACCCCGCAGCGCCTACGGGTGGAGTTCATTCGAGAGTTCACAGCTTCACCACCCAGGCGTTCGAGTACGACAAGCAGACATGTTCACACCGGCTTTCTCTCACTGACGGGCAGCGCTCCAGCTTCGTTGTATGTCGACGGTCCTTGTCCAGCCCTGCGCCAGCGGCGCTCCGCCTTCGTCCGCCTCCGCGCCGGGTCGAACACTTGGCTTACCGCCACCAGCACGCCCTCCGCCGCCAGCGCCAGCATCGCGACCAGCGCCGCACCCGCCACCACCTGCGCGGTGTCATACGTGCGGAAACCGGCAGTGATGATGCGTCCCAGCCCCCCACCGCCGGGCAGCGCGGCCAGTGTCGCCGTCGCCACGACCTGAACCACCGCGGAACGTATCCCCGTCATGATCAGCGGGAAGGCGAGCGGCAGTTCAACCCTCCGCAGCAAGTGCCACCCGGACATGCCCATCCCGCGTGCGGCCTCTACCACGTCGTGATCGACCTCCCGCACACCGACATAGGCGTTCGTCAGCAATGGCGGGACTGCGAACAGGACGAGGGCGATGATCGTGGGCCAGTCACCGTGTTCGCCCAGGGGACTCAGCGTGAGCAGCACCAGCACGGCGAAGGTCGGTACAGCCCGGCCGATGTTGGAGATATTGATGGCGAGCGCCCCGCCACGGCCGATGTGACCGAGCCATGCCGCGGCCGGTAGGGCGATCGCGCACGCCAGGCCCAGGCTGGTCGACGTGAGGACCAGGTGCTCCGCGATGCGCTGCCACGCCCCGTTCTCACCGGACCAGTTGGAGCCGGTGGACAGCCACTGCCATAGTGCCGGGATCGTCTCCCAGGAGGAACTCAAAGTACCTTCCCCCGTCCTGCGCGGTGCCGCGACCACGGTGTGATCAGCCACTGCAAACCGAGCAGGAGTAGATCGGCCAGCACGGCCAGCACCACGCAAATCGCCGAGGCGGTGAGCACCTCGGCTTTGAAGAAGTTCTCCATGCCGCTGTAGATGAGGTTCCCCAGGCCGCCGTAGCCGACGATGGCGCCGACTGTGGTGAGCGAGATCGCTGACACCGTCGCGATGCGCACCCCCGCCATCAGGGCGGGCAGCAACAGCGGCAGCTCTACGCCCAGGAGCAGCTGACGCGGCCCATAGCCCATCCCGCGGGCGGCCTCCCGTACTTCTTCCGGCACAGCCTCGAAACCGGCGATGAGATTACGGACCAGCACGGTCAGGGAGTAGAGCACGAGCCCCGTGACCACGATCCCGGCCGAGATGCCGAAGACGGGCAGCAGCAGGGCGAACATCGCCAGAGAGGGGATCGTATACAGGACCGTGGTTAGCCCCAACACCGGTCCCGCACCCCAGCGCCGCGCGGCCAGCGCCAGCGGGAAGGCCACGACGAGCCCCAGGACGACGGACGAGAAGGCGATCCCGACATGCTGGACGACCGCGTCGAGCAACTCGTACCTCCGGCTGCGGACGTACTCGCCGCAGATCCAGTCGTTGGCCGCCAGGCACCCCGTCGCGGTCACTGGTCCCCGTCCATCGCGTCACGTGATCGTTCTCGATAACCTATCGAACACCTGCCATCATGGAGTGTGATTCGTTTCGAACAGGTCAGCAAGCGCTACCGTGACGGCTCCATGGCCGTGAACGATCTCACCTTCGACGTGGCAGAGGGCGAGTTGGTCACGCTGGTCGGTCCGTCCGGGTGCGGGAAGACCACAACGGTCAAACTGACGAACCGCCTGATCGAGCCGTCGAGCGGCCGGATTTTCCTCGACGGTGACGACATCGCGACGGTCGATCCCGTCACGCTGCGCCGCCGGATCGGCTACGTAATCCAACAAGTCGGCCTCTTCCCGCACAAGACAGTCCTGGAGAACACGGCCACCGTTCCGCACCTGCTGGGCTGGCGGCGCGAGGAGAGCCGGGCGCGCGCCGCCGAACTGCTCGAGCTGGTGGGCCTGGACCCCTCAGCGCACGGCAGCCGCTATCCCGACCAACTCTCGGGCGGTCAGCGGCAACGTGTCGGCGTCGCACGCGCACTCGCCGCCGATCCCCCGGTGCTGCTCATGGACGAGCCGTTCGGCGCCGTGGACCCGCTCGTACGGGAGCACCTTCAGAACGAGTTCCTGAGGTTGCAGGAAGTCATGCGAAAGACGGTCCTCTTCGTCACTCACGACATCGAGGAGGCTGTACGCCTCGCAGACCGGATGGCCGTTTTCGGGAACGGCCGAATCGAACAGTTCGACCCGCCCGCCAAGGTGCTGGACGCACCGGCCACACCGTACGTGGCCGAGTTTGTCGGAGCGGACCGCGGACTGAAGCGACTCTCGGTGACGCCGATACAGCGGACAGACTTGGAGCAGCCGCCGACGGTCCGTCTCGACGACCAGCCGGACACCGCGGCGACGCGCATGCACGTGAGCGACGCACGCTGGGCCGTTGTGCTGGACGACGAGGGCGAGTTGCACGGCTGGGTATCGGCCGAGTCGCTCGCTTCGGTGCCGCCGGACGAAGACGCCACCGTGGAGCGGTACACACGGCGGATGACCGCGTGGCTTCCCCTGGAAGCCACGCTCAAGCAAGCCTTCAGCACCATGCTTCAGCACGACGCGGGATGGATAGCCGTATTGGACGGCGACCTCTTCGCGGGCGTCCTCACGCCCGCCGCGCTCCACGAGGCGCTGCGACGCTCCGTCGAAGAGCATTCGTAACGACGACGTTCCGGGGGGTGCCGTCCGCAGGGGCAGCTCATCGGAGTCGCGCCGGTCATAGATTGAGGCGTTCGGCTGCCTTGAGATACGCCTCGCTGTAGGTGGGGAACTGGGCGATGCCGTCGAGAAGGGTGCCGACGGGGATCTGGGCCCGGATGGCGAGTGCGGCCTGGTGGATCCACTCGCCGGCGAGCGGTGCGGTGGCCCAGGCGCCGACCAGCACGCGCCGGTCACGGTCGGCGAGCAGGCCGAGGGTGCCCGTGGGTTCCGTTTCGAAGGTCCAAGGGCGGGCGAGTGAGGCGGTGAGATCGAGTTCGCTGGTGACCAGATCGATGCCCTGCTCCGCGGCCTGGGCGGTGGTCAGGCCGACGGCGGCGATCTCCGGTTGGGCGAAGACGACGCGGGGGATGGCGGTGTAGTCGGCGCGGCGCGGCGTGCCGAGGATGGTGTCGGCCACTACCCGGGCCTGGTACTGGGCGACGTGTGTGAACAAGGCGGTTCCGGTGACGTCTCCGAGCGCCCACAGGCCGTCGTCAGTGACACGGCAGTGCTCATCGATCTCCAGGGCTCCGCGATCGTTGACCTGGACGCCCACGGTGTCGAGACCCAGTCCGGTGGTGTGGGGGCCTCGGCCGGCGCCCAGGACGATCACGTCAGTGCGCACGCTGCCCCCGTCGTCCAGTTCGACGACGGTGTCGTGGCCTTCCCGGCGGACGGCGGTGGCCTGACAGCCGAGGCGCAGGTCGATCCCGTCCTTGCCAAGCCGGTCGGCGACCAGCTCGCTCAGGCGGGGTTCCTCGCGGTCCAGCAGGCGCGGGCCGCGTTGGACGAGGGTGACGTGGGTGCCCATGTGCGCGAGGAACTGACCCAGTTCCACGCCGACCGCGCTACCGCCGACCATCACTGCACGCCGGGGAATCTCCCGCAGCGTGGTGGCCTCCCGGTTGGTCCACACCTCCGCGCCGTCCAGGCCGTCGATGGGTGGGCGCAGCGCCCGTGATCCGGTGGCGATCACAAGGTGCTCAGCGGTCAACTGCTGTCCACCCGCCTCGATGCGCCAGGGGTTGCGTCCGGTGACCCGTGCACTGTCTTTGATCACGGTGACGCCCTGCCTGCGGTAACCGTCGACCTGGGCGGCGTCGTCGAGGTGGCGGATCATGTAGTTGCGGTGATCGCGCAGAGCCGGCCAGTCCAAGTTGGGTGCGGACAAGCCGGCGGCGCCCGCGGCTTCGGCGCGGGCCTCGACCGAGCGCAGCAGAGTCTTGGAGGGGATGCAGGCCCAGTAGGCGCATTCGCCGCCGATGAGTTCGCGTTCGACCAGGGCTGCCCGCAGGCCGCCCGCGGCGAGGCGGGATACGGCGGTCTCGCCGCCAGGGCCGGCTCCGATGACGACCGCGTCGAGATCCGTGAGCACGATGGCTTCCTTTCCCTCGGGGCGGAGGGGGTCAGAGGGTGCGGACGACAATGCCGCGGGCCCACCCTGCCTCGGTCACCGCGGCCACCTCGGCACCGAAGTCGCGACAGGCGGGGAAACCCCGTAGGCGGGTGAAGCGGCCACTACGCCGTGGCCGCCGTCGGGTTGTCGTCGTCCTCGTCGTCCGGGAGTTTGCACACCCGTTCCAGGAAGACCGCCGCCGCTATCACCGCGATGCCCGTCAGGACGGACAGGCCCGCGTACAGGGACTGCTCACGGCGGGCCGGCAGGTCGAGGTCGTTGAGCAGCAGGAACAGGCCCGTGCCGCCGTACATGCCGGACACCAGGGCCGCCACGAGGGCGCTCGCCTGGCCGAAGACGACCGCGCGGGCGGCCATCATCGGCTCGACACCCTTCGCCCCCGGCACCCGCTCGCGCTGGGCCTTGAGCCGCGAGCGCAGGGACAGCGCGGTCGCGAGCAGCACGGTGGCGATCACCGCCAGCACGATCGGTGCCGCGACGGGCACGCTCGGCAGCGCGTCGAGGGCGTCGAGCATCCGGGCGCCCGCCCAGGACAGGACTCCGGCCACGCCGAAGAGCCCGGCCAGCGTCCTGATTCGCAGTTGTCTCACGAGTCACCAACGTTAGTCGGGCATGCTCAGTTCCAGGTCCGCGCGTGGGGAGACGCCGGTATGGCCGACCTTCGCCAGCAGGTCGGCCACCGGGCCGCGGCCCGGGACCTCCGCGGCCGGGTCGATGTCGTGCCACGGCACGAGCACGAAGGCCCGCTCGTGCGCGCGCGGGTGCGGCAGCGTGAGGGTGGGGTCGTCGGAGACGACGTCCTGGTACGCCACGATGTCCACGTCGATCGTGCGCGGCTCGTACGGCTGGGTGCCGCGGACCCGGTCGAGAGCCTCCTCGATGGCGTGCCCGCGCTCCAGCAGGGAGGACGGCGGCAGCGTGGTCTTCACCAGGACGACCGCGTTGAAGTACGACGGCTGGCTCTCCGGCTCGACTCCCCACGGCACCGTCTCGTACACAGGTGAGACCGCCTTCACCCGCAGCCCCGGGGTGTCCGCGAGCGCGTCCACCGCGCTCTGCAGGCGTTCCATCCTGTCGCCGAGGTTGCTGCCGAGCGCGATCACCGCGCGCTGCGGGTTGTGCAGGGTCGTATCGGCCGCGTCCACCTTGTGCACCACGGAAGCGGGCACCGGCTGTACGGTCGGGTCGCTGTTCGGTGTCATGCGCGGCTCCGCTTGATAGTGATGGTCACGTCGTCGAAGGGGACGGTGATCGGGGCGTCCGGCTTGTGGACGACCACCTCCACCTCCCGTACCGCCGCGTGCGCGAGACAGGTGTCGGCGATGCGCTGTGCGAGGGTCTCGATCAGGTCGACGGGCTCGCCCGCCACGACCGCCACGACCTCTTCCGCCACGACGCCGTAGTGCACGGTCCTGGCGAGGTCGTCGCCGTCCGCGGCGGGCCGCGTGTCCAGGCCCAGGTCGAGGTCCACGATGAAGGTCTGTCCCTCTTCGCGTTCCCGCTCGAACACGCCGTGATGCCCGCGTGCCCTCAGGCCGCGCAGTGCGACGCGGTCCACGCGGCATCACTCCCGTCCATCGTCCTTGCCGGGCCGTACTGGTCCGCACGGTCCGTGCCGATCCCTGCTTGGTCCTTGCTGGTCTGTACCGGCTCTGTACTGGTCTGTACTGGGCCTTGCTGGTCTGTACGGCCTGTGCCTTTCCCGGTCGCGGGCCGCCCGCCCGGCGCGCCCGCGGGCACGCCGACCTGTCGAATCTACCTGCGGGCACCGACAGCCCCCGCCCCCGGGGGGGCGTCCGCGGACCGCCTCCGGGCGCCGCGCGCGGTGCGCCCGTACGGCCGCCACGCGCGCCGCCTCCGGCTGCGGTCCCCGCCGCTTACCCGCAACCGTCCGGCGGCACTCCCCCATTCCCGTACGGCCCGTTCCCGTACGGGTGGCCGCGCGACGCGGACATGCCGGAGGGGGCTCGAAGGGGTGGGCGGCGGCGCCTCGCGCTGACGCGGTGGCCGGGCCGTACGCGTGGCGGCTCGGCACTACGCTGGACCACATGAGTGCGTTGCGCGGCCGGGTCGCCGGTCTGCCGGACCAGGACCGGTGCGCGGTGATGGGCGTGGTGAACGTCACGCCCGACTCGTTCTCCGACGGAGGCCGGTGGTTCGATGCCGAAGCCGCGATCAAGCACGGCCTGGATCTGGCCGTGCAGGGGGCCGATCTGGTCGATGTGGGCGGCGAGTCCACGCGGCCGGGCGCCGCCCGGGTGGACGAGGCGGAGGAGTTGCGCCGGGTGCTGCCGGTCGTACGCGGGCTGGCGGGCGACGGCGTGCCCGTCAGCGTCGACACGATGCGGGCCCGCGTCGCCGAACAGGCCCTCGCCGCGGGCGCGATGCTGGTCAACGACGTGAGCGGCGGGCTGTCCGACCCCGACATGGTGCCGACCGTCGCCGCGGCCGGAGTGCCGTTCGTGGTGATGCACTGGCGCGGGCAGTCGATCGACATGAACAACCGCGCGTCCTACGACGACGTCGTCCCCGAGGTCGTCGACGAACTGCGCGCCTCCCTGGAACGCGCCGTCGCGGGCGGCATCGCCCCGGAGCGGATCATCGTGGACCCCGGCCTCGGCTTCGCCAAGCGCGCCGAACACGACCTGGCGCTGCTCGCCGCGCTGCCGCGGCTGCGCGCCGAACTGGGCCGGCCGCTGCTGGTGGCCGCCTCCCGCAAGCGGTTCCTCGGCCGCATCCTGGCCACTCCGGAGGACGCGGCTCCGCCGCCCGCGCGGGAACGGGACGCGGCCACGGCCGCGGTCTCCGCGCTGGCCGCGCGGGACGGCGCGTGGGCGGTGCGGGTGCACGAGGTACGCGCGAGCGCGGACGCCGTACGGGTCGCCCGCGCCGTCGAGGGCGCCACCGGGGGAGCCGCGTGAGCGGGGCCCGTACGGACGTCGAGGCGGTGGAGGCGGCGAACACCGCGCTCTACGAGGCGGTCGAACGCGGCGACCTGGACGCCATGGGTGACCTGTGGCTGGACGACGGGGTGAGCGTCGTCCACCCGGGCTGGCCGGTGCTCACGGGGCGCGGCGAGGTGCTGCGTTCGTACGCGCTGATCATGGCGAACACGGACTACATCCAGTTCTTCCTGACCGACGTGGAGGTCGCCGTACAGGGCGACACCGCGCTGGTCAGCTGCACCGAGAACATCCTGAGCGGCGGCCCGGCCGAGGAGGACGGCTCGGTGGGGCCACTGGTGGGCGGCCTGGTGGTGGCGACCAACCTGTTCCGCCGGGTGGAGGACGGGAGTTGGAAGGTGTGGTCGCACCACGGGTCGCCGGTCCTGGTGGAGGGCGAGGAGGAGGACGGCGAGGAGGAGGAGCTCTGAGCCGCGCTCCGCTCCAGTCCGTTTCGGCCGCCCCGCCAAGCCCGTCCGGCGTTTGAGGACGGGCTTGGCGGGGCGGCCACCGCTCCCAACCCCTCCGACAGCCGAGAACGGACCGGAGCGGCCACTCACTCCAGCCCGTCCGGCGTTTCAGGACGGACCCGAGCGGCCACGGTCCGCCCCGGGCCGACATACCGCGGCCCAGCGCGCCAACACCCCGCCCAGGGCCGTACTCACACGCGGACGGGCTGGAGGTGGCCGTGGAGGGCCACGTCGCCTCGCGGCGGTCATCTCCACCACTCCCTGACGTGTGCAGAAGCGGTCCTCGCGGTGGCGCGGGACCGGCAGCCGGAACTGTCCGCCGTGTGCCGCTCCCAGGCACGCGCCTCGTCGGGCGTCACCTTCGGGTCGTCGTCCCCGATCAGCGTGACGATGGGGCAGCCGAGCGGCGGCTGCTCGGGGCGGTGCCGGTACGTCTCGACGGCGCGGTAGTCGCCGCGTATCGCGGGCAGGATCATGCGCAGCAGCTCCTCGTTGGCGAGGATCTCCGCGTCGGTGCCGCTGAGCTCCTTCATCTCGTCGATGAGGCCCTCGTCGTCGCGCAGATGAACGTTCTCGTCGCAATACGTCGAGGGTGCGCGCCGTCCCGAGGCGAACAGGCCGAGCGGAACGATGCCGCGCTGCTCGATCCGGGCCGCGGCCTCGTAGGCCGGCATGGCGCCCATGCTGTGACCGAAGAGCGTGAGCGGGCGGTCGGCCCAGCCGGTCAGCTCCTCGGCGACCAGGTCCGCGAGGGTGTGGATGCTGTCCACGGACGGCTCGGCGCGGCGGTCCTGCCGTCCGGGGTACTGGATGGCCAGCACGTCCACTTCCGGTGCCATCTCCTTGGCGACGGGGAAGCAGAACGACGCGGAGCCGCCCGCGTGCGGAAAGCAGACGAGCCGCGTGGGGACTTCGGGCGCGGGCCGGAAACGCCGGGCCCAGACGTTGGATTGCGTTGCTGTTCCGGCGGGAATCGAGGGGGAGTTGTGGCGGGCCGGAATGAACTCATGGCCGTTGCCAGAGAACCCACCAGCCCGGCACCGCCATGCGATTCCCTGAGGAACTGATGAACACGACCGGCATCAAGCGCGAAATGATCGCGGACTTCGTCGTCGAATCACTGGCCCGGTTCGAACCGCCCTGGCCGTCAAGAGGGGCCTGGCCATTCCCGTACGGCCGCGCCGCCGGAAGCGCAGCCGGACGTGAGGCCGTACGCCTGGCCGCGCAGCCCGTGCCAGGGCTGGGCGGGGGGCCGCGACGGCTTCGTGATGGAGAGCGCCGAGCGGCGCGGCGGTGCTGCGGCCTGGGGAACGCGCTCGGCACGGTGCCGCTGTCCGCCACGGGCCATCTCATGGGCGCCTCGGGGGCGGTGGAGGCCATAAGGCCACCAGGATGGCGCTCAACCAACGGGTGGCGCCGCCCACCGTCGGACCGCGGCACCCCGACGGCGCGCTGGGCGACGTGGCACACGTCCTCCTCGAGGAGTCCGGCGGCACGACCGAGGACCGCACGGCGGCGTGCCTGAACTTCACGCGCCGCTGGTTCTACGGACCGGCCGCCGCGCGCGCCCGGCCGCCGGGAGCCCGGCGCGGGCGACCCGCATCCGTGGGCCCGTGACCGTCGCGGCGGCCATCCTCGCGCTGGCCCGCGGCGGCGAGGGCGACGCCGCCATAACGTGGTGCGAGCGCCTGCACGCCGAAGGGACGCGCCGGGACGCGGGCACCTGGCAGGCCCTGCTCGACTGCGTGCGTGCGGACACCTCGCTCCGGCACGGGGACCTGAGCGCGGCGGCCGAGCAGGCGCAGACGGCCTTCTCGCGGCTGACGGCGGCCAGTTGGGGCGCGCTGATCGGGTATCCGCTGAGCGTCCTCCTGGCGGCGAACACCGCGCTGGACAACCGTCGCGTCACCGCGGAGCACCTGCGCCAGACGGTGCCCGAGGCGATGTTCGAGACGGTGTGGGGGCTGCGCTGTCTCCGGGCCCGCGGGCACTGCCATCTGGCCGTCGGCCATGTCCTGTCCACGGTCGGCGACTTCCGCGAGCGCGGGGACCTGTCGGAGACGACGCGCGGTTCGACCCAAGCTCGGCGTCAACCGCCGCAGCAACCTGCCGACGGAGCACGCGAGTTGGCGGGCGAGGGTCGGAGCGTGACGGCGTACGGCCACTGAGGGGGGCGGGGGTGCGGGACTTCGGAGCCCCGGGCACAGGGCGGCGGGGACGGGCAGCAGTCCGGTCCCGCGGTCCTGCCGCCCTTGTCCACGGCCCGCATACGGCCGTCAGCCGGGCCTTGGACACGGCCCGTGCTGACGCTGCGTAACCACGGCTCAAAAACGGGGAGAGCCGGGCAACGCCCTGAGCACCGAAAACCTCAGGACTCGTCATATTAGGGAGATCCACACCAGCGGCCGCCCCCTAAATGACGGCCAACTCGCCTATATTGGTGCGGCATTGATCGGCCACAGACCATTTCCTGTCCGGACCTGACCTGTCCACAAGGACCGTGAATAATGACGCCCGATATATCGCCCCCGAACCGCCCGCCCGGTTCCAGCGAGCCGCTCGACCCCGGCAAGCAGGCCGCCGGCACGGGGGTCGGCCCCGGCACCGCCCTTGCCCTGCTCGCCGCGGTGCTGGTGACCGCTCCCGCCTGCCTGCTGGCCGTGTACCTGGCCCCGCAGTCACTGCGTCCCGAAGTCGCCTGGGGAAGCGGCGCGGCGGCAGTGGCACTCTGGGCGGCCGTGGCCACCGCGGCTTACCACCTGCTGACCGCCCGCCGGCTGCGGCAGACCGTCGCCGACCACCAAGCCGCGGCCGTGGCCGCCGAGGCGGACGCGTTGCAGTTCGCCGAGGTGACCGTGCCCGCCTTGGTGGAACGGTTGCGTGACGGGGCGTCAGCCGACACGGCGCTCGCGTCGGTGTCGACGGGGGACGACGCGGCGCGCAAGCGGGTGCTGAGCACGCTGGCCACCGAGGTGCACCGCAGCGAGACCATGCGGGCCGCCGCGATGTCCGCGTGCGCCAACGCCGCGGGCCGCGTCCAGGCGCTGACCACCAGCATGGCGGCGGACCTGCGGGAGATGGAGCACAAGCACAGCGACGAGGACGTGCTCGGGGACCTCCTGCACCTGGACCACCGTACGGCGCAGGCGGGACGGCTGGCGGACTGCATCGCCGTCCTCACGGGCGCCCGTTCGGGGCGGCGCTGGGCGAAGCCGATCGTGATGGAGAGCATCCTGCGCGGTGCGATGGGCCGGATCAGCGGCTATCAGCGCATACGGCTGCACTCGACGAGCACCGCGGCTGTCGCCGGGCACGCCGCCGAAGGCGTCATGCACGCCCTCGCCGAACTCATGGACAACGCCGCCAACTTCTCCCCGCCCACGGCCGAAGTGCACGTGTACGTCGAGGAGGTTTCGGCCGGTGTCGTCATCATGGTCGAGGACGGCGGCCTGGTGATGGGCGAAGTCGCGCTCCGCCGGGCCGAGGAGGCCGTCTCCCCGGTGAACTGGGAGCTGGCCGCGCGCTCCGGCACCCGGCTCGGACTCCCGGTCGTCGGCCGGCTCGCGAAAAAGCACGGGCTCTCCGTGTCCTTCCGGCCGTCCGCGCACGGCGGCACCGGGGTGCTGCTCATGATCCCGCAGGAGCTCATCACCCGCGCCGGCGGGCGTGAGGCGGGCACGCGCCCGCGCGCACGAGCGGGCTCCGGCACGAGCGGCACGAGCGGTACGAGCAGCGCGAGCGGTACGGACACGGGCGCGCTCTCCACCCGTACGCCCTCGGACGCGCCACCGCGCACGGAACCGGCCGAGCCGGAGCCGGCGGACACGGCGCCCGCAACCCGAACGGTCATACCAGCCACGCCAGATGCGGCATACGCTTCGGTCCCGCCCGAGGACGACGCCGCGCCTCCGCTCGACACGGACACCATGCCCGTACGGGTCACCGCCGCCCTGCGCGCCGCCGCCAACGCCCAGAACATCCGGGATGCCCGCAAGGCCGCCGACGCCGAAATCGACGCCCACGCCGACGAGGCCGTGGAGATCCCGGTCGGCAACCGCACGGCGGGCGAGCCGCCCCCCGAGCACGGCAACGCCGCCGACAGCACCGAGGACCACGGCACCGTCCAGTACGGCGAGAGCGGTCTGCCCAAGCGGCCCCGCGGCCGCACCCTGGCCGCCGCCAGGCGCCCGACCGACCCCGCCGCGGCCACGGCCTCCAGCGAGGCCCGCGAGACCCGCGGCCGGGAAGCCAGGGAGGCACGAGAGACCCGCAGCAGCCGTACGCCGGAGGAGTCCGGCTCGCGGTTCGGCGCCTTCCGCCGGGCCGTCAGGGAGGGCGCCCAGCCCGCGGACGACGGGAGCGCCGCTGCCGGCACTCCGCGCACCTCCCCCGCACCCCCCGCCCATTCCTCTTCGCGCCCGGAGGACGAAGCCGAATGATCACCGACAGCAAGCTCGACTGGCTGCTGGAGAACCTCCTGGAGAAGACCCCGGGCACCCGGCACGCACTCGTGCTGTCCCGCGACGGGCTCAAGCTCTGTCGTACGCCCGAACTGAGCGAGGACCAGGCCGACCAGCTGGCCGCCATCTCGGCCGGCATCCAGAGCCTGTCCCACGGCGCCTCGTTCGAGTTCGGGGACGGGAGCGGCGGCGTACGGCAGGCGATGACCGAGTTCTACGGCGGCATCCTGTTCGTCGTGGAGGCGGGCGAGGGCGCCCATCTCGCCGTGATCGCCCACGAGGACTCCGACGTGGGCCTCGTGGGCCACAACATGAACGAGCTCGTGGAGCAGCTGAGCGACTACCTCAGCGCGCCCCCGCGCCGCTTCGGCGAGGAAGTCGCCACATGACCCGCTCGGTGCGCGACGAGGACCCGGACCGGCTCTACACCCTCACCGGCGGCCGCAGCCGCTCCAACGCCAAGGAATTCGACCTGGTCACCCTGGTGGTCAGCGAATGCGATCCGGTGGCCGGCATGCAGTCCGAGCACGCCACCATCCTGCGGATCTGCCGCTCCCCTACGGCGGTGGTGGAGCTCGCCTCCGACCTGAACCTGCCCGTCAGCATCGTCCGGATCCTGCTGGGCGATCTGCTGGCCGCGGGCCGGATCACGGCCCGCCATCCGCAGACGGCCACCGGCGCGGGCAGTTTCCCCGATCCCGACATCCTGAAGCAGGTGCTCGTTGGACTCCGCAACCTCTGACCGCTCGGCCGACGGCACCGGAAGCCGTACCGCCTACGTCACCGGCACAGGCACCGGCACAGGCACAGGCACAGGCACAGGCACCGCCGTCGGCCTCGACCCGGCGCCGGGCGAACGGGCGCCGCTGAGCAGCTCCGCCACCAACGGCCTCAAGATCGTGATCGTGGGCGGCTTCGGTGTCGGCAAGACCACGATGGTGCGCTCCGTCAGCGACATCCGGCCGCTCAACACCGAAGAGACGATGACCCAGGCCGGCGAGGGCGTCGACGACCCCAGCGCGGTCGCGGACAAGACCACCACGACCATCGCGTTCGACTTCGGCCGGATCACCCTCAACGAACGCGCGGTGCTCTACCTGTTCGGCGCCCCCGGCCAGGAACGCTTCTGGTTCCTGTGGGACCGCCTCTTCAGCGGGACCCTCGGCGCGGTCGTTCTCGTCGACACCCGCCGGCTCGCCGACTCCTGGTACGCGATCGACCGGCTGGAGCACCACGGCACGCCGTTCATCGTCGCCAGCAACGACTTCGGCGGGCAGCACCACACCACCGCGCAGATACGGGAGGCCCTGGACCTGCCCGACGACATCCCGCTGGTCCACTGCGACGCGCGCTCACGGGAGTCCAGCAAGGAGGTGCTGATCACCCTCGTCGACTACCTCTACGCGCTGTCGACGGCCCGGCTCAGCGCGCCATGATCAGGCTCATGGCCTCGGCCCGCGTGGTGGCGTCCCGCAGCTGACCGCGTACGGCCGAGGTCAGGGTCTTGGCGCCGGGCTTGCGGACGCCGCGCAGCGACATGCACATGTGCTCGCACTCGATGACCACGATCACGCCGCGCGGTTCGAGGATCTTCAGCAGCGAGTCGGCGACCTGCGTCGTCAGCCGCTCCTGCACCTGCGGGCGGCGCGCGAACACCTCGACCAGCCTGGCCAGTTTCGACAGCCCCGTGATCTTCCCGGTGGCCGCGGGGATATAGCCGACGTGCGCCACACCGTGGAACGGCAGCAGGTGATGCTCGCACTGGCTGACCACCTCGATGTCCTTGACCAGGACCATCTCGTCGTGGCCCAGGTCGAACGTCGTGGTCAGCACGTCCTCCGGACGCTGCCGCAGGCCGGCGAAGAGCTCGCGGTACGCCCGCGCCACCCGCGCCGGCGTCTCACGCAGCCCCTCACGGTCGGGGTCCTCACCGACGGCGAGCAGCAGCTCGCGGACCGCGTTCTCGGCCCGCTTCTCGTCGAACTCGGCTATGGAGCCCTCAACGTCCACCGTCACCGGGTCGGTCATCAGTTCCTCGTTCCTCAGACGCACATGCACGCCACATAGGTCGCGCCCCACAGGCTAGAACCTGTGGGGCGCGGCCGGAATTCCACACTGTGTGCAGCGACACTGCACGGGCCTGGGGCCCGGGGCGTCAGCCCTCCGGTCGGGGCTCCTCCGCCAGCTCGATCTTGTCGCTCACCGGGTCCGTCGGACCGATCTCCTTGCCCTTCTCCGGCGTGGGCGTGGAGCCGTTGGTCAGAGCGGCCGCGGGGACCGAGACCGGAGGCCGGGTGGAGGGCGTACGGCGCGAGGAACCGGTCCAGGCCGGCCGCGGCGGACGCTTGACCACCGTGGAGAAGATCTCGGCGATCTCCTCCTTGCCGAGGGTCTCCTTCTCGAGCAGCTCCAGCACGAGGTTGTCCAGCACGTCCCGGTTTTCCACCAGGATTTCCCAGGCCTCGTTGTGCGCCGTCTCGATCAGCTTCTTGACCTCCTCGTCCACCAGCCCGGCGACCTCCTCGGAGTAGTCGCGCTGGTGGCCCATCTCCTTGCCGAGGAACGGCTCGGAGCTGTCGGAGCCGAACTTGATCGCGCCCAGCCGCTCGGTCATGCCGTACTGCGTGACCATGGCACGGGCCGTCGCGGTGGCCTTCTCGATGTCGTTCGACGCACCGGTGGTCGGGTCGTGGAAGACGAGCTCCTCCGCCGCGCGCCCGCCCATCGCGTACGCGAGCTGGTCGAGCATCTCGTTGCGCGTCGTGGAGTACTTGTCCTCGTCCGGCAGGACCATGGTGTACCCGAGGGCACGGCCTCTGGAGAGGATCGTGATCTTGTGGACCGGATCCGAGTTCGGCGAGGCCGCCGCGACCAGGGCGTGTCCGCCCTCGTGGTACGCGGTGATCTTCTTCTCCTTGTCGGACATGATCCTGGTCCGCTTCTGCGGACCTGCCACGACCCGGTCGATCGCCTCGTCGAGGTAGTGGTTGTCGATCAGCTTCCTGTCGCTGCGCGCGGTGAGCAGCGCGGCCTCGTTGAGCACGTTGCTCAGGTCGGCGCCCGTGAAGCCGGGCGTACGCCTGGCGACTGCGCCGAGGTCGACGTCCTCCGCGACCGGCTTGCCCTTCTGGTGAACCTTGAGGATCTCCAGCCGGCCCTGCATGTCCGGGCGGTCCACCGCGACCTGGCGGTCGAAGCGGCCGGGCCGCAGCAGCGCCGGGTCCAGGATGTCCGGGCGGTTGGTGGCGGCGATCAGGATGACGCCGCCCTTGACGTCGAAGCCGTCCATCTCGACCAGCAGCTGGTTCAGCGTCTGCTCGCGCTCGTCGTGACCGCCGCCCATGCCGGCGCCGCGGTGGCGGCCGACGGCGTCGATCTCGTCGACGAAGACGATCGCGGGAGCGTTCTGCTTGGCCTGCTCGAACAGGTCGCGGACCCGGGAGGCACCGACACCGACGAACATCTCGACGAAGTCGGAGCCGGAGATCGAGTAGAACGGGACGCCCGCCTCGCCCGCGACGGCGCGCGCCAGCAGCGTCTTGCCGGTGCCGGGCGGGCCGTAGAGCAGGACGCCCTTCGGGATCTTGGCGCCGACCGCCTGGAACTTCGCGGGCTCCTGCAGGAACTCCTTGATCTCCTCGAGCTCCTCGCACGCCTCGTCGGCGCCCGCGACGTCCGCGAAGGTCGTCTTCGGGGTGTCCTTGGTGATCAGCTTCGCCTTCGACTTCCCGAAGTTCATCACTCGGGAGCCGCCGCCCTGCATCTGGTTCATCAGGAACAGGAAGACGACGATGATCAGGACGAACGGCAGCAGGGAGAGCAGCATCCCGACGAACGGGTTCTGCTTCGACGGCGACACCGTGTAGCCGTCGGGGATTTGCTTGTTCTCGTATTTGCTCTGGAGCGTCTTCGCGAGATCGACGCCCTGGTCGCCGATGTAACTCGCCTTGATCTTGTCGCTGTCCTCGACCTTGACGCCGTCCTTCAGCTCGAGCTTGACGATCTGCTCGTCGCCCGTCGTGAGCTGCGCGGACTTGACCTTGTCATCGTTGATCGCCTGGGCCACCTGGCCGGTGTCCACCGTCTTGTGACCCTCGGAAGAGCCCACGACCTGCATCAACACGACCACGGCGAGGACGGCCAGCACGATCCACATGACCGGCCCACGGAAGTATCGCTTCACGTCCATCCACACGAGGCGAAGTACGCCCCGTCCCTCCTGCCACAGTGAGTTGAAAAAGCCTGACCCTCGGACGGTACCCCAGCATTGTCACCCGGCGCCGCCGAGGACGGTCAACCGCTCCGCCCTCGCCTCGTCCAACGGCGGGGCGGGCGAAACCGTTCCCGGATGCCGGAAAGCTGTCCGTACGCTCCCCGCGAACGGGGCCGAACCGCGTGGAAACGTTCAGCCGCCGTACACGTGCGGTGCGAGCGTCCCCACGAACGGCAGGTTCCGGTATTTCTCCGCGTAGTCCAGACCGTAACCGATCACGAACTCGCTGGGGATGTCGAAGCCCACCCACTTCACGTCGATCGCCACCTTGGCGGCGTCCGGCTTGCGCAGCAGCGTGCAGACGTTCAGCGAGGCGGGCTCGCGGGAGCCCAGGTTGGACAGCAGCCAGGACAGCGTCAGACCGGAGTCGATGATGTCCTCGACGATCAGTACGTGCCGCCCCTTGATGTCCGTGTCCAGGTCCTTGAGGATCCGCACCACTCCGGACGACTGCGTTCCGGCGCCGTACGAGGACACCGCCATCCAGTCCATCGTGACCGCGCTCGACAGGCTCCGTGCGAGGTCCGCCATCACCATGACCGCGCCCTTGAGCACGCCGACGAGGAGCAGGTCCTTCCCCGCGTACTCGGCGTCGATCTTCGCGGCCAGCTCGGCCAGTTTGGCGTCGATCTCTTCCTTGGTGATGAGCACCGACTCCAGGTCGGTGCCCATGTCTTTCTCGTCCACCCGTGCCGCTCTCGCTCGAAGTCGGTCCGCCGACGCTGTCAGCTCTGCCGGACGACCAGTCTGCCACCCCGCCTGAGGGCTTCCACTCGGCCGGGCAGATTGATTGCCTGCTGCCCGCGCCAGGCGGTGATCAGCCGGTCCATCTCCTCGATGTGCCGGGCGAAGAGGGATCCGGCGGGCGCTCCGGCGGCGATGGCCGTACGGCGCAGCACACGCCGTCTCACGGCGGGCGGCAGGGAGTAGAGGCGGGCGATGTCGAGCTCGCCGGGGAGCGCGGGGTCGGCGCGTACGGAGCGTTCGGCCTCGTCGGTCCAGGCGTCCAGGGCGTCCGCGTCGTCGCGGGAGAGCTGGGCGGTACGGGCGAGGGCCTCGACGACGCCCTTGCCGAGCGCCTTCTCCAGCATCGGCAGCGCCTCGTGCCGGACCCGGGAGCGGGTGTAGGCGGGGTCGGCGTTGTGCGGGTCGTCCCAGACCGGGAGGGACTGCACCATGCAGGCCCTGCGGGTGGTCTGGCGGTCGACGGCGAGGAAGGGGCGGCGGTAGCGGCCGTGCGCCCCGGAGATGGCCGCCATGCCGGACAGCGAGCGGGTGCCGGAGCCGCGCGCGAGGCCGAGAAGAACGGTTTCGGCTTGGTCGTCACGGGTGTGCCCGAGCAGAACGGCCGCCGCGCCGTGCCGCTCCGCGGCGGCGTCCAGGGCGGCGTAGCGCGCGTCGCGGGCGGCCGCCTCGGGGCCGCCGCCGCGGCCCACGGACACGGTGACGCAGTCGACCGGGTCGAGCCGGAGGGCGGTGAGCCGGGCGGTGACGTCGAGGGCGCGGTCGGCGGAGCCGGGCTGCAGACCGTGGTCGACGGTGATCCCGCCGGCGCGGACGCCGAGGCGGGGGGCCTCGAAGGCGAGGGCGGAGGCGAGCGCCATCGAGTCGGCGCCGCCGGAGCAGGCCACGAGCGTGAGAGGAGGTCCGGACGGCGCGGGAAGCGCGCGGTGGTCATTGAGGATGTCGTGCAGAACGCGGCGGACCGCCAGGCGTATCGCGGCGACCGCGGGATGGGGACCCATATCCGATTCACTTCCTCGGGGAGAGGGTTGGTCACGCTGAGTGTGTCGATGGTGACAGAGACGGGTTGCGTCCCTGAGCATCGCACGCTGACCCGTCGCTCACGGTCCCTCGGATGGGTGATTGGAGAGGTTTCCAGTCGTCATCAGCCCGCCTTCCGGTGCACCCTCGCGATCCAGTCCGCGGGCTTGCTGATCTCCGCCTTGGTGGGCAGCGTGTTCGGCGACGTCCAGACCCGGTTGAAACCGTCCATGCCGACCTCGTCGACCACGGCGCGTACGAACCGCTCGCCGTCCCGGTACTGCCGCAGCTTCGCGTCCAGGCCCAGCAGCTTGCGCAGCGCCTGGTCGAGCCGGCCGGCGCCGCTGGCCCGGCGCTTCTGGAACTTCTCGCGGATCTCCGCCACGGTCGGCACCACCTCCGGGCCGACGCCGTCCATCACGTAGTCCGCGTGGCCCTCGAGGAGGGACATCACGGCGGTGAGGCGGTTCAGGATCTCGCGCTGGGCGGGCGTCTGGACCAGCTCGACGAAGCTGCGGTCGCTCGCCTCCTCGCCCTCCTCGCCGGCCGGCCTGGCGCCGGTCAGCGACTGGGCGGCCTCGCGCAGCCGCTCCAGCAGCGTGGACGGGTCGACGTCCGTCTCCTGGAGGAACGACTGGATTTCGCCCCGGATGTGGTCCCGCAGCCATGGGACGGCCGTGAACTGGGTACGGTGCGTCTCCTCGTGGAGGCACACCCAGAGCCGGAAGTCGTGCGGTGCGACGTCGAGCTCGCGCTCCACGTGCACGATGTTCGGCGCGACCAGCAGCAGCCGGCCGCCGCCGTCCGCCGCGGCGGGCAGCTCGCGGGTCGCCGGGGCAAACGTCTCGTACTGCCCGAGCACGCGCGAGGCCAGGAACGACAGCAGCATGCCGACCTCGACGCCCGTCACCTTGCCGCCGACCGCGCCCAGCACCGCGCCGCCCGGCATGCCGGCGCGCCGCTCGCGCATCTTGCCCAGCAGCGGGGACAGCAGCTCGCGGAATCCGGCGACGTTCGCCTTGACCCAGCCCGCCCGGTCCACGACCAGGACAGGGGGTGGGGTCTCCCCGCCGAAGGTAGGGGAAGCGTCGTCGACCCGGGTCGGCTCGAGCCGGGTGAAGGAGCGGACGTGCTCCTCCGACAGCTTCGCGTGCCGCCGTAGCTCCGCGACGACCTCACGCGCCTCGTCCCGGCTCACTTCGGGGCCCGGCCGCACAAGTCGGGTCGCGGTCGCGACCGCGAGATTCCAGTCGACCATCTCCACACCACCGAGGCTCGTCATGACTTCACGGTACGTGCCACGGCGTGCGGACGGGAGCGGACCGTCTGACGCGACCGTACGGGGGCGGGGCGCGCGGGACGTGTGAGGCGGAGCGGAGTCAGCGGCAGCCGCAGTTCGCGAGGGACGACGCCAGCTTGTCGAGGGCCTTCTGCGCGCCCTGCCGGTCGGTCGTACCGGTGGTCATGAACGCGAACACGAGCAGCCGCCCGTCCGCGTCCACGACGCTGCCCGCCAGCGTGTTGACGCCGGTCAGGGTGCCCGTCTTGGCGCGTACGAGGCCGGCGCCGCGCGCCGCGTCCGCGTACCGGCTGTCGAGCGTGCCGGAGAAGCCCGCGATGGGGAGGCCGGTCAGCACCGAGCGCAGCTTGGGGCGTTCCGGGTCGGCGGCCAGTACGAGGATGCGCGTGAGCAGCTCCGCCGGGACCTTGCCGGCGCGGTCGAGGCCGCTGCCGTCGGTGATGTGCGTGCCCTTCGTACGCAGTCCGAGCTTCGCGAGGCGCTTGCGTACGGCGTCGCCCGCACCGGCGAAGCTGACCGGCGCGCCGTCGGCGACGGCGGTCTGCCGGGCGAGTGCCTCGCCGATGTCGTTGTCGCTGTGCGTCAGCATCCGCTCGACCAGGGCGGACATGGGTGCCGAGTGGTGGACGGCCAGCCGGTCCGCCTTCTTCGGCGCCTTGGTCTCGGCGGGCTTGCCGGAGACGTCGACGCCCGCGTCCGACAGGCTCTCCGCGAACGCGTCGGCGGCGTCGCGCGCCGGGTCGGCGGAGCGCGGGGCGGGGCCGCGGCTGGTGTCGTTCAGCCGGGCCTCGTTGACCATGAGCGGGGTGACGGGGGCGAGGTTCTCGTTCGGGCCGATGCCGTGCCGTACGGGGCCGGAGTAGAGGGAGGTGTCGTAGCCGAGCGAGACCTTGGGCCCGGACTCGCTCTTGGACTTGTCCTTGTCCCCGGTGAGCGCCTTCGCCGTCGCCTTCGCCAGCTTGTCCAGGTCCTCCGCGGTCATCGTCGGGTCGCCGCCGCCGACCAGTACGACGCGGTCGCCCTCCCCCCGTACGGCCCGGGTCGCGATCCGGTGGTCCGCGCCGCGTGCGGACAGGGCCGCGATCGCCGTGGCCAGTTTGACGGTGGAGGCGGGCGTGACCGCGCGGTCGGGGGCGGCGTCGAACAGCCGCTTGCCGCTGGCCACGTCCACCACCGAGGCGGTGCGTACGGGTCCCAGCGCGGGGTCCTTGAGCAGCGGCCGCAGGGAGTCCGCGAGGCCGGTGGCGGTGGGGGGCGGCGGCGCGTTGTCGGCGCCCCCCGTGGAGGGGCCGCCGTCCTTGCCGTCGTCGCCGAGTGCGGTCAATACGCCGGGGGCGCTGGGACCCGTACGCACCGCCTCGGTGGTGGACGTGGCCAGCGGCAAGCGGCTGTTCGACGCCGCCCCCGACGGACACCGCCCCCGCCCTCGACCCGGGCGCGCTCGCCGCCCGAATCCCGGCCGTCGGCGCCGCGGGTGACGCGCTGCGCAGGTGGGGCGGCGCGCGGACGCTCGTACGGCACCGGCCGCTGCTGGCCGGTACGGCGGCGGCCGTCCTCGCACTGGCCGTCGCGCTCCCGCTGACCCCGCTCCTCTCCGGGGACGGGGACGGGGGCGGGGGCGGCAGGCCGGACGGCAAGTCGCCGCCGCACCGGGGCCCTGATACGGCGAAGGTGTCGCCGGTCATCGGCGACGCCCGTACGGCCGACCCGTGCGCGCTGACCGAGCCCGCCGCGCTCGGCCGCTTCGGTGAGACCGAACTCGACCGGGACTACGGCAACTTCGACCGCTGCGACGTCCTGGTGGACCTCGGCGAGGACAACGGGGTGGACGTCACCGTCGACCTCAACGCCGGCCCGGCACCCGAACTCGCCGACCCGGACCGGTCCGTGGGCCGCGTCAGCGTCGTCGAGGACCCGCCGGAGGGCGGCGAGTGCGAACGTACGCTGCTGCTGTCCGGCGACACGGACAACTTCATCACCGTCAGCGCGGAGCAGACGGAGTCCGGCCGCGCGCCCGTGTGCGACATGGCCGACGTGGCCACGGACAGCGCCGTACGGACGCTGAACAAGGGCAGGCTGCCCCGCCGTTCACCGCCCCTCCCCGCCGCGTCGATCGCTCACCAGGACACGTGCGCGCTGATCGGCCCGCGCGCGCTGGAGATCGTGCCGGGCATCGACGCGGGCGATCCCGACGTGGGCTTCGGCGGCTGGGACTGCGACCGGGAGAGCACCACCAGCGACCTGTACCTCGACGTGCGCTTCGACCGCGGCCCGCCGCTGAGCGCGGAGGACGGCGCGCCCAACCGGTTCAGCGGGTACCGCGCGTTCGTCGAGCCGGACGGCGAGGGCGACGAGACGTGCCTGGTACGGGTGGTGTACCGCACGTACGCGGATCAGAACGGCCAGGTGGCGATCGAGATGCTGTACCTCGTCATCGGCGGCTCGCGCCCCACCGCCGAACTGTGCCGCATGGGCGGCGACATCGCCCGCGAGGCCGCCAAGGCCCTGCCCCCACCGCGGTGAGCGAGGAACGAGCGAGCCGAGCCGAGGCGAGCCCAGAGAGGGCCGTGAGGGGTCCCAGACGTGGTGCGGCACTCTGTGGGTACGAGGGGGCGGCGCGCCCGTATGTCATCAAGGAGGTCGCGGTGAACAGTTCGGACAGCCTGGCGCGCGGTGTCGCCGCCGCCAGCCCCGGCACGCTGCACGCCCGTTCCGTCGCGGGCGACATCCGGGTCCCGCCGAGTGCGGGGCGCACCGTACGGTTCGGGCGCGGTGACGAGCCGGACGTCGATCTGTGCGTGGGCGAGGACGACCTGCGGGTGAGCCGCCGGCACGGCGAACTCACGTACAGCAGGCGCCAGTGGTGGCTGCGGAACACCGGGCAGCAGCTCGTACGGCTGCCGCGCGGCAGGCTGATGCACACCAGCACCGAGCCGGTGCCGCTGGCGGCGGGCTACACGCCGCTGTTCGTGCAGGGGTCCGGGCACCGGGAGCACCTTGTCGAGCTGTACGTGACGAGCCACGACCAGCAGCCTCTCGTACCGCGGCGGCGCGCCGACACGCTGCCGCCGAAGCGCTGGCCACTGGACGAGGACGAACGGCTGCTGCTGGTCGTGCTGGGGCAGCGGTACCTGCGGTACGAGGAGGCGCCCCGGCCGCTCTCGTACCGCCAGGCCGCCGAGCAGCTGAGCTACCTCCGGGAGGGCAGCGGCTGGGGCGAGCGCCGGATCGAGCACAGGATCGTGGCCGTACGGCGCCGCCTCAGCGACGGGGGCTTTCCGCAGCCGCTGCTGCAGGACCGCGAGGCGGGCGGGCCGTGTGACAACAACCTGCTGCACAACCTGCTCAAGGGGCTGGTGGAGTCGACGACGCTGGTGCCGCCGGACCTGGATCTGATCGACGACCCGGAGGAGCTCGAGGACCTGGACGGGCTGAACGTCTGACGGCCGCCGCCGGTCCACGGCCGCCGCAGGCAGGCGCCCGCGCTAGTCGGCTCCCGTCGGGAGGCCGCCGCGCTCGTCCCGCTCGCCGCGCTCGTCCCGCTCGCCGCGCTCGTCCCGCTCGCCGCGCTCGTCCCGCTCGTCCCGCTGCGCGGCCGGGCCGCTCTGTGCCGCCAGCTTGCCGAGCAGGGCCAGGGTCGCGTCGGGGTCGCCGGTGCGGTCGAGCAGTTCGCGTTCCACGGCGTCGATGCGGGCGGCGATCCGCCGGTACGCCGCGCGGCCGCGCGTGCTGAGGTAGACGCGGACCTTGCGCCGGTCGTGCTGGTCGACCTCGCGGTAGACGACCGCGTTGGCCACGAGTCGGTCGACGACCCTGGTCAGCGTGGGTCCGGTGGTCATCGTCTCTGCCGCCAGGTCGAGCATGGCGAGGCCGTGCCGTCCCGCGAGCGCCTCGACCACCAGCCACTGGTCGAGCGAGAACCCCTCGGCTTTGAGCAGCAGTTCCACCCTGGCGGTGACCGCACGGGCCGCTCTGGTCACTGCGAGTGTGAGCGGCTCCGCCGCGGTGCGGTCAGGCATGGGCCGCTGTCCTCCCTCTTGCGGAACCTCTGGCCAATTGTAAGACTTCCAAATGAAAGTAAGTCAACTACGCGGAGACTCGTCGGCCTCGATGCGCCGGCCGCGCGGAGTCGCTCATGACCTTCGGCGTTGCGCAGTGCCGCCAGGACCCCTGGCGCGTGGCGATGGTGATCCCCCTGCAGGGCCCGGCCGGGCTGTTCGGGCCGTCCTGTGAGGCGATCGCCCAACTCGCCGCGCACGAGCTGAACCGCGAGGGCGGCGTGCTCGGCCGCGAGGTGACCCTCCAGGTCCTGGACGGCGGCGCCGACCCCGCGCTGGTCGCGGCCGAACTCGCCGCGCTCGTCGAGTCCGGCCGGGTGGACGCCGTCAGCGGCTGGCACATCTCCTCCGTACGGAACGCGCTGGCGCCCGTCGTCGCGGACCGCGTCCCGTACGCGTACACGTCGCTGTACGAGGGCGGCGAGCGCAGGCCGGGCATCTTCTGCACCGGCGAGACGCCCCGTGTGCAGATCGAGCCCGCGCTGCGCTGGCTGCGGGACAACCTCGGCGTACGGCGCTGGTTCGTGGTCGGCGACGACTACGTGTGGCCGCACGTGTCGACCGCCGCCGTACGGAGGTTCGCGCACGAGCTGGACCTGCGGATCGCGGGGGAGGCGTTCGTCGGGCTCGGCGCGGGCGACATGGACCGGCTGATCCGGCAGGTCGAGGTGGCCGACTGCGACGGCGTGCTGATGCTGCTGGTCGGGCAGGACGCGGTGGAGTTCAACCGGCGGTTCGGCGGCCGCGGGCTGCACGAGCGGCTGCTGCGCTACAGCCCGCTGATGGAGGAGAACATGCTGCTGGCCAGCGGGTGTGCGGGGACCCGGAACCTGTTCGTGTCGGCGGCGTACTTCCGTTCGCTGGTCAACGCCGACGCCATGGACCTGATCGGCCGCTACGTCGGGCTGCACGGCGCGGGCGCGCCCACCCTGAACAACGCGGCCGAGTCCTGCTACGAGGGCCTGCACGCGCTCGCCGGGCTGGCCCGCCGCGCCGGCAGCGCGGAGCTGCCCGAGCTGAACGCGGCGGTCGACGGCGTCGCATACCACGGGCCGCGCGGGACGGTGGAGTTCCGCGGTCAGCAGGCCAGCCAGCGGGTGCACCTCGCGGTGGCCGACGGATACGACTTCGACGTCATCACCCGGCTGTAGCGGCTCCCCGGGATCCCCCTCCGCCGCTTCGCTCACCCTGCGGTGGCCGACGGCTGCTCCGCGTACGGCTGCGCGGAGCGTTCGGCAAGACCCCTTGACGGGCCGGACCCTGGACACTTACTTTCACTTGAAATTATTCCACCTGGTGAGCAGTAGTGGAAACGGAGGCATCTCATGGCCAACGTCGGTCTGCTCTACGTCGGTGCGGTGCTGTTGATCAACGGGCTGATGCTGCTGGGGAAAGTGCCCACACGGGCAGCCGCCCCGCTCAACCTGTTCGTCGGGGCCCTGCAGTGCGTCACCCCGACCGTCCTGATCATCCAGGCGGGCAGCGACGGCGACGCGATCCTCGCCGCCTCCGGGCTGTACCTCTTCGGCTTCACGTATCTCTACGTCGGGATCTCCAACCTCGCCGGGCTGGAGCCGGAGGGCGTCGGCTGGTTCTCCTTCTTCGTCGCAGGTGCCGCACTTGTCTACGCGGGACTGTCGTTCTGGCGCGACGGCGACCCGGTGTTCGGCGTCATCTGGCTCTGCTGGTCGCTGCTGTGGTCGCTGTTCTTCCTCGTACTCGGCCTTGGCATCGCCCGGTTGACCAGGTTCACCGGCTGGACGACGACCCTGCTGGCCCTGCCCACCTGCACCCTGCCCGCCTTCCTGGCGATGACCGGCGGCTACCGGTCCGACGGCGGGCTGGCCCTGATCGCCGCCGTCGTCGGGGTGCTCCTCGTCGCGCTGGCCGCGCTGCTCGCCGGCCGCGGACGCACCCCCGTACGGGCGTCGGCGCCCGCCGCGCCCGCTGCCACCTGAGCACGGCAGCGCCCCCGAACTCCGCCCCGGACCGCCCGGATTCACCCCACTCCCGCACCACAGCAGTTCCCGCCCGAATCCAAGGAGTACGCAATGCGACACGGTGACATCTCCGCGAGCCCCGACACCGTCGGCGTCGCGGTCGTGAACTACAAGATGCCCCGGCTGCACACCAAGGCCGAGGTGCTGGAGAACGCCCGCAAGATCGCCGACATGGTGGTGGGCATGAAGACCGGGCTGCCCGGCATGGACCTGGTGGTGTTCCCCGAGTACTCGACGCAGGGGATCATGTACGACCCCGAGGAGATGTACGCGACCGCCGCCGTCATCCCCGGCGAGGAGACGCAGATATTCTCCGCCGCCTGCCGCGAGGCCGGCACCTGGGGCGTCTTCTCGATCACCGGCGAGCAGCACGAGGACCACCCGCACAAGCCCCCGTACAACACCCTGGTGCTGATCAACGACCAGGGCGACATCGTTCAGAAGTACCGCAAGATCCTGCCCTGGTGCCCGATCGAGGGCTGGTACCCCGGCGACACGACGTACGTCACCGACGGCCCCAAGGGCATGAAGATGTCGCTGATCATCTGCGACGACGGCAACTACCCGGAGATCTGGCGCGACTGCGCGATGAAGGGCGCCGAGCTGATCGTCCGCTGCCAGGGCTACATGTACCCGGCCAAGGACCAGCAGGTGCTCATGGCCAAGGCCATGGCGTGGGCGAACAACTGCTACGTCGCGGTCGCCAACGCCGCCGGATTCGACGGCGTCTACTCCTACTTCGGCCACTCCGCGGTCATCGGCTTCGACGGCCGCACGCTCGGGGAGACCGGCGAGGAGGAGTACGGCATCCAGTTCGCGCAGCTGTCCCTCGCCTCGATCCGGGACGCCCGCGAGCACGACCAGTCGCAGAACCACCTGTTCAAGCTGCTGCACCGGGGCTACTCCGGGGTGCACGCGGCAGGTGACGGCGACAAGGGCATGGCGGAGTGCCCCTTCGACTTCTACAAGCTCTGGGTCACCGACGCCGAGAAGGCGCGGGAGAACGTGGAGTCGATCACCCGGAACACCGTAGGCGTCGCGGACTGCCGGGTCGGCACGCTGCCCGTGGAGGAGACGCTGCAGGCCTGACACCGGCGTGCCGGCGGCGCGACACCGCCGCCGGCACGCGCGGCAGGCGGCGATGCGCAGTACGCGATGCGCGGCACGTGATGCGCGGCGCCCGATGCGCCGCAGTTGATGTGCAGTGACCGATGTGCGGGGCCCGTTCCGCGGGCCCGCTGGAACCGACACCGGAGGGAAGCCGCCGTGCCGTACCTGACCGACATGTACCACGACCAGAACCGGCGCAGGAACGGCGACGAGCCCGCGGCCCCGGGCGACGTACACCCGGACGCTCCGGGTGCTCCCGACGGTACGGGCGCTTCGGACGGCCCGGGCGGCCCGGAGCAGCCGACGCCCGGCGGCTTCGACCCGGAGCGGCTGTCCGGGCGCCTGCGGTCCCGTGTGCTCGGCCAGGAGCCCGCGGTCGCCGCAGTCGTACGCGCCGTCGTCCTGGCCACCGCCGGCGCCACCGACCCGCAGCGGCCGCTCGCCAACCTGCTGCTGGTCGGCCCCACCGGGGTCGGCAAGACGGAACTCGTCCGGCAGGTGGCCGCCGAACTGCGCTCTGGCCCGGACGACTTGTGCCGCGTGGACATGAACTCCCTGGCACAGGAGCACTACGCCGCCTCGTTCACGGGCGCGCCGCCCGGCTACGCGGGCAGCAAGGAGGCGTTCACCGTCTTCGACCGGACCACCGTGGAGGGCGACCCGTACCGGCCGGGCATCGTCCTCTTCGACGAGGTCGAAAAAGCGCACCCTACGGTGCTGCGCGCCCTGCTGCACGTCCTCGACAACGGCACGCTGCGGCTCGCCAACGGGCAGCAGACCATCTCGTTCCGCAACAGCTTCGTCTTCCTCACCTCCAACCTCGGCAGCGCCGAACTCGCCCGCCGCCGCGACGCCCGCTGGCGGCGGGCGGCCGACCGGCTCGGCGCGCGCTCCGGCGCGCTCACCGCACGGCTCGCCGCCAAGGGCAACAAGGACGTGCTGACGGCGGCGCTGCGCGGCTTCTTCGACACGGAGTTCCTCAACCGCATTGACGAAACAGCGGTGTTCACGGAGCTCGACACCGCCACCGCCGAACGGATCGCGGCCCTGGAGATCGAGCTGCTGCGGCAGCGGCTCAGCCGCCGCTCCGTACGGCTGGACGCGGACGCGTCGGTGACGGCGCTGCTGGCCGAGCGCGGCTTCGATCCGGTGTACGGCGCCCGCGGCCTGCGCCGTACGGTCCGTACGGTGCTCGCCGCACCGGTCGCCGACGCCGTCCTGCGCGTACGCCCCTCCGGCGGCGAGCCCGTACACCTGCGGGTGCGGGCGGGCGCGGACGGGGAGATGCGGGTGACGCCGCAGGACACTCCGGACGGCACGGCGGGACGGGAGGCGCCGGACGCGACGGAAGGGCGTGAGGCGCCGGACCGGGAGGGCGCGAGGGACCGGGCGGAGGCAACGGACGCGTAGCGCGCGCCACTTGCGCCCGCCGCCCTCCGTCTGCGGCGCTCACCCGCCTGGGGTGGCGTCCCTCCCGTACGGTGTCGCTTCCGTAAGCCTGCCCGTACGCCCGCGGAGCAGCACCGCGGCCGCGGCCGCCGCCGCATGTACGTACGCGCGGACACGTACGTACGTCCCGCCTCACAGCACGGCCGTCAGCTCCTCTATCCGGTCGGTGAAGTCCGGGTCTGGGAGCGGCAGTTCCATGTCGTCCACGAAACCGATCGCCGCCGGCACGTACGCCAGCACCGCCGTCGCCGCCGGCGAGAACCGCGGGTCGTCGCCCCGCAGCACGTCCAGGAGCCGCAGCCCCGCGAGCAGGTCGCGGCCGTCCGCGTGCTCCGTGCTGATCCGTACGTGCTCCTCCAGCCCCGCCTGGCAGTGCCACAGGTCGGCCTCGCGGCCCTCGCCGAGCGCCATGTGGTGCAGATAGAGGCAGCAGGCCGCCGCCACGTCACCGGCACCCGCGGCGAACTGCCACCAGAAGCGCGCGCTGTCCTCCCGGTTCGCCAGCCGCAGCACACACCCCAGGACGAGGGCGCCCTCGGGCTCGGGAAGCCGCTGGGCGAGGAACGTGTGCAGCTTGTGCAGGTCCCTGCCCAGCACCGTCTCGCACAGCACCCGCAGCAGCCGGTGGAAGGAACGCTGCGGCAGCGAGTCGCGTTCGGCGGCCCGTACGGCCGCGTCCCGCGCCGGCTGCATCTGGTCGTCGAACGACAGCGCGCCGTCCCACATACGGCGGGCGATCCGCGCCTTGATGCGCTGCTCGGCCCGCTCGACGTCGGCACTGCCGTACGGGCGGCGCTCGACACGGGCCTTGGCCAGCGCGCGGTCAATGGGCGCGGTCATCGGCTGACTCCTCGTTGTCGTCGTGGTCCTCGTGGTCCAGGCCGAGTGCTTCCCGCAGCCGGTGCTTGGCATAGCGGGCCGTGGAGCGGACGCCCGCCGGGGTGATGCCCAGCAGGTCGGCGGTCTCCGACGTGCCGTAGCCCAGGCAGAACTGCATGACGATGACGTCGTGCTGCCGTTCGGGCAGCGCGCGGATGGCTTCGTAGAGGGCGAGGCTGACCTCGAGTTCGCCGATCGGGTCGACGGCGTGCCGCACCGCACGGGTCTCGAAGGCGGCGCAGTCGATCGTGGACTCCCTGCCCCGGCGGGCCCGTTCGTAGTCCTTGGTGCGATGCTTGGCGATCAGCCAGGCGTACGCGGTGGGGTTCTCGTGCCGTAGCAGCTTGTCCCACTTCAGATAGATCTCTTCGAAGGCCGCGTCCACGGCCTCCTCGGCGTCGCGGCGGTTGCGCAGATACAGCTCCGCCCAGGCTAGGTACTTCCTGCGGTAGTGCTCGTGGAACGCGCGGAAGTCGGCGGGGAGTTCGAGTTCTGTCATAGGGAGCACACCGGTGCGGTCGGGCCGCTTCACCTTCTCCCCCCTCGGCTTCGTCGGGCAGGGTCGTGCAGTTCGTTCACGCCGACGCGTACGCCCGCGGCGGCGGCACGGCGCAGCAGTGCCAGCGCGTCCCTGCCGAGGACGCGTACGGACACCGCGGCGATCAGCAGGTCTCTGGCGAGTTCATGGCTGGTCATCGGGACGTGGGATTTCCCCTCGGGTGTGCGGCAGGCACCTCCCCGATGGCGCCTCGGAGACCGCGGTGGTGCGCTCTCTGCCCCATACAGCGTGTGGCGGGACCGATTCGTGCAACCGACGGACCGAAAATCTTACGAATACGGGCTGTCGGGGGCGAGTTGATCTCCTGATCCGGCCAACACCTGCCGCAAGATGACCGGTTGGGACTGGCCGGCGGGTGATCGCGTACGCCGGTGCCGGTGCCGGTGCCGGTGCCGGTGCCGGTGCCGTCGGCGCGGGGGCCCGCCACCCGCGCGCGTACGTGCCCGCCCCCGCGCTCGGCGGTCCGGCGGCCCGGCTGTCCGGCTGTCCGGCGCCCGGATATGGCTGCGGCCGGCGCTCCGGGATGATGCCAACCGGCAATAGCGCGGCCGTATTACCCGTGCCCGGAATACGTCCGCCACCCACCCCGTACACCGGCCGTTTCGAGCGTCACCGCGCCAAGTGTCCGCAATGTCAGCGCGATTGTCCGGGGAGTTTTCCATAACGCCCGCGGGCATAGCCGGTTGTTATGCCGGTCCGGCATGCCCCGGCGCGTCCGGCGGCCGTTCATAGTGGGGTTTCCGGCCGGGCCGAGTACCGCCGGGCCGGAACACCCCCACCCCTCTCCCTCAAGGAGGGAAATACGGCATGAGATCACGTACCAGAATGCGTGCCTGGATAGGCGCGACCCTCACCGGACTGGTCGCGGCCGCGGCCGTGCTGGTGGCCCCCGCCGCGCAGGCGGCGCCACCGCCGGACGTACACCGGTCGGCAGAGAAGCCTTCCGCCGACCGGCCTTCCGCCGACCGGCCGCCGGCCGGAGCGCCCGCCGGGGCGCCCGGCACGAAGATCGTGGGCGGCCGTCCGGCCTCCGAGCCCTACCCGTACACCTCGTCGCTCCAGGTCGGCGGGCGGCACGGGTGCGGCGCCTCGCTGATCAGCGACCAGTGGCTGGTCACCGCGGCGCACTGCGTCCAGGGCCAGTCGCGGCTCAACGTGCGGATCGGCTCCCCGAACCGCTCCAGCGGCGGCACCCTCGCCACCAGCGCCCGGCTCATCCCGCACCCCTCGTACCGCGGGCTGCCCGGCAGTTACGACGTCGCCCTGGTGCAGCTGAGCCGGCCGGTGGCCGGGACGCCCGTCGCCATCGCCGACGCCTCGCCCGCGCAGGGCAGCGACGTACGGCTGCTCGGCTGGGGCCAGACCTGCCCGCAGCGGGGCTGTGACCAGGGCTCGGAGCAGCTCAAGGAGCTCGACACCCGCATCAACCCGGACAGCATGTGCTCGGGCGGCTTCGACCCGTCCAACGAGCTGTGCGTCTACAGCACTTCGCAGGCCACCGCCTGCTACGGCGACTCCGGCGGCCCGCTGCTCGTGCGGGCCGGCGGCGAGTGGCGGCTCGCCGGAGCCACAAGCCGCGCCGGGGCTAACAGCCCGACCTGCGGCGGCGGCAACTCGACCATCTACACCGACGTCACCGCGCACCGGGAGTGGATCGAGTCGACCGCGGGACTCCGCTAGCCGGTGTGGGGCCGGGCGCGCGGCAGGAGGGGCCGCCGCCCGGCTTCTCCATGCTCAACAAGCCGTGTTTCGGGGCCATCTGCTGTCAGCGAACGAGAAGCCTTTCCCGGTTCCGTTCCCGTGAATGCGTGTTAGCTTCGCAAAGAGTGAGAGTGGGAAGGCTGTTCACTCTCCCGCTGCGCGACCGGAATGACACTGACCCGGTTTTCCGGGATTCATGGAGGAGCAGGAGAACAATGGCCGACCTGACGCTTTCCCATGCCCGAACGCTGCCCCGCGCATACGGCGACTCCGTGCCCGCCGCCTCCGCCGACCCGGTATTCAACCGGCTGCTGAACGACCGCATCATATTCCTCGGCAAGGAAATCGACGACGACATCGCCAACCGCGTTACGGCACAACTCCTCATGCTGGCCGCCGACTCGACCGACGACATCTACCTCTACATCAACTCGCCCGGCGGCTCGGTCATGGCGGGCATGGCGGTGTACGACACGCTGAACTACATCGAGAACGACGTCGTCACCATCGCCATGGGGTTCTGCGCCTCCATGGGCCAGTTCCTGCTGACGTCGGGCACGCGGGGGAAGCGCTTCGCGCTGCCGCACACCCGCATCCTGATGCACCAGCCCTCCGCCGGACTCGCCGGCTCCGCCTCGGACATCAAGATCTACGCGCAGCAGCTGGTGCAGACGAAGCGGGAGGTGGCCGAGCTGACCGCGCAGCACTCCGGGCAGCCCGTCGAGAACATCATCCGTGACTCGGACCGCGACCGCTGGTTCACGCCGGAGGAGGCCCGGGAGTACGGGCTGATCGACGCCGTGATGAGCAGGGCCACGGGCACGATCGGCGGCAGGATGACCGAGCCCGCGGCCTGAGGCGGCGCAGCCTCCCCTTGCACGGTGCGCCGTGCAACGTTGCGCAGAATCGAATCCCTCTCCGGCAACGTTGCACGGCGCTGATTTTCCGAAACGCGTGTCCGAATCGGGCGGGTCGCCGGGAGCCGGGTGTTTCCGTACGACTCTGGTGGGGGACCGGGGAGGGATGCGACTTGCTGTGGTGGATGTGGGCTCGCACACGGTGCGGCTGGAGATCGCGGACAGCGGGGAAGCGGCGACGCTTCCGGTGCACACCGCGAAGTGGCGCCTGCGCCTGGCCCGCCGTGTGAAGGCCGACGGGCACATACCCGCAGGTGAGGTGGACCGCGTGTGCCAGGCGGTCGCCGCCGCCCGCGACGAGGCCCAGGAGTGGGGCGCACAGGAGGTGTTCGCGGTGGCCACGGCGGTCGTACGGGCCGCCCCGAACCGGCGCGAGGTGCTCGACGCCGTGCACGACCGCTCCGGGGTGCCGCTGCGCGTGCTGTCCGGGAAGCGGGAGGCCGAACTGGCCTTTCTGGCCGCACGCCGCTGGATGGGGTGGCAGGCCGGGCCGCTGGCCCTGGTGGACATCGGCGGCGGCTCCCTCGAGGTGGCCTTCGGCCGTACCGGCCTGCCGGACTTCGCGGCGTCCGCGCCGCTGGGCGCGGGCCTGGTGACACGTGAGTTCTTCGCCGGGCAGGACCCGCCCCGGCCGCGCCAGATCAAGGCCGTACGCCGCGAGGTGCGGCGGCAGCTGCGGGAGCCCGCCGCGCGGGTGCGCTGGGAGGCGCCGCGTACGGCGGTGGCCACCTCCCGCACCTTCGAGCAGCTGGCTCGGCTGTGCGGGTCCGCGCCCAAGTGCGAGGGCCCGTTCGTGCCGCGCCGCCTGGAACGGGGCGACCTGCGGCGCGCGGTGAAGCAGCTCGCGAGCATGCCGGCGGCGCAGCGCGCGAAGCTGCCGGGCATCTCGCGCGCCCGCGCCGAGCAGTCGCTGGCGGGCGCGGTCGTCGCGGACGTCACCATGGAGCTGCTCGGACTGGAGTCGGTCACGATCTGCCCGTGGGCGCTGCGGGAGGGCGTCTTGCTGCACCGTCTGGAGAGCGGCGACGCCGCCGGCTGGACGCCGCTGGAGCGGGTCGGCCGGGGCACGGAAGTGGGGGCGGGCAGACACGGCTGACACAGGTGACGTACGCGGTCACGCACGTACGCGATCACGCCGCATGCAACGTTGCGGCGGACGCCGTTGCGTACGGCACCGGTCACCGGAAGCGCGTACGGGAAGGGGCGAGCGATGGCGGACCGCACCGCGCTGGTCATCACCGACATGGTCAACACCTACGAGCACGAGGACGCCCACCTCCTCCTGCCCTCCGTACGGGAGGCACTGCCCGGCGTACGGCGGCTCATCGAGCGGGCCCGCGCCGGAGGCACCGAAGTCATCTACGTCAACGACAACTTCGGGCGCTGGCGCTCGCACCACGACGAGCTGCTCGACACCGTGCTGAGCGGCCCGTACGCCGACCTGGTCGAGCCGATCCGACCGGACGACGACTCGCTGTTCGTCGTGAAGGCCCGCCACTCGGCGTTCTACGAGACGCCGCTCGAATACCTGCTGCGGCAGCACGGCATCGGCCGGATCGTCCTCAGCGGCCAGGTCACCGAGCAATGCATCCTCTACTCCGCGCTCGACGCCCACATCCGCCATGTGGAGGTGAGCGTCGTGAAGGACGCGGTGGCGCACATCCATCCCGACCTGGCGTCGGCGGCGCTGCGCATGATGGAGCGCAACATGGGCGCGCACCTGGCCACTTCGGGGGACCCGGAGCTGCGGCTCTGATCCGCCGCAATCTGTTGACAGCGTCACGGGCCGTGGGAAGTATCCCTGTACCGACGGGAGTTGACAACGTTGTCGAATCGGAGTCCGCATGAGCCTGCCCGAACAGCGCCCGGCAACGCCCCGACGACGGCTGCTGCGCGCGGGCGCCGCCGCCGGACTGACCGTGGCGGGACTGGTCGCCGCCGGTTCGCGCGCACACGCCGCACCGCACCGTACGGCGGCCCCGGGCACACCCCTCGGGGCACCGTCCGCAGCACCGTACGGTGCGCCGCGCCGAACGGGGGCCGCGCGCCCCAGCGTTGAGTTCGGCGGCTCCCACGGCGCGCTGCTGAGCGGCGCGTACCAGGCGGCGCTGGAGAACCTGCTCGACATCAACACCGTCCCGTACGACCCCGACGAGTACAACCAGACCGGCCTGATGACCGATCCGCCCGGCACCTTCATCCGGGCCGGCGGCGGATACGAGCAGCCGTGGACCCGTGACGCGTCGGTCAACTCGTGGAACGCCGCCAGCCTCCTGTCGCCCGACGTGGCACGCAACACCCTGTGGTCCGTGTGCCGCCGCCAGGAGGACGGCGGCGGGGACGGAACCGGTGGCGGGCTGATCGTGCAGCAGGACAACCAGTGGTGGGACCAGATCATCTGGGCCGTCGCCGCCTGGCAGCACTGGCTGGTCACCGGCGACCGCGCGTTCGTCAACGACGCGTACGAAGCCGCCGTCAACACCCTCCGTGTGGACAAGGCCGAGCACTTCAACGCGGACTACGGGCTGTTCGAGGGTCCCTCCTTCATGCAGGACGGCATCGCCGGCTATCCGAGCCCGCCGTACGACCCGGGCAACGACTCCTCGTTCGTGCTCGACCACCCCGGCGCGGGCAAGCTCATGTGCCTGTCCACCAACTGCCTCTTCCACGCCGCCTGTCTGGCCTGCGCGGGCATGGCCGCCGTGACGGGTGACCGGCGGGCGGCGCGTGGGTTCCGCGCCGCCGCTGCCCGTCTGCGCGCCGCGATCAACCGCCACCTGTGGCGGCCCGAGGCGGGCTCGTACGGCTACCTCATCCACGGCAGCGGCGAACGCGCCGGCCGACTCGAGCCACACCAGGAAGGCAACGGGCTGGCGTTCGCCATCCTGTGCGGCGTGGCGTCCCGGCGGCAGACGGCCGCGATACTCGACAGCACGCACCGTGAGCCGCACGGTGTCGTCAACGTGTGGCCGCACTTCGAGCGCTTCGACGACGCGCACCCGGGGCGGCACAACGCGATCGTGTGGCCCATGACGGTCGGCATGTGGGGGCACGCGGCGGCGGTCGGCGGCCGCGTCGGCACGTTCGCCCAGGCGGTCACCGACATCGCCGGACTGCAGCGACAGGACGGCCACTTCTGGGAGCTGTACCACGCCAGGACGGGCGCCGTGGACGGCGGCTGGCAGAACGGCCGGCAGTGGCCGTCGCAGCCGGACCAGACGTGGTCGGCCACCGCGTACCTGCGGCTGGTCCACCAGGGGCTGTTCGGCCTCCGCCACGAACGGGACGGCCTGCGGTTCGCCCCGAGCCTGCCCGCGGGCTGGGGCCCGGTGACCCTGCGCGGCCTCACCTGCCGGGGAATGACGCTGGACATCACGCTCACCGGCAAGGGCAACCGGATGGCGTCCTGCACGGTGGACGGCCACCGCCGCAGCGGCACCCGTACGGTGCTGCCGGCCGGCCTGCGCGGACGGCACGAGGTGCGCGTCGAGCTGGTGTGAACGGCCCGGCGGCGTACGCCCCCGGCGTTCTTGTGCCCCGCTGCACCGGCTGCTCCCATGGGAGGAGAGACGGTCGGCGCGACACTCGGCATGGGGCGGTTGATGAGCGGTTTACGGGTCTCCCGGTGGAAACGGTACGGACACGACCGGCTGTATGTGAGTACGGCCGAAGGCGCCGCCGTCGCCTGGCTCGACTGCCGGAACGGCGAGGTGACCGTCCTTGCCGAGAGCCATCGGGAGGGCGCTCTGGAGGCGCTCAGGCCGTACCTCGCCGCCCGGAGACCGGAGCCGCCGCCGACGGAGTCCGGACCGGCCGCGGAACGCCCTACGGGTGAGCCTCCCGCTCCGTCCGCATCTGCCGAGCCGCCTGCACCTGCCGCGCCGCGTTCCCCCGACGCGCGGGCCGCACCCGGCAGATCGCCCGCACCCGACGGTGTGCGCCTGCCGTCCGCGCCGGAACGGGCGCGCGGGTCCGCCACCGCCGCGCCGCCGCTGAGTCCCGACGACGACCTTGCCCGCAACCGCCCCGGCGAGTCGTCGCAGCGGAAGCTGGACGAGCTCGGCGTGCACCCTGCGGCGCACCTCTTCCGTCGGCTGCTCCGGCTGCTCCGGCTGCGCAGCGACGCGGAATCATGGCACAGGGGCCTCCAGGGCGAACGCGCCGTCGCCGCCGAACTGCGCCGCCGCTGCCCGGACGGCTGGCGCGTCCTGCATTCGATACCGCTGCCCGGCGACGTGGCCCTCGACCACCTGCTGATCGGCCCTGGCGGCGTCTTCTGCGTCAGCACCGAGAGCCACCCCAAGGCGCAGATCCAGGTGGGCGACGACGTCGTGAAGATCGGCGGGCAGGACTATCCGTACGTGCGCGAGAGCCGCGGCGAAGCCGCCGGTGCCGCACGGGTCCTCTCCCGCGCCTGCGGCTTCACCGTGGAGGTCACGCCGCTCCTGGTCTTCGTGGGCGCGGCGAGCGTGACCGTGGAGCCGGCGCTGCTCGACGTACGGGCCGTGGAGCGGCGCCAGCTCGCCGCGCTCGTCGCCGCGAGCGGCGTGCTCGCACCGCAGCGTGTGGAGGAGGTCTACGCGGCGGCCCGCGACCGCCGTACGTGGGCGGACGCGTGACTCCGGCTCCGCCGCGCGCGCGGCGGTCATTCTTCCGGCAGCTCCCGGAGACGGGCGAGCGTCAGGACGTCGCCGCCGATGCCCCAGCCGCCGTCGGTGACCTCCTCGACGAGCACCAGGGTGGTGGCGCGGGCGCGTTCGCCGTACAGCTCGGCGTACAGGTCGGTGGTGCGCGTGATGAGCTGCTCCTTCTGCTCGGTGGTGAGGGTGTCGGCGGGGATCTTGAAGTTCGCGAACGGCATGGTCGTCCTCTGCGTGTGTGGTGGGTGCGGAGTGTCCGGTGGATGCGGAGTGGTGGTGCGGGGGCCCGCGGTCAGACGATGCCGCCGTTGGCGCGGACGACCTGGCCGTTGACCCAGTGCCCGGCCGGGGAGGCGAGGAACGCGACGACCTCGGCGATGTCCTCGGGCGTGCCGAGCCGTTCCAGCGGGGGCTGGGCGGCGAGGCGGGCGACGGTCTCCTCGTCCTTGCCGTCGAGGAACAGATCCGTGGCGGTCGGGCCGGGGGCGACGGCGTTCACGGTGACGTCCCGGCCGCGCAGTTCGCGGGCGAGGATCAGGGTGAGCGCCTCCACCGCGCCCTTGCTCGCGCTGTAGGCGCCGTAGCCGGGGAGGGCGAGGCCCACCACGGACGTCGAGAACGTGACGATCGCCCCGCCGCCGCGCACCGTACGGGCGGCCTGCCGGGCGACGACGAACGTCCCGCGGATATTCGTACGGTGCAGCGCGTCCAGGTCGGCGAGGTCCAGATCGGCGACAGGTGTCGTCAGCATCCGGCCGGCGGCGTGCACGACGACGTCGACGCCTCCGTACTCGGACTCGGCGGTGCCGAACAGGCCGGCCACCTCCTGCTCGTCCGCGACGTCGGCCCGGACGGCGACCGCACGGCCGCCCGCCGCGGTGACGTCCTTGACGGCGGCCTCGGCCAGGTCGCGGTTTCCGGCGTAACCGGCCACGACGGCGAAGCCGTCGGCGGCCAGCCGCAGCACCGCCTGGCGGCCGATGCCGCGCGAGCCGCCGGTGACGACGGCCACACGGGGGCGCCCGGACGCGCTGCCGGAGGAGGGTGCGGCGCCGCTGCCGGGCGCCGGGTCGGAGAGTGACATGAGGGCTCCTGTACGGGGGTGGTACGGGGATGGGCTGTCGGTCGGCTGGCTCCGGACCGGCGTCTCCTGCCACCATCGGCCGTTCCCGCGCCGTCAGCCACGGCTGCGGCCACCCAGGGGCCGGCAACCCCTGGCTACGGGCAGCCGCACGCGTGACGATGGGAGGCGTGAACCTTCCCGCGCTCGCCGCGTACCTCAAGTCCCGGCGCGACCGCGTCCGCCCGGACGACGTCGGTCTGCCCACCGGCCCCCGGCGCCGGGTGCCCGGACTGCGGCGGGAGGAGGTCGCGCAGCTGGCCGGGCTGTCCGCGGACTACTACACGGAGCTGGAGCGCGGCCGCAGCGCCCAGCCCTCGGCCCAGGTGCTGGCCGCCCTGGCCCGTGCGCTGCGCCTGGGCGGCGACGAGCGCGACCACCTGTTCCACCTCGCCGAGCGGCCCCTGCCGACAGCGGCGTACGGGCTCACCGCGCACGCGCAGCCCGCGCTGCTCGGCCTGCTGGACCGGCTCGGCACGACCCCCGCGCAGGTCATCACCGACCTGCACGAGACCCTCGCGCAGAACGAGCTGGCCGCGGCGCTCGTCGGCCGCCCTCCGGCGGTGAGCGGCCCGGCGGCGAGCCTCGTCTACCGCTGGTTCACCGATCCCGCCGCACGCGCGATCTATCCCTCCGGCGAGCACCCGCAGCACTCCCGCGCGTTCGTCGCGGACCTGCAGGCGGTCGCCGCCCGGCGCGGCCGTGACACCTTCGTGGCCAGGATGGTCACCTCCCTGCGGCGCCGCAGCGAGGAGTTCGCCGCCCTGTGGGACACCCACGACGTGGCGCTGCGCCGGAACGACCACAAGCGCATCGTCCACCCGGCGCTGGGCGTCATCGAGGTGGACTGCCACAGCCTGTTCAGCGAGGACGGACGCCAGCGCCTGCTGTGGTTCACGGCGCCGCCCGGCACCCGGGGCGCCGCTCAGCTGGAACTGCTCTCCGTCATCGGCACACAGGACATGGCCGCCGAGAACGCGCCCCGCGAGGAGCGGACCTGAGCACCACCTGAAGGCGCGCCCGCCTCGAAGTCCGCCGGGAAGTCCGCCCAGGGGGAAATCCGCCTCCCTAGGGGAGCCTCCGCGGTGGTCTCCGTACGGCAGCCGCGCGCGTACGCCCTCCCGGCCCGGAGGACGCACACGGCGGTGAGCGGGTGCCGTACGAGGCAGGCGCACAGGGGGGTTGTACGCAGCAGGCGGCTGCCCCTCCTCGGGGCAGCGGCCCGCTCCCACACCGCCCGAGGGGCAGGACAGCACGGGCGCCTCGCCATGACAGCCGTGGGGTTGACCAACAGGTGCCGGTGCCCGCCTGCCTCGGTCCCCCGGGCGGCGATTCCAGCCTGCCGTGCGGGCGGGCCGCACACATCGGTAAGCAGGGAAGATCGGTATACGGCTGCCGGGCGGACGCGCGTGTCCGTATACGTACACGGCCGGATCTCGTGGCAGACGGCGGCGAGCGGCCAGAGCCGGCCTGTCCGGCGTTTGAGGACGGCCCTCGGCCCGCGCCGAGCGGTTGCCGCCGGGAACGGGGCACCGCCTCTTGGCCGGGCGTCGCCCGGATGGACGGGCGTTCGTCCTCGACCATCGGACGGTCTACGTATGCGGTGCCGCCCGCGCGCGGATGGCGTACGTATCCGGTGGCGCGTGGCCGCCGCCGCGTACGTACGCCGTGCCGCGCGTACGTACCCGTGCTCCGTACGGACACGTCCGCGTCCGTACGTACCCGCCGCGCGGCGCCTCCGTCCGGCATCCCCGTACGGGGACGTCCGGCTACCCCTCCGGCACCGCCGCCGGGATCTCCGTACGGGAGGTGACGCCGAGCTTCGCGAGGATGTGCTCGACGTGCGCGTCGGCGGTCCGTTTGGAGATCACCAGCCGCTCCGCGACCTCCCGGTTGGACAGGCCCTGTGTCACCAGCGCGGCGACCTCCCGTTCGCGCCGGGTGAGGACGTCCGTCGCCGCCCGCTTGCGGGCGCGGGGGACGGAGGCGCCGCGGCCGGCGGTCAGCGGCTCGTCCGCGTCGGTGCGGACGGCCTCCAGCACGTCCGTACCGGACATCCGTGCGCCCGTCGCACGCCACCGGTCGAACTCCGTGTTCCCCAGCGCCGTCCGCACCAGCTTCTGCATGGACTCCTGCTCCTCCAGCAGCGACGGGAGCATGCCCACCGGGTCGCCGCTGAGCCGTCGCGCGTTCTCCGCGTAACCCAGCAGCCAGCCCGCCCTGACATACCTCTGCTGCCGTGCCGCGTGCCACGCCAGCACCAGGCACGCCAGCGCGGCCACCAGGACCTCGCCGACCTCGCTCGCCGCCTCCAGCGCCCGCCGCAGCGGCTCCGCGCTCTCCTCGCACTGGCCGGCCAGCCACAGGCAGATGCCCTGCACACCGAGTGTGGACGCGTAGAACTGGCGGTCGCCTGTGCCCTCCAGATACGACAGCCCGAGCTCGCACAGCTCCAGGGCGCCCGCCGAGTCGCCGAGCACGGCCCGCAGCAGCGCGCCCTCGTTGTGGATGACGGCCATGCCCAGGCCGTCGTTCGCGTCGACGATCCGGCGGCGCGCGTCCTCCATCGCGTCGAGGCCCTCGTCCAACTCGCCGCCGAGGGCGGTCATCGCGCCCAGATACGCGTCCGTGAACATCGTGACCCGTACGGTGCCGGACCGCTCCGCCACGGCATGCGCTTCCTCCACACGGACGGGCGCGGTCGCCAGGTCCGCTGTCCACATGGCGAACACGCCGGTCATGAACAGGCCCCAGGCGCGTTCGGCGCAGTCCTCCGGTACGAGGGCGAGGCCCTTGTCGATCCAGTGGCGCCCCTCGGACAGCGTCCCGGCCGCCCGCCAGTACGGCGCGAGCTGCGCGGCCATCCACAGGCCCGCCGCCGCCCTGCCGTCGGCGTCACCGTCCGCGCCGCCACCCTCTGCACCGGCACTCTCCGCACCGCCACCCTCTGCACCGCCACCGTCCGCACCGGCATTCCCGTCCGCGTCGCCGTCCGTACGGCGGGCAGCGGAGAACGCGTACTCCAACGCCGCCCGCACGTCGGCGATCTCGTTCCGCACCGCCCGGTGCAGCTCGACCTGTGCGGGTGTCAGCAGCTCGTCCCACAAGCGGTCGCACAGCCGCTGGTAGTACGCGAAGTGCCGCGCCCGTACGGTCTCCGCGTCGCCCGTCTCCGTCAGCCAGCCGGCGCCGTACTCGCGGATGGTGTCCAGCAGGCGGTAACGCTCGCCGCGTTCGCCTATCCGCTGCACCACGGACTTGTCGACGAGCCCGATCAGCGTCTCCAGCACCTGCTCGCGCGTCAGCCCGCCGCCCGCGCAAACCTGTTCCGCGGCGGAGAGTTCGAAGGAACCGGCGAAGACGGACAGTCGCGCCCACAGCAGCCGTTCCTCGGGCGTGCACAGCTCGTGCGACCAGCCGATGGCCGTACGCAGCGTCTGGTGCCGGTTCTGCGCCGTACGCCGGCCGCCCGTGAGCACCTCGAAGCGGTGATCGAGCCGGGACACCAGTTCGCCGAGGGACACGGCGCGCAGCCGTACGGCGGACAGCTCCAGCGCGAGGGGGATGCCGTCCAGCCGCTCCACCAGGGCGAGCAGCTGCTCCCTGCTGTCGTCGGTCGCGGCGAAGCCAGGCACGACCGTCCCGGCGCGCTGCACGAACAGCTCCAACCCGTCGTCCGCGCTGAGCGGCGCGACGTACACGCAGTGCTCGCCCGGCACGTCGAGCGGCTGCCGGCTGGTGGCGAGCACGCTGACCTCCGGAGCACCGCGCAGCAGGATGTCGGAGAGCATCGCGGCGGCGTCGAGGAGGTGTTCGCAGGTGTCGAGGATGATCAGCAGCCTGCGGTCCCTGAGGTGCGCGACGATCGCGTCGAGCGGCTCCATGCCGGACTGCTCGGGCAGCTCGAGGACGGCGGCGAGCGTCGACGGCACCAACTCGGCGTCGTGCAGGGCCGACAGCTCGACCAGCCACACCCCGTCCGCGAAGTGTCCGGCGAGCTCGGCCGCCGCCCGCAGCGCCGTACGGCTCTTGCCGACGCCGCCGGGACCGACGAGGGTGACCAGCCTGCCGCGCTCGAACTCGTCGCGGACCAGGGCGAGTTCCTTCGCGCGGCCGACAAAACTGGTGAGTTCCACGGGGAGTTCCCCGCCACGCCGCTGTCCGAACCCGAATCCCATGCCACTCCCGAGTGAAGAAACGATCCCGCCACAGCGTACGTAAGCGGATTCAGAGCGTGAACAACGCGTGAGTAGTGCCATTGGAGTCACACGCCCGGTAGCGGCGCCCTGCGCGCGTGCCCGACTCACCGCCGCCGGCCCGTGCCCCGCGTCCGCGCCTGCCGCACTCCGGCGCCTTTTCGCGCTGGTCCGGGCGCCGTACGGCTATTCGCCGGTGGCACCGTCCAAAGATTCCCGCAGGAGGTCCGCGTGGCCGTTGTGCCGCGCGTACTCCTGCGTCAGATGACACAGAATCCACCGCAGGCTGGGCGCCGTGCCGTTGGGCAGCACGCGCCTGCCCAGCCGCTCCAGCCCGCCGCCCTCGCCGTCGTCTTCGGACAGCGCCTCGGCGACGAGTGAACGGGAGCGGCTTACGGAGTTCCGCCACAGCGCCAGCAGTTCCGCGGGGCTGTCCCCGGCCGCCGAGCGCCAGTCCCAGTCGGGGTCGGCCGCCCAGTCGACGGCGTCCCACGGCGGCTGCCGGACGTGCCCGTGCAGCGCCCAGGAGCACCAGTGGTCCTCCACGTAGGCCAGGTGCTTGAGCAGCCCGCCCAGGGTCATCGCCGAGGCGGCCGTCGTCGCCCTCAGCGCGGTCGCGTCCAGCCCTTCGCACTTCCACTCCAGGGTGGCGCGCTGGAAGTCCAGGAAGCCCAGCAGGGTGGCGGGTTCGCCTGCGGCCAGGGGCGGTTCCGCGCGTCCCTGCGCGTCCACGTCGGTCATGCGCCGCAACCTATCCCGGCCCCGTACGGAGGCGGGCCCCGACGCCGTACGGAGGCGGGCCCCGCCACCGTACGGAGGCCGCGCGGTCCCCGTACGGCCTCGGGACCCGTCCCGGCACTCGTGCCGACAATGAGTGGCGGCCGTCTCCCGTTCCGTGAGAAGGGACCGCGATGGATCACCCGACGCCGGCCGCGCCGGAACCGGCCGCGCCGGAACCGGCCGCGCCGGAACCGGACCCGCCGGAAGTCCCGCCCGCGGCCCGCCACTCGTACGACCCGGCGGCCGTCGCCCTCGCCAACGCCTCGCTGCTCGGCGCCGGTTACCTCATGCTCGGCCGGCGCGGGCTCGCCGCCGCCACCGGCCTGGGCACCCTCGTCCTGCTCGTCCTCCTCGGGTCGGCCTTCGAGTCCGTGTGGCTCGAGTGCGTCGTGCTCCTGTGGTGGGCGGTGCTGGTCGCGCACGGGTGGTTCCTGGCCGGCGGCCGTACGCGGCGGGCCGCCGTACGGAGGCAGCGGGTGGTGGCCGTCTGCGTGACCGTCCCGGTGCTGCTGCTCGCGGGGCTCCTGCGGTTCGACGCGCACCGCATCGAGGAGTCCGTCGACGAGGCGCGCGACAGCGGCGACTGCGCGCGGGCGCTGGACGCCCAGGACGGCGTGTGGTTTGCCAACCGCGTCGCCGACGCGCCGGCGGCCGTACGCGGCGACGAGACCGTCCGGGCGTGCCGGCGGCTGGCGGAGGCCGGGCAGAGGCTCACGACCGGGCTGACGGGCGACACAGAGGCGTTGAGCGCCGGTTTCGACGGGCTCGCCGCGGTCCTGGAGAAGTGGGACGGGCACGAGCGGATGGCCGGCACGGTCCTGGACGGGTTCCTCGGCGGGCTGCCCGCCAAGGACCCGTGCGACACCGTCGCGGTCACCGAATGGCTGCGCAAACGGAACGCGAGCCACGACACGCTGGACCGCTCCGCGGGCGCCGTCCCGCGTACGGCGCCCGCCGCGCTCGTCGGCTGCGGCGACGACCTCATGGCGGACCACGACTGGAAGACGGCGCGTACGCGCTACGAGCAGCTGCTCGACCGGTACCCCGACTACAAGGAGAGCGCCAGGACACGCGCCCGCGCCGGCGCCAGGAAGGCCACGCTCGCCCTCGAACTCGCGCACGTGCGCGGCCTGCTCGGCGGTTCGGGCAGCGGCGCACAGCCCGAATACTGCGACAGGCCGGCGAAGTACAGCGGCGCCCCCGCGTACGGCAAGGGCGTCAACCGGGCACTGTTCTACGGCAACGACACGTACACCGGGAAGCTGCCGGGCTCGTGGCGGACGGACGACGCGGAGAAGGCCGTACTGGTGGTGTGCGCGGGCGAGAAGAAGTTCGGCGCCTCCGTACGGACCTGCCCGTACGAGAACAAGATCGGCCCGGGTTTCCCCACGGATGTGACGTTCCGGCGGATCGCGATTCCGGTGAAGGTGTACGAGCTGCGGACGGGCAGGCTCGTGGCCGACAGGAAGGTGGAGATCGGCGGTACGAGCTGCCCTCAGCGGCTCTCGTACACGACCCACGGGCCCACCGATTTCGGTCCGCCGTCGGAGGTGTACGTGAAGGCGTCCGACGGTGACGTACGGGATGCCTTCAGATCGCTCGTCCGCAAGTGAGCGCCGCCTGCGGACGGAGAGCGCGGGACGGAGAGCGCGGGCGGCAGGTCTCCGGGCGCTGAAAGGGCGCGCAAGCGGAGGGTGTTGGGCGTACGTTCCCGACGCCGGACAGGGGCCCGGAAGGGCGGCGTCGGACGGTGCGGTGCGGTGCACCGGGTGGTGCCGGACGGTGCTGCCCGGCGGCGGACGTCAGAGCGCGCCGACGTCGATCGCCTCGGCCATCGCGTGGTAGCCGGCGTCACTCGGGTGCAGATGGTCGCCGCTGTCGTACGCGGGCGCCAGCCGGTCCGCGTCGGCCGGGTCGGCCAGCACCCGGTCCAGGTCGACGACCGCGTCGTACGCGCCGGACGTACGGATCCACTCGTTGACCGCGTCGCGTTTCTCCTCGCCGCGCTCGGTGAAGTAGGACGCGCCCTCGAACGGCACCAGGGTCGCCCCGATCACCTTGAGGCCCGCGTCGTGCGCCTGGGCGACGACGTCGCGGTGCGCGGCGATGAGCTGCTCCACGGACACGTCCGGGATCTGGCCGCCCGGACGCCCGAGGCCGATGTCGTTGATGCCCGCCAGCACGATGACGGTGCTCACTCCGGGCTCGGCGAGCACGTCCTTCCGGAAGCGGTCGACGCCGCTCTCGCCCGTGCCCGGCGTGCCGAACGTGATCATGTTTCCGCTGATCCCGTGGTTGAGGACGCTGCGTGGCCGCTCTTCCGCCACGAACCGCTCCGCCAATTCGTCCGGATAGCGATTGTCGGCGTCGACCGTGGAGGCGAAGCCGTCGGTGATCGAGTCGCCGAAGGCCACCACTCCGTCCGCGCGTGCGCCGCCCTCGCCGCGTACCTCGACGTCCGAGAGGTAGTACCAGGACAGGGAGGTCTCGCCGAACGGCTCTCCGCTCTCGTCCGAACGGTGGTCGCCCGGCGCCCGGTAGCTCGTCGCCGAGGCCGCCATGTGGTACGTCGCCGGGCCGGTCGGCTCGGCGAGGTACAGGGTGACGGTCAGCGACTCCAGCTCCCTGACGCGCATCGGCACCGCGTCGCTGAACAGCTCGCCGCCCGCGGGGACCGTCACCGACTCCGCGCCCCCGAAGGTGACGGCCCGTACGGTGCCCTTCCGCACCGCCGCGCCCCGGTCCGTACGCCCGACGGTGGCGCCGGCGACGTTCAGGGCGGAGGTGCCGTAGCGGTTGGAGAGTTCGAAACGGGCGCCGGTGCCGCCGTTGCTCACGCGGACCACCTGGCGCAGCGTCTGCCGAGCGAAGCCCTGCTGCGACCAGTTCGGGAAGAGGCCGCGGCCCGGCGGCTGCACGGAGGCCGCCCAACCGCCGTGCCACTCCTGGCCGCTGGCCCGCTCCTGGCCGCCGCCGGGCCGCTCGGCGGCCGAGGCGGCCGCACCCGCCGCGCTCTCGCCGGACACCGGCAGGAGCGGAGCAGACAGCAGCGCGGCAGCGGAGAACAGCACCGCCAGCGGCCGCAGGGCGGTGCGTAACCGCCCGTGCGGAGGTCTGTCGTACGTGCGTCGTCTCATGCGTTCACTCCTCAGCTTGTCGTGTCGCCCGTGGTGTGCTGTGACGTGTTCGCCGTTCACCGCTCCGGCCCGGCCCGGCCCGGCCCGCTCCGGCCCGGCCCGGTCTGTCTGATCCCGTGCGTACGCGAACGGCCCTCCGTTCCCCTGTACTTCTTTCGTCTCCCCGCCCCCACAAACTGACCGCAGCACCCCGCACCCCGCGCTCCACCGCTATCCGGCCACGGCCCCTGCGGCCGGATGGTGCGGGCTCCGGCGCCATCACGGTCAGGTCCCCAGTCGGTGACAACGGACCGCCGGCGGGTGACAACGCGCGCGGTGGCGTCCACTGATGCCCGTGACGGGGATGCGGAACGGCGGCGTGTGGCCCGTCGCGCTTGCCGTCGCCGCCGCCCTGGCCGCCCGGCTGTGCGTCGCACTCGGCGGCGCACGCGTGGCCGACTGGCTCGCGTCGGTCGCCGCGCCCGCCGTCACCGCCGCGGCCGGCGCGGGCATCCTGTGCGCCGCGCTCCCCAGACAATCGCCGTACGGAGGCGTAACCGCCTCCGCGCGCGCGGACGTTGAGGGGGCGCCGTATGGAGGGGTGCCCGTACGGAAGCGTCCGCGCGTACGAGCGCACCGTACGGAGGTGCCGTACGAGTGCACCGTACGGAAGCGTCCGCGCGGCCGGGGCCTTGACCAGATTGAATCCCGGGGCCATGGCGCCGTCAGCAGCCGGGCAAGAGCCGCTCAGTGCCGGTTCCGTGCCCGCTACTGCTCCGCCTCCCGTACAGCGTCCGGAGAAAGGCAGACCGCCCGGTGCGCGGGGCGTACGAGTTCGCCGGGGAGCGGTTCGATGCCGCGGATGCGTACGGCAACGACCGCGACGCCGGCAGGGGAGTCCGGCCCCGTCACGGTCTCCAGCCGCCAGCGGTGGCGGGGAGGCACGTCCTTGGCCGGGAGATCGCGGAGGGCCAGATGGACCCAGCGGTCGTAATTGGTGGGGTAGTGCGCCATCGTGGCCCCGCAGTCGCCGCAGACCGGCGGCTCGTGCCACGTGACGTTCTCCGGGCCGCCGTACGGTCTGGGCGGCGCGGTGGCGCCCTCCTCCTCGGCGAGTTCGTTGGCGTATGCGTTCCAGCAGGCGTCGCAGAGCACGGCCATGAGGTTGATCCGGCCGCGCTCCCTGGCGGTCGGCCGCGGCCTGCGGCAGTGCAGGCACAGCCTCCGCCCGGTGGCCTCCGGGTGCCCCGTCTCCTCCGTCGCCGCCATGAAGTGCAGCGTGCGGGCGAGTCCGTGAGGGGAGTCAGGGCGCGAACGGGGCGCATCGTCGCAGGCGCGCGGAGTGGCGCCCCATCCGGCACGGGCGGCACACCGCACACTGCCGATCCGCTGCCGCACACCGTCCGCCTCCTCAAGCCCGTCCGGCGTTTGAGGACGGCCGTCGGCCACGGTGAACCTGCACTGTGGCAGCGCACTATTCGGCCCACTGGCGGGCTGTGGGGCCCGAGGGGTGTCCTCAAGCGCCGGACGGGCTGAGGTGCGTGGCTCGCCGTCGCCCGCGCAGCCCGTATGTGACGCGTATCACCCCCGGTGGAAAACCCGCGGCCCGTGCGCCGCGTCTTGCGGGTGTGGGATCAGCGAGGAAGGCACCGGGGGAGCCGGACGAGGAGCGTCTCGTGCGGCTCGTCGCCAGGGGCGACCGTGCGGCGTTCGAGGAGTTGTACCGGCGTACCGCGCCGTGGATGGCGGTGCGGCTGCGCCGCCGCTGCGCCGACGAGCAGATCGTCGCGGAGGTCATGCAGGAGACGTACCTCGCGGTGTGGCGCGCGGCGGGCGCGTTCGCGGGCTCCGCGGTGGGCGGGACGGCCGTCGGCTGGCTGTGGACGATCGCGGCGCGCCGCCTCGTCGACGCCTTCCGGCGCAGGGCCCACCACGCCGAGCCGCCGCCGGCGGCCGCGCTCCCCGCCGTGGCGGCGCCCGCCGAGGAGGAGGCGCTCGCGGCGACCGTCGGCGGCGACGTCGGCGACGCGCTGCGCCGCCTGGCGCCGGAACTGAGGCAGGTACTGCAGGCCATGGTCCTCGACGGGCTGTCCGTACGGGAGACCGCGGTCCTGCTCGGGCTGCCCGAGGGCACGGTCAAGACCCGTGCCCGGCGGGCCAGGATCGCGATGCGGGAGGCGCTGGCATGAGCGGGGAACACGCGTCGGAGCGGATCATCGGCGGCTACGCGCGCGGCGGTACGGACCTCCCCGCCGACGAAGTATGGGCCCTGGAGGCCCACTTGGAGGCGTGCGCGGTGTGCCGCGAACGGCTGTCGGCGGCCGTCACGGCAGAGGCGCCCGCCGTCGCGTCGCTCGTGGACACCGTCTGGTCGGAGCTGGCACCGCAGTTGGCCGCCACTGCCACGATGCCGCCGCGGCGGCGCTGGTCGGTGCGGCTGTCGGCGTGGCTGACGCCGGTGATGGCGCCGTGGCTGGCCATGACCGCGGCCGTGACACTGATCGCGCTGCTGCTCGACATGGCCGGTCCGGGCCCCATCGGCCCCGGTACGGGCACGGACTCAGGCTCGGGCTCCGGCGGCGACGTGTCGCTGCTGCTCCTGCTCGCCCCGGTGCTGCCGGTGTGCGGCGTCGCGGCGTCCTGGTCGCGCGGCCTGGACCCGGCGTACGAACTGACCGCCGCCGCTCCGAGAGCGGGCCTGTACCTGGTGCTGCGGCGCACCGCGTCCGTCCTCGCCGTGGTCGTCCCCGCGCTGCTGGCTGGCGGCCTCGTGACGGGGGTGACGGCCGTGCAGTGGCTGCTGCCCTGTCTGGCCTTCACCTCGGCGACCCTGGCGCTCGGCGGCGTCATCGGCGTGACCCGCGCCGCCGTCGCGCTGGTGGCGGTGTGGGCCGCGGTGGTCGTGGCGCCGACCCTGGCCGCCGACCGTACGACCTTCGCCCTGCAGACCGGCGGTCTGCCCGTGTGGGGGCTGGTCCTCGCGCTCGGCACCGCGGTCGTGATCGCCCGCAGGGGCGCGTACTCCGTGCTGGCCGCCCACCGTTGACCACCCCCGCACCCCCGCGCCCGCCACCGCCCATGCCTGCGGCGTGGAACGGCGCCGCACCCACCCCTCCAGTGCCGCCCGCTCCTCCTCCGACAGAATCAACTCGGCCTTCGGCCGCCCAATACGCGCCACCAGGCAACCCTACACATCTGAACAGAATTCCCGACTCAGAAGACTAGGGCCTGTCGTCAAAGTCCCGCCTTGCCCACGACGCCCTGCACGCACATCTGCTGCGTTGTCGCACCGTCCGAGTAGCCCACTACGAGGACGGCACTCCGCCTTGCAGCTGCACGCACCGGACGCCGTGGGCACCGCCTTCGGCGGACGGCGCTACTTTGACGACAGGCCCTAGCCCGGGAGGTGGGCCCGTACGGCGCGCACTACGCTGCTCGTACCGGAACACACCCGTGGAAACCCCTGCGGATCACCGCCCTCTCCCGCTCGCTCGTTTTCGGTGGCACGAAGCAGACGGAGCGCGACGAGGAAAGGTGACCGTGACCGATGCACGAGCACGACAGTGACCGGCTGGCCGAACGGTTCGAGGCGCACCGCGGGCAGCTGCGCGCCGTGGCCTACCGGATGCTCGGTTCGCCCACCGAAGCGGACGACGCCGTACAGGAGGCGTGGCTGCGCCTCAGCCGCACCGGCCCCGGTGGCATCGACGACCTGGAGAGCTGGCTCCGTACGGTCGTGGCGCGGCTCTGCCTCGACATGCTGCGTACGCGTACGTCGCGCCGCGAGGAGCCGCTGGACGGGCCGCTGACGGAGCGTACGTCGGGCGGCGGGCCGGGTGCCGAACCGGAGGACGAGGCGGTGCTCGTCGAATCCGTCGGCCGGGCGCTGCTCGTGGTGCTGGACAGGCTGAAGCCCGCGGAGCGGGTCGCGTTCGTGCTGCACGACCTGTTCGCGATGCCGTTCGAGGAGATCGCGCCCATCGTGGACCGCACCCCGGTGGCCGCGAAGAAGCTCGCCAGCCGGGCGCGGCAGCGGGTGCGCGGCGGCGACGCCGTGCCGCGCGCGGAGCGCGCCGGGCCGGCCGAGCAGCGGCGGGTCGTCGACGCGTTCCTCGCCGCCGCGCGCAGCGGCGACCTCGGCGCGCTGCTCGCCGTACTGGCCCCGGACGTCGTACGGCACGCGGACCCCGCGGTGCTCCCGGCGGGCCGTGCGGCGGTCGCACGCGGTGCGGACGTCGTGGCGCGCGAGACGCTGGTCTTCGGGCGACGGTCGCGGCTGGCGGCACCGGCGCTGGTGAACGGGGCGGTCGGCGTCGTCGTCGCACCGCACGGGCGGCTGCTGCTGGCCCTGGCGATCACGGTGGAGGGCGGGCGCGTCGCCGCGTACGACGTGATCGCCGACCCCGAGCGGCTGCGGCGGCTCGACCTGGCGGTGCTGGACGGCGTGTACTGAGCGGGCGGGCGTACGGGCGGGCGTATGGGCGGGCGCGCATACGGGCGTACGGGCGTACGGGCGCAGATACGCGCCGTGCCCGCGGCCGGCCGTCAGGCGCGGGGCACCGCCTGGAGCACCAGCACCGAGAGGTCGTCCTCGATCGGTGTGTTGCCGAAGTCGTGCGCCGCCCGCCGTACCTGCTCCGCCACCGACTTGGCGCCCAGCCCCGCGCACCCGCCGAGCACCGCCGCGAGCCCGTCGTTGTCGTCCAGCTCCCACCGCCCGCTGCGCCGTTCCGTCACCCCGTCGGTCACGCACAGCAGGGTGTCACCCGCCGCGAGGTCGAACGCGGACGCGCTGAACTCCACGCTCTCGTCGATCCCCAGCAGCATCTGCGGCTCGGCCGCGGCCCGTACGGCGCCGTCCGCCGACAGCAGCAGCGGCAGCGGGTGCCCGGCGCTGGCGACCGTACAGCGCGTGGCGGCCGTGACCGGATCGACGTACAGCTCGCCGTACAGCAGGCTCAGGAAGCGCGGCCCGGCCTTCTCGCCGCCCGAGGAGGCCAGCGCCTCCGCGCCCTCCTCGGCCATGGCGACGTTCAGCCGGTCCAGCACGGACTCGACGCTGTGGCCCTCGCGCGCCAGGAGCCGTACGAGATGCCGGGCGAGGCCGGTGATGGACATCGCCTCGGGGTCCTTGCCCTGGACGTCGCCCAGCAGGAAGCACCAGCGGTGGTCGCCCTTGGGGAACAGGTCGTAGAAGTCGCCGCCGACGGTCTGGCCCTCGCCGTGCGGCTCGTAGACGATCGCCGTGTCGACGCCGGGGATGCTGGGCAGGAAGCTGGGCAGCTGGCGGCGCTGGAGCGCGCGGCTGATGGTGGCCTGGCGCATGTACTGGCGGGCGGTGAGCACGGCCTGCGCCACCCGCCGTGCCACGTCCTCCACCATCCGCGCGACGGACACGGTCGTCTGCAGCTGGCCCTCGCGGCCGAGCAGCAGCACCCCGACGGTGACGCCGCTGCCCGCGATCAGGGGGAAGGTGAGGGCGGAGCCGCCGGTGCCGTTCCTGCTCCCGAGCCCGTCACCGCCGCCCCCGTTCCCGTCGCCGTTCGCGTCGCCGTTCGCGTCGCCGTTCACCGCCGCTCCGCCGCCCGCGCTGCGCGGCCACGGCCAGGGGACGCCCGCGGTACGGGACCGGGCGGGCGGCGCGCTAGCCTCCAGCTCGTGGCGGAGCGCGCCGATGCGCCGCTCATCCGCGTGCAGGACGCGGGCCAGCCGCATGCCGCCGCTCTCGGTGGTCAGCCACACGCTGCACCAGTCGGCGATGCGGGGGACGAGGAGCTGGCAGGCGAGTACGGCGACCATGTCCTCGTCGAGCTGTCCGGCGAGCAGCTCGCTGGTCTCCGCGAGGAACGACCGCCCGCCGCGGTCTGTCCACGGGGGGAGCTGCCGCGGCTCCTGCGGCGCGGCGGCCGTGGGTGGCCGGGGCGCGGGCTCCGCCGGTACGGGCTGGGGCGCCCGTACGGGCTCCGGTACGGACACGGGCCGGGGCACGGGCTCCGGGGGCGCGCCGCCCGCCGTGCCCGCCCCGTACTCCGCGGGGTCCAGCCGGAACCACACCGTCTTCGCGGTCCGCCGGTACGTCACCCCCCACGACTCCGCGACCGCCCCCAGCAGGGGGAGCCCGAAGCGCCCCTCCTGCGGCTCGTCCGCGTCGCCGCCGCCGGCGCTCCCCGTATGCCGGTGCAGGTGGCCGTCCGTGTGCCGGTCCGCCACCTCGATCAGTACCCGTACCGGCGGGCCCGGCTCCAGCGCGCAGGTGACGTCGATGTCGGTGCCCGCGTGCACCAGAGCGTTCGTGACCAGCTCGCTCACCAGCAGCAGGGCGTCGTCCACGAGCGCGTCCGGCACCTTACGGACCCCCGCCGACCCCGGTCCCGTACCGGCACCCGTACCGGCACCCGTACTGGCACCCGCGGCTGCCCGCGGTGCGGCCTCCAGCACGGCGCGTACGAAGCCGCGGGCGCGGGAGGGGGCGAGCTGGTTCGCCGACAGGCTCATCCGCGGTACGGACCCGGACTCCCGCGCGTGAGTGGACAAGGGCTTCACCGGCGATCCATGGTTGCATCTGTAGATGGCTCTTATAGTAGGACATGCCCGAATTCATTGATCAGGGGAAATGGGCTGCCATGGCTCTCGACCCGGCCGACGATGGACTGTGGGTGCGCGGACGACAGCTCCGCGCGCTGCTCGCGGCGGTGAATGCGTTGTCGGAGGGCGACTTCACCGTCCGTCTTGAGGACGCCGAGGGCGCCGAGGACGTGCGGTACGGGACGGCGGACAGCGTGGGCGACGCGCTGCTGGCCGACCTCGCCGGCGCCGTCAACCAGGTCGCCGCGCGCAACGAGCACCTGTCGGCGGAGCTGCGCCGCGTCCGCCGCGAGATCGTACGGCAGGGCCGTATGGACGAGCGGATCACCGCGAGTCCGGGCCGCGGTGGCTGGGCGGCGAGCGTAGACGACGCGAATACGCTGCTCGACGCCGTGCTCGTACCCGTCGCGAACGTCTCCCGGGTGCTCGACGCCATCGCCGACGGCGACCTGAGCCAGCACGTCGAACTCCACGACGGCACCCGCCGCCTCCAGGGCGACCTGCGCCGCCTCGGGCGCGGCGTCAACCGTGTGGTGGACCAGCTGGCACAGTTCACCGGCGAGATGACGCGGGTCACCCACGAGGTCGGAACGGCGGGCCGGCTCGGCGGGCGCGCGAGCGTACGCGGCCTCTCCGGCGAGTGGCGCCAGGTGACGGAGGCCGTCAACAAGATGGCGGCGCGCCTGACCGACCAGGTGCGGGACATCGCCGGAGTGACCACGGCGGTCGCGCGCGGCGATCTGACGCAGCAGGTCACCGTGGACGCCGCCGGCGAGCTGCTGGAACTGAAGCTCACCGTGAACACGATGGTGGATCAGCTGTCGGCGTTCGCGGACGAGGTGACGCGGGTCGCGCGCGAGGTGGGTACGGAGGGGCAGTTGGGCGGGCGCGCCCAGGTGCGGGGCGTGTCCGGCGTGTGGCAGGACCTCACCGACAGCGTCAACTCCATGGCCTCGAACCTGACTTCGCAGGTCCGCAACATCGCGCAGGTCACCACCGCCGTCGCACAGGGCGATCTGTCGAAGAAGATCGATGTGGACGCGCGCGGGGAGATCCTGGAGCTGAAGACGACGGTGAACACGATGGTGGATCAGCTGTCGGCGTTCGCGGACGAGGTGACGCGGGTCGCGCGCGAGGTGGGTACGGAGGGGCAGTTGGGCGGGCGCGCCCAGGTACGGGGGGTCTCCGGCGTGTGGCGGGACCTCACGCAGAGCGTCAACTTCATGGCCGACAACCTCACCCAGCAGGTCCGCAACATCGCGCAGGTCGCCACGGCGGTGGCGGGAGGCGATCTGTCGAAGAAGATCGACGTGGACGCGCGTGGCGAGGTCCTGGAGCTGAAGACGACGGTGAACACGATGGTGGATCAGCTGTCGGCGTTCGCGGACGAGGTGACGCGGGTCGCGCGCGAGGTCGGCACGGAGGGAAACCTGGGCGGGCAGGCGCGCGTACGGGGTGTCTCGGGCGTGTGGAAGGACCTCACCGAGAGCGTCAACTCCATGGCTGTCAACCTGACTTCGCAGGTCCGCAACATCGCGCTCGTCACCACCGCCGTCGCCAACGGCGATCTGTCGAAGAAGATCGACGTGGACGCGCGTGGCGAGATCCTGGAGCTGAAGACGACCGTCAACACCATGGTCGAGCAGCTGCGCGCCTTCGCGGACGAGGTGACGCGGGTCGCGCGCGAGGTCGGCACGGAGGGGAACCTGGGCGGCCAGGCGCACGTACGGGGTGTCTCGGGCGTGTGGAAGGACCTCACCGACAGCGTCAACTTCATGGCGTACAACCTGACCGGGCAGGTACGGAACATCGCGCAGGTCGCCACGGCGGTGGCGGGCGGCGATCTGTCGAAGAAGATCGACGTGGACGCGCGCGGCGAGATCCTGGAGCTCAAGACCACCATCAACACCATGGTCGACACGCTCTCCTCGTTCGCCTCCGAGGTGACAAGGGTCGCGCGCGAGGTCGGCAGCGAGGGGCAGTTGGGCGGCCAGGCGCGCGTCGAGGGCGTCTACGGCACCTGGAAGCGACTGACCACCAGCGTCAACGAGCTCGCCCTGAACCTCACCACGCAGGTACGCGCCATCGCCGAGGTCGCCAGCGCCGTCACGCAGGGGGACATGTCCAGGTCCATCTCGGTGGAGGCGCAGGGCGAGGTCGCCGCGCTCAAGAACAACATCAACCTCATGGTCGCCAACCTGCGCGAGACCACCCGCGCCAAGGACTGGCTCGAGTCCAACCTCGCCCGCATCGCGGGCATGATGCAGGGCCACCGGGACCTGGACGAAGTCGCCGACCTGATCGTGAGCGAGCTGACGCCGCTGGTCAACGCGCAGTACGGCGCGTTCTTCCTGAAGGAGGAGGACGCTCCGGCGGAGGAGGGGCTGCGGTACATCGCCGGCTACGGCATCGGGGCTCCGGGCGAGGAACGGCCGCTGCCGCGCCCCGGCGCCCCCGTCTGCGGCCTGACCGCGCAGGCGGCGCTGGAGAAGAAGCGCATCCTGGTCGACTCCGTGCCGGACAACTACTTCGACATCAGCTCCGGCCTCGGCGCCGCCAGGCCCGCCAGCATCGTCATCCTGCCCGTCCTCTTCGAGGACCAGGTGCTGGGCGTCATCGAACTGGCCTCGCTGAGCGGGTTCAGCGACGTCCATCTCGCCTTCATGGACCAGTTCATGAGCACGATCGGCGTCTCGATCAACACCATCCTCGCCAACGCCCGTACGGAATCGCTGCTCGCCGAGTCCCAGCGGCTCACCGCCGAACTCCGCCAGCGCTCCGACCAACTCCAGCGCTCCAACGCCGAACTCGGCGAACAGGCCGCCCTGCTGGCCAGCTCGTCGCAGTACAAATCGGAGTTCCTCGCGAACATGTCGCACGAGCTGCGCACCCCGCTCAACTCCCTGCTCATCCTGGCCCGGCTGCTCGCCGACAACCCCGACAGCCGGCTCAGCGAGCAGGAAGTGGAATTCGCGCTCACCATCCACCGGGCGGGCACGGACCTGCTCCAGCTGATCAACGACGTCCTAGACCTGTCGAAGATCGAGGCGGGCCGGATGGACGTACACCCCAGGACACTGCGGCTGACCACGCTCCTCGACTACGTGCGCGCGACGTTCCGGCCGCTCGCCGCCGACCGCGGGCTGTCCTTCGACATCGCGGTCGGCGAGGACGTACCGGAATCGCTGTTCTCGGACGAGCAGCGGCTCCAGCAGATCCTGCGCAACCTCCTGTCGAACGCGGTGAAGTTCACGACGGACGGCGGCATCGAGCTGCGGGTCGAACGGGTGCCGGGCGTGCGGTTCGAGGAGGAGACGCTGCGGGAGGCGGACGCGGTCGTCGCGTTCGCCGTCCAGGACACCGGGATCGGGATTCCGCGGGAGCGGCTGGCGGAGATCTTCGAGGCGTTCCGGCAGACGGAGGGCGACGTCAACCGGAAGTACGGCGGCACCGGGCTCGGGCTGTCGATCAGCAAGGAGATGGCGGCGCTGCTGGGCGGCCGTATCGACGTGGAGAGCGAGCCGGGCGCGGGCTCGCGGTTCACGCTGACCGTGCCCGCGCGGTATCCGGGCCCGGCCGGGCCCGGCGCGGACCGGCCCGGCGCGGGCGCGGGCGGTACGGGCGGGAAGGCGCTGCCCGGTACGGGCGGGCTGCCGGCCTCCGCCGCCCCGGCGGTCTCCGTGCCCGCCGCGCCGCCGGAACGGCCGGACACGCCGTCCGGCGCGGGGGCACCGGCAGGCGCGGGGGCGCTTGCCGAACCGGCCGTGCTCGCCGGGCCGTTGAGGCCCGCGAGCGGCACGGCGGCGGAGGAGCGCGCACCGGCGGCGGAGCCGGCGCGTACGGCCGGAGCGGACGACGCCGGGGAGGGCTCCTGGGGCGAGGCCTGGGACCGCGGCGGGGACAGCGGCACCGGTGGCGGCATGGGCGACGCGGCCTGGCCGGAGACGACACGGCTCGACGAGTGGCTCAGCGGGCGGCCCGGAGAGCTGCTGCCGGGCCTCCGCATCCTCATTGCCGACGACGACATCCGGAACGTCTTCGCGCTCACCCATGTCCTGGGGCGCGTCGGGATCACCGTGAAGTACGCCGAGAACGGCCGCGAGGCGCTCGAGGTGCTGGCCCGCTCCCCGGACACCTCGCTGGTCCTGATGGACATCATGATGCCGGAGATGGACGGGTACGAGACGATCCGCGCCGTCCGGCGCACGCCCCGCCTCGCCGCGCTGCCCATCATCGCGCTCACCGCCAAGGCCATGCCGGGCGACCGCGAACGGGCGCTCGAGAGCGGCGCCGACGAGTACGTGCCCAAGCCGGTGGACGTGGACCGGCTGCTGTCGGTGATCTGCGACCTCATCGACCGGGGGGACGGCGGGCCGGACTCCGCGGGGGCGGACCGCGGCGGGACGCGGGGGCGGCAGCCGTGACCGCGGGACCCGGTCCCACGGTCGGCGCGGGCACGCCCGAGCGGTCCAGCATCCTGCTCGTCGACGACATGGAGGACAACCTGATCGCGCTGGAGGCCGTGCTCAGTTCGCTCGGCCCTCACCTCGTACGCGCCGACTCGGGGGAGGAGGCGCTGAAGGCGATGCTGCGGCAGGAGTTCGCGGTCGTGCTGCTCGACGTGCTGATGCCGGGCATGGACGGCTTCGAGACCGCCGCCAACATCAAGCGCCTCGACCAGACCAAGGACGTCCCCGTCATCTTGCTGACCGGGAACGACGCGGGCCCGGACTACGCCTACCGCGGCTACACCGTCGGCGCCGCCGACTTCCTCACCAAGCCCTTCGACCCCTGGCTGCTGCGCACAAAGGTGAGCCTCTTCCTGGAGCTGGACCGCAAGAACCGCCAACTCGCCGCGCAGAGCGAGCAGCTGCGGGGGCTGTCGGCCCGGGAGGGCCGGGCCGACAGCCCCCGGGCCGCCGCCGCATCGCGCACGACGGAACGGGCGTCGGCGGCGCGGGAGGAACAGCTCGTGGAGGTCGCCGAGCAACTCGCCCGGCTCGAACGGCTCCTGCGCGAGAACGCCGCCGCACCAGGCGACGAACGGACCGGGCTCGCCGACCGCGTCGCGGGCCTGGAGCGCGCGGTCGCGGGCCTGCTGACCCCGTACGAGACGCGGCCTCCGTACGAGACGTGACGCCCCGTACGTGACGTGACGCCCCGTACGTGACGTGCAGCCTCTCAGTCCTCCACTCGTACGCCCAGCTGGGCCGCGAACGCCGGTGCCAGGTCCATCAGCTGGGCGGTGCTGATGACCGCGCCGGCCAGCCGGTCGATGCCCGTCCTGATGTCCAGCTCGGCGACGGCGCGCAGGTCCACGTCCCGCATCGTGACGCCGTTGAAGTCGGCCTGGCGCAGGGAGCAGTCGGCGAAGCTGACCCGTTCCAGCCGGGCGCCCCCGAAGTCGGGCTCGACGAGCACGCAGCCCTCGAAGGCGACGTCCGTCAGCACGGCCTGCCGCATGTTGAGGAAGTCGATCTTCCCGCCGCGTATGACCGTACGGGTGAGCCGCGCGCCGTGCAGCTGCGTCCCGCCCAGCCGGGCGTCGGACAGCTCCACGTCGCGCAGCTCCGCGCCCGCCAGGTCCGTGCCGACGCCCCAGATGCCCGTCAGCTCCGAGTCGAGCAGGCGGGCCCGCGTGAGTCTGGTGCCCTCCAGGCCGCAGCGGCGTATCGCGCACTCCAGGAAGGTGCTGCCCCCGCCGTCCGCGCCGCTCAGGTCTAGGTCGGTGAAGGACGTGCCGTCGTGGTCGCCGTCGGGGTGCAACTCGTCCGTCTCGTGCGGCCGCAGCTCGGGCAGGGAGAGCTCCGGACGCCGGACCGGAGCCACCTTGCGTGCCGTGGATTTCGCCATGCACCCAGAGTGCACCGTGCCACTGACAACGGGGACGGGGTTGACTTCAACGTGGCTTCAAGTTGCACGATCGGGCCCCGCGAACGGCACGAGTCCGCGAACGGCACGAGCCCCGCGAACGGAAAGAGCGACACGTACGGGCCGCGCACCGCCCCGAGACAGGAGTCCCGCCATGCACGCCATCCGTCTGCACGCCTTCGGCCCCGCCGAGAACCTCGTCTACGAGGAGGTCGCGGACCCCGAGTCGGGCGCCGGGCAGGTCCGGATCGCCGTCGCGGCGGCCGGCGTGCACCTGATCGACACGGCTCTGCGCGAGGGCCTGCGCCTCGGCCCCATGCCGCTGCCCGAACTGCCCACCGTCCCCGGCCGCGAGGTCGCGGGTACGGTCGACGCCGTCGGGGCCGGCGTTCCGGACAGCTGGCTGGGAACGCGCGTTGTGGCGCATCTCGGCCAGGCGCCCGGCGGGTACGCGGAGCGCGCCGTCGTGGGTACGGACGCCCTGCACGTGCTCCCCGACGGGCTCGGCGAGCAGCACGCCATCGCCATGATCGGCACCGGCCGTACGGTCCTGGGCGTCCTCAGCGGCAGCACGCTCGGCCCGTCCGACACCGTGCTCGTACTGGCCGCGGCCGGCGGCATGGGCGCGCTGCTCGTGCAGTACGCCAAGCACGCGGGCGCCCTCGTCGCCGGTGCGGCGGGCGGGCCGGCCAAGACGGGGGCCGCGGCCAAGCTCGGCGCCGATCTCGCCGTCGACTACAACCGGCCCGGCTGGCCGGAACTTCTCCGTTCGGAACTCGGCACGGACCGCCCCTTCAGCCACGTCTTCGACAGCGTCGGCGGTGAACTCGGCCGTGCCGCCCTCGATCTGGTCGCCCCCGGCGGCGTCCACCACGCGTACGGCAGCGCCGCCGCCGGCTTCGCCGCCGACGGTGCCGTGTCCTCCGGCGACGCGGAGGCGGCGGCTCGCGGGATCACCGTACGGGGGCTCGACGGGGCCCGGATGCTGGAGCGCAAGCGGGCCCTGGAGGAGGAGTCGATGGCGTACGCGGCGGCCGGGACGCTCGTGCCGCTGGTCCAGCCCTTCCCGCTGGCGGAGGCCGCCCGCGCGCACCGCGCGCTTCAGGAGCGCGGCACGATCGGCAAGGTCGTACTGGTGCCGTGACGCACGTACGGGGGCGGGTGCCGTGACACCGCCGCACACGGCGGCCCCGCCTATGACAGCGAGCGGTACCGCCTATGACAGCGAGCGGTACCGCCCCCGGTAGTACGTCAGCGGCTCGGCGTCCGGCGCGTGCGGCAGGGCGGCGCCGAGGACGCGGGCGATCACCAGCGTGTGGTCGCCCGCCCGCACGCGCTGCTCCGTACGGCATTCCAGCACCGCGAGCGCGTCGTCCACGAGCGCTGCCCCGGAGTGCTCGCCGCGCGTGTGCGGCACCTCCTGGAAGAGCAGCCGGTCGCTCAGCCGTCCCTTCATGGCGAAACGGCCCGCGGTCTGCCGCTGGCCGTCGGTGAGCAGCGAGGCGGCCCACAGGGGCTGCCGTTCGAGCAGCTCGTCCATGCGGGAGCCGTCCCGGACGCTGACCATCACCAGCGGCGGGTCCAGGGAGACGGACATGAAGGCGGTCGCCGTCATGCCCACGTCCTCGCCGTTCGGCCCGTCGTCCGGGTCGTACGCCGTCACCAGCACCACGCCCGCTGCCAGCCGCGCCATGGCGGCCCTGAATTCGTCCTCGCTCACCCCTTCAGCATGGGGGATTCCGGTTGGCGCCTGGCCTTGCACTGCGTGTGACACATCGAGAAAGCTATAGGCCGGTCGGTGGTCCCCGCATCGGGCTGGAGGACCAGCCCTTGCCGCCCCCGACCTAGGTCGCCGGGCGTCGTACGGGCTCCGGTCGGACTTCGGGCCGGTAGGAGCGCTCCCACGGAGCGGAGTCAATTATGCGCGTACAGTTGTGACTTGAGTCACAGACGGCATTTAGCGTTGACCCTGTGTACCGGGGGAGGAGCTGACTGTGATTCAGTGGCCTTGCACGTGCATGTGCACGTGGAGGTTCGACCGGAGACGGGATCTGGAAGCCGAGGAACGACGCTCAGGGGGAGGCGATGGAGACCGAGTCGGAGCCCTATGTCCGCCTCGCCAGCCTGCGGAAGCTGCACCAGGTCGTGGCGCAGCTGAACACCGCGCGCAGCCTCGCGGACACCCTGCAGGCCATCGCCGACGGCGTGGTCGAAGGGCTGGGCTTCCGGCTGTGCGCCGTGAACCTCGTACGCGGTGACGGCGACCTCGTGGTCGCCGCGGTCGCCGGGAGCGAGGCCGCCGAGGCGACCATGGCCGGGCGCATAGGCTCCCGCGCCTCCTGGGACCGGCGGCTCTCGATGGGCGAGCGGTGGGGCGAGCTCCGCTTCATCCCGTACACCGAGGGCTGGGTGCTGGAGGACGACGACGTCCCGCAGTGGTACGCCACCGCGCCCGCGCCCAGCACCCCCGACGAGTGGCACCCCTCGGACCTGCTCCTCGCACCCCTCTACGACTCGGCCGGCGAGCTGCTCGGCGTCATCTCCGTCGACCGGCCCGACAACGGCCGCCGCCCCGGCGCCTGGCGCCGCGAGGCCCTCCAGATGTACTCGTCGCAGGCCGCCATCGCCCTCAGCAACGCGCGGCTGCGCGCGAACATGCAGCGCGCCCTCGTACGGCTCGAGCGCGAGCAGCAGGCGCTGCGCTCCAGCGAGGAGAGCTTCCGGCAGGCCTTCGAGTACGCGCCCAGTGGCATGGCCGTCGCGGAGATGGGCGGCGACCAGCACGGCCGCCTGGTGCGGACGAACGACGCGCTGTGCCGGCTGCTGGGACGGCCCGCGTCGGCGATGCGGCGGTACTCGTTCTCGGACCTCGTGCACCCGGAGGACATCGGCACGCTGCTGCGCACCTCCGCCGAGGGCGGCCGCGCCGAGCTGCGGCTCGCGCGCCGCGACGGCTCGTACGTGTGGGTCTCCCTCCGCAACTCCGTGGTGGCCGACGCCGCCGACGGGCCGCGCTTCCTGCTCACCCACGTCGAGGACATCGAGGAGCGCAAGCGGCACGAGCTGCAGCTCGCCCACCGCGCCAGCCACGACTCCCTGACCGGCCTGCCCAACAGCGCCGAGCTGCGCGCCCGGTTGAACAGCAGGCTGTGCGCGAACCCGGAGCCCGCCGTGTCCGACCTGTCGCGGCCGGGCGCCATGGGCCTCGGCGGCGCCGAGGGCCTGGGCGAGGACTTCGACGGGTACGCGATCGACGACCCGTTCGCGGGCACCCCGCCGGACGGCCTCCCCGCCGTGTCCGGCGCGGGCGCGCCGCCGTACGACTCGCACCACGTGCACGCCGTGCCGCCGCAGGGAGACGGGCCGGGTGAGAAAGGTCTCGCCGTCCTCTTCTGCGACCTGGACGGCTTCAAGTCGATCAACGACCGCTTCGGGCACCACTGCGGCGACGCCGTGCTGATCGAGGTCGCGCGGCGGCTCTCCGGACTCGTCCGCGACAACGACACCGTGGCGCGGCTGGGCGGCGACGAGTTCGTGGTCCTGGCGGACGGCGTCGGCCCGGCGGAGGCACAGGACCTCGCCGTCCGGCTGCGGAACGCGATCATCCCGCCGATCCGTGTGGACGGCCGTGCCGTTCGGGTCGGCGCGAGCTTCGGCATCGGCTGGGCGGGCTGCGGGATGACGGCGGAGGAAGTGCTGCAGTCGGCCGACCAGCGGATGTACGTGGAGAAGCGGTCGCGGTCCAAGGGGCAGCGCCGGGCGGGGTAGTCGGCCGCCGTATGGTGCGCGTTACGGGTGTCGGTTACGCGCTCCCGGACCGGGCACGCGACCGGTCACGGACCGGGCACGGAGCGGGCGCACCGCGGGGCGGAAATCTTCACCTGGAGTCCAGTCTCTGATCATTTCGACACTGGCGTACGGGACACCCCATGGATGTAGGCTCGGCCGGATACCTGAGCAGTAGGGAGTGACAGGGCATGACCGCCGAGAACAACGGCACGGGTGCGCCGCAGGACGACGACCCGTTCGCCTATCTGTACCGCCCGGAAGGCGGCGGTGCGGACGGCGGTGCGGCCCCAGCGCAGCAGCAGCCCGGCGTTCCCCGGCGCTCGTACAACCAGGTGCGCGCCGTCGGCGAGCGGCAGTACGGCGCGCAGCAGGGGCAGCACTACGGGCAGACCGTAGCGCAGCCCGGCGCCTTCCCGCAGCAGCAGGGCGGGCCCGGCCCGGGCGTTCACGGCCAGCCGCAGGGGCACCCCAACGCGCACTACGCCGCTCCCGAGACGATGCCCGGCGGCCGTGCCGCGCTGCGCCGGCAGGGCGGGCCCGGCGGGCCGCAGGGCGGCCGCGGCGGCAACCGCAACGGGCTGCTGATCGGCGCCGTCGCCGTGGTCGCCGCCGTCGTGCTGGGCATCGGCGCCGCCATGCTCTTCAACAACGGTGGCAACGCGCAGGCCGGCGGGGCGGATGAGAGCCCCAGTGCCGGCCAGGACACCGGCAAGCCGACGGAGCCGGACGGCGAGAAGTCGGAGAAGCCGGACCCGAAGCTGCCTCCGAAGGAGGACGCGGCCACGCTCCGGCTGGAGGGCGGCGCACACGTCGAGAAGGCGGTGCCGGGCGCGAAGGGCAAGGACGGCACGTACGTCGGCGGGATGAACACGCCCGGCGCGACGGCGAAGTGGACGACGAAGGTCCCCGAGAGCGGCACGTACAAGCTCTACGTCGGGTACGGCGTGCCCGGCGAGGACATGCACCTCTCCCTCGGCGTGAACGGCAAGCCGCACGCCACCGGGCTGAAGATGAAGAACTACGCGAAGGCCAAGAAGGGCGACTGGGAGAAGGGCTGGACGTACACCTGGTCCACGGTGCAGGTCGACAAGGGTGAGAACACCTTCGTGATCAACTGCGCCGAGGGCGACAAGTGCGCGGTCAACCTCGACCAGGTGTGGCTGAAGCCGGGCGGCTGACGACGAGTCGGGGGCGCGCGGGCCGCTGACGGCGTACGGGGGCGGCGTACGGGCACGGGACCGGCGTACGGTGCCGGGCGCGCGACAGTTCTCAGCAAACGCACAGGGAACGGAAAGCCTCCTCTCAGGCCGCCCCGGGAAGCTGTCCGGCATGACCACCGGCACTCCGCGCCCGCCCCACGCACCACCCGGCGCCTCCGCGGCTTCCGCCGCCTCCGCGTCCTCCGCATCGGTCTCCGCATCCGCCTCCGTGCAACTGCGCCCGGACGGCAGCGCCGTGCGCCTGCTCGTCGTGGAGGACGAGGCCGCACTTGCCGAACTGCTCTCCATGGCCTTCCGCTACGAGGGCTGGGACGTACGCAGCGCGGGCGACGGCGCGGGCGCCGTGCGCGCGGCGCGCGACTTTCGGCCGGACGCCGTGGTGCTCGATGTGATGCTCCCCGACCAGGACGGGCTGACGGTGCTCGGACGGCTCCGCAGGGCGCTGCCCGAGGTGCCGGTGCTGTTCCTGACGGCGCGCGACTCGGTCGAGGACCGGATAGCCGGACTGACGGCGGGCGGCGACGACTACGTCACCAAGCCGTTCAGCCTGGAGGAGGTCGTGGCACGGCTGCGCGGCCTGCTGCGCCGGTCGGGCGCGGCAGCCGCGCGCGCGGAGTCGACGGTCGTCGTCGGCGATCTGGTGCTGGATGAGGACAGCCACGAAGTGGAACGGGCGGGCGAGCCCGTGGACTTGACCGCGACCGAGTTCGAGCTGCTGCGCTATCTGATGCGGAATCCGCGCCGGGTGCTCAGCAAGGCGCAGATCCTGGACCGCGTCTGGTCCTACGACTTCGGCGGCCAGGCCAACGTCGTCGAGCTCTACATCTCGTATCTGCGGCGGAAGATCGACGCCGGACGCAGCCCGATGATCCACACCCGGCGCGGGGTGGGCTATCTGATCAAGCCGGGGGAGTGAGCGCGCCAGTGCGCGTGCGCCTTCCCCGCGTACGCCTCCCCCGCGTGCGCCTTCCCCGCATACGCCTCCCTCGCGTACGCCTCGTGTCCCGCGCCGTGCCGCGCTCCGGGGCGCCGTGGCGGCGCTGGTCGCTGCGCGGCAGGCTGGTGGTCTCCTCCGTCGTACTGACCGCCGTCGTCTGCGCGGTGATCGGCACGGTGACGACGATCGCCCTGCGGTCGTACCTCTACGGGCAGTTGGACGACCGGGTCCAGGCGTCCGCCGTACGCTCCGCCGGCCTGCCGCCGCACGGGCCCGAGGGCGCGCTGGACTTCGTCGCGATGCCGGGCCAGGAGCTGGGCACGGTCGGCGCCCGCGTGTCCGGCGGTTCCGCCGCCGGAGAGGGCGGCGGTGGCGGCGAGGTGCTCCGCGGCGCGATCTTCACCGACGACACCGCCCGTTCGGCCCCCGGCGAGCGCGCCGACCCCCTCACGCCCGCGCAGACCGCCGCACTGAACGACGTGCCGCGGGACGGCCGGCCGCACACGGTGGACCTTCCGGGCCTCGGTGCGTACCGCGTGGACTCGGCCCGTACGCCCGCCGGCGCGATCCTCGTCGGCCTGCCCCTGGACTCCGTCCAGGACACCCTCGGCACGCTCGTCGTCGTGGAGTTGTGCGTCGCCGCCGGCGGTGTCGTCGCGGCGGGGGTGGCGGGCGCCGCCATGGTACGGATCGCGCTGCGGCCGCTGCGCCGGGTCGCGGCCACCGCGACCCGGGTGTCCGAACTCCGCCTCGACCGCGGCGAGGTCGTCCTGCACGAGCGGGTCCCCGCGTCCGATACCGACCCCGGCACGGAGGTCGGGCAGGTCGGCGGCGCGCTCAACAGGCTGCTCGGGCACGTCGGTTCGGCGCTCACCGCGCGGCACGCGAGCGAGGTGCAGGTGCGCCAGTTCGTCGCGGACGCCAGCCACGAACTGCGTACGCCCCTCGCGTCGATCCGCGGCTACGCGGAGCTGACGCGGCGCGGGCGCGAGCCGACCGGCCCCGACACGCGGCACGCACTGGGCCGTATCGAGGCCGAGGCCGCCCGGATGACCGGCCTCGTGGAGGACCTGCTGCTGCTCGCGCGGCTCGACGCCGGACGGCCGCTGTCCCGCCAGGACACGGACCTCTCCCCGCTCGTCGTCGACGCCGTCAGCGACGCGCGCGCCGCCGCCCGCGACCACGCGTGGCACCTCGAACTCCCCGACGAGCCCGCGACGGTCACCGGCGACACCGCGCGGCTGCACCAGGTGCTGGTCAACCTCCTCGGCAACGCCGCCGCGCACACCCCGCCCGGCACCACCGTCACGGCGCGCGTACGGCGCCGCGGCGCGCACGTGCTGCTGGAGGTCGCCGACGACGGGCCCGGCATCCCGGCGGCGCTGCTGCCGCACGTCTTCGAACGCTTCGCGCGCGGCGACGCGGCACGTACGAGGGCGGGCGACGCCGTACGCCCCACGGCGGGCGACGCGGCGCCCTCCACGGCGGAGGCCCCCGCCAGCACCGGTCTCGGGCTCGCCATCGTGGCCGCCGTCGTCACCGCGCACCGCGGCGAGGTGACCGTACGGAGCGCCCCCGGCGACACCGTGTTCGCCGTACGGCTGCCCGCCGCGCGCCCGCCTTCCGCGGCGCCGTCCGCCCCACTGCCGCCGTCGCCCCGGCTCACGGGCGGTTCCCGGCTCACAGGCGGCGCATAGCTTCAGCACACGGCCCGTACAGGCTCGTTGGCGAGTGTCGCGGCATGGAAACGAAACCCCCCGATCGGCTCCCCGCCCTCAGCCGCGGCGAGCCCGGCACGCTCCCCGCCCGTGCCCCGGTGCTGGCGGCGTACGGACCGTACGACCCGGTGCTCGACGTCGTGATCCCCGTCCACAACGAGGCCCGCACCCTCGAACACAGCGTGCTCCGCCTGCACGAACACCTCGCCACCGGCTTCCCGTACCGCTTCCGCGTCACCATCGCCGACAACGCCAGCACGGACCGTACGCCCGAGATCGCCGCCCGGCTCGACGACCGGCTGGAGGAGGTCACCGCCGTACGGCTGGAGGCGAAGGGCCGCGGACGCGCGCTCCGTACGGTGTGGTCGCGGTCTCCGGCGCCCGTACTCGCGTACATGGACGTCGACCTGTCCACGGATCTCAACGCGCTGCTGCCCGTCGTCGCGCCCCTGCTGTCCGGGCACTCCGACCTCGCCGTCGGCTCGCGCCTCGCGCGGAGCGCCCGGGTGGTGCGCGGGCCGCGCCGGGAGCTGATCTCGCGCGCGTACAACCTGATCCTGCGGGGGAGCCTCGCGATCCGCTTCTCCGACGCGCAGTGCGGGTTCAAGGCGATACGGAAGGACGTCGCAGAACGGCTGCTGCCGCTCGTCGAGGACACCGGCTGGTTCTTCGACACCGAACTGCTCGTGCTCGCGGAACGCGCCGGACTGCGCATCCACGAGGTGCCCGTCGACTGGGTGGACGACCCGGACAGCCGGGTGGACGTCGTACGCACCGCGATCGACGACCTCCGCGGCGTATGGCGCGTCGGCGGCGCGCTCGCCACCGGCGCACTCCCACTCGCGCGCCTGCGCCGCCCCTTCGGGGACGACCCGCGCGACCGCGAACTCTCCGGCGTGCCGCGCGGGTTGGCGCGCCAGCTCGTCGGATTCTGCACGGTCGGCGCCCTCAGCACCCTCGTCTACCTCGGCCTCTACTCCCTGCTCCGGCTCGGCACCGGAGCCCAGACCGCCAACGCGCTCGCGCTGCTGCTGTCCGCGCTCGGCAACACCGCCGCCAACCGGAGGCTCACCTTCGGCGTACGCGGCCGGGCCCGCGCCGTACGGCACCAGGCGCAGGGGCTCGTCGTGTTCGCCGTCGGACTCGCACTGACCAGCGGCTCGCTCGCCGCCCTGGAGCTGGCGGGCGGCACCGTCTCGCACAGCGCCGAACTGGCGGTGCTCGTCGCCGCCAACCTCGCGGCGACGGTGGTGCGGTTCCTGCTGCTGCGGGCGTGGGTGTTCCCGGCCCGTGCGGACGGGTGGGCGGCGGAACGTGCCGCCGCGCCGGAGCGGGGAGGTGCGCGATGACCGCGCCCACGTCTGCGCCCGCGCCCGCGCCCGCGTACGCCGCGCGCCTCCGTACGTACGCCCGCGGCCGCGGGCGTACCCGTGCCTGTGCCCTTGCCCGGCGCCCGGGTGAGCCGCGCTGGGCGCGGCCCGGACTCCTCGCCCTGCTGCTGGGCACCGCGCTCCTCTACGCCTGGCACCTCAGCGCCTCCGGTTACGCCAACTCCTTCTACTCCGCAGCCGTTCAGGCGGGCAGCGTCAGCTGGAAGGCGTTCTTCTTCGGCTCGCTCGACGCGGGCAACGCCATCACCGTCGACAAACCGCCCGCCGCCCTCTGGCCCATGGCCCTCTCCGTTCGGCTGTTCGGCCTCGGCTCGTGGCAGATCCTGCTCCCGCAGGTGCTGATGGGCGTGGCGGCGGTCGGCGCCCTGCACGCCTCCGTACGGCGCCACTTCGGCCCGGCGGCCGGGCTGCTCGCGGGCGGGGTGCTGGCGCTCACACCGGTGGCGGCGCTGATGTTCCGTTTCAACAATCCGGACGCGCTGCTCGCGCTGCTCATGACCGTCACCGTGAGCTGCGTGCTGCGCGCGCTGGAGGACGCGCGGACCAAGTGGCTGCTGTGGGCGGGCGCGGCGGTCGGTGCCGCGTTCCTGACGAAGACGCTGCAGGCGTTCCTGATCCTGCCGCCGCTCGCGCTGCTGTACGCGGTGTGCGCGCCGACGCCCGCACGCAGGCGCCTCGTTCAGCTGGCCGCGGCCGGACTCGCCGTCGTCGTCGCGGGCGGCTGGTGGGTCGCGGCCGTGGAGCTGTGGCCCGCGTCGTCCCGCCCGTACGTCGGCGGCTCGCAGCACAACAGCTTCCTCGAACTCACTTTTGGCTACAACGGGCTTGGCCGCCTCAACGGGGAGGAGACCGGGAGCGCCGGTGGTGGTGGGGGTCGCGGCGGGCCGCCCGGCGCCGGCGGGGGCGGGGGCGCGTGGGGTGAGAGCGGCCTCGGGCGCATGTTCAACGAGACCGTCGGCGGCCAGATCTCGTGGCTGCTGCCCGCCGCGCTGATCCTGCTCGCGGCCGGACTCGTCGCCACCCGCCGCGCCCCGCGCACGGACGCGCGGCGCGCGGCGTTCCTCGCCTGGGGCGGCGCGCTGCTGATGACGGCCGGTGTCTTCAGCTTCATGGCCGGGATCTTCCACGAGTACTACACGGTCGCGCTGGCGCCGTACATCGCGGCACTCGTCGGTGCGGGCACGGCCGTGCTGTGGGACGCGCGGCGCACGGGCCGTGCCGCCGCCCTGACGCTCGCCGGAACGGTCGCGGCGACCGCGGCCTGGTCGTACGTCCTGCTGGCACGCAGCCCGGACTGGCTGCCGTGGCTGCGCTGGGCGGTCCTGGGGGGCGGCTTGGTGGCGGCGGCCGTGCTGGCGCTTGCGCTTGCGCTGCCGTTTGCCGTGCGGTTGCGGCGCCTCGCCGGGCCGGTGGCCGTGGCGGCCGCGTGTCTCGGCCTGGCGGCCGCACTGGCCGGGCCCGCCGCGTACACGCTGAACACGGTCGCCACCGGCCACCGGGGCTCGATCGTCACGGCCGGACCGAGCGGGGGAGGCCCGATGGGCGGCCCCGGCCGCCCGGACGGTCCCGCGCGCGACGGGGGCCGGCAGGGCCAGGCCCCGCCTACGCCGAACGATGGCCCGGCGGCGGGCGCCCCGCCGGGGGGCGGTCCGGCGGCGGGCGGTCCGCTGGCGGGCGGACGCGGTGGCGGTCCGGGTGGCGGTCCGCGTGGCGGCGGCACGGGCGGCCTGCTCGACGGCCAGACGGTCAGCGACAGGACGGCCGACACCCTGTCCCGCAACGCCGCCGACCACACGTGGATCGCCGCGGCCGTCGGCGCCCAGAACGCCGCCAGCTACCAACTCGCCACCGGCCACCCGGTGATGGCCCTCGGCGGCTTCAACGGCAGCGACCCGTCGCCGACACTCGCCGAGTTCAAGGAGTACGTGGCGGACGGCCGTATCCACTACTTCGTCGCGCCCGAGTCACGAGGGGGCCCGGGCAGCGGGGGCCCGGCGGGCGAGATCGCCTCGTGGGTGGAGTCGACCTTCAAGAAGACGAAGGTGTCCGACACAACGCTCTACGACCTGACCCGCCGTTCAAGCCTGTCCGGCGTTTGAGGACGGCCGTCGGCCACGGTGTGCGTGTGCTCGGCTGGGCACGGTGACTCGTCTCCGGCCGTGGTCGCCCAGGTTCGTCCTCAAGCGCCGGGCGGGCTGGATTGGGCTGGACTGGCTGGAGCAGCTGACCGGTGGATTGGGCCGGGCTGCCCAAGGAGCGGCTGGCCGGAGGGGCCGCGCCCGCGGCGCGTCAGGCCGCCAGTGGCTGGTCGGTGACGACGACCTGCGGGAGCAGTTCCGCGTACGCGTCCGCGTCGAACTCGCCCGCCACCCGGGCCCGTACGCTCGCCGCCGAGAGCGCCACCGCGCGGGCCAGTCGGTCCGGCCAGGGGAGGTTCTCGACCAGGCCCGAGAGGAGGCCGGCGACGGCCGAGTCGCCCGCGCCCGTCGGGTTGCCGGAGAGGCGGGCCGGTGGGGCGGCGCGCCAGGCGGCGTCAGGGGTGACCGTGAGCATGCCGTCGGCGCCCAGCGACGCGGCGACGGCGTTCGCGCCGCGCCTCCGCGCCTCGCGCGCGGCGCGCAGCGGCTCGCTCGTGCCGGTGATCCCGGCGAGTTCGTCGATGTTGGGCTTGACGACGTCGGGCCGGGCGGCGAGCCCGCGCAGGAGCGGTTCGCCGCTGGTGTCCAGCAGCACCGGTACGCCGGCGCCGCGTGCCTCCCGTACGAGCGTCGCGTACGCACCGACCGGTACGCCCGGCGGCAGGCTGCCGCAGAGCGCCACCGCGGTGGCGCCGGGCAGCAGCTCGCCGTACGCGGTCAGGAACGCCGCCCACTCCTCCGGAGTGATGTGCGGGCCGGGCTCGTTCAACTGGGTGGTGTCGCCGGTGGCCTCGTCGACGACGGCGACCGTACGGCGCGTGCTGCCGCCGACCGGGACGAGCGCGTCGGTCAGCCGGTTCGAGCCGGGCGCGGCGCTGAGCAGCGCGCGCAGCTCCTCGCCCGTACGGCCGCCCACGAAGCCCGTCACGACGGCGTCGTGGCCGAGGGCGGCGAGGACGCGGGCGACGTTCAGGCCCTTGCCGCCGGGGCGCTCCGTCACCTCGCGGATGTGGTGGGAGCCGTGCTGCTCCAGGCGGGGGACCCGGTAGGTGAGGTCGACAGCGGTGTTGAGCGTCACTGTCAGGATCACGCGGATCAACCCCTCACGGACCACACCTGGCCCTCCGCGGGCGGGAAACTGCGCGAGTGATCATGCCATCCGGCGGGACCGCCCGCCCAGACCCCCGGGCCTGGCATCTTCGCGGCTCCGCCGTGCGTCCGCCGTGCGTCGGGGTGCGTGATGTACGTGATCCCTCGGCCGTATCATCCCCGCCGCGCGCCGTCTCCGCCGCCGGAACGTCCGGCTCCGCCGGAGAAGCCCCGGCGCCGACGCCCGCGCCCCGGCGGCGGCACCCCCGGCGCCCGCGCGCACCCGCACCCCCACCGCGGCCGTCACCCCGGCTGGACGATCCACTCCCCCTTGCGCATCACGCCCACCGCCGCGAACCCGCTGTCCAGCACCACCAGGTCGGCGTCCTTGCCCGGCTCCAGGCTGCCCACCCGGTCGGCGACGCCCAGCAGCCGCGCCGGGTTCCACGACAGGGCGCGCACCGCGTCCGCGACCGGCAGCCCGTCCACGGTCACCGCCCGCCGGAACGCCTGGTCCAGGGTGCACGTCGAGCCGGCGATCGAGCCGGTCTCGACGACCCGGGCCACTCCGTCCAGGACCTCCACCTTCAGCGGCCCCAGCGGGTACACGCCGTCGCCGACGGCTGCCGCGCCCATCGCGTCCGTGATGAACGCCACCCGGTCCGCGCCCGCGTGACGGAACGCCATCTCCAGGACGGCCGGATGCAGATGGGTGCCGTCGTTGATCAGCTCGACCGTGATCCGCTCGTCCTCCAGCAGCGCCGCGATCGGTCCGGGCACGCGGTGGCCCAGCCCCGGCATCGCGTTGAACAGGTGCGTGGCGACCGTCGCGCCCGCGTCGACCGCCTGCCGCGTCGCCTCGTACGTCGCGTCGGTGTGGCCGACCGCCGCGATGACGCCGCTGTCGGCCAGCAGGCGTACGGAGTCGAGGCCACCGCGCAGTTCGGGGGCGAGCGTCATCATGCGGGCCGCGCCGCGCGCGGCGTCGAGCAGCTTCCGTACGTCCGCCGGGTCGGGGTCGCGCAGCAGCGTCGGGTCGTGCGCGCCGCAGCGCCCGGGTGCGATGAACGGGCCCTCGAAGTGGATGCCGGCAAGGTCGCCCTGTTCGACGAGTTCGCTGAGTACGCCGGCCTGCTGGGCCAGGTCGTCCAGTTCGCCGGTCACGGTGGAGGCGACCATCGTGGTGCTGCCGTGCCGCCGGTGTGCCTCGATGACCTTCAGCGCTTCTTCGGCGGTGCCGGCCGAGAACGACGCGCCGCCGCCGCCGTGCAGGTGCATGTCCACGAAGCCGGGCACGATCCAGTGCCCGGACAGCTCGTGCGTGGCCGGTTCGGCGGGGTCGGGGACGGCGAGCGTACGGCCCTCGACGGCCACCCGGGCGTCCTCGGCCACGCCGGACGGGAGCACCACCCGTGCCCCGGTCAGCACCTTGCGCTGTGTCATCGCCGTCATCGGCTCGAAACCTCCGCGGAGTGTTGGTCCCAGGCGAGAAGTCCCGCGCCCAGGCAGCCGGCTGCGTCCCCGAGGGCGGCCGGGACGATCGTGGGGAGTCGTTGGAACGTCGCCCGCTCGCGTACGGCCTCGCGCAGCGGCGCGAACAGCGTCTCGCCCGCCTCGGCCAGGCCGCCGCCGATGATCAGCGTGCGCGGGTCGAGCAGCGTGAGGCCGGTGACGAGCCCGGCCGCGAGCGCGTCGATCGCGCTGTTCCACACGGCGGCGGCGCGCGGGTCGCCGGACTCGACGGCCTTGGCGGCGTCCGCGGCCGTCGCCTGCGGGTCGCCGCACGCCTCGGACCAGGCGCGGCCGACGGCGGCGGCGGAGCACAGCGTCTCCATGCAGCCGCGCTGTCCGCAGCCGCAGAGGGGGCCGTCGGCGCGTACGACGATGTGGCCGATCTCGCCGGCGCCGCCGTGCGCGCCGGGTTCGACCTTGCCGTCGATGCCGATGGCGCCGGCGATGCCGGTGCCGAGCGGGACGAAGAGGAACCGGTCGACGCCCTTGCCCGCGCCGATCCGGCCTTCGGCGAGGCCGCCCGTACGGACGTCGTGGCTGAGGACGACGGGGATGCGGGCGCGTTCCGGGGTGGCCTCTGCGGACGGGGTGGCCTCTGCGTACGGGGTGTCCGCGGCGTACGCAGTGTCCGCGGCGTTTGGGGCCGCGGCGTCCGCCGCCGGATCGCCGTTGAGCCGTTCGCTGAGCAGCTGCCGCAGCGGTACGTCGCGCCAGCCGAGGTTGGCGGCGAACAAGGCGACCCCGGCGGCCTCGTCGATGATCCCGGGCAGGCACACGCCCGCGGCGACCGGCTCGGTGCCGTACTGCTCGACGCCGTACGCGCGCAGTTCGGCCGCGAAGGCGAGCACGGACTCCACGACGGCGTCCGGGCCCTGCTCGCGGGGCGTGCTGCGGCGTGCCTCGTACAGCGGGCGGTGCTCCGGGGCGGGACCGATGAGTGCGGCCTTCATGCCGGTGCCGCCCACGTCGAGGGCGATGACGTAGGGACTCACAGGGCACAGTCTCGCGCGCGGACCGCAAAAAGGTCTAGTCCACTTGCGTGATCTTTCTCGTCGGAATGACGATCTCCGCTTTCAGTCCGGGCGGTTCGGATTCGCGCCGTCCGCCGTTCACTCCAGCGTCATGCCTGGTCAGAGCGGAGTACGACCCCTCGATGCCGAAGCGATACCGACAGTGGTGTAGACCTTAGAGGGCGAGCGGAGGACACTCGGGCTCTGTTGAGCACAGGGCCGATGGGGTGGGCCCCGCACCGGAACGGACAGCGAAGAGCACGGGACCGGGCGGCGCGGGAGACCGCCCGGTCCGCGGAAGACACCCGGAAGGGGGGAACGCGGTGCAGCGGCGTCGGTTCCTGGGCCTGGCGGCCACGGGCATGGCGGGAGCCGCGGGCCTGACGGCCTCGGCGTGCAGCGGCGGTACGGGTTCCGGTGACGGCGTCACGCTGAAGCTCGTCGCCGCCGACTACGGCGACCCCGGAGGCGACAACGGCTCCCAGGCGTACTGGGACGGCCTCGCCCGCTCGTTCGAGAAGCAGCACCCGGACATCGCGGTCGACGTCTCCGTCCTCAGCTGGAACGAGGTCGACAAGAAGGTCGCCGCCATGGTCGCCGACGGCACGCCGCCCGACATCGCGCAGATCGGCTCGTACGCCGACTACGCCGCCCGCGGCCGCCTCTACAGCGTCGGCGAACTCCTCCCCATACCCGTACAGGCCGACTACCTCCCCTCGCTCGCCGAGGCGGGCGAGGTGAACCGCATGCAGTACGGGCTGCCGTTCGTCTCCAGCACCCGGCTGCTCTTCTACAACAAGGCCCTCTTCGCCCGCGCCGGACTCGACCCCGAGGAACCGCCCGGCAGCTGGGCCGAGCTCAGGAAGGCCGCGCGCGCCCTGAAGGCCGCCGACGTGCGCATCCCGTACGGGCTGCCGCTCGGGCCCGAGGAGGCACCCGCCGAAACCATGATGTGGCTCCTCAGCGGAGGCGGCGGCTACACCGACAACGGCGACAGCTACGTCCTCGACTCCCCCGAGAACATCGCCACCTTCGAGTGGCTGCGGGACAGCCTCGTCGGCGCCGGCCTCACCGGCGACGCCGCCCCCGCCGACACCAACCGGCAGGACCTCTTCGACGCCTTCGGCCGCGGCGAGGTCGGCATGCTCAACGGCCACCCCACGCTGATGCAGCAGGCCGACCGCAAGCACGTCGAGTACGGCACCGCGGTGCTGCCCGGCAAGAACGGACCCGCCTCCTCCACCATGGGCGTCGCCGACTGGGCCATGGCCTTCAAGCAGAACGGGCACGGGGAGGCCGCCGGCAAGTTCCTCGCGTACGCCTTCGACGTGGACCGCCACTACGACTTCGTCAGCCGCTACGACCTGCTGCCCGTCACCACCTCCGCCTCCGCGCGGATGCGGTCCGACGGCTCGCAGAAGAAGCTGCGCAAGTTCCTCGACCAGCTGCCCAGGGCCGAGTTCTACCCGGTGGGCAAGGTGTCCTGGGGGAAGGTCAGCGCGGAGATCAAGCGGAAGATCGGCCGCGCGGTCGCGGAGAACGGCGAACCGGCGAACGTACTCGGTGCCCTCCAGCAGACGGCCGAGGCGGAGGAGTCGGCGGGCGGCGGGCGCTAGCGGGCGGTGCCGTTGGCGGGCGGCGCGTACGGTTCCGGGCCGGGCCTGTCCGGGCCGGGCCGGGGTGTCGGAGGGGGCCGGTAGCGTGGAGACATGGCTGAGGAGGACCGGGAAGGCACCACGGACGGGGAGCTGTCCGAACGGGACAGGGCGATCCTCGCGGTGGAACGCCGCGGGTGGTCCGGGCCCGGCACGAAGGAGCGCGCGATACGGGAGCGGCTCGGCCTCTCCCCGACCCGCTACTACCAGCTTCTGAACGCCCTGCTGGACGATCCACGCGCGCTGGCCCACGACCCGGTGACCGTCAACCGCCTCCGCCGCCGCCGCACCACCCACCGCACCCGCCGCGCGTAGGTTCCCAGCCCGTCCGGCGTTTGAGGACGCCGGCGCCCCCACTCCCCAGCCCGTCCGGCGTTTGAGGACGGCCCTCGGCCACGATGCGCGTGTGCTCGGCCAGGCACGGTGCCTTGGCTCCGGCGGTGGCCGCCCCGGTCTGTCCTCAATCGCTGGACGGGCTTGATGCGGTGGCCGCTCCGGTCTGTCCTAATCGCCGGTCGGGCTTGATTGGGCCGTCCGGCCCGGCCGTCATGGCGTGACGATCGCGAAGTCCGGATCCGGCGCACTGAGACAGCCGAAGAGTTCCGCCAGTTTCGACGCGTCCCCCGTGACCTCCGCGCGGTCGCGGACTTCCGGCGGCAACGGCTCGCCGGGCGCCGTACGGCCCAGCAGGACCGCCCGCAGGTCCGGCTCGTCGAGCGTGACCTCGACGTCCGGCGCGCCTCCCACCGCGTCACCGTCGCCCGCCGCGTCACCGCCGCCCGCGACGTGGGTGAGCACCCCGTTCCGCAGCCGCACCGTGACCGTGTCCGGGCCCCGGCCCGGACGGCGTTCGCCGCCGCGGATGTGCCAGCGGACCATGATGTCGGCGTCCCAGCTGCGCGGCCCGTCCACGCGGATCGCGAGTGCGTCGAACAACTGCTCCAGCGTCAGCGCGCTCATCAGGTCGGGGGACGCGGTGACGGTCGGGGTGCCGACGGAGCCGTGCCGCAGCTCGTAGGCGCCCATCAGGTAGAAGTTGCGCCAGGGACCGTTCTCGCAGCCGTAGCCGAGCTGTTCCAGGGCGTCCGCCTGCAGGGCGCGCGCCTCCGCGTGGTCGGGCTGGGCGAACAGCACGTGGTGGACGACCTGGGCGACCCAGCGGAAGTCCCCGCTGTCGTACGAGGCGCGGGCACGGCGTACGACCTCGTCGGCGCCGCCCATGAAGTCCACGTACCGGCGCGCGGCCTCGACGGGCGGGTGCTCCCACAGGTGCGCGGGGTTGCCGTCGAACCAGCCCATGTACTTCTGGTAGACGGCCTTGGTGTTGTGGCTGACGGAGCCGTAGTAGCCGTGCGTGTGCCAGGCCCGTTCCAGGGCCGGGGGCAGCTCCATGCGTTCGGCGATCTCCAGCGCCGTCATGCCCTCGTTGAGCATGCGCACCGTCTGGTCGTGCAGGTACGCGTACAGGTCGCGCTGCTCGGACAGGTACGCCACCATCCGCTCGCGGCCCCAGACCGGCCAGTGGTGCGAGGCGAAGGCCACGTCGGAGGAGTCCCCGAACAGCGCGATGGCCTCGGTCAGATACCGCGCCCACTCGTGCGGGTCGCGGACCTCCGCACCGCGCAGGGTGAGGAGGTTGTGCAGGTTGTGGGTCGCGTTCTCCGCCATGCACAGGGCCGCGTGGCCGGGGAAGTGGATGTTGAGCTCCGCCGGTGCCTCGGTGCCGGGGGTCAGCTGGAACACCATGCCGATGCCGTCCACGGTCTCGGTCTGGCCGGTACGGGAGATGTCGGCGGTCGGCGGAATGAGGCCGACGGACCCCGTCGACGTCGTCTGGCCCAGGCCCGCGCCGATCTGCCCCCGCGGGCCCTTGGCCAGCGCCGCCCCGTACATGTAGGCGGCGCGGCGGGCCATGGCCGTACCGGCGTAGATGTTCTCGCTGACGGCGTGCTCCAGGAAACCGCGGGGAGCGAGGACGGGGACTCCGGCCGCGACCTCGTCCTCGGTGACCACTCCGCGTACGCCGCCGAAGTGGTCGGCGTGGCTGTGCGTGTACAGGACGCCGGTGACGGGACGGTCGCCGCGGTGGGCGCGGTACAGCGCGAGCGCCGCGGCGGCGGGCTCGGCGGACAGCAGCGGATCGACGACCAGGATGCCGCGCTCGCCCTCGACCACCGTCATATTGGACAGGTCGAAGCCGCGGACCTGGTAGATGCCCTCCACGACCTCGAACAGCCCGTGCCGGGCCGCCAGCCTGCTCTGGCGCCACAGGCTGGGATTGGCGGTGCCGGGACAGTCCCCGGCGAGGAACCCGTACGCCTCCAGGTTCCACACGACACCGCCGTCGGCCCCCCGGATCACCGGCTCCTGCGCCGTACCGAGGAAGCCGCGGCGGGCGTCGTCGAGATCGCGGGTGTCGTCGAAGGGGTAGCGGGAGCGGACGGCGTTGTTCTGGGCCGCGACCAGTGGTTCGGCGGGCCTGGGGTCGGAATTCTGGGACATCGCGTTCTCCCTCGCCGCCGGGTCTTTCCTCGGGCCGCCGCCACGGTGGTGCGCCGGGCGCGGAAGCGCCGGTTGTCACCTTGGCCCGCGGGGGGCGGGCCCACCATCTGGTCTGCGCCATCCGGGGCCCTTTCAGCAGCTGCGCCTGCACTTCGGGTGGTGGGAAGCGGCCACTCCCCAGCCTGTCCGGCGTTCGAGGACGGCCGTCGGCCGCGATGCGCGTGTGCTCGGCGAAGCAGGGTGACTTGGCTTTGGCGTTGGCCGCTGCGGTTCGTCCTCAAGCGCCGGACGGGCTGGATTCCGTGCGCGTGCTCGCCACGCAGCAGCTGCGTGGCGGCTGAGACCGGCATCGCCGAGTGCGCGGCCGACCGGCCAGACAGGGTGGCCGTACATGCCTGGTGGCAGGGTAAGGTCCGCCGCATGGGCAGCGACTCTCCCCCCGGCAACCCGTCCCCCGCGGGCCAAGGTGTCAACCGGCCGTGCCGCGCCCGGCGAACCACCGTGGCGGCGGCTCGCAGCAAGACACTGTGCCTCATACACATCTGACGCTTCGGACGATGCGCGAGGTGTAAATGAACACCAACACCGCCGCAAGCCGGTCCGACCACGCCCCCAACTCCCCATACGTCAACGACGCCCCACCGCACACCACCGCCACCTCATCCGGCACCGCGGCCACCCGCGCACCGAACAACTCCGGGATCGAGCCTGAAATCCCGGCGCCGGTGTCGTTCAACTCGCCGAAAGCGGAGGGCGAAATACCAACGTCAAAGGAACGCAAAGGAACCACCTCAGGTGTCTTCTGGGCAGGCCGTCAGGCCAGCAGGGTCCGGCCGAGGAATTCGTAGAGCTCCGCACTGGTCTGCTCGTCGGAGAAGTAGAAGTGACCGCCGGGATAAACCAGGGTCTCGAAACGTGCGCTGGTGTACGTGCGCCAGCCCTGCACACTCTCCACCGAGACCCGGCTGTCGTCCATGCCGACCATCGCGGTGATCGGACTGTCCACCCGGGGAACGGGGCTGATGCGGTGCTGTTCCCAGAGCCGGAAATCGGCGAGAACGCTGGGCAGCAGGGCCTCCATGGCGTCCTCGTCGTCGGCGATCTCCGCCTCGAATCCGCCGAGCCGCAGCACCGCCGCGCGGAATTCCGCGGCCGACAGCTCGTGCATCTTCGGTCCCTTGCCGATCTCCTCGGGCGCGGCCTGCGCGGAGAGGAACAGATGGGCGGGCTGCGGAAGTCCGCGGGCCCGCAGTGCCTGCGCCACCGCGTGGGCCAGCAGCGCGCCGCAGGAGTGCCCGAAGAAGGAGAACGGCCCGGTCAGCAGGGGTCGCAGGGCCTGCGTCATGGAGCGGACCAGCGGCGGCACCCGGGTGGGGAAGTCCTCGTCGACGCGGTTCTGCCGGCCCGGCAGCTGAACGGCCGTCACCTCGATGCCGTCGGGCAGTCCGAATGCCCAGTCGGCGTACGCACTGGCGCCGCCACCCGCGTGCGGAAAGCAGATCAGCCGGTGACCGCAATGGGTGCGCCGGGCGCGCCAGAGCGCGGAACTCTCCGCGACCAGCCCCGCGCTGGATCCGCGCGTACCTGTTCCCATTTCTCCTCCGCGATGGGTTGAGCGAAATACAGGGAAAGCACAGGAATTACAGAAGGCGCCCGGCGGTCAGAGAGATGGGGCGACGGCCTTGCTGCCGTAATCAATGCCTGAGCGAATGTCACCGTAACGCGGCGCGGCGGAGATTCGGAAGCCTGAAGTGCGGCGCCGAGAAAAGGGACCGCAAACGGGTGCCGCCAGGTGTCCTGTCGGCAGGACAGCATGCGCCCGGCACACCTGAAATCGGCTGGTGGCAGGAGCGTAACGGGCACCGCCACGGGTGCCGTGAGTACGTACTCCGCCGGGACGGCAACTCCGCCCGGAGGATGTCACGCAAAAGAGCGTCGCGGGGAGTGTCCCCGCGACGCGGTGCCGCCGAACCGGCGGTTCAGGCGCGCCGGATGACGATGTCCCCGAGCGACGTACGCGCCCGCACCTGGGCCGTCTCCTCGGCGGCCTCGGGTCCCTCGGCGGACGTGAGCCCGTTGCGTACGGAGCCCCGCCGCGTACGGACGTCGAGGCGCGCCGCCGTGCCCGCGCGGATGCCCAACTCCAGCTCGCCGACGCCCGTTTCGACGCTGGTGGAGCCGCGCACGATGCCGCCGACCCGAATGCTGCCGTTGGCGGCCTTGGCGACGACGGAGGACTCGGCCTGGTCGACGGAGATGGGGCCGTTGCCCGCGGTCAGCCACGCGTCGTCGTGCGCGAGGCCGACCCAGATGTCGCCGTTGGTGTTCTTCGCCACCACCGAGCCCACGACCTCGACCAGCCGGGCGGAGCCGCTGCCCAGGACGACCTCGGCGTGCCCGTTGACCCGTTCGGCGACGACGTCGCTTATGCCCGCTTCCACATGGAGTGCGTCCGTCTCGGCCAGCTCGATGTCGCCCATGCCGGACTTGAACCGGCAGGCGCCGAGGCGGCCTTCGCAGCGCAGCGCGGCGGAGGTGACGGTGCCGCGCAGCTGTGATCCGGTCGGCAGCTCGATGTGCACGTCGGCCGAACCGCTCTCGCCGAACCGCAGATACTGCTTGGGGGCCTTGACCAGCAGCCGTCCCCCCGAGTAGTCGACGCGCACCCGCTCGGCCGCCTTGACGTCCGAGTCGCGGTCCGCGTCGGTCGGCGCCACCGTGACGGTGGTGTCGGCACGGTCGCTGGCGATGATCCGCACGTCACCGACGGGGAGTTCGATCGTGACGGAGATCGGCTCGGGGGTGTCGAAAGCGGGCATGGCCCTCTCCTGATGGGGGCGCTGTACGTCCCCGCTCGCGGGACGATGAGTGTCCATGACGGGTGGACGCCGGGTCAGCGGACCCAGCCGGAGTAGCGCTGCTCGCCGCGCGGGGCGCGGCGGTCGATGCGCCGGCTCTCGGACGCCAGGACGGCGTTGCAGGCGCGGACGAGCCACGCGTTCACGGAGAGGCCCTGCTTGCTGGCGGCCTCGTCGATCAGGAGCTTGAGGTGCTCCGGCGGCCGGAAGTTGATGCGCGCGGTGCCGCTGCTCTCGGCGGCGGACTCGGGCTGGCGCGCGGCCTGCGCGCTCTCGGAGACGAACTCGTAGCCGTGCTCGTCCTCGTCGTCGTACGACTCGTCGGACGGCGGCAGCGTGACGACGAAGTGCGGCTCGAGGCCGCGCAGTCGGACGTCGACGGAGCCGGGCGCCAGGTCGCGGGTGATCTCGTCGGCCGCGGCCGAGAGGGCCTTCAGCAGCGTGAGACGCGTGGCCGACTCGAGCGGCCCGATGAGCCGCTCCGCGAGCACACGGGCGTCCTCGCCGCCTCCTCCGGCGGCAACCATGAACTCGTGGCAGAGCTCGTCAACATACGGCCGCATTTCCATGGCTTCATTATGGCACAACGGTGTCACCTGACCGCACCGTCATGACCCTGCGTGACGCCACTCGATGAAGAAGCCGCTGGTGGCGCTGCTATAGCGCAGTCTAATTCTTCTTTGCCGGGGACGGCAGAGACAGCAGTAAGCGGTCTCTTGGATTCCACTTATTACACACTGTTCTTGATTCACTACTCACCGATTCCTGACTGTCCCGTCAGCAGGACAGCCAGGCGCCAAGGGCACCATAGTGGTGCCGTTCTGGCTCAATCTGCGTTACGTTCTGTTCGTCGGCGGTCACTTCACCGCACAGACGATCTTCACGGCTTAGCGCGACCGAACACGGCAGCTTTCCGACCGGCGCCCCGGGCGCTTCGTCCCTGCCAGGTGCACCAGTCTGCACACGACCGCTGGCGGGGTCTCCGGCGGTTCACGGCCGGTCGCTGCCAGAGAGCTCATAGCGGAATTTGTCATTCCAGGCCAGAACGAGCACTGAACGTCCGTTCACCACAAACGAGGGGTTCAATGGACGCGGCAACGGAAACGCAGGTTGCGAAAGACACGCGGCCCAAGAAGCCGCTCCCGCTGCTGCCCGAGCAGCGGCGAGCCGCAAGCGCCCGGCACCCCGGGCGCAGCCAGGTGCTCACCACGGGGGTGGGCCTGCAGATGCCGGCTGAACTGACCTTCGAGGACTGGCAGCGCGCCGGCCTCCAGATATCGGGGCTCATCAATTCCTCGGTCTGGTGGCTCGGCGACTGGCTGGTCTACGGAAAGGACCATTTCGCGGACCGCTATCAACGCGGGGTCCGCGCGGCCGGTCTGCAGTATCAGACACTGCGCAACTACGCCTGGGTTTCCCGGCGTTTCGAGCTGCACCGGCGCAGACCGCAGCTGAGTTTCCAGCACCACGCCGAGGTCGCTTCCCTTCCGGTGCCGGAACAGGAATGGTGGCTCGACCGGGCGGAGCAGCAGAACTGGAGCACGAAGCAGCTCAGGAACTCCATTCGCGACGCCCAGGGCGAGAAGGACCCGGACGGAAAGCCGGAGTCGGAGATCCAGCGGCTGCCCGTTCCGGGAAACCGGCTGTCGCATTGGCGCCGTGCCGCGGAACAGGCCGGCGTGGACCTCAACAAGTGGGTCCTGGCAACGCTCGACAGAGCCGCCCGCCGGACGCTCGAGGAAGCCGAGCCGGCCGCCGCCGGCGCGGAGAACGACCGGACACGGGCGAGGGAACTCTCCGTTCGCTGAGGTCCGCCAGCGGCCACCGGGCCGAAGCAGCATCCCCACCCGCCTTCAGGGAGAGCCTTCATGAACCGCGACGTGATGATGTCCGACGCTGCCCATTTCCGGATCATCTATGAGATCAACCCCTATATGGACACGGGGTGTCAGCCGGACGCCGCGCTGGCCGCCGCCGAGCACAAGGCGATAGCGGCCGCACACCTGGCAGCCGGCCGCACCGTGCGCCACATGGAGTCGGCGCCCGAGTGCCCCGACATGGTCTACACGGCCAACGGCGCCTTCGTCTGCGACGGCCGCGCCGTGCTCGGCGACCCGCCCGCCATGCGGCAGGCGGAGATCCCGTACTTCCGCTCCTGGCTCAAGGAGAACGAGTTCGACGTCTTCGACCCGCCCTACGACTTCAGCGGCCAGGGCGACGCGCTGGCCTGCGGACGGTTCCTGCTCGCCGGGTACGGGCGGCGTACGGACCGGCGGATGCACGGCTTCCTCGGCGACCTGTACGGCCACGAGGTGGTGCCGCTGCGGACGGTGAGCGAGGAGTGGTACGACCTCGACCTGGCAGTCGCCGTCATCGACGAGCACACCGTCGCGTACCACCCGGAGGCGCTGGACCCGGCCAGCGCCGGCCGGCTGCGCGGGCTGGGACTGGAGCTCGTCGAGGTGTGCGCGGAGGACGCCCGCGCGTTCGCGCTCAACCTGATCAGCGACGGCAGCACGGTGACGATGACCCGCGGCGCCCCGCGGCTCGCGGCGGAGCTGCGCGAACGCGGCCTCGCGGTGGAGGAGTTGGACACCACCGAACTGCGCAAGGGAGGCGGCGGCGTGCGGTGCACCGCCCTCACCCTCGACAACCCCGCCCCGGACGGCGCGACCCGCTGACCGCCCGCCGACCAGCAGCCCCGCCCCGCCGGTTCGATCCCGGCGGGCCGGGGCTCGCTCATGCCACGGCCCGCCCCGGTTGCCGCCCCGGCAACCACCGGATGGCGCGGGGCCCCGCCCGGGTAGTGGGGCGCAGCAGTCCCAAGACGACGTGACGACGTAAGGACCCAGCGGCATGCATCCGGGAGAGGACATCATCGGGGACGGGCAGCTGCCCAACCCGTACGGCGACGCGGAACTCCTCCGCCGCTACGCGGCACTCGGCCACGATCCGGCCGGAGTCAGCTATCTCAGCCTCGGCGAGACCTGGCACTCGGCGGCGCCCGGGCTGGTCGCCGCGCTCGGCGAAGTCCCCCCGCACAGCCACGGATACCTGCTCACGCCGTACGGGCTCCCCGCCCTCCAGAGCGTGCTGCGCGACTACATACCCGCCGACCACGGCCTGCCGCCCGCGGGGCCCGGCGCGGACTACGACGTCGCCGTGTCCCAGCACAGCACGCGCAGCAGCATGTACCACTACGGGCGGCTGCTGCTGGAGGAACAGGACGCCGCCGCGTCCCGCCCCGTCGCCGTGTGCTCCTCCCCCGGCTGGGACTACCCCGGCGTCTACTCCGCGCTCGGCTACGACATGCGGCACTTCGAGGTCTCCCCGGGACGCGGCTACCAGCCGGACCCGCGGGACGTCGAGGAACTGCTGCTGAAGGCCCGCCGGGACACCTCCGGGCCCGTGCTCCTCATCCTCAACGCGCAGCACAATCCCACCGGTGCCGACGGGGAGGCCGCGGCCGTACGCGCGATGGTGCGGGCCGCCCTCGCGTACGACGCCGCGCTGCTCGTCGACGACGCCTACTACGCCGTGCACGACCCCGGGACCTCCCCCACACCCACCCTCCGCATCCTGCTGGTTCCCCTCGTGAGCCAAAGGGTGCGCCGGTGTCGAAAGTGACGAGACCAAGCGAGCGAGGGGCGAGCGAGCGCAGTGTCGAGGAGTGTCGACGCCGGGCTCAAGCGCCCGGAGGCGAACGAGGAGTAGCGGGCTCGCCGCCCTCGCCCCGCAGCGGCGTCCGCGCTGGCTGGCGGTACGCAGCCTGGGCAGGCAGTTCGGCTGCAACGGCTGGGGCATCGGGGCCGTCACCGGCGCCCCGGACACCCTGGAGGCGCTGTTCGGGCGGCTGCTGCCGCAGCACACGTACGCCACCGCCGTGCCGCTCCAGGCCGCGATGGCCGCCTGGCTGCGGGACGAGGCCAGCGCCGCGCACCTGGCCGCGCAGCGGGCCCGGTACGCGGCGGCCCGCGCGGAGGCCGTACGGCGGCTGCGCGAGGAGCTGCGCTGCCCGGACGACGCGTACGTCGCGGGCAGTTGCGCCGCCTACCTGCTGCTGCGCGTGCCGCCCTGGTACGCCGCCGCAGGGCACCCGGACGGCGACTACCGGCGGCACTGCCTGCTGCCCGCCGGGGTGCTACTCGGCGAGGGGCACATGAGCACGCCGGGCCTCGCGCCCCGCGACCCGCACGGGCACGTGCGCCTCTACCTCGGCCCCGGCGAGGAGGCCGTCGGCGGCGCGCTCGGGCGGCTGGCGGCCCGGGAACTCGGCTGGTACGGGCCTCGGTCCGGTACGGCGCCTCAGTCGCGGCGCGTGTCGTCCAGGTAGCGCAGGACGGCCGTGACACGGCGGTCCACGCGGTCCGTGGGGGCCAGGTCGAGCTTCGCGAAGATCTTGCGGATGTGCTTGTGCACGGCGCCGTCCGTGACGACGAGGCGTTCCGCGATGGTGGTGTTGCCCAGGCCCTCGGCCATCATCGCGAGTACCTCCCGCTCCCGCGGGCTGAGCCGTTCCAGCGCGGAGTCCTCGCGCGTACGCGTGAGCAGCTGCGCGACGACCTCCGGGTCGATGGCCGTGCCGCCGTCCGCCACCCGGTGCAGCGCGTCGAGGAACTGCTCGACGCGGCCCACCCGTTCCTTCAGCATGTAGCCGAGCCGGTTGGCGCCGCCGGAGAGGAGTTCGGTGGCGAAGGCCTGCTCGACGTACGCGGACAGCACCAGCACGGCCAGGCCGGGCCGTCGCCGGCGGGCCTCGACGGCCGCGACGATGCCCTCGTCGGTGTGCGTCGGCGGCATCCGTACGTCCACGATGGCGACGTCGGGCCGGTGTTCCTCGACGGCCGCGAGGAAGGCGTCCGGTCTGTCGGTGGTCGCCACCACGTCCAGGGACTCCGCGCGCAGCAGCAGCGCGACGCCCTCCCGCAGCAGAGGGTCGTCCTCGGCGATCACGATCCGCATGGCAACTCCACCTGGAGTGTGGTCGGCCCACCGGGTGGGCTGGTCAGGACGAGGCGCCCGTCGTGCGCCTCGATGCGGCGCCGGACTCCCGTGAGTCCGGAGCCGAGTTTCTCGTCGGCGCCGCCGTCGCCGTCGTCGTCGATGCGCAGCAGGAGCCGGTCGCCCTGCCTGCGTACGGTCACGCCGGCGTGCCGGGCACCGCTGTGCCGGGAGATGTTGGTGAGCGCCTCGGCCACCGCGAAGTAGGTGGTGGCCTCGACGGAGGCGGCGCACCGGCCCGGTACGTCGACGTCCGCGCGGCAGGGCACCCCGCAGTTCGCGGCGAGCCCCGCGATCGCCCCGGCCAGTCCGCGGTCGGCGAGGACGGGCGGCAGGATGCCGCGTACGACGGTACGCAGCTCGGCCAGGGCCTGTTCGGCGGCGTCCTGGGCGCGCTCCAGCACGGCGTCGGCGCCGGCCGGGTCGCGGGCCAGGGCGCGGCGGGCGGCGCCGAGCAGCACGGAGACGGCGACGAGCCGGTTCTGCGTACCGTCGTGCAGCGACCGTTCGATGCGCCGCAGTTCGGTCGCGTGCGCGTCGAGGGCGGCGGCGCGGGTCGCGGTGAGCTCCGCGACCCGCAGCGACAGGTCGGTGTCACGGGCGGCGGGCAGCAGGCGGCGGCCCGGCCACGCCTGGAGCCGCGCCAGCGAGGGCCCGAGCCCGATGAGGACGGCGATCCAGCCGAGGCCCACGAGCACGACGGCGAACACGCCGTACCAGTCGTGCACGGCCCAGAACTCCGGTGCCGCACTGGCCTCGCCCTTGGGCAGCAGCTGCCAGTACAGCGGGTACGTGATGTCGCGCACCGCCCAGAACGGCAGCGTCGCGCCCAGCAGGCCGACGAGCAGCCCGAAGGTGCCGTGCGTGGCCACCCAGCCCAGTTCACGCCGTACGGACCGGTCCGCCAGGACCGCGCGGGGCCCGTACGGCACCGGACCCGGCCCGATGAGCTCCACCGGCCCCCAGCGGGACAGCCGGGCGCGCTCCCGGTTGGCCACGGCCCGCACCGCGCGCGCCGTGGTCGGCACCAGGAACAGCCCCACGCCGACGAGGCAGGCGAGCGCGACGCCGATCATCCAGAGCAGCACGACCACGGCCAGGATGGCGGTGCCGAGGCCGCCGACGATGTGCTCGAGCCCGTCGAGCGTCGCGCGGCCCCGGGCCCGCAGGTCACGTTCGACGGCCCGCCTCAGGCCGGCCGTACCGGCCTTGTCGGCCTGCATCCGCTGCTCCCCCGTTCGTCCCGGACCCCCGTTCGTCCGGACCCCCGTTCGTCCCGGACCCCTCCCCGGTCCGGCGACGATATGGCACCGGCGCCGCGCCTGTCAGGCCGCGGACCGGGGAGTACAGCCTGCTGTACCACGGCTGACCGGCTGGCGGGATCGTACGGGGAGGCCGCCGCTCGTAGCGTGATGCTCCGTCAAGCGGCCCACCGGACGAGGAGACGCCGTGTCGGACCCCTACCGTTTTCCCGATATGCCCGGATCTGGTGCGCCGGGCACCCCCGGCGGCCCGGACGGCGGCGGTCCGGACGGCCCCGGCACGGACCCGCAGCGCGGGATGCTGCGGCCGGTGCTGTGGACCGGACTGGTGATCAGCGCCGCCGCCAACGCGCTGCTCTCCGGCACCGGCGCCAGCGTGCCGGCCGGCATCGGGTGCGGGCTGCTGACCCTGGCCTGCGCCACCGCGCTCGTCGTCCACCACTACCGGAACCGGCGCGGATGAGGACCGCCGCCGAGTACGGCCCTCCCGGCACGTCCCGGCAGGCGCACGCCGTCGCGCTGGAGAACGTCACCAAGACCTACCCAGGCGGCGTCACCGCCCTCGACGACGTGTCCCTCGCCGTACGCCCCGGCACGTTCACCGCCGTGATGGGCCCGTCCGGCTCAGGCAAGAGCACGCTGATGCACTGCGCGGCCGGGCTGGACGCGCCGACCGAGGGCACCGTCCACATCGACGGCACCGCCATCAGCAGGCTGAGCGAGACCCACCGCACCGAACTGCGCCGCGACCGCGTCGGGTTCGTGTTCCAGTCCTACAACCTCGTGCCGTCGCTCAGCATCGCCGACAACATCACCCTGCCGCTGCGGCTCGCGGGCAAGCGCCCGGACCACGACTGGCTGCGGCTGCTCGTCGAACGGGTCGGCCTGGAGGGCCGGCTGACGCACCGCCCCGCCGAACTCTCCGGCGGGCAGCAGCAGCGCGCCGCCATCGCCCGCGCGCTGGTGTCCCGGCCCGCCGTCGTGTTCGCCGACGAGCCGACCGGCGCGCTGGACCTGCGTACGGCCCGCGAGGTACTCGGGCTGCTCCGCGACCTGGTCGCCGGCCTCGGCCAGACGGTGGTGATGGTCACCCACGACCCCGCCGCCGCCTCGCGGTCGGACCGGGCGCTGGTCATGGCCGACGGCCGGGTGGTCGACACCCTCGAGTCCCCTACGGCCGCGGAGCTGGCGCACCGCATCACCACCCTGGAAACGGAGTAGGCCGTGCTCTACCTGGCGTTGCGCATGGCGCGCCACCGGATCGCCGCGCTCGTCGCCGTCGCGTGCGCGACGCTCGGCGGCGCGGCCGTGCTCACCGCCGTCGGCGTGCTGGCCGAGTCGGGGCTGCGCTCGCACGCGCCCGTCGACCGGCTGGCGCGGGCCGATGTCGTCGTCTCGGCAGACCAGACGTACCGGCCTCCCGGCCCCCTGCCGTTCGCGCTGCCCGAACGGGCGCGGGTGCCAGGCGAGTTGACCGGACGGCTGGGACGGCTGCCCGGCGTCACGGCCGCCGTCGGCGACCTGAGCTTCCCCGCCGCCCCGGTCGACGGGCGCGGCCGGCCCGTCGCCGCCGGCGAGCCCGGGACCGCCGGACACGGCTGGTCCTCGGTCGCCCTGCTGGACGGCGCGGACGTGTCCGGCACGGCCCCGTCGGGCCGCGACGAGGTCGCCGTCGACGAGGCCACCGCGGAGGCCGCCGGGGTCAGGCCCGGCGGCCGGCTCACGGTCGTCGCCGCCGGACAGCCCGCCGACTACCGGGTGTCCGCCGTCGTCGCCGGCTCCGACCGCGGCGTCTACTTCGCCGACACCACCGCACGTCGCCTCGCCGGCCAGGGCGAACTCGCGGACGCAGTCGACCTCGTGGCACTCCGTACCGAACCGGACGCCCGCGGCTCCGTCGCCGAACAGGCCCGGAAGATCGCGCGGGAGGACGGGCTGACCGTGTCCACCGGCGCCTCGCGCGGCGACGTCGAGGCACCCGACGCGATGGCGGCGCGTAACGTCCTGCCGCTGATGGCGAGTTCGCTCGCCGGCGTCACCGTGCTCGTCGTCGGCTTCATCGTGGGCGGCGCCCTCGCCGTGTCCGTCGCCGCGCAGCGCCGTGACCTCGCTCTGATGCGCGCGGTCGGCGCCGTACCGCGGCAGGTACGCCGCCTCGCCGCCGCACAGGCGGCCCTCGTGACCCTGGTGACGCTGGTGCCGGGCGCCCTCCTCGGCTATCTGCTGGCCGAACGGTTCCGTGAACTCCTCGTCTGGGCAGGGATGCTGCCCGACTCGCTGCCGCTGACGTTCAGCCCGCTCCCCGCCGTCGCCGCGGCGCTGCTGCTGACCGGCGTCGTGTGGGTGTCGGCCTGGTGCTCCTCGTGGCGTACGTCGCGGATGCCCGCCACGGAAGCGGTCTCCGAGTCGCACAGCGAACCCCGTACGCCCTCCAGAGGCCGCGGATTCGCCGGCATGCTGCTCATCGCCGCCGCGACCGTACTGTCCGGCGGGCCCTTGCTGGCACGCTCGCAGGCCGGTGCGGCGGTCACCGCGGTCTCCGGCCTCGTGGCCGTGATCGGCCTCGCCCTCGCAGGCCCCGACCTGGTCCGCCGCATCGCCCGTACGCTGGCTCGCAGGCTGCCCGCGAAGGTGTCGGCGCCGACCTGGCTGGCCGTCGCCAACAGCCACGGGTACGCGCTGCGCGTCGCCGGCGCCGTCACCACCCTCGCCATGGCCGTGGTCTTCACCCTCACCTACACCCTGACCCAGACCACCGTCCTCGCGGCCACGGACGAGGACGCCGAGGCCGCCAACCGCGCCGAGTTCAGCCTGAGCGCCCCCGCGCTCGGCGGGCTCCCCGCCGACCTGCCCGCCGCCGTACGGGACACCCCCGGCGTGACGGCCGCGGAACCGGTCAGCGCGACCACGGTGCTGTGGACGTACGAGATGCTGGGCGAGCCGGAGACCGGCAACGGCTCGGCACTCATCCTCACCCCCGGCGCGCCCGAGGTGCTCGACCTCGACGTACGCTCCGGGGACCTCGGCGACCTGACCGGCGCCACCGTTGCCATGGACCAGGGCACCGCGGACCAGCACAACGCGTCCGTCGGCGAGCGCGTCAGCGTGATCCTCGGCGACGGCGCGCAGGTGGACGCGCGGCTCGTCGCGACGTACGCGCGCGGCCTCGGCCTCGGCCCCGTGGCGCTCTCCCGCGACCTGGCCGCGGGCCACACCACCACGGGCCTCGACCAGGACCTGCTGATCCGCACCGACGGCTCCGACGAGGCCCAACGCGGCCTCGCCGCCCTCGCCCAGTCCCGTCCGGGCCTCGCCCTGGACGACTCCTGGGACGCGCCGGGCGGGACACCGCCGGAACTGTGGATCAACATCGCGGTGCTCGCCGTACTCCTCGGCTACATCCTCCTCGGCATCGCCAACAAACTCATCGCCACGACGACCGCACGCCGCCACGAGATCGCCGCACTCCAGCTGATCGGCGCCACGCCGGCGCAGATACGGGCGATGATGCGGAAGGAGTCGACGCTGGTCGGTGGCCTCGCGCTGGCCACAGGGCTGCTGCTGTCGGCCGTGCCGCTCGCCCTGCTGGGCATCGGCTTCCTGGGCCGCCCGCTGCCGGCGGGCCCGGTCTGGCTGCTGCCGGCGGTGGCGGCGACGGTGGCGGGGATCGCGTTCGCCGCGATGGAGTTCCCGACCCGCAAGGCGCTCCGCACACCCCCGGCCCAAGCCCTGACCCGCGGCTGATCCCCGTCCCGCCGTGCACACGTGGACGGCGCTCAGCCACCAACTTGAGCCCGTCCGGCGATTGAGGACAGCCACCCGCCACGGACCACACACGGCGAGAGGACGGCGTCTACGCGTCAGCCCGGAGCCGGTGGAGCATGAGTAGCGCGGCCAGTGCGTTCGCCGATCGGATCTCGCCGCGCTCGATCAGCTCGGGCACGTTCTCCAGCGGCACCCATTCCCGCCGCGCCGACTCGATGTCGTCGGTCGGGATCTGCCGCACCTGCTCGGCACTGTCCGACCAGTACACGCGGTGGTGAGATGTCGAAATCCCGGGCATGGGATCCATGGAGACGAGGAGCCGCATCGGTCCTGGCCGCCAGCCGGTCTCTTCCTCGAACTCGCGCGCTGCTGCGGCTGCGGGGTCTTCGCCCTCGGCGGTGCCGCCGGAGGGAAGTTCCCAGCCCCAGGCGCCGGTGATGAAGCGGTGCCGCCACAGCAACAGCACCTCGTTCCGCTCGTTGACGACGGTCGCCACGGCCACGGGCCGCAGACGGATCACGGTGTGGTCGAGGCGGCGGCCGTCGGGCAGGGCGACGTCCGCCATGTTCACCGTGACCCAGCGGTTCTCGTACACGGTGTGCTCGCCGAGGTTCTGCCACACGGACACGGGAGCTGCCTCTCGTCGGGATCCCATCCCAGCACACGCGTCACATCGGCAGGTCGAGGACCCCGTCGATATGCTCCACGACGTCCGCGGCAGCGGCGCTGTTGGTCGCGGTGAGCGACCGGCGGACCTTCGTGAGGCGGTCGTTCAGGCGGCACGACTCCATGCCGGCCATGGTCTCCAGCATCTGACTCGCGGAGTTGACTGCGGCGTCGACGCTTCCCGCTTTCAACTCGCAGTCAGTGAGGGTGGCCAGCCGGTGTACGCGGCCCCGTGCGTGGGTCTGCGCTGCGACGGCCTGGGCGGCGTACGTCTGCGCGGGGCCGGTGTCACCGATCCGCATGAGCGCATCAGCCATGTTGGACTCCAGCAGTCCGGGCTGTACGTAGCCGGTTTCGGCTGGCTCCTCGTCCGGGCGGATCCGCTCCGCAGCGGTCTCAGCCAGGGTCATGCTCCTGCGGGCTGCCGCGCGGTCGCCCATCCGGGAGAACGCTTTGGCCTGCATCGCGTGCAGGTCGCAGGAGAGACCGGGCGAGATGGCGTGCCCGGCGGTGCGCAGCCCGGCTTCGGCGAAGGCGACTGCCGAGCGGTACTCGCCCAGGTAGAGCGACTGGTTGACCAGGAGCGCTATCACGTACCCGCCGAACGCCCGGTCGCCGGACGCCTTTGCGAGTCGGAGCGCTTGGTGGAAGTAGCGTTGCGCGAGGCCCTGGGTGTTCGAGTCGTAGGCGCAGATCCCGGCGATGGCGACGAGGCCGCCGGTCGCCCGGTGCAGTTCCCGGCCGATGGCGTCGGTGTACGCACCGTGAATGAGGGGCGCGGTGTCGGAGACGAGGTAGAGGAGCACGCGGGAGCGGGTCACGACGCCTCCTGTCTTGCGGTACATCTGCTCGTAGTGGGAGCGGGCGGCGCGCAGCGCGGTGATGTCGCGGGTCCGTACGCGTACGGACCCGTGCCGGGACACGTCGGTGTCCTCCGGCGGGTTCTCCCACTCCCACACGGGGCCGACGGCAGTCAGGCCGGTGAGGACGGGCGCCTGCCGGAGGTCGTCACGCTGCTGATGGTCACCGCGCCACAAGGCGGTCGCGCGGTTGAGGAAGGTCTCCAACGGTACCGCCGGGGTGGCAGGGGCGGCGCTGCCCATGCCGATGTCGTCAAGGGTGAGAGGCCGGGCGAGGCGCCTGGACAAGGTCTCCGCGATCAACTCGGGCACCCGGCCTCGGGGTTGCTGGCCCTTGAGCCAGCGGATCACCGAACTGTGGTCGTAGCGCACGGTCTTCCCTCGCACCGAGGCTGCGCGATTGACCCGCGTGGCAAGGCCGAGCCGCGACATTCCCGCCTCGTCGAGTAGCGCGCCGAGCAATGTGTTGGGCTCCATGTGCCCCCCCAGGGACCGGACGTCCGCTCAGCGTAGCCACACTCCGGTCACACACTGTGTGAAGCCGTCAACGCACAGCCCCTGCAGCACACAATGGCACTGGCCGCAGCAGGTGCCTGATCGTGTGGCACATGAAAGGGAAAGAGCTGCCCCCACTCGTCGAAGGCGACCCAACCGGCACAACGACGGCCGGGGCGCCCTTGGACATTCACGCGATCCGAACCACCGTCGACCGCGCACTACGCCCCCTCGCACGCCCGGCCCGGCCGGACATGGTCGAGCTGGAGCAGCTGCTGCGGGAGCACGTCGAGCAGCTGCTGCCAGCCGCGGAGTTCGCCATCGAGCAGATGTGGCACGGCTCGGTGGACTGGTGGGACCACCGCACCCAACTCGACCGCATCCGCCGTGACGCCGACCGCGGCCTCGGCGACAGCCCGCTGTCCGCGCACGTGCAGGTGCGACACCTCGCCCGCGACTGCGCAACCCTCCTCGCGTACGCGGGGGCAGAGCGGTGACCGCCGCGGCCGAACTACTCGCCCCGGGCGGCGAGTGCGCCGTGTGCAAGGAACACGCAGACGAACGCGTACTGGTCAGCCTGGTCGAAGTGGGCTCCGGACCGGGGCACTCCGTCCACGGCTGCCTGCCCTGCGCCCGCCGTCGAGCCGCCTCGCAGTTCGCCCCGTCGTGGCTCGCGGAGGACCTGGCCGTCATCGACGCGGAACGCGGAGGCACTGACTCGTGACGGACCTGCCCCGCCCCTGGCCGCGCTGACTGTACGCGGGCGCGCGGCCGGGAGGGGCACCACCGAGATAGGAGATCGCCATGTGCCGAGTCACCGGCCAGCCCTGCCAATTCGTCCGCCAAGGCGACGGGACCATGCGCTGCCAGAACTGCCGCCTCGTCGTCCAGTGACACCGACCCCCGCGCCCGGCGCGTGTGCGACGGACACCACTGGGCGCGGGCCCAACCCCGACAGGAGGACCGATGAGCGAGTACAGCGAGTACCAGGACCGGGCGAACGGCGTGGGGAAGGCAAGCACGCCAAGGACGAGGGCGGCGGTTGCATGGTCGTCGGGCCGTTACCGGCAGCGTTGGTCGGTATGGTCGTGGCGGCGTTATTCCGAGCATGGAGACGGTCCCTGTGAAGATCCTCGGCGTGCGGGAGTGCCAGAACCCGGCGTGCCCTGAAACGTCACCGCACGAGGATGACGAGGGCCTGCGGCTCTTCGGCGTGCCCTCGTGGTTGATCGCGTTCCTGACCGTGGTGGCCATGGGCGTGGGGATGCTGGCGTACACCGCCGCCGTACGCTGACCGCGACCACAGAGCGCATGCGTCCCACGGCGACCGTGGCGGGGATCGCGTTCGCCGCGATGGAGTTCCCGACCCGCAAGGCGCTCCGCACACCCCCGGCCCAAGCCCTGACCCGCGGCTGATCCCCGTCCCGCCGTGCACGCGTGGACGGCGCGCAACCAGCGATTGAGCCCGTCCGGCGATTGAGGACAGCCACCCGCCACGGACCAGCCGCACCGGCCGGTGAACGGACACGCACCACGACCAACCGCCGATCCGATTCTCAGCATGCGCCGATTCTGGCGGACAGCCCCGGGCAGGGCAGCACGCGCGCGGCGCGGCCGCGTACGGTCGGGCGCGCGTCCCCGTACGAGCCGAGCCCCTGGAGAGCGCACGTGCACCCGCCCGCCGGACCCAACGCCGGAGCACACCCCGGACCCAGCGCCGGTCCTCCCGCCGAGACCGACTTCGCCGCCCTGCTCGCGCGGGCGCGGCGGCTCATGGAGCGGCCGGGGCGTGCCTTCCTCGGTGTCGCCGGGCCGCCCGCCGCCGGCAAAAGCACGCTGGCCGCGCTGCTCGCCCGCGAACTGGGGCCGTGTGCCTGCCTGTTGCCGATGGACGGCTTCCATCTGGCGGACTCGGTGCTGATCGCGCTCGGCCGCCGGAACCGGAAGGGTGCCCCGGACACGTTCGACGCCGCCGGTTTCGCCGCTCTCCTGCACCGGCTGCGGGAAGCGGAGGCATCCGAAGAGACCGTGTACGCGCCGCGCTTCCACCGGGAGATCGAGGAGTCCATCGCGGGCGAGATCGTCATCGGCCCGGAGACGGCCCTGGTCATCGCCGAGGGCAACTACCTGCTGCTGCCGGACGGCCCCTGGGCGCGTATCCGGCCGCTGCTGGACGAGGGCTGGTACGTGGAGCCGGACGAGGAGCTGCGGCTGCGGCGGCTGGTGGACCGGCACGTCGAGTTCGGCAAGAGCCCGGAGGAGGCGTACGCCTGGGCGCACGGCACCGACCAGGCGAACGCCGCCGTCATCGCGGCCACCCGCGGCCACGCCGACCTGCTGGTACGGCTGCCGCCCGGATGCGGAATGCGCCCGGACGAGGGGGGAACCCGGGCGCCATGGCTGGGATAGACCTCAAGAGTTCCGCGTTCAGCGACCACGCCCCCGTACCGCGCCGGTACTCGTGGGAGGGCGACAACGCCTCGCCGCCGCTGACCTGGTCGGGCGTGCCGGACGGTACGGCCGAGCTGGTGCTGCTGTGCGAGGACCCCGACGCCCCGTCGGGCACCTTCGTCCACTGGGCGGTACGCGGCATCGACCCGCGCACGGACGGCGTGGACGCGGGCGAGCCGCCGCCGGGCAGTACGGAGCTGGTCAACGGCTTCGGGCAGCGCGGCTGGGGCGGCCCCCTCCCGCCGCCCGGCGACGAGGCGCACCGCTACTTCTTCCGCCTCTACGCGCTCTCCGGGCCGAGCGCCCTCCCGGACGCGCCTTCGGCGGACGACGTGCACCAGGCGGTGGAGGAACGGCAGCTCGCCAGCGGCACGCTGGTGGGCCTGTACCAGCGCTGACCCGCCCGCCGAGCCCCGCCCAACCCAAGCCCGTCCGGCGTTCGAGGACGGCCTGAAGCGGCCACCTTCCGGTGGTGGCCCACAAGCCTGTGGCGCAGCGCACGCTTCGCCATGGCCGGGGGCTGTCCTCAAACGCCGGACGGGCCGGGTCGTGCCGGACGGGCTGGGGCGCGTGCTACGGGGCGCCGTTGATCACGAACTGCGAGCCCGGCTCGACCACCACGTCGCCCTCCGCCGAGTCGGTGATCGTCACGTCCGTCAGCGTCGCGCTGCCGCGCGCGCCGCCGTGGGCGAGGATGCCGGCGCCGTTGTTGGACTTGTCGATCACCACGTTGCTGATCGCCGCGTCCGGTACGGCGCCGCCGCCCGACTTGAACTGGATGCCGTCGTACGTCGAGTCGTGGATCTCGGTGTCCCGGATCGTGACGCCGGGGATGTCCCCGCTCGCCGCGAACAGCGTGATGGCGCCGAACTCCTGCGCCTCGCCCCAGAAGGCGCCGCCGCAGCGCTGGAGCGTGTTCCCGGCGAGCACGGTCTCGCCGGAGAACGGCAGCGGGTCGTGGTCCGTGGCCAGCATGATGCCGGGGTAGTTGGCGGTGTCGGCGATCAGGTTGTTCTCGGCCTTGTTGCCGTAACCGCCGTAGATCGCGATGCCGTTGGCCCGCCAGGGCAGCTGGATGGTGTTGTCGCGGAAGGTGTTGTCGTGCCCGATGTCCGTCGCCGGGTCCTTCACGTAGCGGCTGGCCCAGACGGCCAGCGCGTCGTCGCCGGTGGTGCGGAACGACGAGTTCGTCACGCTGGAGTTCCGGGTGCCGTTGGTGAAGTTGATGCCGTCGGCGTACGTGTTGCGGATGCGCATGCCGCTGAACTCCAGGCCGTCGCCCGGTCCCCACAGCTCCGGGATGTTGCTGTGGTCGCGGCCGGCCCAGACGCCCACGTTGGCGTGCTCGATCCACACGTTGGAGATCTTCGTGCCCTTGCCGAAGCGCCCGTTGAGGCCCACGCCGCCCTCGGCGCCGCCGTCCCCGCCGCGGATGGTGCCGGAGCCGAAGATGGCGATGTCGGAGATCCGGGTGTTGGCGTCGATGTCGAAGCCGAAGTTGCCCTCGTGCGGGTGGTTGATGCCGTCCGCCTCGTGCGGCGGTGTCTCCGTGTGGAACTGCGAGTGCCACATGCCCGCGCCGCGTACGGTCACGTCGCGGATGCCGACCTGGTTGTACTCGCCGCGGTCCTGCGGGTCGTCGGTCAGGATCTTCTGCTCCTGCCGCCACTGCCCGGCGGGCACCCACACGCACTCGATGGTGCCGTTCTGGTCGTCCGTCACAGCCTTCTGGAGGGCGGCCGTGTCGTCCTCGCCGTCGTCGGGCACCGCGCCGTACTCCTCGATCGAGGTGCATTCGGCGGGCTTCTCCGCGGGCGGCGCCACCTGCTCCAGGTCGACCAGGTCGATGACGTGGAACTCGGCGTCGTCGCCCTCGTCGCGCTGGAGCCGGAACGTGCTGCCGGCCGGGTAGCTCTCCGGCAGCAGCGCGTGCGACTCGTCGAACAGCCGCCGGGCGTCGGCCCCCGGCGTGTTCGTCAGCCCCTCGGGGTCGTCGGTGTTGCCGTACAGCCAGCTGTGCTTGGAGGACAGGTCGAGCTTCTGCACGAACGTGTCGTTGACGTAGAGGCTGATGGTGGCCTCGGTGCCGCCGCCGTTCGGCGCGTCGGGGATGGAGTTGCGCACGACGATCGAGTTCGCGGCGTCGGTGGAGGTGAACTCCACGAACTGCCCGGTGCCGTCCAGCCGTACGGACTGCCGCCCGGACGACTCGCTGCCGAAGTTGGTGTGCCCGAACGTCCGCTTCGAGTCGGCCTCCAGCAGGGTGCCCTCGTACGTGCCGGCCTCCGCCTCGTATTCGGTGTACGGGAGGTCCGCCCCGCTCTGGGCGGCTTGCGCGCCGGGTGCGGCGGCCGTGCCCCTTCCGCGGTCTGCGGTGCGGCCGCCGGGGTCGTCGGCCGCGGCGGTGAGGGGCACGAGCGCGACGGCGAGCAGGCCGGCCACGGGGATGCCGGTGATCAGCCGCCGTCTGAGTTGCGTCCTTTTCATGGGGGTCCTCGCCTGGTGCCGGGAGTGGGGGATGGAACCGGAAACGGCAGACTGCCGCAGCATTGCAAGGGAAACGCGAAGAATTGAGTTGTTGAGTCAATCTCTTGCGGGATGGCAGTCAGAGTTTTCAAGCGGTGCTGGGGTTTGTCAACAGTTCGCGCACGCGTCAATCCCGCCCACAGGGGCGGGACTTCGCGGCGGGGGCGCGTCTGCGCCGCGTCAGGCGCGCGTCAGGCGCCCGTCATCGCCGTACCGCGGCGCAGCTGTGCCAGCAGGTCGGCGAGGCCCTCGTACACGGCGGCCGCGCCCGCCGCCTCCAGGTCGGCCCTCGGTATGCCGCCGGACAGCAGGCCGAGGCAGCGCACCCCGGCCGCGCCGCAGGCGCGCATGTCCCAGACGGTGTCGCCGACGAACAGCGCCTGCGATGCGGGGAGTCCGGAGAGCCGTACGGCCGCCCGTACGAGGTCGGGTGCCGGCTTGGTCGCGTCCACGTCGTCGCCGCTCGTGGCGCCGGCGATGACGTCGTCGGCGTCGACCGCCGCGCGCATCGCGGCGAGTTCGGCGCCGCCGGCGGAGCTGGCGAGGACGACGCGCCAGCCGCGTTCCGCCAGGGCACGCAGCAGGTCGGCGGCGCCGGGCAGCGGGGCAAGCTTCGGGAAGTACGCGGCGTACAGCGCGGTGTGCGCCGCGCTGACGGCGCCGTCCTGCGAACGGTCGCGGTCCGGGCCCAGCAGGTGCACGATCAGCCGGTCGCCGCCCATGCCGACGGCGCGGTGGATGTCCGGCATCGGAACGGTGTGCCCGGCCTGCCGGAACGCCTCCCACCAGGTCACGGCGTGCAGGTAGTTGGTGTCCACGAGGGTGCCGTCGACGTCGAAGAGCGCCGCGCGCCGGGGTCCGCCGGAGTGTGCCATCGCCCGCTCCTCTCCTCCCGGTGCGGCGCGGCCCGGCCGCCGACGGCCCGGGTCCCCGCCGCCCGCGAGCGGAAACCACGGGCGGGACCACCGGACGGACCACCGGCACAGACCCCGGCGGACCACGGCCGGACCACCGGCCGGGGCCCCGCTCGTGCCCGCCCCGGCGCCGCGGAGCCTGAGCCGCACCGTGTCGTACGGAGCGACCGGGGAACACGCGGCTGCATGGACCACTCGCGCGCACCCGTACTCGACGCCCTGCGCCGCTACCACGAGCAGGGCGACACCCCCTTCACCCCGCCCGGCCACAAGCAGGCCCGGGGCGCCGACCCCCGGGTACGGGAGGTGCTCGGGGACGCGGTGTTCCGGTCCGACGTGCTGGCGATCAACGGGCTGGACGACCGGCTGTCCTCCGGCAGCGTGCTGGAGGAGGCGCACCGGCTGATGGCCGACGCCGTGCACGCGGACCGTACGTACTTCTCCACGTGCGGCAGCTCGCTGTCCGTGAAGGCCGCGATGCTGGCCGTCGCGGGCCCGTACGAGAAGCTGCTGGTGGGCCGGGACGCGCACAAGTCGGTCGTGGCGGGGCTGGTGCTGTCCGGTGTGCTGCCCGTCTGGGTGCCGCCGCGGCACGACCCGGAGCGGCATCTCGCGCACCCGCCGGCGGCGGAGGCGTTCGCGGCGGCGTTCGACGACCATCCGGACGCGCGCGGCGCCCTGGTGACCAGCCCCACCCCGTACGGCACCTGCGCCGACCTGGCCGCCACGGCGGAGGTGTGCCACCGGTACGGGCGCCCGCTCCTCGTGGACGAGGCGTGGGGCGCGCACCTGCCCTTCCACCCCGCGCTGCCGAGCTGGGCGATGGACGCGGGCGCCGACGTGTGCGTGACGAGCATCCACAAGATGGGCAGCGGCCTGGAGCAGGGCTCCGTCTTCCATCTGCAGGGCGGGCTGGTGGACCCGACGGTGCTCGCGCACCGCGCCGATCTGCTGGGGACGACCAGCCCGTCGGTGCTGATCTACGCCGGGCTCGACGGCTGGCGGCGGCAGATGGCGGAGGACGGCGAACGGCTGCTGGCCGGGGCGCTGCTGCTGGCCTCGGACGTACGGCGGTCGGCCGAGGAGATCGACGGGCTGCACGTGAACGGGTGGGACGAGTTCACGGGCCCGCGGCGGGCGGCGGACCTCGATCCGCTGCAAGTCGTCATCGACGTCGCCGAGTTGCCGCTGAACGGCTACCAGGCCGCGGACTGGCTGCGGCAGCGGCACCGTGTGAACCTCCATCTCGCCGACCACCGGCGGGTCAGCGCCCAGCTGACGCACGCCGACGACGAGGAGACCGCCGACCGGCTCCTCGCGGGACTGCGTGATCTCGTCCGGCACGCGCACGAGTTCCCCGCCGCGCCCGCCGTGCCGGTGCCGACGCCCCGCGAACTCGACCTGGAGCAGGTGCTGTCGCCGCGCGACGCGGTCTTCGGCACCACCGAGGACGTGCCCGCCGGGAAGGCGCCCGGGCGGATCGCCGCCGAGATGCTGACGCCGTACCCGCCGGGCATCCCGGCGGCGCTGCCCGGCGAACGCCTCACCGAGCCGGTGCTCCGCTATCTGACCTCGGGTGTCGCGGCCGGCATGAACGTGCCGGACGCGGCGGACCCGGCGCTGGGCACCGTACGGGTGGCGGTGGAGGACGGGCGGGGGCCGTCGGCCGACTGAGTGTTCGCCGGCCGGGTGTTTCGGCGGGCGCGTGCGTGGCACCCGGACGCCGGGATGGAGCGCCCCTTGTGGGTGAGGAGGAAGTGTCCGGGCGCGGCGGTCCGCCGCCGCGCCCGGACACTGTCGTCAGGCACCGGACACGGTGCGCCGGACACCAGGCAGCACCAGGCACCAGGCACCAGGCACCAGGCACCAGCAGGAGCCCATGGAACGTTCGCTGGAGACCTACGCCCGCGGCGTGCGCACAGCGCTCCGTGACAACGCCACGGCCTACGGCTTCTCCATCTCCGTCACCGCCGCCTACGGCCTCGCCGGCACCGGCGGCGCCCCCACCGCGTTCGAGACGGTGTGCTTCGCGCTCGCCGCGGCCCTGGCGTTCTTCCTGGTGAGCCTCGTGTTCCTGGCCCTGTTCCGGCACCAGCGGCTGAGTGAGGGCGAGCAGGTGCTGACGCTCTCGGGCGGCATCGACGTGCTGTCCGTGGTCGCCGCCGTGTGCACGGCGTACGGCTGCTCGCACCTCCCCGGCTTCGCCGTCTGGCCGGTCACCGGGCTGGCCACCGTCGTCGTGTACCTGCTGGCCGGCGGCCTCGACGTGGTGCTGGCGCGTGCCACGGCCCGCCGTACGTCGGTGGGCCGCCCGAGCGCCCGCGGCGAGCGGTGACACCTGCTGTGTGAAACGGGACGCACCGTGGAACACGGTGCTGTGCAGCACGCCAAGCGAGGAGGAGACCATGCCGCAAGGTGCGACCGCCAAGCAGGAACGGCAGTACGAGCACATCAAGGAAGGCGCGAAGAAACGGGGCGCCTCGACCGGCCGCGCGAAGGAGATCGCGTCGCGCACCGTGAACAAGGAGCGGGCCCAGAAGGGTGAGGCCAGCCGCAGGAGCCGCACCTCCGTCAAGGACAAGCCCGCGCCCGTACGCGGCGGCGAGCGCTCGCACCGCGGGTCGGTCAGCCCGACGCGCGACCAGCTGTACAACGAGGCGAAGCAGCGCGGCGTCGAGGGCCGCTCGAAGATGAACAAGCAGCAACTGCAGCGCGCCCTGGGCAAATGAGCCCGGCTCCGGACGTGCGGAGCACGGTACGGGCGCGGCACCTCAGCACGGCCGACACCCTGAACGTCGCGCTGCGCGTGCTGGCGCCCACCGTCGCCGAGGGGCCGGTGCTGCGCCGGCCCCGTGCGATGGCGCTCGCCGAGCGGTTCCGGTGGGACCGGCGGGCGGTGGACCTGCTGGAGCGGCTGCGCGAACGGTACGGGGCCGGGGTGCTGGCCTGCTCGCTCGGCGGCCGGCGCGTGGCGCTCGTACTCGACCCGGACGAGGCGCAGCGCGTCCTGCGCGAGACGCCGGTGCCGTTCAGCCCGGCGACCGCGGAGAAGCGCGGGGCACTGCGGCGGTTCCAGCCGCACGGCTCCCTCGTCACCGAGCCGGGCGGGCTGCGTACGGCGCGGCGCCGGCTGAACGAGGCGGCGCTGCAGCCGGACGAGCCGTTCCACCGGGCGGCGGCCCGCATCCAGACGGCGGTGTACGAGGAGCTGTCCGCGGCGGCGCGGGACGCGGCGGCCGGGCGCTTCGGGCACGCCGGGGACGGCGGGGACGGCGGGGACGGCGGGGACGGCGGGGACGGCGAGGCGCACGGTGCCGGGCTGCTCGACTGGGCCGGTTTCGAGGCCGCGTGGTGGCGTGCCGTACGGCGGACCGTGTTCGGCGACGCCGCGCGGGACGACACCGAACTGACCTCTCTGCTGGGCCGGTTGCGCCAGGCCGGCAACTGGTCGCTGTTCGCGCCGCAGCACCGCGCCGTACGCGACCGCTTCCTGCAACGTCTGCGGGAACGCGCCGCGCGCGCCGACCCGGACAGCCTGGCGGGCTCGCTGCCGCCGAAGCCGCCGGGCCCGCCGGACTCCTACGGGCCCGGCGAGCTGGACCCGTACGGGCAGGTGGCGCACTGGCTGTTCGCGTTCGACGCCGCGGGCATGGCCGTGTTCCGCGCGCTGGCCGTGCTGGCGACCCACCCGTACCAGCGCGAACGCGCCCATCACGAAGCCGACCCGGCGGACGGCACCGGCGACGCGGCGGACGGCACCGGCGGCGCCCCGCGGGAGCTGGCGTTCCTGCGTACGTGCGTGCTGGACTCCGTACGGCTGTGGCCCACGACGCCGCTGCTGCTGCGCGAGACCACGCACGCCGCGCGGTGCGGCGACGCGGTGCTGCCGCCGGGCACGCTGGTGCTGCTGTACACGCCGTACCTGCACCGGGGCGAACCGGCCGAGCCGTACGGCGACCGGTTCGCGCCCGAGCTGTGGCGGGACGGCGGGGCCGCCGCCTGGCCCGGCATGGTCCCCTTCAGCGACGGGCCCGGCCGCTGCCCCGGCCGCGACGTGGTGCTGCTGACCTCCGCGACGGCGCTCGCCGCGCTGCTGGCGGGGCACGGCCTCGCGCTGGACTCCCCCGTGCGGCCCGTGCCGGAGCGCCCGCTGCCGGCGACGCTCGACCACTTCGCGCTGCGGTTCGCCGTACGGCCGCGCTGAGGCACGCCACGCCTCGATACGCCACGCCTCGGTACGGCCGCGGTGACCGCCGTACGGCGGACCGCGGTCAGCCCGCCTCGTCCGTGCCGCAGCGCTCCCGCACCCACGCGTGGAACTCGCCGATGTGGTGCTCGCTGGGGACGAGGACGCCGCCGTGCCGGTAGGCGCGGGACCCCATCATCACGTGGCAGCGCTCGCAGGCGGCGAAGTCCTGCTCGTTGACACGGTGGAACAGCTCGACGGAGCGCGACAGGTCCCGCCCCTCGGCCACGACCTGCGGGAGGTACAGCCAGTCGCACTCGACGCGCGTACGGTCCACCGCCGTCGGATACATGCGGTGCACGATGACGTGGTCGGGCACGAGGTTCAGGAACACCTGCGGCCTGACGGTGATGGCGTAGTAGCGGCGGTCCTGGTCCGTGCCGATGCCCGGGATGGGGTCGAGGCCGTCGCCGCCGTCCACGGTGAAGCCGCTGACGTCGTGCCCGAACTCCGCGCCGTGGCCGACGTAGTACTGCGCGGCGAAGCCGTCCGCGAACTCGGGCAGCACCTCGGTCAGTTCGGGGTGGATCGTGGCGCAGTGGTAGCACTCCATGAAGTTCTCGATGATCAGCTTCCAGTTGGCCCGTACGTCGTAGGTGACGCGGCGGCCCAGCTCCAGCGAGTCGACGGCGTAGCGGTCGACGGCGCCTGCGTCGCCGAGCCGTTCGCTGACGGCGCCGATCACGTCGTCCTCGAAGGAGGGCGGCTCGTCGGCGAGGCAGACCCAGACGTAGCCGAGCCACTCCCGTACGTGGACCCGTACCAGGCCGTGCTCGGTGCGGTCGATGTCCGGCATGCTCGTCAGGTTGGGGGCGGCGATCAGCTTGCCGTCGAGGTCGTAGGTCCAGGCGTGGTACGGGCACTGGAAGCTGCGCTTGACCTCGCCCTCGGGCTCGGTGCACAGCTTGGCGCCGCGGTGCCGGCAGATGTTGAGGAACGCGCGCACGGCGCCGCCGCGGGACCGGGTGACGAGCACGCTCTCGCCGCCGACGGGCACCGTACGGAACGCGCCGGGGCGGCCGAGGTCGGCGGAGCGTACGGCGCAGAACCACATCTGCTCGAACAGGTACCGCTGTTCGCGCGCGAAGATCCCGGGGTCGGTGTAGTGGTGTCCGGGCAGGGTCGGCATGAGGCTGTCCGGCAGCACACGCGCGCCGGCGGAGCCGTTGGGGGAAGCGGGGGTGATACCGGTGGTGGTGGTCATGTCGTAACACCTCACGGTGAGATGGAGTGTTGTTCCGCCGCGACGGCGAGCGACCGGTACGGCGAGGGTCCGGCGGTGTAGCGAACGGCGATCACAACTGCGTACGGCTCAGCACCGGATGCGGTCCATCGCCGGGTCGAACAGCGGCTCCGCCGCCACCGTGGCGGGGACCTTCTCGCCGAAGTACTCGATGATCACGGGCGTTCCGGGCACCGACGCCGCCGCGGGCAGCCAGGCGTACGCGACGGTCGTGCCGACCGTGTAGCCGAACGCGGCGCTCGTCACGTACCCCGCGGGCGCCCCGTCGACGTGCACCGGCTCGCTGCCGAGCACCGTACGGGCCGGGTCGTCCACGGTGAGGCAGGTGAGCCGGCGGCGTACGGTCTGCTCGCTGCGGCCCTCCAGGGACTCGCGGCCGACGAAGCCGCCCTCCTTGTCCATCCGGACGGCGAAGCCGACGCCCGCCTCGTACGGGTCGTGCTCGGTGGTCATGTCGGTGCCCCAGGCCCGGTAGCCCTTCTCCAGGCGCAGGCTGTTGAACGCGCTGCGGCCGCCCGCGATCACGCCGTGCTCCTGGCCGGCCTCCCACAGCGTGTCCCACAGCTTCAGCCCGGCGTCGGCCGTCGTGTACAGCTCCCAGCCCAGCTCACCGACGTAGCTCAGGCGCATCGCGGTGACCGGCACGTTGCCGATGGACGTGCGCCGATTGCGGAAGTAGCCGAACGCCTTGTGCCCGAAGTCGTCGCGGGTCAGCGGCTGTACGAGGGCGCGCGCCAGCGGGCCCCACACGCCGATGCAGCAGGTGCCGGGCGTGATGTCGCGGATCTGGACGCTGCCGTCGGCGGGCAGCCTGCGCTGGAACCAGTCCACGTCGAGGTTGCCGTTGGCGCCCACCTGGAACCGGTCGCGGGACAGCCGCGCCACGGTCAGGTCGCTGCGGACGCCGCCGGACTCGTCGAGCAGCAGGGTGTACGTGACGGCGCCCGGCTTCTTGGCCAGGTTGTTGGTGGTGAGGTACTGCAGGAACGCCAGCGCGCCCGGCCCGGTGACCTCGATCCGCTTGAGCGCGGTCATGTCGTACAGCGCCACGCGCTCCCGCGTGGCCTTCGCCTCCGCCGCGGCGATCGGCGACCAGTGGCGGGCGGACCACTCGTCGCGCTCTGGGATCTCCGTGCCGTCGAGCAGGCCGGAGTCGAGGAGCGCGGCGTTCGCCTCGTACCAGTGCGGGCGCTCCCAGCCGGACGCCTCCAGGAAGTACGCGCCCAGCTCCCGCTGCCGTACGTGGAACGGGCTGACGCGCAGCGGGCGCGGGCGCTCCATCGGCTGGAGCGGGTGGATGATGTCGTAGACCTCGGCGAAGTTCTGGCAGCCGCGCTCGCGGATGTAGTCGGGCGTCAGCTGTACGTCCTCGAAGCGGTTCAGGTCGCACTCGTGCACGTCGGTGCCGGGCCGGCCGTCGGCCAGCCACTCGGCCATCGCGCGGGCGACGCCCGCGGAGTGGGTCACCCAGACCGCCTCGGCCAGCCAGAACCCGGCCAGCTCGGGGTGCTCGCCCATCAGCGGCAGGCCGTCGGGCGTGAAGGAGAACAGCCCGTTCATGCCGTCCCGCACCTCGGTGCCCGCGAGGTCGGGCAGCAGCCGTACGCTCTCCCGCCAGGCCGGGGCGAAGTCGTCCTCGGTGAACGGCAGCATCGACGGCATGTCCGGCGCCTCGTCCGGTGCGAGCACGTCGTCGAGGGAGACGGGCATCGGGCGGTGGCCGTAGTAGCCGATGCCGATGCGGTCGCCGTGCTCGCGGAAGTACAGGTCGTGGTCCTGGTGCCGCAGGATCGGCAGCCCGGCCTCGCTCAGCTCGTCGTTGACGCCGCGGAGGACGTCCAGCGGGCCGGTCTTGGCGTACTGGTGCGCCAGCGGGACCAGCGGCACGGTCATGCCGACCATCCGGCCGATCTTCGGCCCCCAGAAGCCCGCGGCCGAGACCACGATGTCGGCGGGGAACCGCGCCTCGCCCGCGCGTACGGCGGTGACCCGGCCGTGCTCCTGCTCGATCGCGGTCACCTCCTGGTGCGGCACGAACCGCGCGCCCCGCGCGGTCGCCCGGCGCGCCTGCGCCTCGCCCGCGCGTACGGCCTTGGCCAGCCCGTCACTCGGCACGTGCAGGCCGCCGTACACGCGGCCGGGGTCCAGCAGCGGGTGCAGGTCGGCGCACTCCTCGGGGGCGAGCAGCCGGCCCTCGGTGCCCCACGAAGTCGCCCAGCCGTGCTTGCGCTTGAGGTCCGCCCAGCGTTCGGGGGAGCCGGCGACCTCGAGCGAGCCCAGCTGCCGCAGGCACCAGGCGCCGTCCAGGGACAGGCCGGCGAACTTGCGGAGCGTGTACTGCGCGAACTCGGTCATCGTCTTCGACGGGTTGGTCTGGAAGACGAGTCCGGGAGCGTGCGAGCTGGAGCCGCCGGTCGCGAACAGGGGGCCCTGATCGAGCACGGTGACATCGGTGAGACCGCGTTCGGTGAGCTCGTCGGCGAGCCCGCAGCCGACTATGCCGGCTCCGATGATGACGATGCGGGGTTGTGCCGCCATGGTCGACCCTCCTGTTTCGGAACGTGCCGTCAACTTCGTTATGCGCAACAGCTGGTGGACATGCGGGGGCCACGGCCGTAAACGGACCGGGTGGCCCCCTGAGGGTGTTTGTCGACGCGGGTCAGGGTCGGGGTCGGGTCTTGGGTCGGGTCTGAGGTCGGGCCGGTGTGTCAGCGGCGTCCGGCGAGCAGTTCGTCGATCGCCTTCGCCTCGGACTCGATGAGGGTGCTGTCACCGTGGCCGGTGAGCACCTGCGTACGGCTCGGCAGCGTCAGCAGCCGGTCGCGGATGGACGTGACGATGGTGTCGAAGTCGCTGTACGAGCGGCCTGTGGCGCCGGGACCGCCGTTGAACAGGGTGTCGCCGGTGAAGACGGTGCCCAGCTCGGGGACGTAGAAGCAGACCGCGCCGGGCGCGTGCCCGGGTGTGTGGATCACCTTCAGCCGGACGCCGGCGACGGTGAGTTCGGCGCCGTGCGAGAGATGGCGGCCCGGCGGGTACGTCGGGTGGGTGAGCTTCCACAGCACCTCGTCCGCCGGGTGCAGATGGATCGGGGCACCGGTGCGGGCGGACAGGGTGGGTGCGGCGTTGATGTGGTCGTTGTGTGCGTGGGTGCACAGGATGGCGCGGAGGGTGCGGCCGGCGATGGCGGTGGTGATGGCGTCGGCGTCGTGGGCCGGGTCGATGACCACGACTTGTGCGGTCCGTGGGCCAGGGGGCGGGAGTCCGGCCGGTGGTGTGGAGGGTGGCCAGGGCGGTGAGGGTGGTGTGGATTTCGTTGTGGCCCGGACGGAGGGTGCTGAGGGTGCTGCTCGGATCGGCGTCGGGGAGGGCTTCTTGGGTGAGTGCGGTGAGGGTGGTGTCGGGGCCGAGTTCGAGGTAGGTGGTGACGCCTTCGCGGTCGAGGGTGGTGAGGGTGTCGTGGAATCGGACGGTGTGGCGGATGTGGTGTGCCCAGTACCCGGGTGAGCAGAGTTGGTCGGCTGTGGCGGGTTCTCCGGTGGTGTTGGAGATGACGGGGACCTGCGGCGGGGTGTAGGTCAGGTGGGCGATGGCGTCCCGGAACTCGTCGAGCACGCCGTCCATGTGGGGGGAGTGGAAGGCGTGGCTGACGTTGAGCCGCCGGGTTTTGTGTCCTCGTTCCGTCCACTGTTCGGCGATGTGCTGGACGGCGTCGTGGTCGCCGGAGATGACGGTGGTGGCGGGGCCGTTGACGGCGGCGATGGTGACGTTTTCGTGTCCGGTGAGGGAGGCACGTACGTCTTCTTCCGTGGCGCGGATGGAGGTCATGGCGCCGCTGGGGGTGGCCTGTTGCATGAGGTGGGCGCGTGTGGCGACGAGGGTGGCGGCGTGGGGGAGGGTGAGGACTCCGGCGGTGTGGGCGGCGGTGATTTCGCCGAGGGAGTGGCCGGTGAGGTAGTCGGGGTGGATGCCCCAGGACTCCATGAGGCGGAAGAGGGCGGTTTCCACGGCGAAGAGGGCGGGTTGGGCGTAGCGGGTCTGCTGGAGGAGTTCGGCTTCGGGGGTGCCCTCGGCGGCGAAGACGATGTCGTGGAGCGGCCGGTCCAGGTGTGGGTCGAGGTGGGTGCAGGCCTGGTTGAAGGCGTCGGCGTAGGCGGGGAAGGTCTCGTGGAGCTGGCGGCCCATTCCCACGCGCTGACTGCCCTGCCCACTGAACAGGAACGCCAGCTTCCCCGTGCCGGACGCGCTCGCCTGGCCCTGGATGACGGTCGGATGGGGCTCGCCATTGGCCAGGGTGTGGAGGCTGATGAGCAGGCTGTCGCGGTCCTCGGCGGCCGTGAGGGCGGCGCGGTGGGTGAAGTGGGTGCGGGTGGTGGCCAGGGCGTGGCCCACGTCGGCCGGGTCCTGTTCCGGGTGCGCTGTGAAGTGTGCGTGCAGGCGTGCGGCCTGGTCGCGCAGCGCCTGTTCCGTACGGCCCGACAGTACCCATGGCAGGGCTGCCCCTACGGGCCCCTCCGGTACGGGTTCGGGGGCGGGCGCGGCCTCCAGGATCACGTGTGCGTTGGTGCCGCTGATGCCGAACGAGGACACTGCCGCCCGTCGCGGCCGGTCCGTCTCCGGCCATGCCACCGGCTCGGTCAGCAGCCGTACGGCGCCCGCGTCCCAGTCCACATGGGGCGTCGGCTCGTCCACGTGCAGGGTCCTGGGCAGTTCGCCGTGGCGCATGGCCTCGACCATCTTGATGATGCCCGCCACGCCCGCCGCTGCCTGCGTGTGCCCGATGTTGGACTTGACCGATCCGAGCCAGAGCGGCTGCGAGGCGGCCCGCTCCTGCCCGTACGTCGCCAGCAGCGCCTGGGCCTCGATCGGGTCACCCAGCGACGTACCCGTTCCGTGCGCCTCCACGGCGTCCACGTCGCCCGCCGTGAGCTGCGCGTTGGCGAGTGCCTGCTGGATGACGCGCTGCTGCGAGGGCCCGTTCGGTGCGGTGAGCCCGTTCGACGCCCCGTCCTGGTTGACGGCCGAGCCCCGTACGACGGCCAGCACCGTGTGCCCGTTGCGCCGCGCGTCCGAGAGCCGCTCCACGAGCAGCATCCCGACGCCCTCGCCCCAGCCCACACCGTCGGCCGCGCCCGCGAACGCCTTGCAGCGCCCGTCCGCAGCCAGCCCGCGCTGCCTGCTGAACTCGATGAACGTCGCCGGCGTCGCCATCACCGTCACGCCCCCGGCCAGCGCCAGGCCGCACTCGCCGCCGCGCAGCGCCTGCGCGGCCAGGTGCAGGGCGACCAGCGACGACGAGCACGCGGTGTCCACGGTGACGGCCGGTCCCTCCAGCCCGAAGGTGTACGCGATACGGCCGGACGCGACGCTGTACGAGCTGCCCGTCCCGATGTACCCCTCGAAGCCCTCCGGCGTCCGCTGGATCAGCCGCGTGCCGTAGTCGCCGTACATCACCCCGGTGAAGACCCCGGTGGGCGTGCCGGCGAGGGACGCCGGGTCGAGGCCGGCGCGCTCGAACGTCTCCCAGGTCGTCTCCAGCAGCAGCCGCTGCTGCGGGTCGATGGCCAGGGCCTCGCGCCGGCTGATGCCGAAGAAGTCCGCGTCGAACTGTTCGGCGTCACGCAGGAATCCGCCGTGCCGTACGTAGCTCTTGCCCGTACGGTCCGGGTCCGGGTCGTACAACTCCTCGACGTTCCAGCCGCGTTCGGCCGGGAACGGCGCGATCCCCTCGCCGCCCTCGGCGACGAGCCGCCAAAGCTCGGCGGGCGAGGTGACCCCGCCGGGGTAGCGGCAGGCCATCCCCACGATCGCGATCGGCTCTTCCTGGCGGGACCCATCGGACACACGGGACCCACGGGACACGGCGGAGGTGCGTGCCGACGCCACGGCCGTCGCCCCCGCGCCGGCCAGCTCGGTACGGACGTACGCGGCGAGCGCCTTCGCCGTCGGGTAGTCGAACAGCAGGGTCGCGGGCAGGCGCAGACCGGTCGCCGCGTTCAGGCTGTTGCGCAGTTCGACGGCGGTCAGCGAGTCGAACCCCAGCTCCTGGAACGCGCGGTCGGGCGCGACGGCCTCCGGCGAGGCGTGACCGAGCGCCACGGCGGCCTGGCCGCGGACGAGTTCCAGCACGAGGACGTCCTGCGCGTCCTCGTCCAGCGCGGCGAGCCGTTCCGCCAGCGGGGTGCCGGTGGCCGCTTGCCGGACCTTGCCGCGGACGAGGCCGCGCAGAGGCGCGGGGAGAGCGCCCGCGGCGGCCTGCGTACGGAGGGCGGGGGAGTCGAGCCGGGCGAGGGTCAGGGCGGGGCCGCCCGAGGCGAGAGCGGTGTCGAGCAGGGCGAGCCCCTGCCCCGTGCTGAGGGGGATCAGGCCGCCGCGCGTGACGCCCTCGGCCATGGCGCTGTCCGCCCAGAGCCCCCAGGCGAGTGAGGTGGCGGGCCGGCCCTGCGCGTGGCGGCGGTGGGCAAGGGCGTCGAGGAAGGTGTTCGCGGCGGCGTAGTTGGCCTGCCCCGGATTGCCGAGGGTCCCGGCGATGGAGGAGTAGAGGACGAACGCCGACAGGTCGAGATCCCGGGTCAGCTCGTGCAGATGCCAGGCGGCGTCGGCCTTGGGCCGGAGCACCCGGTGCAGGTGTTCGGGTGTGAGGTTGGCGACGGTGGCGTCGTCCAGGACACCGGCGGTGTGGAACACGGCCGTGAGCGGGTGCGCGTCCGGAATCGCGTCCAGTACGCGGGCGAGGGCGTCCCGGTCGGCCGTGTCGCAGGCGACGAGAGAGACCTCCGCGCCCAACGCCTCCAGCTCCGCCCGCAGTTCGCGAGCCCCGGCCGCGTCCGGGCCGCTGCGGCTGGTCAGCAGCAGACGGCGGACCCCGTACGCCTCCACCAGATGCCGGGCCAGCAGACCACCGAGGGTCCCGGTGGCTCCGGTGACCAGCACGGTGCCGTCCGCGTGCAGGGCTGTGCCGTCCGCGTCCAGGGCGGGCGCCTCGCCGTCTTCCCCGACCGTCCGTACGAGGCGGGGTGCGTACGCCGTGCCGTCGCGCAGCGCGAGCTGGGTCTCCCCGGCCGCCACCACCGTACGGAGCGCGTCCCATGATGCGTCCGAGCCGTCCACGTCGACCAGCAGCAGCCGGTCGGGGTGCTCGTTCTGCGCGCTGCGGACCAGGCCCCATACGGCGGCCGCCGCCAGGTCCCGTACGTCCTCCCCGCCCGACGCGGCCACCGCGCCCCGCGTGACGACCACCAGCCGGGAGTCCGCGAGTTCGCCGGCGGCGAGGAAGTCCTGCACCGCGCCCAGGACGTGCCCGGTCGCAGCGTGCGCGGCCGTGTGCGGATCGTCGTACGGGGGGCCGGACAGGCACGGCAGCAGCACCACGTCCGGCGCCTGCTCGCCCGTACGGATCGCCTCCGAGAGCGCGCCGACGCCCGCGTACGCGCGCTCGTCCCGTACGGCGGCTCCCACCGCCGTGTCGCCGCCGAGCACCGCCAGAACACCACCGTCGGGGCCATCCAGCGGGGCGGCCTGCCAGTCGAGCCGGAACATCAGGCCGCGCTGCGCGGCGTCCGCCGGCGTCAGCCGGCTGGTGTCGACCTCCCGGGTGACGAGCGACTCAACGGTCAGCACCGGCGCGCCCGTTCCGTCCGTGACGCGCAGCGCGATGCCGTCACCGGAGAGCGGCGTCAGCTGCGCCCGTACGGTGGCGGCGCCGGTGGCGTGCAGCGTGACGCCGTTCCAGGCGAACGGCAGGCGCGTGGCCGTCCGCGTACCGCCCGTCCGCGTACCGCCCTCCCCGGCGGCCGCGTTCCACGCGCTCGCGTGGAGGACGGCGTCGAGCAGCGCGGGGTGCAGGCAGAAACCGGCCGCGTCGGTGCCGCCGGGCAGGGCGGCCTCGGCGTAGAGGGTGTCGCCGTCGCGCCATGCGGTGCGGAGGCCCTGGAAGAGGGGGCCGTAGTCGTAGCCGAGGCCGGCCAGGCGCTCGTACAGGTGCGCCAGTTCGACGGGTTCGGCGTCCGGCGGCGGCCACGCGCCCGGCGCGGTGGGCTCCGGTTCGGTTGCCGCGTCCGAGGTGAGGAGCCCGGACGCGTGCCGGGCCCAGGGCCGGTCGTACGGGTCCGCGCCCGGGTCCGTACCGACAGTGCCGTCCGGGCGTGACCGTACGGTGAACGGCCGCTGCCCCTTCTCGTCCGGGGCCGCGACGGTCAACTGCAGCTGTACGGCGCCCCGTTCCGGAAGGACGAGCGGCGCGTGCAGCGTGAGTTCCTCCACCCGTCGGCAGCCGGACCGGTGCGCGGCGTGCAGGGCCAGGTCCACGAAGGCGGTGCCGGGCAGCAGTACGGTGCCGTCGACGGCGTGGCCGGCCAGCCAGGGGTGCGTCGCGAGGGAGAGCCGGCCGGTCAGCACCTGCCCGTCCTCGCCGCCCGCCTGCCCCGCGCCGTCCGTGACGGTAACGGCGGCGCCGAGGAGCGGGTGTTCGGCGGCGTCGAGGCCGAGGAGGCCGGGGTCGCCGTCGAGGCCCGGCCGTGCCAGCCAGTACGGCTGGTGCTGGAACGCGTACGTGGGCAGCCCGACGGTCCGCGTACCGCCGTGCGCCGGCCAGGGGCCGGGCGTACGGCCCGTGGTGTGGAGGGCGGCCAGCGCGGTGAGGGCGGTCTCCGTTTCGGGCCGCTTGGGGTGCAGGGCGCCGAGCGCGGTGAGGGCGGCGTCCGGAAGGCTCTCCCGCGTGAGGGCGGTGAGCGTGGTGTCGGGGCCGAGTTCGAGGTACGTGGTGACGCCTTCGCCGTCCAGGGTGCGGACGCCGTCGTGGAAGCGGACGGTGCCGCGTATGTGCCGGGCCCAGTAGTCGGGAGAGCACAGGTCGTCGGTGGTGGCGAGGCGGCCGGTGACGTTCGAGACGACGGGAACCGCCGGAGGGCTGAGGGTCAGCGCCGCGACGGCGTCCCGGAACTCGTCGAGCACGCCGTCCATGTGGGGGGAGTGGAAGGCGTGGCTGACCTTCAGCTGCCGGGTCTTGCGCCCGCGCTCCCGCCACTGCGCGGCGACGTGCTGTACGGCGTCGTGGTCGCCGGAGACGACAGTGGCGGACGGGCCGTTGACCGCCGCGACGGCGACCCGGTCCTCGAGCCCGGCCAGGGACGCGGCGACCTCGGCCTCCGGCGCCTGGACCGCGGCCATCGCGCCGCCGCTCCGGGCGGCCCGCATGAGGCGGCCGCGTGCGGCGACCAGGGCGCAGGCGTCGGGGAGGGTGAGGACCCCGGCCGCGTGCGCGGCGGTGATCTCCCCGATGGAGTGCCCGGCGAGGTAGTCGGGACGGATGCCCCAGGACTCGACGAGCCGGAACAGCGCGGTCTCGACGGCGAACAGCGCGGCCTGCGCGTAGTCCGTGCGGTGGATCAGCTCGCCCCCGCGGGCGTCCCCGCCCCCGCCCCCGTCCCCGCCGTCGCTGTCGCTGCCGTCGGCGAAGACGATGCCGCGCAGCCCGTGCTCCAGGTGCGCGTCCAGATGCCCGCACACCTCGTCGAAGGCGTCCGCGAAGACCGGGTACGCGGCGTGCAACCCCCGTCCCATACCCGTGCGCTGGCTGCCCTGCCCGGTGAAGAGGAACGCCAGTTTCCCGCCGCTGCTCCGGCCCCGTACGACGTGCGGGTCCGCGCCGCCCTCCGCGAGGGCGCGCAGCCCGGCCAGCAGGCTGTCGCGGTCCTCGGCCGCGGTGAGGGCGGCGCGGTGGGTGAAGTGGGTGCGGGTGGTGGCCAGGGCGTGGCCGGTCTCGGCCAGGACCTGTTCCGGGTGCGCGGTGACGTGTGCGTGCAGGCGTGCGGCCTGGTCGCGCAGCGCCTGCTCCGTACGGCCCGACAGTACCCATGGCAGGGCTGCCCCTACGGGCCCCTCCGGTACGGGTTCGGGGGCGGGCGCGGCCTCCAGGATCACGTGTGCGTTGGTGCCGCTGATGCCGAACGAGGACACTGCCGCCCGTCGCGGCCGGTCCGTCTCCGGCCATGCCACCGGCTCGGTCAGCAGCCGTACGGCGCCCGCGTCCCAGTCCACATGGGGCGTCGGCTCGTCGACGTGCAGGGTCTTCGGCAGTTCGCCGTGGCGCATGGCCTCGACCATCTTGATGATGCCCGCGACCCCCGCCGCTGCCTGCGTGTGCCCGATGTTGGACTTGACCGATCCGAGCCAGAGCGGCTGCGAGGCGGCCCGTTCCTGCCCGTACGTGGCGAGGAGCGCGTGTGCCTCGATCGGGTCGCCGAGCCGCGTGCCCGTTCCGTGCGCCTCCACCGCGTCGACCCCCTCGGGGGCCAGCCCGGCGTTCTCCAGGGCGCGGCGGATGACGCGTTCCTGCGAGGGGCCGTTGGGTGCGGTGAGGCCGTTCGACGCCCCGTCCTGGTTCACGGCCGAGCTGCGGATGACGGCGTGCACGGTGTGCCCGAGCCGTACGGCGTCCGAGAGCCGTTCGAGGACGAGCATGCCGACGCCCTCACCCCAGGCCGTGCCGTCCGCCGCGCCCGCGAACGCCTTGACCCGCCCGTCCGCCGCCAGCCCGCGCTGGCGGCTGAACTCCACGAAGATGCCCGCGCTGGGCATGATCGTGGCGCTGCCCGCCAGCGCCATCCGGCACTCTCCCGCGCGCAGCGCCTGGCCCGCCAGGTGCAGTGCCACCAGCGACGACGAGCACGCCGTGTCGACGGTGACCGCCGGGCCCTCCAGCCCGAGTACGTACGCGAGGCGGCCCGACGCGACACTGGCCGCGATGCCCGTCAGCAGGTAGCCGTCCGTGCCCTCGGCGCCCGGCGGCCGGATGGAGGCGTACTCCTGGCCGGGCGCGCCCGCGAACACGCCCACGTCGCGCCCCCGTACGGAGCCCGGGTCGATCCCGGCGTGCTCGAACGCCTCCCACGCGGTCTCCAGCAGCAGCCGCTGCTGCGGGTCCATGGCCAGCGCCTCGCGCGGGCTGATGCCGAAGAACTCCGCGTCGAAGAGGTGCGCGTCGTGCAGGAAACCGCCGTGCCGCACGTACGTGGTGCCGAACGAGGCGGGGTCGGGGTCGTAGAGCGCGTCCACGTCCCAGCCCCGGTTGACGGGGAATTCCGAGACGGCGTCACGGCCTTCGGCCACCAGGTCCCACAATCCGGCGGGCGAGGTGATGCCGCCGGGAAAACGGCAGCCCATTCCGACGATGGCGATGGGCTCCTGCCGCTCGGACTCGATCTCCTGAATACGGCGGCGCGCCTGATGGAGATCGTTCGTCACGCGCTTGAGATACGTGCGGAGCCGTTCCTCGCTGGCGCTGGCGTTGGCCATTTCCTCAACCCGTCCCGGTGGTCACTGACTCAGAGTTCGTTGTCGATGAAGTCGAAGATTTCGCTGTCCGTCGCCGAGTCGATCTTTTCGGAGAGATCGGCGGCGTCGCCGTCGCCCGGTTCGGGCGGCGCCGCTGCTTCGTTGAGCCGGAACAGGAAATCCTTGAGGCGCGCGGTGACACGTGACCGCGACTCCTCGTCCGTACGCGGCGACAGCGCCTCCGCTTCCAGCCTCTCCAGGTCCGTCAGCAGCGACTGCGCCGCCGCCCCCTCCTCGGGGGCGAGTTCGACCCGCAGATACGTGGCCAGCGCCGCCGGCGTCGGCTGGTCGAAGACGAGGGTGGTGGGCAGCCGGAGGCCGACGGCCGCGCACAGCCGGTTCCGCAGCTCGACGGAGGTCAGCGAGTCGAAGCCGGTCTCCTTGAAGCTCTGCTCGCTTCCGACCGTCGTCGGCGACCGGTGCCCGAGCACGGTGGCGACCTCCGCGCGTACCAACTGCAGCAGCGCCTCGTCCTGTTCGGCGCGCGCCATCCCCGCCAGCCGCTTCGCCCACCACTCCGCGGGAGCCTGGCCGCCGGGCCCCGGACCCTGGGCGGCGGCGGCCCGTCGCGACGGGCCGCCGGCGAGGGTGCGCAGCGGCGCCGGCAGCGCCGCCGAGTCCGCCCGCGCCCGCAGCGCCGCCGCGTCCAGCCGCGCCGCGACGACCACCGGACGGCCGCTGCTCCACGCCGAGTCGAACAGCGCCAGCCCCGCGTCCGTGGGCAGCGCCCGGATGCCCGTACGCGCCATACGGCTCAGGTCGGCCGTCTCCAGCATGCCCGTCATCGCGCTGGCCTGCTCCCACAGGCCCCACGCCAGCGACGTCGCGGGCAGGCCCAGTTGGCGCCGGTGGTGGGCGAGGGCGTCCAGGAACGTGTTGGCCGCCGCGTAGTTGGCCTGCCCCGGGTTGCCAAGCGTCCCCGCGACCGACGAGAACAGCACGAACGCGCTCAGGTCCAGATCGCGGGTGAGGCTGTGCAGATGCCAGGCGGCGTCGGCCTTCGGCCGCAGCACCGCGTCGAGCTGCTGCGGCGTCAGCGCGGTGAGCGTGGCGTCGTCCAGCACTCCTGCCGTGTGTACGACGGCGGTGAGCGGATGCGCGTCCGGGACGCCGGCGAGGAGGCGTACGAGGTCGTCGCGGTCGGCCGTGTCGCAGGCGGTGACCGTGACATGGGCGCCCAACTCTTCGAGGTCGGCGTGTAGTTCGCCGGCCCCGGCCGCCTCCGGTCCGCTGCGGCTCGTGAGCAGCAGATGCCGTACGCCGTGCTCCGCGACGAGGTGCCGCGCCAGCAGCCCGCCCAGGGTGCCCGTACCACCCGTGATCAGCACGGTGCCGTCCGCGTCCAGACCGACGGGCAGGGTCAGGACGACCTTGCCGACGTTGCGGCCCTGGCTGAGGAAACGGAACGCCTCGTCCGCCTGCCGGATGTCCCACACCGTCGTCGGAAGCGGCTCCAGCACGCCGCGTGCGAAGAGGTCGCTCAGCTCCGCCAGCATCTCCCGTATCCGGTCCGGCCCTGCCTCGGCCAGGTCGAACGGGCGGTAGTCGACGCCCGGATGGCGCCCGGCGACCTCCGACGCGTCCCGGATGTCCGTCTTGCCCATCTCCAGGAAGTGGCCGCCGCGCGGCATCAACCGCAGTGAGGCGTCCACGAACTCGCGGGCGAGTGAGTTGAGTACGACGTCGAAGCCCTCGCCGCCGGTGGCGTCCCGGAACTCCTCCTCGAAGTCCAGGGTGCGCGAGTTGCCCAGCCGGTCGTCGGTGAAGCCCCGCCCGCGCAGCACGCCGTGCTTGCCGGGGCCGGCCGTGCCGTACACCTCGGCGCCCCAGTACCGCGCCAGCTGCACCGCGGCGGTGCCGACGCCGCCCGCGGCGGCATGCACCAGCAGCCGCCTGCCCGCACGCAGCCCGGCGAGGTCGGCCAGCCCGAGGTACGCCGTCAGGAACACCACCGGCACGGAGGCGGCCTGCGTGAACGACCAGCCCTCGGGCACCGGGGCCAGCAGCCGGTGGTCGGTCACGGCCAGCGGCCCCATCGCGCCGCTGAACATGCCCATCACGCGGTCGCCGACGGCCAGGTCCGGCACGTCCGGACCGACGGCCACGACCGTTCCCGCGCCCTCGCCGCCGATCACCTCGGCGCCCGGGTACATGCCGAGGGCGATCAGGACGTCGCGGAAGTTCAGCCCGGCGGCCCGCATCGCGACCCGTACCTGGCCCGGGGCCAGCGGCTCGTGCACCTCGGGCGCGGGCCGCAGCACGAGGTTCTCGAGGGTGCCGGGCTCGGTGACGTCGAGCCGCCAGGCACCCGCGGCCGTGTCCGCGCCGCCGCCGCCGTCCGGCGGTGCCAGCCGCGGTACGGCGTCCGCCCGCGCCAGCCGCGGCGCGAGGAACTGCCCCGAGCGCACCGCCAGTTGCGGCTCGCCCGCGGCGGCCGTCGCCAGCGCCAGCGGGAGACTCGTACGGGAGGCGTCCTCTCCGTCCAGGTCGATCAGCACGATCCGGTCCGGCGCCTCCAGTTGCGCGGTGCGCAGCAGGCCCCACACCGGGGCGTTCGCCGGGTCGCGTACGTCCTCGCCGCCGTGCGTGGCGACCGCGCCGTACGTCACCACCGCCAGCCGCGAGTCCGCCAGCCGCTCGTCGGTGAGGAACCACTGCACGATGGCCAGCGCCCGCTGCGCGGCGCCGTGCGCGGCGGCCACAAGACCGGCCCCGCCGCCCGCGGTGCCCGCGGTGTCCTCGCCGCCCGCAGGCAGCCCGGCGCGCTGCCCGCCCGCTTCGTACGGGGCGCCCGCTTCGTACGGGGCGCCCGCCTCGTACGGGACCGAGCCGCCGTACGGAACGGCGTCCTCCGCCCCGTCGCACCACATCAGCACCGTGCCCGGCACCGGGCCGCCCGCGTCCAGCGCGTCCCACAGCTCCGGCAGGTCCGCCGGCGGCTCCGCGCCCGGCTGCGCCGCCGCAGGCACCGGCGACCAGCCGAGGTGGAACCGCGACCCCTCGTGGTTCGTGAACGTCGCCGCCAACTGGTCCGCCGGCACCGACCGCACGGTCAGCGAGTCCACCGTCGCGACGGCACCGCCCGCACCGTCGGCGACCGTCAGCGCCACCGTCTCCGGGCCGGTCGGCGACAGCCGTACGCGCAGCTCACCCGCGCCCACCGCGTGCAGCGCCACCCCGTCCCAGGCGAACGGCAGCCGCACCGCGCCCGCGTCCCGGTCCGCCAGCGGACCGCTCAGCGCCAGCGGGTGCAGCGCCGCGTCCAGCAGCGCGGGATGCAGGCCGAAACCGGTGCGGTCGGTGCCCTCCGGCAGCGCGACCTCCGCGTAGATGTCGTCGCCGCGCCGCCACGCCGCGCGCAGCCCCAGGAACGTCGGTCCGTAGCCGACACCGACGCCCGCGAAGTACGCCCGTACGTCCTCCACGTCGATCGCGTCCGCGCCGTCCGGCGGCCAGGCGCTCAGCTCGCCGTCCGGCGCCGGTGCGGCCTGCTCCGGGCCGAGCGCGCCAGTCGCGTGCCGCGTCCAGCCCGCGCCGGGCAGCGCGTCCTCCGGCCGCGAGTGCACCGTGAACGGCCGCCGCCCGTCCTCGTCCGCGCCGCTCACCGACACCCGCAGCTGGAGCGCGCCCTGCTCGGGCACGAACAGCAGCGAGTCGTGCGTCAACTCCTCGATACGGCCGCCGCCCAGCTCGTCGGCCGCGCGCAGCGCCAGGTCCAGATACGCCGTGCCCGGCAGCACCGGCACCCCGGAGATGGTGTGGTCGTCGAGCCACGGATGGCCCCTGCGGGACAGCCGCCCGGTGAAGACGTGGCCCTCGCCGTCGGGCAATTCCACCGCGGCGTCCAGCAGCGGGTGGCCCGTCGCACGCTGCCCCAGGTCGCCGGGGCTGGCGGAGATGGCCGGGGCGCGCAGCCAGTACGGCTCGTGCTGGAAGGGGTACGTCGGCAGCGGCGTCGGGTCCGGCCGGTGCGGCGTGCCGGGCGCGGGCCAGTGCAGCGGCGAGTGCGTGGTGTGCAGGGTGGCGAGCGCCGTCAGCACGGCGTGCGTCTCGCCGTGTCCGGGACGGAGGGTGCACAGCGTACGGGGGCCGGGGCCGGGGAGGCCGCCGTCGCGAGTGTCTGCCGGGCCGCCCGCGGCGTCGGGGTCGCCCGTAGCGTCCGAACCGTTCGCGGCGTCCGGGCCTGCCGGGCCGTCCGGCAGGCTCTCGTGCACCATCGCCGTCAGCGTGGCGTCCGGGCCGATCTCCACGTAGTTGGTGACGCCCGACTGGTCCAGGGTGCGTACGGCGTCGTGGAAGCGGACGGGGTTGCGGATCTGCTGCGCCCAGTAGTGCGGATCGGTCAGCTGCTCCGTCGTCGCGATCTCGCCCGTCAGATTGGACACGACCGGAATGTGCGGAGGTCGGTAGTCCAGCGCCGCCGCGGCATCCTCGAACTTGCCCAGCACCGGGTCCATGTGCGCCGAGTGGAACGCGTGGCTGACCTGGAGCCGCCGCGTCTTGTGGCCGCTCTCCGCGTACGCTCGCGCCAGCTGCTCCACGGCCTCGGCGTCACCCGAAACGACCGTGGACCGCGGCCCGTTGACGGCTGCGATCCCCACCCGCTCGTCCAGGCCGTGCCGCTGCAGCGCCGCACGTATCTCGCTCTCCGGCGCCTGCACCGCCGCCATACCGCCCTGCCGCGCGGGCAGGTCCTGCATCAGCCGGGCACGGGCCGCGACGAGCGTCGCCGCGTCACCCAGGTCCAGGACACCGGCGAGATGCGCGGCGGTCAGCTCGCCGATGGAGTGGCCCGTGAGGTAGTCGGGCGTGATGCCCCAGGTCTCGATCAGCCGGTACAGCGCGGTCTCCAGCGCGAACAGCGCCGTCTGCGTGTACAGCGTCTGGTCCAGCAGCGCCGCCTCGTCCGTGCCCTCCGCCGCGAACATGACGGCCTTCAGCGGGTGTTCGAGGTGCGGATCGAGCCGTTCGCACACCGCGTCCAGCGCCCGCGCGAACGCCGGGAACGTCCCGTACAGCTCGGCCCCCATCCCCGCGCGCTGGCTGCCCTGGCCCGTGCACAGGTACGCCGTCTTCCCGTGCGTCGCCGTCCCCTGCACCACGTGCGGGTCCGGCCGCCCGGCCGCCAACGCGTCCAGCCCGCCCAGCAGTTCGGCACGCGACGCGCCGAACACCACCGCACGGTGCTCGTGGTGCGTACGGGTCGTCGCCAGCGAGAACCCGACGCCCGCCAGGTCCACCTCCGGGCGCGCCTCCACGTGCTCCCGCAGCCGCGTCGCCTGAGCGCGCAGCGCCCGCTCCGTCTTGGCCGACAGCACCCACGGCACCGCGCAACCGGCGCCGGTGGCGTCACCGGCGGCATCACCGGAGTCGTCCGTGGCCCGCGGTGCGTCCTCCGGCGCGGGCGCGGCCTCGAGGATCACGTGCGCGTTCGTACCGCTGATCCCGAACGAGGACACGGCGGCACGGCGGGGCCTGTCCGTCTCGGGCCACGGCTGCGGGTCGGTCAGCAGTCGTACGGCGCCCGCGTCCCAGTCGACGTGCGGTGTCGGCTCGTCCACGTGCAGGGTCCTGGGCAGTTCGCCGTGCCGCATGGCCTCGACCATCTTGATGACGCCCGCCACCCCGGCGGCGGCCTGGCTGTGCCCGATGTTGGACTTGACCGAGCCGAGCCAGAGCGGCCGGTCCGCGGGCCGGTCCTGTCCGTACGTCGCCAGCAGCGCCTGCGCCTCGATCGGATCACCCAGCGACGTGCCCGTCCCGTGCGCCTCCACAGCATCGATATCGCGTGCCGTGAGCTGTGCGTTGGCCAGCGCCTGCCGGATGACGCGCTGCTGCGACGGCCCGTTCGGCGCCGTCAACTGGCTGCTGGCCCCGTCCTGGTTGACCGCGCTCCCACGTACGACAGCCAGGACGGGGTGACCGAGACGCCGCGCGTCCGCCAGCCGCTCCACCAGCAGCACACCCACGCCCTCACCCAGCGCGGTGCCGTCCGCGGCACCCGCGAACGCCTTGCACCGCCCGTCCGGGGAGAGCGCGCGCTGCCTGCTGAACTCGATCAGCGTCGCCGGCGTCGCCATCACCGTCACACCACCGGCCAGCGCCAGATCGCACTCCTGGCTCCGCAGCGCCTGGCACGCCAGATGCAGCGCGACGAGCGACGATGAACAGGCCGTGTCGACACTGACCGCCGGACCCTCGAAGCCGTACGTGTACGACACCCGGCCGGACGCCACGCTGTACGCGCTGCCCGTGCCCACGTAGCCCTCGAGGCTCCCCGGCGTCTGGAGCAGCCGCGCGCCGTAGTCCCCGTACATCACCCCCGTGAACACCCCGGTGCTGCTGCCGCGCAGCGTCCCCGGCTCGATGCCCGCCCGCTCCAGCGCCTCCCAGGTCACCTCCAGCAGCAGCCGCTGCTGCGGATCGATCGCCTGCGCCTCACGCGGACTGATGCCGAAGAACCCGGCGTCGAAATGGTCCGCGCCCTCGAAGAAACCGCCCTCCCGGACGTACACCTTGCCCGGCCGGTCCGGATCCGGGTCGTACAGCTCCTCCACCGGCCAGTCCCGGTCCGCCGGAAACTCCGCGATCGCGTCGGTGCCTTCCGCCACCAACCGCCAGAGTTCCTCGGGAGAACCCGCACCGCCCGGATAGCGGCAGCTCATCGCGACGACCGCGATCGGCTCCGGATCGCCGGACTCCACCTCGAGAAGGCGTTCCCGCGTCTGGTGCAGCTCGGCCGTCACCCGCTTGAGGTAATCGCGGAGCTTGCTCTCATTCGTCGTCATACGAGGCTGATCCCATCGACTCAAGAAATTCCGAGCTCGTTGTCGATGAAGTCGAATACTTCATCGTCCGTGGCGGATTCGATCCGGTGAGAGACGACGGAAGCGTTCTCTCCCGCGTCTTCCTGTGCCTGGTGCAATTTCAGGAGAAAGTCCTGCAGGCGAACGGAGAGCGTGGCCCGCTCGTCCGGAGTCGCCAGCGCCAATTCGGACTCCACCCGGTCGAGCTCGGTCAGGACGGGCCGCGACAGTGCCGCCTCCGCGGGCTTCAACGCGGCGAAGAGATGGTCGGCGAGCGCGGCGGGGGTGGGGTGGTCGAAGACGAGGGTGGAGGGCAGTCGCTGACCGGTCGCGGCGTTCAGCCGGTTGCGGAGTTCGACGGCGGTGAGCGAGTCGAACCCCATGTCGAGGAAACCGCGCTCCATGTCCACCCGGTCGGGCCGGTCGTGCCCCAGCACAGCGGCCACCTGGGTGTGCACCAACTCCAGTACGAGCTTGAGCTGCTCGGCCTCCGGAAGGCTCCCGAGCTGCTGCGTGAGCGACGCGTGCGCGGCGGAGCCCGAGGAGGCCTGCCGGGCGGCGGGTGTACGGACGAGGCCGCGGAGGGGCGGCGGCAGCTGACCTGCGGCGGCTTGGGTGCGGAGGGTGGTGGTGTCGAGTTGGGTGAGGGTGAGGGTGGGGTGGTTGGTGGTGAGGGCGGTGTCGAGGAGGGTGAGGGCGTCGTCGGTGGCGAAGGGGGTGATGCCGGTACGGGGGGTGTTGCCGAGGGTGGCGGTGAGGGTGCTGGTGTCGGTCCAGAGGCCCCAGGCGAGTGAGGTGGCGGGTTGGTGTTGTGTGTGGCGGTGGTGGGCGAGGGCGTCGAGGAAGGTGTTGGCGGCGGCGTAGTTGGCTTGTCCGGGGTTGCCGAGGGTGCCTGCGATGGAGGAGTAGAGGACGAAGGCGGTGAGGGGGAGGTGTTGGGTGAGGGTGTGGAGGTGCCAGGCGGCGTCGATCTTGGGGCGGAGGACGGGGTGCAGGCGTTCGGGAGTAAGGGAGGTGAGGGTGCCGTCGTCGGTGATGCCGGCGGTGTGGAAGACGGCGGTGAGGGGGTGTGCGTCCGGGATGGCGTCGAGTACCTGGGCGAGTGCGTTGCGGTCGGCGGTGTCGCAGGCGGTGATCGTGACGTGGGCGCCCAACGCCTTCAGTTCGGCGTGTAGTTCGGTGGCTCGGGGTGCGTTGGGTCCGCTGCGGCTGGTCAGCAGGAGGTGGCGGGCGCCGTGTACCCGTACGAGGTGGCGGGTGAGGTGCGTGCCGAGGGTGCCGGTGGCTCCGGTGATCAGTACGGTGCCGTCCGGGTCCAGGGCGGGGGTTTCGCCGCTTTCGTGAGTCGGGCGGGTGAGGCGGGGTGTGTGGGCTGTGCCGTCCCGCAGGGCGAGTTGGTTCTCGCCGGTACCAACAGCCGTGCGGAGGGCGTGCCATGAGGCGTTGGTGCTGTCTGTGTCGATGAGCAGCAGTCGGTCGGGGTTCTCGTTCTGGGCGGTGCGGATCAGGCCCCATACGGCGGCTGCCGCGAGGTCTCGTACGTCCTCTTCGGGCTTGGTGGCGACCGCGCCCTGGGTGAGGATCACCAGGCGGGTGTCGGCGAGCTGTTCCGCCGTGAGGTAGTCCTGCACTGTGCGCAGGACGTGTTCGGTTGCGGCGTGTGCGGCCTCGTGTGGGGCGTCATCCGGCTCGTTGAGGCAGGGCAGGAGCAGCACTTCCGGGGCGTCTGTCACGGAATTGATGTCCGTATGGTGTGCGAAGCCGTGGCCGTCCTCTCCCAGCACCATCCACCCCGAGGTGTCAGCGGCGCCGGTCTGCGGGAGCGCGTACGGCTCCCACGCCAGCTGGAACAACGCGTTCCGGTGCGTCGCAGCCGAGGAGTTGAGCTGTTCGGGCGTGACCGGGCGACGTTCGACGGACCCGATCGTGGCGACCGGCCGGCCGGTGTCGTCCGCAAGGGTCAGCGTCGCCCCCTCGCCGTCCTCCGACGGCGCCAGGCGTACGCGGAGTTCCGTCGCGCCCGCCGCGTACAGGGTGACGTCCTGCCAGCGCGCGGGCAGTTGCGGAAGGCGTTCCTCCGGCCCGCCGGAGAGGAGGGCGAGCGCGTGGTGGGCCGAGTCGAACAGGGCCGGGTGGATGCCGTAGCGCTCGGCATCGGGACCGGACGCCTCCGGGAGCCGGATTTCCGCGTAGACGGTGTCGCCGTGCTGCCAGGCGCTGTGCAGGCCCTCATACGCCGTGCCGTACGCGAGGTCGCTGTCGGCCAGCCGCTCGTAGAGCGCGTCGACGTCGAGTGGCACCGCATCCGGTACGGGCCACTCCGCCGCGTCCACCGGCCGGACGGACGTCGCGTCCGGGCCGGGCGACGGCGTAAGGGCCGCGGAGGCGTGCCGCGTCCACTCGGCGTCGGGGTCCTGGCCGTCCGGGCGGGAGTGGATGGTCAGGGGCCGGTTCCCCGCCTCGTCCGCCGTTCCGACGAAGACCTGGAGCTGGACGGCGCCGCGTTCCGGGACGAGGAGGGGAGCGTGGAGCTCGAGGGTTTCGATACGGCCGCTGTCGGTGTGTTCCGCCGTGTGGAGGGCGAGTTCGAGGAACGCCGTGCCGGGGAGGACGCGGGTGCCGTGCACGGTGTGCTGGGTGATCCACGGTGTTCCGAGCGCGGACAGCCTGCCTGCCAGCAGGTGTCCGCCGTCGGCGGCGATGGTCACGGCGGCGCCGAGCATCGGGTGGTCGGTACGGTCCAGGCCCAGGTCGGCCGCGTTACCCGAACCGGCGCCGGGGTTGGGCCAGTAGGACTCGTGCTGGAAGGCGTACGTCGGGAGGTCGATGGCGCGGGGCGTGTGGTCCGTCGGCCAGGGGTCGGGGGTCCGGCCGGTGGTGTGCAGGGTGGCGAGCGCGGCGAGGGCCGTCTCGGGCTCGGGGTGGTCCGGGTGGAGCGTGTGGACGGCGACCGGGTCGCTGTCCGGAAGGTTCTCCTGGGTGAGTGTGGTGAGGGTGCCGTCGGGGCCGATCTCCAGGAAGCGGGTGACTCCCTGTGCCGCGAGCGTACGGACGCCGTCGGCGAACCGTACGGCGTGCCGCAGGTGCCGCACCCAGTAGTCGGGCGAGGTGAGCTGCTCGGCGGTGGCTGCTTCACCGGTCACGTTGGAGATCACGGTGATGGTCGGCGGGTGGTAGGCGACGCTCGCGGCGACGGTACGGAACTCCTCGAGCATCGGGTCCATCAGCGGCGAGTGGAAGGCGTGGCTGACCGACAGCCGCCGGGTGCGGCGGCCCTCCGTACGGAAGTGCGCGGCGAGTTCGGTCACGGCCGCTTCCCGGCCGGACACGACGGTGGAACGCGGCCCGTTGAGCGCGGCGAGGCTCAGTTCCGCCTCGCGGCCCTCCAGCAGCGGCAGCACCTCCGCCTCGGTGGCCTCCACGGCCACCATCGCTCCCCCAGAGCCTTCGGCCTGGGAGGCACCCCCTCCGCGCGGCAGCGCCTGCATCAGCCGCCCTCGGGCAGCCACCAGACGGCACGCGTCCGCGAGCGACAGCACACCGGCGACATGCGCGGCGGCCAGCTCACCGATCGAGTGGCCGAGGAGCACATCGGGGCGGATGCCCCAGGACTCCATGAGGCGGAAGAGGGCGGTTTCCACGGCGAAGAGGGCGGGTTGGGCGTAGCGGGTCTGCTGGAGGAGTTCGGCTTCGGGGGTGCCCTCGGCGGCGAAGACGATGTCGTGGAGTGGGTGGTCGAGGTGTGGGTCGAGGTGGGTGCAGGCCTGGTTGAAGGCGTCGGCGTAGGCGGGGAAGGTCTCGTGGAGCCGGCGGCCCATTCCCACGCGCTGACTGCCCTGCCCACTGAACAGGAACGCCAGCTTCCCCGTGCCGGAAGCGTCCGCCTGGCCCTGGACGAGGTGCCGGTCCGTGCCGCCCTCGCGGAGAGCGTGCAGGGCGGTCAGCAGGGCATCGCGGTCGTCGGCCGCCGTGAGGGCGGCGCGGTGGGTGAAGTGGGTGCGGGCGGTGGCCAGGGCGTGGCCGGTCTCGGCCAGGTCCAGTTCCGGGTGCGCGGTCACGTGTGCGTGCAGCCGCGCGGCCTGGTCCCGTAGCGCCTGCTCCGTACGCCCCGACAGCACCCACGGCAACGGCAACGGGAGTGGCAGCGGCAACGGGAGCGCCACGCCGTCGCCGTCGGACACCCCGGACGCGTCAGCCGCCCCCGGTTCCGTCTCCGGTGCGGCCTCCAGGATCAGGTGCGCGTTCGTGCCGCTGACGCCGAACGACGAGACTCCCGCCCGTCGCGGCCGGTCCGTCTCCGGCCATGCCACCGGCTCGGTCAGCAGCCGTACGGCGCCCGCCTCCCAGTCCACATGGGGCGTCGGCTCGTCCACGTGCAGGGTCTTGGGCAGGACGCCGTGCCGCAGGGCCTCGACCATCTTGATGACGCCCGCCACGCCCGCCGCTGCCTGCGTGTGCCCGATGTTCGACTTGACCGACCCGAGCCACAGCGGCCGGTCCTCCGGACGCTCCTGCCCGTACGTCGCCAGCAGCGCCTGGGCCTCGATCGGGTCACCCAGCGACGTACCCGTCCCGTGCGCCTCCACCGCGTCCACGTCGCCCGCCGTGAGCTGCGCGTTGGCGAGTGCCTGCTGGATGACGCGCTGCTGCGAGGGCCCGTTCGGTGCGGTGAGCCCGTTCGACGCCCCGTCCTGGTTGACGGCCGAGCCCCGTACGACGGCGAGCACCGTGTGCCCGTTGCGCCGCGCGTCCGAGAGCCGCTCCACGAGCAGCATCCCGACGCCCTCGCCCCACCCCGTACCGTCGGCCGCGCCCGCGAACGCCTTGCAGCGCCCGTCCGCCGCCAGCCCCCGCTGCCTGCTGAACTCCGTGAAGATCCCCGGCGTCGCCATCACCGTCACGCCCCCGGCCAGCGCCAGGCCGCACTCCCGGTTGCGCAGCGCCCGCGCCGCCAGATGCAGGGCGACCAGCGAAGACGAGCACGCCGTGTCGATGCTGACGGCCGGGCCCTCCAGCCCGAAGGTGTACGAGATACGGCCGGACGCGACGCTCGCCGACGTACCGGTGACGAGATAGCCCTCTGCGGCGTCCAGTTCGCCCATCAGCACGCGTGCGTAGTCCTGGCCGTTGGTGCCGGTGAAGACGCCCGTGGCGCTCCCCTTCAGCGCGGCCGGGACGATGCCCGCCCGCTCGAACGCCTCCCACGACGCCTCCAGCAGCAGCCGCTGCTGCGGGTCCATCGCCCGCGCCTCCCGCGGGCTGATGCCGAAGAACTCCGCGTCGAACTCGTCGGCGTCGCGGACGAACGCGCCCTCGCGGACATACGTGTGCCCGGAACGGTCGGGATCGGGGTCGTACAGCGCCTCCACGTCCCAGCCGCGCTCCGCCGGGAAGTCCGACATCGCGTCCTCGCCGTCCAGGAGCAGCCGCCACAGCCGTTCCGGCGACGTCGCACCCCCGGGGAACCGGCAGGCCATGCCGACGATCGCGATCGGCTCGCGGTCCTTCGCCTCGGCCTCCCGCAGCCGCCGGTTCGCCTGCCGCAGGTCGGCGGTGGCCCGCTTGAGGAACTCGCGGAGCTTGGTTTCGTTCGTGGGGGTGGCGCCCCCGCCTGAGACAGCGTTCATCGGACCTCATCCACTCCGGAAATCCCCAGCTCCTTGCCCAGCACGTCAAAGAGCTCTTCGTCGGTCACTGCGTCGAGATCGCCCTCCGCCGAGTCGTCGGCCGCTCCGGCCGGTTCCTCGAGGGCGCCGTCCAACTTCCATACGAGGGCCCGCAGCCGTGCCGTGACCTTCGCGTACGTCTCGTCCTGCGGCGCCAGCCCCCGCAACGCGGCCTCCAGGCCGTCCAGTTCGGCCAGTACGGGCCCGCCCGCGCCGCCGTCCCGCGCCGGGGCGACGCGCTCGCGCAGGTGCGCGGCGAGTGCCGTCGGCGTCGGGTAGTCGAACGCGACGGTCGCGGGCAGCCGCAGGGCACACGCCGTACCGAGGCGGTTGCGCAGCTCCACCGCCGTCAGCGAGTCGAACCCGAAGTCCTTGAACGCCCGCTCCGGATCGATCACATCCGCCGAAGCGTGCCCGAGCACGGCGGCGATCTGCTGCCGTACGAGGTCCAGCAGCACCGCCTGCTGCTCCTCCGCCGGCAGCCCCGCGAGCCGCTGCGCCAGCGCCTGCCCGGCCGCCCCCGCACCGGCCCCGGCACGGCGGGCGGGGACCCGTACGACGTTCCGCAGGATCGGCGGCACCGGCCGGATGTCGGTCTGGGCGTGCAGCGCGGCCAGGTCGAGCCGGGCCGGTACGACGAGGGCACGGTCGGCGCCGAGCGCCGCGTCGAACAGCGCCAGCCCTTCGGCGGCGGTCATCGGGGCGATGCCGCCCCGGGACAGCCGTGCCTGGTCGGCTTCGTCCATGCCGCCGGTCATCGCGCTGGCCTGCTCCCAAAGGCCCCAGGCGAGGGAGACGCCGGGCCGGTTGTGCGCGCGGCGGTGGTGGGCGAGGGCGTCGAGGAAGGTGTTCGCGGCGGCGTAGTTGGCCTGGCCGGGAGTGCCGAGTGTGCCGGTCGCGGAGGAGAACAGGACGAACGCCGACAGGTCGAGATCCCGGGTCAGCTCGTGCAGATTCCACGCCGCGTCGACCTTGGGGCGCAGCACGCCGCTCAGCCGGTCGGACGTGAGAGCGGTCAGCGTCGCGTCGTCCAGGACGCCCGCGGTGTGCACCACGGCGGTGAGGGGCCGGTCGTCCGGGACGGCGTCCAGTACGCGGGCGAGGGCGTCACGGTCGGCGGCGTCGCAGGCGGTGACCGTGACGTGCGCGCCCGACTCCTCCAGCTCGGTGCGGAGCTCCTCCGCCCCGGGCGCGTCCGGGCCGCTGCGGCTGGTGAGCAGCAGGTCCCGTACACCGTGCCGCCGTACGAGGTGGCGGGCCAGCAGCCCGCCGAGCAGACCGGTACCGCCGGTGATGAGGACGGTGCCGTACGGGGCGACGGGCGCGGGGTCGGCGGCGGGGGCGGGTGCCTGTGTACGGGTCAGCCGCGGCACCAGCAGCACCCCGGACCGTACGGCGACCTGCGGCTCGTCACACGCCAACGCGGCGGACAGGGCCGTACGGGAGGACTCCGCACCGTCCAGGTCGATCACCTGGAACGGCGCGGGATGCTCCGACTGCGCCGAACGCAGCAGCCCCCACGCCGCCGAACCGGCCAGATCCCGTACGTCGCCCCCGCCCGCGCCCAGGTCTGCGCCCGCGGCCACGGCGTTCTGCGTGACGACGGACAGCCGGGCGGAGGCCAGCCGTTCATCGGTCAGCCACTCCTGGAGCACGTGGAGGAGGTGGCGGGTGGCGGCGTGCGTGGCGTCGGCGGTGTCCGCTGCGGCGTCACCGTCTGCCCCCGCCGTACGGTGCGGCAGCAGCACGTGTTCCGGCACCTCCGCACCGGAGTCCAGGGCGGCGCGCAGCGCGGCCAGATCCGGGTACGCGGGCATGGCTGGCATGGCCTCGGCGGAGTCACCGGCCCAGTCGCCGGAATCCGGACCGAGTACGGCGACCGTGCCGAGCGGCTTCGAGGACGGCGCCGGCGTCGGCGTGGCACGGGGCCACTCCAGGTGGAAGAGGGAGTCGCGGCGCTCCACCCCGCGCCGTATCCGTTCGGGTGCGAAGGGCCGGAGGGTGAGGGAGCGGAGGGTGGCGACGGGCGCGCCCACCGCGTCGGCGATCGTCACGGTGAGGGCGTCCGGACCGTCTGCCTCCGGGCCGCCGGTCGGACCAGGACCGGTCGGGCTCACCCGTACGCGTATCCGCTGGAGAGACGTACCCGCAGCGGCGTACGGGACGACCCCGCCCACCGAGCCCGGCAATCGCGCCGACCCCAGCACCGCGTGCAACGCACCCTCCAGCAGCGCCGGATGAACGGCGAACCCGCCCGCGTCCACGTCCTCCGGAAGATCGACCTCCGCGTACATGTCGTCGCCGTCCGCCCACGCCGCACGCAGCCCTTGGAACACGGGACCGTGGTGGAAACCGGCCTGGAGCAGCCCCTGGTACACGTCGTCCGCGTGAACTGCCTTCGCGCCGGCCGGAGGCCACGCGGCCATGCGGTCGAACGAGGCGGCATCGGACGCGGCACTGTCGGACGCGGCGTCGTCGTCGTATGAGCGCAACTGCCCGGCGGCGTAACGCGACCAGGGCGCGTCGTCGCCACCCTGCGTACGGGCATGGAACGCGATACCGCGACGTCCCGCCTCGTCCTCCGGCCCCACGGTCACCCGCAGCTGTACGGCCCCCTGCTCGGGGACGACCAGCGGCTCGTCATCCCACGCGAGCTGCTCGACGCCGCGACAGCCGGTGTGGTGGGCGGCGTGGAGGGCGAGCTCGGCGAAGGCGGTGCCGGGGAGGATGACGGTGTCGAGTACGGCGTGGTCGGCGAGCCAGGGGTGGGTGTCGAGGGCGAGCCGTCCGGTGAAGAGGTGGCCGCCGTCGGGGAGTTCGGCGGTGGCACCGAGAAGCGGGTGATCGGCGTCGTCCAGCCCGGCCGAGGCGACGTTCCCGGCACCGAGGGGAACATCGAGCCAGTAGCGGTCGCGTTGGAAGGGGTAGGTGGGGAGTTCGACGGGGGTGGTGTCGGGGGTGTGCCAGGTGGGGGTGGTGTTGCTGTTCTGGGTCCAGGTGGTGGTGAGTGCGGTGAGGAATTGGGTGGGGGAGTGCTGGTCGCGGCGGAGGGTGCCGGTGATGGTGGCCTGGGTGTCGAGTTCTTCGAGGGTGTCTTGGATGGCGGTGGTGAGGACTGGGTGTGGGCTGGTTTCGATGAAGACCTGGTGGCCGTCGGTGTTGAGGGTGGTGAGGGTGTCGTGGAAGCGGACGGTGCTGCGGAGGTTGGTGTACCAGTAGTCGGCGTTCAGTCCGCTGGTGTCGTACGGGGTGCTGGTGACGGTGGAGTAGAACGGGATGTCGCTGGTGGTGGGGGTGAGGTCCGCGAGTTCGGCCAGGATCTGTTCGCGGATGGGTTCGACGTGGGGGGAGTGGGAGGCGTAGTCGACGGGGATGGTGCGGGCCCGTATGCCGTTGTTCTGGCAGGTGGTCACGTAGTCGGTGACGGCTTGGGTTTCCCCGGCGATGACCGTCGAACTCGGGCCGTTGTGGGCGGCGATGGTGATCCGCTCGCCCCAGCCCGTGAGGTCAACGTCCGCTGCGGGCAGCGGAATCGAGGCCATGGTTCCCGTACCGGCCAGGGCGACCAGCGCGCGGGAGCGCAACGCCACCGTCTTGGCGGCATCGTCCAGCGTGAGGGCTCCGGCGATGTGGGCTGCGGCGATCTCCCCCTGCGAGTGGCCAATCACCGCATCCGGTTGGATGCCGTGGTGCTGCCAGAGGCGCGCCAGGGAGACCATCACCGCGAACAGGACGGGCTGGATGACTTCGACCCGTTCCAGGGTCTCGGTGTGTTCCTCCGGATGGGTCAGTACGTCGATGAGTGACCAGTCGGTGTGCGGGGCGAGGGCGTCGGCGCAGGCGTGCAGGTGCTGGGCGAATACCGGTGAGGAGGCCAGGAGTTCGCGTGCCATGCCTGGCCATTGCGAGCCCTGGCCGGGGAAGACGAACACCGTCTTGCCCGTACTGTTCACCGGAGTCCCAGGAGCGACCAGGTGAGGATTGGCCTGGTCATCGGCGAGAGCGTGCAGCCCGGTCAGGAACGTCTCGCGGTCCTGGCCGATGACCGCGGCCCGGTGCTCGAAGTGTGTACGGCCCGTCGCCAGCACGTGGCCGATCTCGGCCACTCCCAGTTCCGGGTTGGCACTCACATGTGCGTGCAGACGCGCGGCCTGGTCACGTAGCGCCTGCTCCGTCTTTCCCGACAGCACCCACGGCACGGGGGAGTCCACCGGCTCAACCGGCGGCTCCACAGCCTCCGTTGAGGAGGCAGCCTCCAGGATCACGTGCGCGTTCGTGCCGCTGATCCCGAACGACGACACCGCCGCCCGCCGCGGCCGGTCCGTCTCCGGCCATGCCACCGGCTCGGTCAGGAGCGAGACCGCACCCGCGTCCCAGTCCACATGCGGAGACGGCTCGTCCACATGCAGCGTCCGGGGCAACTGACCGTGCCGCATCGCCTCGACCATCTTGATGACGCCCGCGACCCCCGCCGCCGCCTGCGCGTGCCCGATGTTCGACTTGACCGACCCGAGCCACAGCGGCCGGTCCGCCGCCCGCTCCTGCCCATACGTCGCCAGCAGCGCCTGTGCCTCGATCGGGTCACCCAGCGTCGTACCGGTCCCGTGCGCCTCCACCACGTCCACGTCCGCCGGCGCGAGGCGTGCCGTACGCAGCGCGTGCCGGATGACGCGCTGCTGCGACGGGCCGTTGGGGGCGGTGAGCTGGCTGCTGGTGCCGTCCTGGTTGACGGCGGAGCCGCGTACGACCGCCAGCACCGGATGCCCGTTGCGGCGCGCGTCCGAGAGCCGTTCGACCAGCAGCATCCCGGCGCCCTCGCCCCAGCCCACGCCGTCGGCGGCCGCCGCGAACGACTTGCACCGCCCGTCCGGCGACAGCCCCCGCTGGCGGCTGAACTCCACGAACAGGCTCGGCGTCGCCATCACCGTGACGCCCCCGGCCAGCGCCAGGTCGCAGTCGCCGCTGCGCAGCGACTGGCACGCCTGGTGCAGGGCGACGAGCGAGGACGAGCACGCCGTGTCGATGCTGACGGCCGGGCCTTCGAGCCCGAAGGTGTACGCGACGCGCCCGGACGCGACGCTGTACGCGCTGCCCGTACCGAGATAGCCCTCGACGTCCTCGGGCACGCGCCCGTACAGGCGTCCCGCGTAGTCGCCGTACATGATCCCGGTGAAGACCCCCGTACGGCTGCCGCGCAGCGAAGCGGGCGCGATACCCGCGCGCTCGAACGCCTCCCAGGTCAGCTCCAGCGGCAGCCGCTGCTGCGGGTCGATCGTCAGGGCCTCGCGCGGGCTGATGCCGAAGAAGTCCGCGTCGAACCGGTCGGCGTCGTAGAGGAACCCGCCCTGGCGCGTGTAGCTCTTGCCCGTGCGCTCCGGGTCCGGGTCGTACAGCCCGTCCACGTCCCAGCCGCGCCCCGCGGGGAACTCGCCGATCGCGTCATCGCCCTCGGACACCAGCCGCCACAGCTCCTCGGGCGACGTGATGCCGCCCGGGAACCGGCAGCTCATCGCCACGATCGCGACCGGTTCCAGGGCTGATTCGGAGAGCAACTGGTTCTGCTTGCGCAGACGGTCGTTCTCCAGCAGCGAGGCGCGCAGCGCCGCTACGACCTTTTCCGAGGAGGCGTCTGTCATGGGTTCTCCGCTCCGAGTCACGTCAGGATTCGTCGTTGGCGAGCGCCATCTGCACGAGGGCGTCGACATCCGCTGTCTGTAGGGCGGACGCGCGGTCCTCCGCTTCGGCCGCCGCCGGCTGCCCGGGTACGGCCGTGGCGGGGGCGGCGGCCGGGTCGCCCTCCGCGGCGAGCCGCGTCAAGAGCTCGATGAGGCCCGCCTCGCGCAGCCGGTACGGCGGGATGGACGCGACGATCCGCCGGATCTCGGCCTCGCTGTCGCTCTCGGGGCTCGTGCCGTTTGTGCCGGGGGTGGTGTGGCCGCCGTCCTGCGGTGCCGACTCGTTCCGGATCAGCCGTGCGAGGGCGGCGGGCGTGGGGTGGTCGAAGACGAGCGTCGGCGGCAGGCGCAGCCCGGTCAGGGTGTTGAGGCGGTTGCGCAGCTCCAGCGCGGTGAGCGAGTCGAAGCCCATGTCGAGCAGGCCCCGTTCGACGTGGATCGGGTCCGTGGCGGCCAGCTTGAGCGCGGCGGAGATCTGCGTACGGACCACGTCCAGGGCGATCTCGTACTGCTCCGCCTCGCTCCGCCCGGCCAGGCGCTGAGCCAACGGGGCGGTGGTGGCGGCCGCTTCACGGACCGTGCCGCGGATGAGGCCGCGGAGGGGTGAGGGGAGCGGGCCTGCGGCGGCTTGGGCGCGGAGGGTGGTGGTGTCGAGTTGGGCGAGGGTGAGGGTGGGGTGGTCTGTGGCCAGCGCGGTGTCGAGGAGGGCGAGGCCCTGGGGGGTGGTGAGCGGGGTGATGCCGGTGCGGGTGATGCCCTCGGCCATGGCGCTGTCGGTCCAGAGGCCCCAGGCGAGTGAGGTTGCGGGTTGGTGTTGGGTGTGGCGGTGGTGGGCGAGGGCGTCGAGGAAGGTGTTGGCGGCGGCGTAGTTGGCTTGTCCGGGGTTGCCGAGGGTGCCTGCGATGGAGGAGTAGAGGACGAAGGCGGTGAGGTTCTTGTCCTGGGTGAGGGTGTGGAGGTGCCAGGCGGCGTCGATCTTGGGGCGGAGGACGGGGTGGAGGCGTTCGGGGGTGAGGTTGGTGAGGGTGGTGTCGTCGAGGACGCCGGCGGTGTGGAAGACGGCGGTGAGGGGGTGTGCGTCCGGGACCGTGTCCAGGAGGCTGGCCAACGCGTCCCGGTCTGCCGTGTCGCAGGCGGTGATCGTGACGTGGGCGCCCAACGCCTTCAGTTCGGCGTGTAGTTCGGTGGCGCCGGGTGCGTTGGGTCCGCTGCGGCTGGTCAGCAGGAGGTGGCGGGCGCCGTAGGTCTCCACCAGGTGGCGGGTGAGGTGGGTGCCGAGGGTGCCGGTGGCTCCGGTGATCAGTACGGTGCCGTCCGGGTTCAGGGCCGGGGTTTCGCCGCTTTCGTGAGCCGGGCGGACGAGGCGGGGTGTGTGGGCTGTGCCGTCCCGCAGGGCGAGTTGGTTCTCGCCGGTACCAACAGCCGAGCGGAGCGCGTCCCATGAGGCGTCCGTGCTGTCTGTGTCGATGAGCAGCAGTCGGTCGGGGTTCTCGTTCTGGGCGGTGCGGATCAGGCCCCATACGGCGGCTGCCGCGAGGTCTCGTACGTCCTCTTCAGGCTTGGTGGCGACCGCGCCCTGGGTGAGGATCACCAGGCGGGTGTCGGCCAGTTCGTCGTGGGTGAGGTAGTCCTGCACTGTGCGCAGGACGTGTTCGGTTGCGGCGTGTGCGGCCTCGTGCGGGGCGTCATCCGGCTCGTTGAGGCACGGCAGGAGCAGCACTTCCGGGGCGTCTGTCACGGAATTGATGTCCGTACGGTGCGCGAAGCCGTGGCCGTCCTCTCCCAGCACCATCCACCCCGAGGTGTCAGAGACGCCGGTCTGCGGGAGCGCGTACGGCTCCCACGCCAGCTGGAACAACGCGTTCCGGTGCGAGTTCGCGCCCGATCCCAGTTGCTCCGGGGTGACGGGACGCAGCATCAGCGAGTCCACGGAGGCCACCGGCGCCCCGGCCGCGTCGGCGAGGGCGAGCCGTACGGCGTCCGTCCCCGTCGGGGACAGTCGCGCCCGCAGGGTGGTCGCCCCGCTCGCGTACAGGCTGACGCCTCCCCAGAAGAACGGCAGCCGCGTCGCCTCGTCCTCTCCGCTCTCGGAGCCGCGACCGCCCGTACCGAGTGCGAGGGCGTGCAGCGTCGCGTCGAGTAGCGCCGGGTGGAGGCCGTAGCCGGTGGGGGCGGTGCCGTCCTGTTCCGGCAGTTCGACCTCGGCGTAGAGGTTGTCGCCGTGCCGCCAGGCGCGGCGCAGGCCCTGGAAGAGAGGGCCGTAGACCAGGCCGAGGTCTTCGAGGCGCTGGTAGAGCGCGTCGGTGTGGATGGCTTCCGCTTCCGCCGGGGGCTGTGTGTCGCCCAAGTCGGCGGCCGTGTCCACTGGTTCGGCGGCGAGGGTGCCCGACGCGTGCCGTGTCCACGGCTCGTCGTCCTCCGCGTCCGCCGGGCGCGAGTGGATGGTGACGAGCCGGTCGTCGCTGTCCTCCTGCGGTGCCGCGACCGTCACGTGCAGCTGGACCGCTCCCTCATTGGGGAGTACGAGCGGTGCCTCGACGGTGAGTTCGGCGACGTGGCCGGAGCCCGTACGGGCTCCGGCGTGCAGGGCGAGCTCCACGAACGCGCTCCCCGGAAGGATCACCGACTCCAGCACGCTGTGGTCGGCCAGCCACGGCTGGGCCTGACGCGACAGGCGCCCGACGAACATGTGGCCGCCGTCGGGCAGCGCGGTCGCCGCCCCGAGCAGCGGGTGGCCTGCGGCGGACAGTCCGGACGCGGCCACGTCCCCGTCGGTGCGTGCGTGCAGCCAGTAGGGCTGGTGCTGGAAGGGGTAGGTGGGGAGGTCGACGGCGCGGGGGGTGCGGTCCGTGGGGTTCGGAGGTGAGTAAGGGGACGGCTACAGCGCGGCGTCGGCCGGCCGCTCGGCCGGGCGGGCGGGGCCGGACGAGGGCGGGGAAGGGGCGCCCGACGGGATCAGGCGGGCGGATCACCTGCCATCGGGCACCGGAAGCCCGCACAGGCGTCTCGCCTTGCTCAGCTCCTCCTCGGGGTCGCCCGCCAGGCTCCACGGCATCCGGGAGGCGTACGGGCCCATGGCCAGGAACACGGCCCGCGCCTCGAACTCGCACCGCGCCATGACCAGCGCGTGCGCCAGGTACGCCAGGTCGAGCACGGGTGTGAAGCGGTACTCGGGCACCTCGGGCAGCCAGTGCTCGTACACGCTCAGGGCAGTCGACTTCCACTGCGGCTGCTGCCAGGTGCGGCCCGCCAGCGGCGACGACGGGTCGTTGTCCTCGACCAGCGCCACCAGCGGCAGCAGCCGCAACGGCGAGGTGACGGGCCCGCGTTGGCCGAGGAACGCGGCGACGTCCCACGCCTCCTTCGCCGAACCGCCGTGCCGTACGAAGAAGAAGGCCAGGAACCGGTGGTGGGCCTCGCGGTGCCACGGGTCCAGGCGCAGGATGTGCGAGAACAGCGTCCACGGCCCGAGCGGCGAGGTGAGCAGCCCCTGCGGCGCGGGGTCGCGCGGCCGCGTGAGCCGGGCCAGCGCCAACTGCGCCACGCGCGGCGTGGGATCGGCGGGCGAGGTCTCCGCCGCGCGCCGGCAGGCGCTGAGCGCTATCCGGCCCAGGTCCCGCGCGTGCCGGTCGCGCGTGTCCGCGGCGTGCAGCGCGCGCAGCACCGCCACCCGCGCCCACACCAGCGTCGATTCGGGGCTCGGCGCCTCGGCGAGCCAGCGTTCCGCGAGGTCCGAGTCGGCCGCCTCGGAGGCGAGTACGAGGGAGCGGTGGGCGCGCAGCCCGAAGTCGTCGCGGGTGGTGCGCAGCGCCTCGTCCGCGCTCAGGTACCGGCCCGCCCGTACGTCCACGCACGCGCGTGCGAGCCGACGGTCATCGGCTGACGGATGCCAGACGTACTGACCTTCGAAAGCTCCGGCGGTCATGCCGGATCGCCGAATCTGCCGTCGTACGTGCCGATGACGCCGCCGCCCTTCCGATATGCAGAATGAATTCGGAACGTGACCAGCGCTCCGCTCGCAGTGGGTCACACCTTACTCACCAGTGAGCCTGACCGGAACCGGTCCCTCTGATTACGCGGAGCTGTCATCTCACGCAAAGCGCGGCCTAATTGGCTGGCATATGACCGAACGTTTAGGCGTTTCGCAAGAAGGTTTCAGATTCAAATTCCAACTGTCCGCGGGCTGTCTGCGGACTGTCCACGGGTCGTCGACGTGCTGTCTACGCGCGCCCACCGCGCGGATCGTCTCCTCAGGACCCGCGCTCGTCCTGCCCGTGCTCCTCGTGCGGCCCCTCGCCCCGGCCCGGCAGGAACTCCTGCACCTTCGCCTTGAACCCCTGCCGGACGACCGGGCCCCGCTCCACGTCGCCCTTGAGGATCGACTTCGCCGTGGACTCCATCTGCTCCCAGGAGGCGTGCGGGGGGATGGGCGGCACCGAGGGGTCCGTGACGAAGTCCAGCACCACCGGCCGGTCGGCGGCCAGCGCCTCCCGCCACGCGTCCTCCACCTGGTCGGGCTTCTCCACCCGCACGCCCGCCAGCCCGACGGACTCGGCGAACGACGCGTACGGCACGTCCGGGATCGACTGCGACGGCACGAACTGCGGTGAGCCGCTCATCGCGCGCATCTCCCAAGTGACCTGGTTCAGATCGCGGTTGTTCCACACGGCCACGACGAGCCGCGGATCGTCCCACTCGTGCCGGTACTTGGCGGCGGTGACCAGCTCGGCCAGCCCGTTCATCTGCATCGCGCCGTCCCCGACGAGCGCGATCACCGGCCGGTCCGGATGCGCGAACTTCGCGCCGATCGCGTACGGCACCCCCGGCCCCATCGTCGCCAGCGTGCCCGACAGCGACCCGCGCATGGTGCCGCGCATCCGCAGGTGGCGCGCGTACCAGTTGGCGACCGAACCCGAGTCCGCCATCAGGATCACGTCCTCGGGCAGCAGCGGATCGAGGCAGTGCGCCACGTACTCCGGATTGACCGGGTCCGCCGACACGCGTGCGCGCCGCGACAGCATCTCCCACCAGCGGTCCACCGACGACTCGACGGCCTGCTGCCACTCCGTGCCCTCCTCGTTGGCCCGCAGCATCGGCAGCAGCCGCTGGAGGGTGGCCTGCGCGTCGCCGATCAGGTTGACCTCGTACGGGTAGCGCAGCCCGGCCATGTGCGGATCGATGTCGATCTGGACGGCCCGCGCCTGGCCGTACTCCGGCAGGAACTGGCTGTACGGCAGGTTCGATCCCACCGTGAGCAGCGTGTCGCAGTCCCGCATCAGCTCGTACGAGGGCCGCGTGCCCAACAGGGCGATCGAGCCGGTGACGTACGGCAGCGTGTCCGGCAGCACATCCTTCCCGAGCAGCGCCTTGGCCACCCCGGCACGCAGCTTCTCCGCCGTCTGCCGCACCTCCTCGCGGGCACCGGCGGCGCCCTGCCCGACCAGCATGGCCACCTTCCGCCCGGAGTTGAGCGCCTCGGCGGCCCGCTCCAGCGCCTCCTGCGACGGCACGGCCGTCCAGCCGCTCACGCCCAGACTGGACGGCACCATCTTGAACGCGTGCCCGGGTGCCTCGTAGTCCAGCTCCTGCACGTCGGCCGGGATGATCACGGCGGTGGGCGCGCGGCGGGCGTACGCGGTGCGGATTGCGCGGTCCAGCACGTTCGGCAGCTGCTCCGGGACGTTCACGGTCTCCAGGAAGTCGGAGGCGACGTCCTTGTACAGGCTGTGCAGGTCCACCTCCTGCTGGTACGAGCCGCCCATCGCGGTCCGCGCCGTCTGGCCGATGACGGCCACGACCGGCACATGGTCCAGCTTGGCGTCGTACAGCCCGTTCAGCAGATGGATCGCGCCCGGCCCCGACGTCGCGGTGCACACCCCGACCGTGCCGGAGAACTTGGCGTAGCCGACGGCCTGGAACGCGGACATCTCCTCATGCCGCGCCTGCACGAACCGCGGCCGGTCCCCGGCCCGCTCCCAGGCGGCCAGCAGCCCGTTGATGCCGTCACCGGGATACCCGAAGACGTGCTCGACGCCCCACTCCCGCAGCCGGGCCAGAACGTGGTCGGCAACCTTCTCGGACATGCGTGCGCGCTCCTCTCGGCGACGGGCGTCCACGAGCGACCCAGCCCGGGTGACCCGTCGGGGGCGCGGGAAACCCGGAGGGGCCGGGTGCGTACGCCGGGAGGCCGCGCGCGTACCCGCTCAGACGCGAGGGCCCACGGTCGCGAGAGCGTGGTCGACGGCGTCGGCGAAGGTGCTCTTCGCTCCCGGAGCGAGCAGCGAGTGCTGTGCGGCGACGAGGCACCCGAACGCGGCGGCCGTCAGTGCCCGGGGAGCCGGATCGTCGGCGTCGTAGGGCCGGCCGGCCGCCTCGGCGCGCTCCAGCAGCAGGGCGACGACGGCCTCCTGCATGAGCTGGAGCTTCTGCAGGTAGCCGGCGAGCAGCGTGGGGGTCTCGAAGACCAGCCGGTGCACCGGCTCCACCAGGTCCCGCTGCCCGGGAGCCTCGGAGACGGAGACGAGCACGTCGAGGACATGGCGCAGCGAGGTCCACACCTCCTCGCCGGGCGGGCGCTGTCGCAGCGCGTCAAGCATGTCGTCCACCACCAGGTCGAACCTGCCGAGGACGATCTCCTCCTTCGTGGCGAAGTAGCGGAAGACGCTGCGCTGCGACATGCCGACGGCCTCGGCGATGTCGTCGATCGTGGTGGCGTCGAAGCCCTGCTCGACGAAGAGCCTCTTGGCCGAGTCGGCGATCTCCGCCGTCACCGCGCGGCGGGTGCGCTCCCGCAGGCCGGGATGTTTCTCGCTCATGGTGTCCCGAGATTAGCAGGTACAGTCGAACCTGACAGTGTCTGACGAGTTAGGCGTACGGTGTCATCTGACGCAGCCGGCTCAGCAAGGGGAAAGCCATGGAAGAGCGCAAAACCATCGTCATCACGGGCGCCAGCGACGGCATCGGCGCCGCGGCGGCCCGTCGGCTCGGGCAACACGGTCACCAGGTGGTGGTGGTCGGACGCTCTCCCGGCAAGACCGAGGCCGTCGCCCGCGCGATCGGGGCGGACGCCCACGTCGCCGACTTCGCGCGCCTCGAGGACGTACGGAAGCTGGCGGCCGACCTGGACGCCGCGTATCCGCGCATCGACGTGCTCGCCAACAACGCGGGAGGTGTGTTCGGCGACCCGGCCAGGACCGCCGACGGATTCGAGCAGACCTTCCAGATCAACCACCTGGCTCCGTTTCTGCTCACCCGGCTGCTGACGGACAAGCTGGCCGCCTCGAAGGCCAGCGTGATCCAGACGACGACCCTCCACGGAGGCATGGTCCGCGCACTCGACGTCGACGACCTCAACCAGGAACGCGGCTTCGGCGCCGTCCGCGCCTACAACGCCGCCAAGTTGGAGAACGTCCTGTTCACCAAGGAGCTGCACCGTCGCTTCCACGCCCGGGGCCTGTCCGCCGCCGTGTTCTACCCGGGCAATGTCGCGACCAACTTCGGCGCGCAGACCACGAGCCGGCTGATGAGGTTCCTGACCACCAGCCGCCTGTCCCGCGCGGTGCTGCTGACGACGCCCGAGAAAGGCGCCGACCAGCTGGTCTGGCTCGCCGAGGGCCGGCCCGGCGCCGACTGGCGGTCAGGCGAGTACTACGCAAAGCGCAAACCGGGGAAGGGGCTCAACCGGCTCGCCCACGACGCTGACCTGGCACGGCAGTTGTGGGAGCGCTCGGAAGCGCTGTCGGCCCCGGCGCTCTAGCCGAACGAGATGTCGCCGTGGATGTCGCGCGCCTGGATGACCGGGCCGTGGACGCAGGCGTCGCCCCCGATTGTGTTGTGCACCGCGCCGCCGTCCGGCAGCAACTCCCGGTGCGCTTCCGCCCACTCGCACAGCTGCCGCGCGAACTCCGGGTCGGCGCCCGCCCGTTCGACGAGGCGGCCCTCCAGGACCCGTACGGCCTCGCTGTCCTCCGGTGTCGCCGGCTCGGCCTCGCGGCCCAGGGTGCGCCGGACCAGTGAAACCAGAGAGGTCCAGGCGCTCTGACCCGCGGAGGTCGCGACGCTCCTCGCCGCGACCGAGACCAGGGCGGCTGCCGCCTCCGTGTCCATGTGGCTACTGTACGTGAAGAGTCGGGTCCGTGCCACGGATTCCCGCCACGGGGCGGCGGGCCGTGGGGCAGGCGCCCGTACGGTCAGAACCCGCCCGCCGCGTGCAGGATGCGGTCCGCCACGCGTACCGAGTCGACCAGCGGGTGCAGGGCCAGGGCGCGCAGGGCCGCGTCGCGGGAGCCGGTGTGGGCCGCCTCGATGGTGGCGCGTTCGACGCCCTTCAGGGTCAGCATCAGCCCGAGCTGGTCCGGTGCGACGGCGCCCGTCGACAGCGGGCGCGCGCCCGCGGCGTCCACCAGGCAGGGGACCTCCACGACGGCGTCGGCGTCGACGCCGGGGACGGCGTTGCGGTTGGGGACGTTGAGGATCAGGGTCGTGCGCTCGTTGCGGGCGATCGCGCGCATCAGGGCCAGGGCCACCCGGTCGTAGCCGCCGCCGTCCAGGTCGCAGCTGTCGCGCTGCCAGCCGCCGGACGCCTTGCGGCTTTCCGCCATGTACGTCTCCTCGCGTTCGCGGCGGTTGCGCTCCCAGGCGGCGTACGCGTCCGTGTCCGCGCCCGCGTTGAGGCGCTCGTAGAAGCCGGACTGCTGGGTGTGCAGGAACTCGCCGCGGGTGGCGTCCGCTTCGCGGAGGGAGGCCACCGCTTCGCGGTTGAAGTAGTAGTAGTGGAGGTACTCGTTGGGGAGGGCGCCCAGCGCGCGCAGCCAGTCCGCGCCGAACAGCTTGCCCTCCTCGAACGACTCCAGCGCAGGCGCGTCCGCGAGCAGTTCGGGCAGCCGGTCGCTGCCGTCCACGACGACGCGGCGGAGCCAGCCGAGGTGGTTGATGCCGACGTAGTCGTAGCCGGCCCGGTCCGGGTCGGTGTCCAGGGCGCGGGCCGCGCGCCGGCACAGGCCGACGGGGGAGTCGCAGATGCCGATCACCCGGTCGCCCAGGCCGCGTTCGCGGAAGACCCGGCACATCGCCTCGGTGACCATGCCCGCGGGGTTGGTGAAGTTGATGACCCAGGCGTCGGGGGCGACGTCGGCGATCCGCTCGGCGATCCGTACGGCCACGGGCAGGGTGCGCAGCCCGTACAGCACGCCGCCCGCGCCGACCGTCTCCTGGCCGAGCACGCCTTCGGCGAGGGAGATCCGTTCGTCCGAGACCCGCCCCGCGAGGCCGCCGACGCGGATCGCGGAGAACACGAAGTCGGCGCCGCGCAGGGCGTCGTCGAGGTCCGTGGTGGCCCGTACGGCCGGGGCGGGCCCCTCGTGCCGCGCCGTCTGCTGGGTGAGGACCGCGCCGATGGCGTCGAGGCGTGCGCGGTCGGTGTCGTACAGGACGAGTTCGGTGCACCGGCCCGCCGGGTCGCCGCTGTCGTCGAGCAGGGCCTGGTGGACCAGCGGCACCCGGAACCCGCCGCCGCCCAGCACAGTGAGCCTCATACCTGAACTACCTCCACTTCGGCCTCGCGGAAGCCCGCGAGGGTGGCCGGATCGGACGTCCGGCCGGTGATGAGCGTGTCGATGTCGGCGGCCTCGCAGACACGGGCGCTGCCCGTGCCGGGGAACTTCCTGGCGGTGGCGAGGAGGACGACATGGCGGGCGGACCGCAGCATGGCCCGTTTCACGGGCACTTCGATGTCCGTGGTGTCCAGCACCCTGCCGTCCGGCAGGACGCCGCTGGTGCCGAGGAACAGCCGGTCGACGCACAACTGGTGCAGGCTCGACTCGGTGAGGAAGCCCACCAGGGAACGGTAGTTGCGCCGTACCTGGCCCCCGAGCAGGATCAGCGTCACCTCCGGGTCGCCGCGCAGCTCCTCGTATACGGCCAGGTTGCTGGTGACGACGGTGATCTTGCGCTGGTGCAGCCGGCGCGCGAGCTGGAGCGTGGTGGTGCCGATGTCCAGCAGCACCACCTCGCCGTCCTCGATGAGGGCGGAGGCGTGCTCGGCGACGGCGTTCTTCGCGGCGAGGTCGTCCACCTCCTCCTCGGCGAACGGCCGCTCGGCGGTGTCGCGCGCGACCGCGCCGCCGTACACCCTGCGCAGCCGTCCCGCGCCGCTGAGGTCGGCGACATCGCGGCGGGCGGTGGCCTCGCTGATCCCGAGCCGCTTGGCGATCTCGGTGACCGGGAGGACGCTCTCCTCGCGCAGGATGCGCAGCAGCTGTTCGTGGCGGGTCTCGCGGAGCATGCCTGGCAATGTATCGCGAGTGAGCGACCTTGCGCGAGTATGACCGAGGTATTGCATTCTGAGGCCGCACGCTGCAAGGTGTCGGTCACGACCGGACGGCTTTCGGCCACACGGCTCATAGCGCACGGCGCAGAGGGGAGCGAGAGGGACTTGAGCAACACGCCACGCAGCCCGGGTACGGCCCGGCCGGCGCCCGCACCCGCGCCCGTGGACCCGCTGGCCGCCGTGCGCCAGGACGAGGGCCCGGACGTGGACGTCTTCCTGACCGGCACCGTCTTCCTGGACATCATCTTCACCGGCCTCGACCACGCGCCCGTACGCGGCACCGAGTCGTGGGCCACCGGCATGGGCTCCAGCCCCGGCGGCGTCGCCAACATGGCCACCGCGCTGCGCCGGCTCGGCCTGCGCACGTCGCTGGCGGCGACGTTCGGCGACGACGTGTACGGCGACTACTGCTGGGAGGGACTCGCCGACAACGAGGGCATCGATCTCGCCCCCTCCCACCGCGCGCCCGGCTGGCACTCGCCGGTCACCGTGTCCATGGCGTACGAGGGCGAGCGCACCATGATCTCCCATGGCCACGCGGCGCCCAAGCCGTGCGTGAGCGCGGCGGAGCGGCCGCGCTCGCGCGCCTGCGTGACCTCGCTGGACCCGGGCCGGCTGGAGGACTGGGTGCGCCAGGCGCACGCCGAGGGCAGCATGATCTTCGCGGACGTCGGCTGGGACGAGACCGGCGCCTGGGACCCGGACACCCTCGCCGACCTGTCCTTCTGCCACGCGTTCCTGCCCAACGCCACCGAGGCGATGCACTACACCCGTACGGACACCCCCGAGGCCGCCGTACGCGCGCTGGCCGAACTGGTGCCGATCGCCGTCGTCACCAAGGGGTCCGGCGGCGCGGTCGCCGTCGACGGCGTGACCGGCGAGACGGCCGACGTGCCGTCGCTGCGCGTGGAGGCGCTGGACCCGACGGGCGCGGGCGACGTGTTCATGGCCGGGTTCACCACGGGCACGCTGGCGGGCTGGCCGCTCGCGGACCGGCTCGCGTTCGCGAACCTCACCGCCGGGCTGTCCGTACAGCACTTCGGCGGATCGCTGTCCGCGCCCGGGTGGCGCGAAGTCGCCGCCTGGTGGCAGTACGCCACGCGGTGCGGCGGGCAGAGCGAAGAAGTGATGCGGCGTTACCGCTTCCTCGAGGACCTGCTGCCGACCGGCGGCCACGAGGGATCGCTCCGCCGCGCCACCCCGACCATCGGTTTCCGCGCGTCGTAACAGGCACCGGGCAGACGGCACCGGCCGCCGGCGCCGAGAGGAGTTGCTGACGATGAGCTTCCCCCGCAGCGGGGCGTCCCCGCGCCGCCGTGCCCGCGCGTCCGCGGTCGCGCTGGCCCTCGGCATGGCGCTGCTCGGCGCCGCGTGCGTGCCCGGCACCGACGGGTCCGGCGCGGGCTCCGGCGGCGCCGGTGACGCCACCGCCGTCCCCGACCCCTCGAAGGAGGGGAAGGTGACGCTGACGGTCTGGGACCAGGAGGTACGCGGCGGTCAGAACGCCGAGATCGAGAAGCTGAACAAGGAGTTCCAGGACAAGTACCCGAACGTCCGGATCAAGCGCGTCGCGCGCAGCTTCACCGATCTGAAGACCACGCTGAAGCTCGCCCTCTCCGGCAACAACCCGCCCGACGTCGTCCAGGCCAACCAGGGCTACGCCGACATGGTGGCCTTCGCGAAGGCCGGGATGCTCACCCCGCTGGACAACTACGCGGGCATCTACGGCTGGAACAGCCGCTACCCGAACACCCTCCTCGACCTCAACCGCGTGTCCGTGGACGGGATGAACTTCGGCACCGGACGGCTCTACGGCCTGTCGCAGACCGGCGAGTACATCGGCCTCTACTACAACAAGGACGTCCTGGAGAAGGCGGGCGTCGAACCGCCGCGCACCTGGGCCGAGTTCACCGCCGCGCTGCCGAAGCTGAAGCAGGAGGGCGAGCTGCCCGTGCAGTTCGGCAACCTCGACAAGTATCCGGCCATCCACACCTTCGGCGTGCTCCAGGACCAGGCCGCGGACGGCCCCGGGCAGATCCGGAACACCGTCCTCGGCAAGGGCGACGGCTTCGACAACGAACCGACCCGGCAGGCCGCCCGTACGCTCGCCGACTGGGCGGAGAACGGCTACCTGCCGAAGGGCGCGAACGGCACCGGGTACGACGACGCGGCGAAGAAGTTCGCCGGCGGCGACGGCGCGTTCCTGCTGACCGGCACCTGGCAACTCGCCGATCTGAAGAAGCAGATGGGCGGCAAGCTGGGCTTCATGCCGCCGCCGCCCGGCAAGGCCGGCGAGCCGCTGCGGACGACGGGCGGGCAGGGCCTGGCCTGGTCCGTGACCTCGAAGTCCCGGCACCCGGACGTCGCCGCGGCCTACCTCGAGCACATCACCAACGCGCACGCCGCCGAGGTGATGATGGACGAGGGCGTGCTGCCCGCCGTGCCCGGCAAGGCGGCGGGCCGGGCCCCGGAGGGCAGCCCCGACCGCCAGATGGTCGAGGGCTGGGAGCAGTTGAACGAGGACGACGGCATGGTCCCGTACCTCGACTACACCACGCCCACCATCTTCGACACCCTCACTGCCGACCTGCAGGGCCTGCTCGAGGGCAGCCTGTCGCCGGACAAGCTGGTGTCGAAGATGCAGGAGGAGTACGAGACGTTCCGCGAGAAGCAGTCCGGCGAGAAGGCGGACCGGTGAGCGCGCCGCACGCCGGAAGCCCCGCGGCCACCGGAAGCCCTGCGGCCACCGGAAGCCCCGCGCCCGCCGGGAGCCCCACGCCCGCGGGGCGGGCCCGCGACGGGGGTCGGGCCCGCCTCGCGCTGCGGGCGTACGCCGCCCGCTACCGCCGCCGCGCGCCCGGCGAGCCGCGCGCGATCGGGATGCTGTACGTGCTGCCCGCGCTCGTGCTGTACACGCTGTTCCTGCTGATCCCGCTGGGGCAGACCGTGTGGCTGTCGTTCCTGGACTGGGACGGGCTGACGGTCGCCACGTGGGCCGGACTCGACAACTACCGCGAGCTGTTCACCGATCCCGCGCTGCGCGCCCCGTTCGTGCACGCGCTCGTGCTGCTGCTGTTCTACGCGGCGCTGCCGGTCGCGATCGGGCTGCTGCTGGCGGCGGCGCTGTCGCGGTTCCGGGTGCGCGGGATGACGTTCTTCCGGACGGTGCTGTTCCTGCCGCAGGTGCTCGCCATGGTGGTGGTCGGCGTCGCCTGGCGGTCGATCCTGGCGCCCGACGGGCTGCTGAACGACGTCCTGCACGCCGTCGGCGCGGGCGGCCTCGCCCGTTCGTGGCTGGGCGACTACACCTGGGCGCTGCCCGCCGTCGGCATCGTCGGCACCTGGGTGGAGACGGGGCTGTGCCTCGTACTGTTCCTCGCCGGCGCGCAGCGCATCCCGCGCGAGCTGTACGAGGCGGCGCGGATGGACGGGGCGGGCGCCGTACGGGAGTTCTTCACCGTCACGCTGCCCGGCCTGCGCGGTGAGGTGGCCGTCGCGCTGACCCTCACCATCGTCGCCGGGCTGCGGAACTTCGACCTGATCTACATCACCACCAGCGGCGGACCGGGCAACGCCACCTCGGTGCCCGCCTTCGAGGTGTACCGGCGGGCGTTCGAGGTGAACGAGGTCGGCGCGGCCGCCGCGATGGGCGTCGGCCTCACCGTCATGATCTTCGTTCTGACCGTAGTGGTGGCACGGCTGGTGGAGGGCCGCAAGTCATGATCAGCCGCACCGAACGACTCCTCACCTACGGCATCCTGGCCCTCTTCACCGTCATCTCGCTGACACCCGTGGTCGGCATCCTGTCGTCCGCCTTCGGCAAACGGTCGTCCCTGGAGTCCGGCTTCTCCCTGCCGGACGGCCTCAACTGGGGCAATTTCAGCGAGGCCTGGACCCGCGGCCACTTCGGCACCTACATGACCAACTCGGTGCTCGTCGCCGTCGCCGTCGTCGCCGTCACCACGGTGCTGGCCGTACTGGCCGCGTACGGGCTCGGGGCGATGCGCTTCCCCGGCTCGGACCTGCTGTTCTACCTCTTCGTGCTGGGGCTCACGCTGCCCCAGGAAGCGGTGCTCGTCCCGCTCTACTTCGACCTGCGGTACTGGGAGCTCACCGACACGTACTGGGCGTTGATCCTGCCGCAGACCGCGCAGTCGCTCGCGTTCGGCGTCTTCTGGATGCGGACGTACTTCCGGAACAGCTCGCGCGCGGTCGTGGAGGCGGCCCGTATCGACGGCGCGTCCAGCTGGACGGTCCTGTGGCGCGTGCTGCTGCCGATGGGGCGGCCCGCGCTGTCCACGATGGTCGTGATCGTCTTCATGTGGACGTGGAACGAGTTCCTGATGGCGCTCGTCATGGTCAGCGACGAGGCACACCGTACGGTCCCGCTGGGCCTGGCCTTCTTCCAGGGCCAGCACAGCTCGGACACGGCGCTGCTCGCGGCGGCCTCGGTGCTGATCGCGCTGCCGGTGGTGATCGTCTACATCGCGCTGCAACGCCGCTTCATCGAGGGCATGCTGACGGGCTCGACGAAGGAGTAGGCGGCGCCAACGGGGAGTGGGCGGCGCTCCCGGTGCCTACTCGGGAAGGGTTCGCGTCGGAGGGGTCTGCGGTGGAGTGGTCTGCATCGGAGGGGTGCGCGTCAACTGCACGCCGTGATGGTCGAGATGAGTGGTGAGGAGCTCGACCATCACGGTGGCCGCGTCGTCCGTGTTCAGCAGACGGTCGGTCTCCGCTTCCCCCGAGGGAAAGGCGGAGTGCCCGGGCAGAGTGACGGCCCGGGTGAAGAAGTCGCACAGGACGTCGAAGGACTCGTGATCCGAGCGCTCGGGAGCGGTCTTGCCCAGGGCTGTCAGGCCGGCCTCCACGATGGTGTTGAGGTAGCGCCGGCGCGCGTTCCTCTGCTGTCGGGCCTCGCTGGAGGCGTTCTCCTCGGTGGCCTCCACCACCCGGAACCTGCCGGGGTCGCTGCCGGGTCCGCTCCTCGGCCACTGGTCCGCCTCGCGGACCTTCACCACGGCCTCCTCCAGCGAATCCGCGTGCACATGGTGCACCCGCCTGATCCCCTCGTCGCTGCTCTCCAGTTCGATCCGGTAGCGCGGCAGGCCGTTCTCCCGCCCTTCGCGCGACTCCTCCGGCGTGTGCTCGAGGTCGTCGATCCCGGCCTCTTCCGGGGCCGAAGGCCCGGTCACGTGCTGATTCGACGGTGACTCACTCATTCGTTCTCCTGGATGGCCTCGCTCGAACCTCGGCTTTGGTCTACGCCAAAGCGCCGCGCCCCAGTATCCTCATGCGTGCCAGTGGCACACGATCCCCCCACCCAGGTTGCGTGCTGGCGACGGGCGTTGCCCACACCAACTCTGCCCCCAGCAGCCGGGTGAACTCTTCGACCGCCACCTCCAGGAGGGTCACGGTGAAAGTTCGCACCAGAAGCTCGGCGATCATCGGCACACTGTTCCTCGTCGGGTCACTCGCCTTCGCCACAGCGTCCGCCGACGAGCCCGCCGCCCCGCGCGAGGCCGCAGCGGAAGTCGCGCTGAGCGAAGTGGCCACCGCGGAGAGCCCCTCCGCAGGCGTCGCCGGGCCCGGCGAAACCGTATGGATCACCGAACGCGCCGGACGTATACGGGTCCTGGACGACAAGGGCCTCGGCGAACCCGTCCTCGACATCTCCGACGAGACCACCGTCGACGGCGAACGCGGCCTGCTGGGCATCGCGTTCGACAAGGACTTCGCGCACCTCTACATCATGTTCACCGACAAGGAAGGCACCAGCACGCTCGACGAGTTCGCGATGGAGGGCAGCGAGATCAAGCCGGACACCCGGCGCACCGTCCTCACCCAGGAGCAGCCGTACGCGAACCACAACGGCGGCCAGATCGCGTTCGGCCCGGACGGCATGCTCTACGTCGCCCTCGGCGACGGCGGCTCGGGCGGCGACCCGCACGGCAACGGCCAGAAGCTCGACACGCTGCTCGGCAAGATGCTGCGCATCGACCCCAGCGGCGGCGACCCGTACGCGATCCCGGAGGACAACCCGTTCGCGGGCGACGCCAACGCGCGCGGCGAGATCTGGGCGTACGGGCTGCGCAACCCCTGGCGCTTCTCGTTCGACGCGGAGACCGGCGACATGCTGATCGGCGACGTCGGCCAGAGCGCCTGGGAGGAGATCGACTGGGCGCCCGGCGACAGCAAGGGTGGCGAGAACTACGGCTGGTCCGAGATGGAGGGCAACCACGTCTTCCGGGACGGCACTGAGCCCGAGAACCACGTGCCGCCGGTCCACGAGTACGGGCGCGACGACCTGGCCTGCTCGGTCACCGGCGGCTACGTCTACCGCGGCGAGAAGATCGCGGACCTCAAGGGCCAGTACCTGTTCAGCGACTACTGCGACGGCACCGTACGCGCCCTGAAGATGGAGAACGGCAAGGTCACCGGCGAGACCGACCTCGGCGTCAACGGCGGCGAGGTCGTCTCGTTCGCGGAGGGCCCCGACCGCGAGCTGTACGTGCTCGACATCGGCGGCACGATCTCCCGTATCGACCCGGCGTAACGGGCCCCAGGGCCGTTGGGCCCCCTGGCCCGTCGGCTTCCGCCCCCGCCCGCCCTTCGGGGCCGGGCGGGGGCGGTGCCTTACGCCGCTCAGCCGTCCACGACCTCCGCCCACACCGTCTTCCCGGACGGGAAGTACGGCTCCGTACCCCACCGTTCGGCAAGCGCCTCCACGAGCAGGAGGCCGCGCCCGGCCTCGTCACCGGGACGGGGTGCTGGTACGGCCTCCGGCGGGTGCCGCGTCTCGCACGCATCGGTCACCTCGATCCGGAGGAGACAGTGCCGCCGTACGGGCGGTCCGGCCGTTGGCACGAATACGAGCATCAACCGGAAGCTGCGCCCCGGTACGCGCCCGTGCAGCGCGGCATTGGCGGCGAGCTCGGCGACAACGGCCTCGGCACGCTCGACGAGGCCGAACGGGGCGTCCCACTGGCGGAGTTGCCCAACGGCGAGCAGCCGCGCGAGCCGCGCCCCGCGACGGGTGGACGAGAAGAGCATCGTGAACCGGCCGGAAGCGGAAGCGGGCGGGGCGGCTCGGGGAGTGGTGATTTCGTGAGTCACGTCACACAGCCTGTCCGGCTGGCAGTAGGCTGACCAGTGACGACTCCGGTACGCAGCGCTACCGTCCGCCTCCCACCGGGCGTGCGTACCAGCGGGCGACCGTGACCGTGCGGAGGCGGACGGGCGGAGACCGGAACGGCGCGGTGGAACGCATGGCTGACCCGACGGACGAGGACGCGGGCGACGGCGCGGTGGACCTGTTCCGCGCCCTGGGACGACAGATCAAACTGCTACGGGAACGGGCCGGACTCACCCAGCGCGAACTGGGCGACCGGCTGGGCTACGGCGAGAACCTGATCTCGTCGGTCGAACGGGGCCGCCGCGTGTCCCAGCCCGAACTGCTCGACGCGGTGGACGAACTGCTGGGCGCGGGCGGCCTGCTGAGCGCGGCGAAGACGGACGTGGAACGCGCGAAGGCGAAGGCCCGCGTGCGGCACCCGGCCTGGTTCCGCGACTACGCCCGCCTCGAGCGCGAGGCGGAGGAACTCTGCTACTTCGCCAACCAGGCAGTGCCCGGCATCTTCCAGACCGAGGCCTACGCTCGCGCGGTGATCACCAGCCGCCTCCCACTCTTCGACGAAGAGACGGTGGAACAGCGGGTCGCTGCGCGACTCGGTCGGCAGGAGTTGCTCACCAGGTGGCCACCCCCGATGGTGAGCGCGATTGTCCAAGAGTCGGTGCTTCGGCAGGCGTTCGGAGGGCAGGCTGTGCAACGGGCCCAGCTGGAGCGTCTCCTCACGGTGGGGCGGATGCGCAGCGTTGAGGTTCAGGTGATGCCATCGGCCAGCACGGAGCACTCGGGTATGGGCGGCCCGTTTACGCTGCTAGTTCCCCGTGGCAAGCCACAAGTCGCGTACCTGGAGGTGCAGCACGTGAGTCGCGTGGTGACGGAGGCTGACGAGGTGCGGGCACTCGCGGTGACCTATGGCAGTATCCGAGGGCAGGCGCTCACGCCACGAGAGTCCCTCCTCTTGATCGAGAAGATGCTGGGAGAGCTATGAACACGGAGAATCGCGCGGCGCTGGACTGGTTCAAGAGCAGCTACAGCGGCCCTGAGGGCGGCGAGTGCGTCGAGGTGGCCGCCGCCAACGGGACGATATGCGTGCGGGATTCGAAGGATGTGTCGCGTCCGCCGCTTGTGGTGAGCGGCGCGAGTTGGTCGCGGTTCGTGCGGTACACGGCGCGGGGCTGACCCACTCGCCTGGAAGGGGTTCATATGCCGAGCACGGAGAAGCGCGCGCCGCTGGACTGGTTCAAGAGCAGCTACAGCGGCGGCGAGGGTGGCGAGTGCGTCGAGATTGCTGTCACTGAAGACGCTGTCTGTGTGCGGGATTCGAAGGATGTGTCGCGTCCGCCGCTCGCGGTGAGCGGCGCGAGCTGGTCGCGGTTCGTGCGGTACGCGGTGCGCGGCTGATCGATAAACCCGGCGACGTCGGCGATCGTCCCCGGGACACTTGTCGCCCATGGATGAGATCGAAGTCGTCGTCGCCCATTCCGAGCGCGCGACTCTGCGCGTCGGCGACGTGTTCCTGAAGGTGGACGCCGATCAGGCGCGTATCGACGTCGAGGTCGAGGCGATGGCCCTCGCGCCGGTCCCGACCCCGGAGGTCCTGTGGCGCAAGCCGCCCGTGCTCGCGATCGCCGCACTCCCGGGGACGACGCTTGGGCGCCTCGGCGGGCCCTCGACCGGGTCGCCGGCGGCGTGGGCCGCGGCGGGTGCCGCCATCCGGGAGCTGCACGACGCGCCCCTGCCGCCCCGGTCCGGCCAGGCCGGCCGGAGCATCGCCGCGCTGGCGGCGGAACTCGACGACGAGTGCGAGTTGCTCGTGACGAACGGCCTCCTGCCCGCTGACCTGGTCACCCGCAACCGCCAGGTCGCCGAGGCCGCGCTCCGGCCGTGGACTCCGGCGTTCACGCACGGCGACCTGCAGATCGCGCACGTCTTCGTCGAAGGCGACGAGGTGACGGGCATCATCGACTGGTCCGAGGCGGGCCAGGGTGACGCCCTGCACGACCTGGCCACCTTCACGCTCGGACACGAGGAGCACCTTGACGATGTCGTCGCCGGCTATGGCACCGACATCGACCTCGATGTACTGCACGCGTGGTGGTCGTTGCGAAGCCTGCTGGCAGTCCGCTGGCTGGTCGAGCACGGCTTCGACCCGTTCGCGCCGGGCTGTGAGGTCGACGTGCTGAGATCCCGGATGTGAGGCTGCGCGGGCCGGAGTCGTTACCCCGAGTCGTTACGGCGCGCACGCCTCCGCGATCGACAGGCTGTTCTCGTACAGGTGGTGCCGCGTGATACGGCCGTCCTCCACGGTGAGGCGCAGCGCGAAGGGGCCCTCGAACGACTTGCCCGTCGCCCGTACGGTCCCCGAGAGGTGACCCGTCAACACCGCGTCGGTGCCGTCCACGAGGAACGCGTCGACCGACGCCCGCGCGTCCTCGGGCACCGTGTGCTCGGCCAACTCCTCCGACTGCGCGGCGCATTCGGCCGCGGTGGAGCGCGGCCGTATCCACGGAACGCCGGGGTTCTCGGCGAGCAGCCAGTCCACCTCGTCGGCGAACAGCGCGACGAGCCGCTCGCCGTCCCCGTTCAGCCGGGCGGCCAGGAACTCCTGGACCACGCGGCGGGTCTCGTCGGCGACGGAAGCCGTGGCGGCGGGGGACTGGGCGGTCGTGGCGGTCATGGCGCGCTCCTCGGGACTGCGGTGGTGCCGGAACCTCGTTGACGTGCACCACGCTGCCGCAGCGCGGGAACGCGGTCGATTACGTCCGGGGTAATGGCAGAGGCGGCCGTACGCTGAGCGGTGCAGAGACGCGTGGCCGAGACGCGTGACAAGGAGCAGCCCACCGTGACTTCCGCGATCAGCCTGTCCAAGGTGGAGGCGACGGCTCCCACACTCGTCAGCCTCTACAAGACCGCCGGCGTGAGCCTGCGCAAGCACGCGCTGGAGGGTGAACGGGCCGCGGTCTACCTGGTGCTGGACCGCTCCGGGTCCATGCGCCCGTACTACCGCGACGGCACCGTTCAGCACCTCGCCGAGCAGGTGCTGAGCCTGGCCGCGCACCTGGACGACGACGGGACCGTGCCGCTCACGTTCTTCTCCACCGACGTCGACGGCGCCGCAGACCTCTCGCTGACCGATTACGAGGGGCGGATCGAGAAGCTCCACGGCGACCTGGGCCACATGGGCCGTACGAACTACCACTGGGCGATGGACGCGGTCATCGACCACTACCTCGCCTCGGGCAGCGGCGCCCCCGCGCTGGTCGTCTTCCAGACCGACGGCGGCCCCACCAGCCGCCCGGCCGCTGAGCGTTACCTGTGCAAGGCGGCGCGGCTGCCGCTGTTCTGGCAGTTCGTCGCCTTCGGCGATCCGGACGCGAACGAGTTCGCGTTCCTGCACAAGCTCGACGAACTCCCCGTCCCGGGCAGGCGCGTGGTCGACAACGCAGGCTTCTTCCACGCCGGTGCCGACCCGCGCGCCGTATCCGACGCCGAGCTGTACGACCGGCTGCTGGGCGAGTTCCCCGACTGGCTCACGGCGATCCGCGCCCGTACCGACATCTGGCCAGTGACCCCGTAGACCGGTAACCGCGGAGTGAGGGTCCGAGGGGCATGCTGCGGAAGTACGGTAATGCCTGGTCGGTAGTGTGTTCGGGGCTGTTGAATGCGTGCGGGTGTGTCCACGGGAGGGGGATTCATGGCGGAGGGGACCGGCCAGCGTTCGGCGATCTACGACCTGATCGGTGATCCGTCACCCGGAGCCGGAAGTCCCCGAGCTGATTCCGGAGGTCCCGGAGCCGGTTCCGGCGACGTGGGCACGCGGCTCGCCGGCGCCGGCGACAAGCCCGACTGGGCGGACGGAGGCGACAGTTCCGGCAGCATGACGTCCGACCAGAAGGCGTGGGCGGCCGGCGGCGAGGGCGTACGTTCGCTGCGTTCCGGAATCAAGAAGGTACGGACCCGGCTGGAGCCCGCAGAGGGCGGCGGCTCCGGCGGCGAGGCGGACGACTTCGAGTGCGGCGCCGTCCTGCAGAGCCTGAACACCTCCTGGAAGCGCTACACCGGAGACGTCAGCGGTAGATGCGGCACGCTGGCGGGCCTGCTGGAGAAGGCGGGCAACGACCACTACAAGGGCGACCAGGAGCGGCGCGCCGCGTTCGAGGCGCTCGACGCCAAGTACGAGGACACCGCGGCGGTGGGCGGCGGGAAAGGGACTGGGGACGGTGACGGGGGCCGGTGAAGTACACGACGCTCTCCGCGCTCAAGCCCGGTGACCTGGAGAACGCGGCCGACGACTACGCCGCCGCGAGCAACATGGCCGACAACGCCAAGGGCCGGCTGAACGACGAGATCGGCCCGAAGATGCGGGGCGCGCTGGAGGGCAAGTCCGTCGACGCGGCGCTCACCCAGGTGAAGAAGCTCTCCTCGAACTTCCACTACACGCAGACCCAGTGCGGCCTGATCCGTACGAACCTCAACCTCCTCGCCGGTGAGCTGCGCGCGGCGCAGAAGAAGCTGAAGGGCGCGGAGTCGGACGCGGCGGCCGAGGGGTTCACCGTCAACCCAGACGGCTCGGTCAGCTACCCCGCCGCCGGCGACAAGGTGGACGGCAAGACGCCGGCGGGCGGCACCGTAGCCGGCAGCACCCGGCCGGAGTCGCCCACCGAGGGCAAGCCGCTAGACCCGGCGGGGGACGCCGGCGACCTGGCTGACGCGCTGGACCGGCAGGCCGCCAACGCGGACCCCAACCCGAACCGCGCCAAGGCCCTCGCCATCGCCAACACCATCGCCGCCGCCGTCAAGGAAGCCACCGAAGCCGACCGGCAGTACGCACCCGTACTGCGCCGGCTCAAGGCCGACGACGACCTCGACGTCTCCCACGCCGACTGGGCCGACAGCGGGCAGGACATGGAAGCCTCCCGCAAGGCGGCGAAGGAGGTCGGCGCCGAGCTGCCGGGAGCGCCCCGGAACGGCACGCCCAAGGCGAACGCGGAGTGGTGGAAGGACCTCAGCGCGGAGGACCGGGACAACTACATCGCCCTGCACCCGGCGGGCATCGGCGCCATGGACGGCCTGCCCGCCGACGTACGGGACGAGACGAACCGCGTCGTGATGTCGGAGAAGCGCGGCCAGTACGAGATGGAGCTCGCGGGCATCCCGCCCGAGCCCCGCAAGGAGCGCCCGGGGCCCTCCGGCCTGCCCAGCCGGGAGTGGGAGAAGTGGGACGAGAAGTACGGCGACCGGAAGGCGCATCTGGAGTCGTCCATCAGCGGCATGAAAGCGATCCAGGGCCGCTTCGACCGTACCGGTGAGAAGGGCCTGCCCGAGGCGTACCTCCTCGGCTTCGACCCCGAGGGCAAGGGCGACGGCAAGGTCATCATCGCCAACGGCAATCCGGACACCGCCGACCACACGGCGGTCCACACGCCCGGCACGGGCACGAATCTCGGCGGCATCAGCGGTGACCTGGACCGCAGCGACAAGCTGTGGCGCAACAGCGACCGGCTGGCCCCGGGCGAGTCCGTCTCCACGGTGATGTGGTTCGACTACAACGCGCCGGACAGCATTCCGCAGGCCACCGAGAGCGGCTGGGCGAAGGACGGCGGGCCGTCGCTCCAGCGGTTCCTCGAAGGCACGGAGGCCGCTCAGGGCGGGCCGGAGGCCAGCCACACCACCGTGTCCGGGCACAGCTACGGCAGCACGGTCGTCGGAGAGGCCGCCAAGCACCACGACATCCCGGCCGACGACATCATGGTGGAGGGCAGCCCCGGCATGCAGGTCGAGCACGCCCGCGACCTGGGCGTGGGCGCCGACCACGTATGGGCGGTGGGCGCCGACTGGACCTGGGACGACTCCATCGTGCGGCAGGGCGGCCGGCTGATGGGCCTGGGCGAGGGCGGCAACATTCCCACGGATGACGACTTCGGCGGGAACGTGATGGACTACGGCGAGCACCGAGGCATCTCCGGGCACAGCGGATTCTGGGACGAGAGCGGTGGCGAGCCGTCGACGAGTTTGCGGAACCTGTCGAGTGTGGTGGTCGGGGACTACGACAACGTTGAGCTGAAATAGCCGAGCAGCTGAAGCGGCCGGAACGGCGGCGAGAGCGGCGAGAGGTACAGGGGCGAGTCATTCGTAAGCATCCTCGGATCCGGGCACTGTGTGCGGTGTCCTCGGTGGTCCTGCTTGCTGGGTTGATGGGGTGTTCGACGGTGGACGACGGAAACGGGACGGGCGACTCGAAGGGTCCCGGCGACAAGGTTGCGCACGAGCAGTCGGAGGCGCAGGACAAGCTGGGGTACGAACCCGAGGTACGGGAGGTGGCGCCCGCCGAGGAGGAGGTCAACAAGATCTCCAGCAAGGTGCTCGAGTGGATGGCCCTCCAGGGCAAGGTGAGTGAATCGGGCGCCGCCGCCGGCAGCTGCGAGGCCGTGGACCCGGAATTCACCACGTACTACGTGGTGAACCATCCGTGGAGCGTCCACGACGTGCAGAAGGGGAGTTTCGCCGAGGCGATGGCGAATCTCCGCAAGGAACTCCCCAAGAACGGCTGGAAGATCACCAAGGACGGCAAGATGAATACGAAGGCCGGAAACCCGGAAATCGTCGCCGTCCATCCCAAGACGCACCACACCCTGACCGTCCAATGGCGCGAAAAGCGCTCGGGCGATCTCAAGGAACTCATCACCGTCGACGTCGACTCACGCTGCTACCGCGCCCCCAAGGGGACGGACCTGTCCGGCGGTTGAGCGGCCGGTGGACGCGGGTGATCCCGCGTGGGTCAGCACGCACCGTCCGGGGCCGGAGCCCAGCGCAGTGAACAGGAAGCGAGCCATGCCGCCGCAGTCGTCGTCGAGTTCGTCCTCATTCGGATTCGTGGGGGCGGGGGAGATCACCGCCGCCCTCGTGGCAGGCATGAGCGCCGAGGCCGGCGCGCCTCCCGCGGTGTTCCTCTCACCGCGCGGCCGGACCGTCGCCCGCGACCTGTCCGACCGGTTCCCGAACGTGCGCGTCTGCCGCAGCAACCAGGAGGTCGTCGACAGCACCACGTCGATCGTGCTCGCCGTGCCGCCGCCGGCCGCGCAATCCGTACTGGAGGAGCTGTCGTTCGGGCCCGAGCACGTGGTGCTGAGCGCGGTCGCCGGGCTGCGCCTGGACCGACTGGCCGGGTGGGCCGCACCGGCGGGCCAGGTCGTACGGACCATCCCCCTCCCGCAGGCGGCCCACCGCGAAAGCCTCACCGTGGCCTACCCGGACCACGCGGTCGCCCGCGACCTGTTCGACCGAGTCGGCGGCATGCTCGTCCCGGACGACGAACGGGCGCTGGAGGCCTTCAGCGCCACGACCGCGACCTTCGCCGCGCACCTCGACTACCTCGCCACGGTCGCCGCCTGGCTGGCCGACCGGGGCGTGGACCACGCCACCGCCACCGACTACACCACGCACATCTTCAGCCAGCTGGGCCGGTCCCTGTCCGAGCACGACGACGCGCTCGCCGTCATGACGGGCAAGCACTCGACCCCCGGCGGCACCAACGAACAACTGAGGAACGACCTCCGCCGCGACGGAGTGCCCGATTCCGTACGGCACGCCCTGGACCGCGTCCTGAGCCGCCTCCGTAGCTGACCGCCGAGTTGTGAGCCGCGGGCTCGCGCCCGTAACGGGCGGGTAGTCCGTACGGGACGGGTAGCCCGTACGGGACGGGTAGTCCGTACGGGGAAACGGGTGCGCCGTGCGGGGCGGCGGGTGTGGGGGAAAACCTCCGGTCAACTCTGCGGGAAGCCCCAATGGACCCTGGTGCCGGGGGTGAACAGCATGGACGTATGAACTTTCACCGTTCCTTCCCACGCCGTTCCTTCCCACGCCGTTCCTTCCCACGCCGCGCGTTCATGGCGGCCTCCGGAGCTGCCGCCGTGGCAGCCCTGTCCGTCGCGGCACCCGGCGCGCCCGCTGCCGTACGGCGCGCCAGGCCGCCAGACGGCGTGCGGCAGGGGCCCGTGCGGCTGCGGCTGCCCGCACCCACAGGGCCGCACGCCGTCGGTACGGCGCAGGCGCACCTCGTCGACCGCGCGCGGCGCGATCCGTGGCAGGACGCGGCGCCGTGGCGGGAGTTGATGGTCAGCGTCTGGTACCCGGCCTGGCGCACCGGTGGGCACCGGCTCGCGCCGCACATGCCGCGCGGCGCGGCCGAGCGGTTCGCCGCCGACCGCGCACCCGGCCTGGGAATACCGCGCGGGACGGTCGACTGGGCCGCGACCCGTACGCACGCGCGCGAGGCCGCCCCGCCCGACCCGCGGGGCGGCCGGCGACCGGTGCTGATCTACTCGCCGGGCACCGGCGACCCGCGTACGTGGGGCACCGTGCTGGTCGAGGAGTTGGCCAGCCGGGGCTATGTGGTGGTGACGGTCGACCACACCTACGAGTCCCCGGCCGTGCAGTTCCCCGACGGCTCGGTCAAGGGCGCCGAACCGATGCTCGCGGAGTTCGAGGAGGCCCGGAAGAACGGCGCCGTTCCGGCGCTGCTGGAGAAGGTGCTGCGGGTGCGGGTGGCCGATCTGCGGTTCGTGCTGGACGAGTTGGGGCGCGGGCTGCCGTCTGACGTCTCACAGCCCGTGCGGTCACCGGACTCCCCGCTGGCATCGCTCCTGCCGCTGGTTGACCTGTCGCGCGTGGGCGCGTTGGGCCAGTCCGCGGGCGGGATCACCGCGGCGCAGGGCATGTACGAGGACCGGCGGATACGCGCGGGCATCAACCTCGACGGCACCCTCGAGTACAACCAGGAACCCAACGGCACCAATCTGATGCCCGTCGCCAAGCACGGCCTGGACCGGCCGCTCCTCCTGATGGGCAGGCACGGCAGCGACCACACGACGGAGCCGTCCTGGCGGGTGTTCTGGTCCCGCACCCTCGGCTGGCACCGCGACCTGACCCTGCGTCACTCCAAGCACCAGTCGTACACGGATCTGGAAGCCCTTCTGCCGCAGACGGGGGTGGCCCGCGATGTCGTGCGGGACGGCATAGGCACGGTCGACCCGGACCGTGCGGTGGCCGCTGTACGGGCGTACGCCACGTCGTTCTTCGGCCGCTGGCTGCGTGGCCACGACGATCACCTGCTGGACGGCCCGTCGCCGCGTCACCCGGACATCGCGTTCGTGCCCTGAGCGCGGCCACCGGCTGGGGGCGGATCCGCGTCGGCCGCTCAGCTCGCCGGGACGAAGCGGACCGGGGTGCCGGGGGTGGCCTGGGCGGCGGCCGGCAGGGCGTCCTCCGGGACGACGCCGATGACCGGGTAGCCGCCGGTGACCGGGTGGTCGGCGAGGAACACCACCGGGCGGCCGTCCGGCGGGACCTGGACCGCGCCGAGTGCCATGCCCTCGCTGGGGAGTTCGCCGTCGTACGCGCGCTCCAGCGCCGGGCCGTCCAGGCGCAGGCCGATGCGGTTTCCGGCGGGGGAGACTCGGTAGTCGCCGGTGGTCAGGGTGTGCAGGGCGGCGGGCGTGAACCAGTCGGCGCGGGGCCCGGGCACGACGGGCAGGACAAGTTCGCGGGGCGGCGCCTGCCATGGGGCGGCCTCCACGTGAGCGTATGCCCCGCGCACGCCGTACGGTGCGCCGAGCCGCAGCCGGTCGCCGTCGCGGAGCGGTGCTGGGCCCAGTCCGGAGAGGAGGTCGGTGGCTCGGCTGCCGAGGACGGGTTCGGCGTCGACGCCGCCCGCGAAGCCGATGTAGCTGCGCAGCCCGTACGTGGCGGGGCCCGCCTCCAGCACGGCTCCCGCGGGCAGCCGTACGGGGCGGCCCCAGGGCGCGGGCCGCCCGTCGACGGTGACCGGGCAGGGGGCGCCCGTGACGACGGCGACCAGCGGGGCGAGGGCGCGTACGGCGCAGCCGGTGAGCGTCGTTTCGAGGGTGGCGGCGGTGCCGGGGTTGTGCAGCAGGCGGTTCGCGAGCCGGTGCGCGGGCTCGTCGAGCGCGCCGGAGCGCGGGACGCCCAAGTGGGCGTGCCCGGGGCGGCCCAGATCCTGCACGGTGGTGAGCGCTCCGGCCCGTACGACCTCCAGCGCGGGCGTCGGCACGGGCGCGGGCGCTGACCGGCCCGAACCGGTGGCGGACGGCCGGGTGTCGGCGGGTTCGCCACCGCCGCGCGCGGATGGGTCCTGTGCCGACGCGTGCGGGGTGCGGGCCGGTGGTGGCTGAGGGCCGTCCTCAAACGCCGGACGGGCTGGGGGTGGTGCGGCGGGGCCTGTGCGTGCCGGGCTCATGGCGCGGTCACCCCTCCACCGGGACGAAGCGGACGCGGGTGCCCGGTGCGAGCAGCGCGGCGGGGCTGCGGTCGGGGTCCCACAGGACCGTGTCGACGGCGGTGCCGATGAGCTGCCAACCGCCCGGCGAGGAGCGCGGATAGACCCCCGCGTACGCGCCCGCCAGCCCGACCGCGCCGGCCGGCACGCGGGTACGGGGGCTGGGGCGGCGCGGCACGTGGTACTTCTCGTCCAGGCCGGTCAGATAGCCGAAGCCGGGCGCGAAGCCGCAGAAGGCGACGCGGTACGCGGCGCTCGCGTGCACCCGTACGACCTCCTCCTCGGCGACGCCCCACAGGGCCGCGACATCGGCGAGGTCGGGGCCGTCGTAGCGGACGGGGATGCGCACGGCGGACTCCGCCGTGCGCGAGAGCGGTGGTATCCGCCAGCGCGGCAGCTCCTCCGCGAGGCGCCGCGCCTCGGCCAGCCCCTCCAGGAGGACGGTGCGGGCGCCGGGCACGATCTCCCGTACGGGTGGCAGCGTGCCGTCGGCGCGGCGGCGCAGCAGTTCGGCGTGGAGGGCCTCGGCGGCCTCGGCGGTGGGGAGTTCGACCAGCAGGCCATGCCTGCCGACGGGCAGCACGGTCACGGGCGGTGTGGCGGTCACGGGCGGAATGGTCACGGGCGGTGTGGCCCCCGGCTGCGCGGTCACCGGCCCCGGCGTCGCGCCCCCGCGCGTACCGGAGCCGGGCGTACGGGAGCCGCGCGCGGCGGAATCGGGCGTGCCGCCTCCGCCCGTCACGAGAAGGCCCTGACCGTGACCCCGGCCGCCGCCAGTTCCTCGCGGACCCGGCGGGCCAGGTCCGCCGCGCCCGGCGTGTCCCCGTGCAGGCAGAGCGAACGGGCGCGCAGCCGCAGCGGCTTGCCGTCGGCCGCCGTGAGCCGCCCGTCCCGGGCGAGCCCGACTGCCCGCTTGAGCACCTCGCCGGGCTCGGTGAGCACCGCGCCCGGTTCGCCGCGCGGTACGAGCGTGCCGTCCGGCCGGTAGCCGCGGTCCGCGAAGGCCTCGGCGACGGTGGGCAGCCCGGCGTCCTCGGCGGCGGCGTGCAGCGCCGAACCCGTGAGCCCCAGCAGGGGGAGCGGCGTACCGGCGAGGCGTACGCCCGCGACGACCGCCGCGGCCTGCTCGGGATCCTGGGCGGCGCGGTGGTAGAGCGCGCCGTGCGGTTTGACGTAGGAGACGCGGATGCCGGCGGCGCGGGCGAAGATGTCGAGGGCACCGATCTGGTACGCGACTTCGGCGGCCAGTTCCGGCGCGGGCACGTCCATGGCGCGGCGGCCGAATCCGGCCAGGTCGCGGTACGAGACCTGGGCGCCGACCCGTACGCCGTGCGCCGCCGCGCCCTCGCAGACCCGGCGCATGGTGGCGGGGTCGCCCGCGTGGAAGCCGCAGGCGACGTTGGCGCTGGTGACGTAGGCCAGCAACGCGTCGTCGTCGGTGAGGTGCCAGCGGCCGAAGCCCTCGCCCAGGTCCGCGTTGAGGTCGATGGGTCCGTTCATCGAAGGCAACGTATGCGATTGTTCAACGATTCAGCAAGGCTCGTGTTGTCTCGGTCCTGAATCTGGGTTTGACTGTGCCGCATGACCGCCGACGCCTCCGACCTCGCCACCGGGCTGAGTGAACTCGCCGCCGACCGTGCGCTGCTGAGCCGTACGAGCACGGCCGAACGCGTCGCGGCGATCCTGCGCGGGCGGATCGCGCAAGGGCTGTTCCGGCCTGGTGTGCGGCTCTCGGAGGAGCGGATCGGGGGCGCGCTGGGGGTCTCGCGCAACACGCTGCGGGAGTCGTTCCGGCTGCTCACGCACGAACGGCTGCTGGTGCACCGGCTGAACCGGGGCACGTTCGTACGCGTCCTGGACGTCTCCGACATCCACGACATCTACCGCGTACGGCGCCTCGTGGAGTGCGCCGCGCTGCGCGGCCTCGGCGAGCCGCCGTACCGGCTGGACGAGGTGCGCGCCGCCGTCGAGGCGGGCGAGCAGGCCGCCGAGAAGGGCGACTGGCAGGAGCTCGGCACCGCCAACATACGTTTCCACCAGGCCATCGCGGGGCTCGCGGACAGTCTGCGCGCGGACGACATGATGCGCGGCGTACTGGCCGAACTGCGGCTGGCCTTCCATGTCATGGCGGACCCGCGGCGCTTCTACGAGCCGTACCTCTCCCGCAACCGGGAGATCCTGAACACGCTCGACGCCGGCGACGCGGCAGCCGCGGAGCGGATGCTGGGGTTCTATCTGGAGGACTCCCGGCGGCAGTTGATCGAGGCGTATCCGGACGAGCCGGAGTCCGCCGGCCGCCGCTGAGCCGTCCCTCCGGCGGTCAAGTCCACGGCTGCCACGCCGTCACGCCGCCACGCCGCCACATCGCCGTACCCGCCACTGCCCTAGCGGTGTGCCCAACGGCCCTCACGTGCGGGTCCGTTGTGGCTCGGGGCCGTCCTCAAACGCCGGACGAGCTTGATTGTGCGCGACCCTCTTGTGGGATCGTTGAACGATCCTCTAGTCTCCCGGCAATTCGCTCCACACGACCGTACGGAGGAGCGCCCGGTCCGGAGGCGCCCCGCGCCAGGAAGGCAGACAGCGCATGGTGGTTCTGCTCGGCGTCCTCGTGGTGATCCTCGGATTCGCCACACGACGCAATCCGCTGCTGGTGGTCGGGGTGGCCGGGATCGCCACCGGGCTGCTGGGCGAGCTCTCGCCCGTGGAGATCCTGCGGGCCTTCGGGGACGGCTTCGCGTCCAGCCGTTCCGTCACGATCTTCGCCATCACCCTGCCGGTGATCGGCCTGCTCGAGCGCAACGGCCTGCAGCAGCAGGCCCGTACGCTCATCGGCAAGCTCGGGAAGCTCACCACGGGCCGCTTCCTCGCCCTCTACCTCGCGCTGCGCCAGCTCACCGCCGCCTTCGGGTTGCAGAGCATCGGCGGCCCGGCGCAGAGCGTACGGCCCATGATCGCGCCCATGGCCGAGGCCGCCGCCGAACGCCGCAACGGCGGCCGCCCGCTGCCCGAGCGCGTACGCGAGAAGGTGCGCTCGCACTCGTCCGCGACCGACACGGTCGGGCTGTTCTTCGGTGAGGACTGCTTTCTGGCGATCGGTTCGATCCTGCTCATCACCGGCTTCGTGAACAGCACCTACGACACCCACCTCGAGCCGCTGTCGCTCGCGCTGTGGGCGGTGCCGACGGCCGTGTGCGCGTTCCTGATCCACGGCGCGCGGCTGCTCCGCCTGGACGGGACGCTGGACCGCGAACTGGCGGCGTCCACCGCGGACTCCGCGACCGAGGCGGCACAGGAGAGTGCCAAGTGATCAAGTCCGAGTGGTTCTTCTGGCTGGTCGGCGCCGCCTTCCTGATCATGGCGCTGCAGATGACCGTCGACCGCAGCAACCCCAGGCGCTGGGGCTCAGCCGCCTTCTGGGGCCTGCTGGGCATCTGCTTCGTCTACAGCACGTGGGTCGTGGACAAGTCCCTGCCCGCCGAGCCGCTGGGCGTCGCCGTCCTCGCCATGATCTGCCTCGGCGGCTTCGAGTTCACCGGCAAGGGCGTGCCCCGTACGACGAACGAGCGGGAACGCACCGAACTCGCCGCGCGCTGGGGCAACAAGCTGTTCATCCCCGCGCTCACGATCCCGCTGGTCGCCGTCCTGTGCTCGGCGGTCCTCGACAAGTGGAGCATCGGCGGCGAACCCGTCCTGGAGGACGGCAGCGAGACGATCCTCGGGCTGGGCATCGGGGCGATCATCGCGCTCGGCGTCGGCATGTGGGTGCTGCACGAGCGCAGGCCGACCGTGCCGGTGCACGCGGGCCGTTCGCTGCTGGAGTCGATGGGCTGGGCGCTGCTGCTGCCGCAGCTGCTGGCCGTCCTCGGATCCATCTTCCAGGCGGCGGGGGTCGGTACGCAGGTCGGCAAGATCACGGAGCAGGTGCTGCCGGACGGGCAGCGGCTGGCAGCGGTCGCGCTGTACTGCGTCGGGATGGCGGTCTTCACGATCATCATGGGCAACGCGTTCGCCGCGTTCCCGGTGATGACGGCGGCGGTCGGCTGGCCGGTGCTGGTCGAGCAGATGGACGGCAACGCGGCGGCCGTGATGGCCGTCGGCATGCTCGCCGGCTTCTGCGGCACCCTCGTCACGCCGATGGCCGCGAACTTCAACCTGGTGCCCGCCGCGCTCCTCGAACTCAAGGACCAGTACGGGCCGATCAAGGCGCAGGCCCCGACGGCCGCCGCGATGCTCGGCTGCAACATCGCGATCATCTACCTCTTCGCCTTCTAGCTCGCGAGGCCTTCCAGCCCTCCAGCCCTCAGCGCCCCACCGGCGCACCCGCACCAGGCGCGCACCGCGACCGCACAGCCCGTACGGAGGCTCCCATGCCCGCAACCCCGAACGTCCGCCTCACGCCACAGCCCGCCCCCGCCCCCGTTCACGCTCCAACGGCGCCTCTCGGGCCCGGTGGCACCACCCCCCAGGTCATCGGTTCGACAGGGGGGAACAGCCATGCCAGGCCCGGAGGCCAGCGGCCCTCTTGCAGGACCGCAGAAAACATAACGGGGGGGTCCCTGTGAGTCCAGGGGGTGGGGACTCGTAGTCCCGTGCTCCCCGCGGACGCGGGACCACGGCGGCGTCAAGCATGGCCCGAAGAGAACTCACGCATCGGACCGTCTGCCTCTTCGCCTCACGACGGCTCCTTGTGCTGCTCTCTCACGGCATGGCGTACGTCGCTTCGACTGTGATCCGTGATCCCGGCGACCACCCCCTCGCCGTGCGCATCTGCCTGACGCTCTACCGAGGGCTCGGAGCCACGGTCAGAAACCGACGGTCTACCGCTTCAGCGGGACAACCGTCTCGATCACCAGCTGCCCATCCCCGCCCGGCGGCTCACCCAGTTCCCCAGTTCCGAGCGCCCCGCCGACTGGGCAGTCCGCGCGCTCCTCGCGCTGGGGCTCCTGGTGACGGGCGTCGTCGTAGGGCTGCTGGGGCCGCTGCTGGCCATCGCCTGCGAAACGTGCGAAGACGGCGTCCGCAACCCCCGGTTCGGCGACACCCTGATCACCGTCGCGCAGCTGGCTGTACCGCTCACCACGCTGGCAGCCGGCGCTGGCACCTTCCTCCCTCGCCAAGGCGTACGAGTAGGCCTCGCAGGTCTCGGAACGCTCATCCTGCTGCTGATCACGATGCTGGCGCTCGGCGAAGTGGCGGCCTGACGGCGGCGCGAACCGCCCCCGGACGGCCGCCTACGTAGGCAGCGTGCCGACGAACACGCGGATCGTGGCTGCTGGACACCCGACCACACCGCAGGCTCGGGCGGCCCAGGGCGCGGACCGCTTCCTCGCCCTGGCCGGCGTACCTCTTCCGGTGAGTGGGACAGCTCACTCGCCTGAGGGGCACAGCTGCTCGAATACCCCGGCTCTCGCCGGGACATGTATGGGGTGGTATGGCCACTCAGTTGAGTACGAGGATGCTGTTATCCCGTGTTGCGGAGACGACGACGGCCGATCGTTCGCTGCGACGGCGCGGGGTGGTTCCGTGATGGGTGCGGCACCTGTTGATCGGGCTTGGCTGGACCGGCAGATCGCGTACTACCGTGCACGTGCCGGGGAGTACGACGTGGGCTACGAGAGCCGCATGCCGATGCCCGTGCTCCAGACTGCGCTCGAGCGCCTTCCGGTCTCGGGAGACGTGTTGGAGCTGGCGTGCGGGAGCGGACAGTGGACGCAGCTGCTCGCCTCTCGGGTGCGTAGCCTCACGGCTGTCGATGCGGCGCCCGAGATGCTGGCCCTGGCCCGCCAGCGGGTCCCGGACCGTGCAGTTCGATTCCGCCAGATTGATCTCTTCGACTGGCAGCCGGATCGGCGGTACGACACCGTCTTCTTCGCCTTCTGGCTCACTCACGTCCCGATGGATCGCATGCCCGGCTTCTGGTCCGCCGTGCGCGCCGCGTTACGGCCCGGCGGACGCGTGGTCTTCCTCGACGACGGCAGCGTGAAAGCGCAGCTCGAAGACGCCACCAGTGCGGCAGGTGGTGCTGTCGTACGCCGCTGTCTGAGGGATGGCTCAGAACACCACGCCATCAAGGTCTTCCACACCCCTGACAGCCTCACCGCGCTGTTGGCCGGGTTCGGTTGGGACGCGTCGGTCGGCACGATCGACCAGTACCACCTGTCAGGCGTCGCGGCCCCGTCGGAGGTCGGATGACCGACTCCTCCACCGCGATATCCGGCTATCCATCCCGCGCCAGTGTGCGGGCGGGCGAGCGCTTCTTCCTCCATGTGGCGACTGACGCGCCCCGCTTCCGGGCAGAGTTCTACCGTTTCGGTGATCCCGTACGACTTATGGAGCGCGTCGAGTGGCCGGGCAAGTCCGCGGAGCCGGGGCGTTTCGACGAGGACTGGCGTTGGCCCGGCTTCGAGTTCCTCGTTCCCTCCGATTGGCCCTCCGGCGTCTACATCGTGGTTCTCGCCACTGAGCCGGAGTCTCAAGCACCGCCTGCTCTGGATGCCCGCTCCGCCCGTGTTCTCTTCGTGGTCACGCCCTCCCGGGGGTCCCGGCGGGCGGATGTCCTCTACAAGGTGCCGCTGTTCACCTACCACGCGTACAACACCAGCGGCGGCGGAAGCCTGTACGGGACGCTGCGTCCCGTGGACGACCCGGCCGCGGTGCGGGGTGCCGGCGTGTCTCTGCTGCGTCCCGGTGGCGGAGTGGGCGGGCCGGTGAAAGGGCTGCCGGATGCCTACGATCCGTCCTCTCCGCGGCAGACCTTCGCCCACTGGGACATGAAGTTTCTCGCGTGGCTGGAGCGTGAAGGCTTCACCTGCGACTTCTGCACCGACCTCGATCTCCACGAGGGCGCGGTGCTGGAGGACGGCTACCGTCTGTTGCTCTCCGCCGGGCACGACGAGTACTGGAGCGCCGAGGTTCGGGCGCACGTAGAGGGTTTCCGGGACTCCGGTGGCAACATCGCCAACTTCGGGGCGAACACGTGCTGGTGGCGAGTCGTAGTCTCGGCCGACGGCAGCGGGCTGCTCTGCGAGAAGTTCCCGCCGGACGCGCCCCGCGGCGCGAACCCCGACGGTCTTCGCGGTGCCCCGGACCACTGGTGGGAGACGGAACCGGAGAACGCGCTCACCGGAGTCAGCTACCGCAACGGCGGCGGTCACTGGGAAGGGCCGCGCGCCGGCCTCGGATTCCGTGTCCAGCATGCCGACAACTGGGTCTTCGCGGGGACGGGGCTGCGTGACGGCGACATCCTGGGCGAAGAGAGCGCGCTTGTCGGCTACGAGTGCGACGGAGCGGCCTTCACCAGAGGTCCCGACGGGCGCGTACGGCCCAGCGGCGCCGACGGCACGCCGGGGACCTTCCGCATTCTCGGTATCGCAGAGCTTCCCGAGGAGCCAGACCATGGCTGGCACTTCGCCGCCCGTGAGCCCACGACTGCCCCTCGCGCGGCAACTCTCGGGCTCTACGCCGCCGGAGGAACGGTCTTCACCGCAGCCACCACCGACTGGGCTCGCCTGCTGGAGACAGACCCCCACGTACGGACGATCACCCGCAACGTGCTCACTCGACTCACCTGACGGAAGGACCCAGCATGCCGGCGCCGTCGCAACTGGATGTCGTGATCGGAGTCAACGGCATCGGCATGGGCCACTCGGTACGCGAGAGCGAGATCGCCCGTCACCTGCTCTCCCGGGGCCATCGCGTACGCGTCATCACCACCAGCGCTCCCCGCGCGCGCTACTTCCGCGAGCAGGGCATCTCCGTGCTGGAGGCGTGGATGCCGACCTTGATCGAGCACGAGCACCGTATTCGTACGCGCGACGCCGTACGGAACAACGCCCGCTACGTCCTGTCCGGTCTCCGCAGGCACCGCGTGGTGCGCCGCCTGATCGAAGAGGGCGGCATACCGGATGTCTTCCTCACCGACTACGAGCCCAACGCGCCCCGCCTCGCCTACCACTTCCGCCGGCCGCTGATCTCCGTGGACCAGCAGAGCAAGTACCGGCACCTGGATCTGCCGCCGATCCACCCCTACTCGTGTGCCCCGGACCGGCGGCGGCTGCAGCTGTTCGCTCCCCGCGCCGACCGCTCCTTCATCTGCTCCTTCGTGCCGCTCACCTCGCGCGACCCGACGCTGGAATTCCTCCCGCCGGTGATCCCCGACGCCCTCCGCACGGCACCCGTGACCACCGAGCCGATGTGCGTGGGCTACTTCTCCCGCTACTTCAGCCACGGGCCGGAACCCTCCGTCGCCCGCCTGTCCGCCATATTCCGGGACAGTGCACCGCACCTCCGGCTGCGCCTGTACGCCCAGCCCGCCGACATGCCGCACCTCGCCCGCCACGAGGGCGGCAACGTGGAGATCCGCGCCTTCGACCGCGACGCGTTTCTCACGGACCTGGCCCGTGCGCAGGCTGTCTTCTCCAACGCGGGCTTCAACCTCATCGCCGAAGCGATCGCCTTGGGGAAGCCGCTCTGCGTGGTGCCTCTGCCGACGTACGACCAGCACTGGTGCGCCCGCTCCGTCACGGCGTACGGCCTCGGCGTCGATGTGCCGCGCCTGGAAGAGAAGCCCGTACGGGACTTCCTGCATCGCGTTCCCGAACTCGCCTCGTCCGTCCGTGAACACCGGCAACGCCACCTGGCCGATGACCCTCGCGAACGCATCGCGGCCTACCTGGAGGGGACGCGCTCCGACTCTTCGTCCCCCACCCGGTAGCCGCCGTGGCCGAAGCGCTCGCAGAGCACACCAGCATCGCGATCAACGTGGCGGCGACGGCGTCCTGCTACCGGTTCGCGATCTCACCGGGCGTCCGCGCCCTCTCCAGACGCTTGGAGAGACCGCCCGACCGCCGCCGTCGGATAACGGCAGCGGTGGTGACCGGGCTCGCGGTGCTGACTCCCGCCGGACTCGCGGCCCTCCAGACACCGCCCTCGGCAGGGCCCGCCCGCTGGTTACTGCTGGCCGTACTCGCCCTGCTCACCTGGAAGTTCAGCACGACCGACTACGACCTGACCCGCCCCCTGGCCCTGCAACGCCGCGCACGCCGGCTCCTCGTCCTGCTCGCCTTCGGGGGCGCGGTGTGGCCGCCTCTCCTGCTGTGCTGGCTCGCCCTGGCCTGCGGCCGACTGCACGGATGGCAGCACCACGCGATGATGCCGCTCCGCCTCCTCAAGGCCTATGTGGCGTGGTACGTGGCGGCGCTCCTGCTGACCGGCGCCGTTTCCCCGAGCGCCGCCCAGGACGGGCTGCTCCTCACGCTGTGCTGCGTCGCCCTGTCCCACTACCTCAAGGCGGCATGGAGCAAGGCCCGCCTCGGGCCTCACTGGTGGTCCTGGAGCTGGCACAACCGTACGCACTGCCTCATCGCATCCGCCTACTCCTGGGGCTGGGCCCGCTTCCTGCCGCCCCGCACGGCGACCACCGCGCTACGCACCGTGCAGCCGCTGAACCGGCCGCTGAACGTGGCTGCCATGGCCGTGGAGCTCTCCCCGCTCCTCGCCTTCTCCCACCGCTGGGCACTGATCGCGTCGCTTGCGGCGACAGCGATGTTCAACACCGTCGTCGCCCTCACCTCCGGCATCCTGTTCTGGGAGAACATCTGCGCCAACGTGGGCCTCGCGCTCACCGTTGCGACGTGGCCCCGGGACATGTCCGGCTGGCCGAGCACTCTGTTCGCGTTGGCGCTGCTGCTGCTCGCCGTGGCCGACCGGATCTGGCAGCCTTGGCATCTGGGCTGGTGGGACACGCCGTTCACCGCTCGTATCCACTGGGAAGTACGTACGGCCGGCGGGCGCCGCCTGGGTCTGTACAACAGCTTCATGTGTCCGTACGAGCGTGAATTCGGCCGCGTCCTGGGCTACTTCCTCAGCGAAGAGCCCATCCTGCACGGCCACCTCGGCACCGTCTTCGACCACGAGCTGCGCGACCGCATCCTCGACGCGGACGCGGACCCCGAAGCCCTCGCCCGTCTCAAACAGCTCCACGGGCACGTACACGCCGACCCCGCCCAGGCCGGCCGCCATCTGGACTTCCTCCGCACGACCTTCTCCCGGCTCAACTCCGGCGCTCCCAAAGGACCGCTGACGGGCCGTCTGCGCCGGCTGAAGGCCCCCGGCGGTCAGCTCTTCTCCTGGGGCGACCTGCCGCCGTACCGCGGGGACGAGCCCGTCGACCGCATCGCCATCCGCTACGAGGAGCGCTACTACCGCTCCCGTACGCGGGAGTTCGTGGTCCTCACCGATCAGCCGCTCCTCGAACTCGACATCACCCCGACCGCCACCGAGCCGACCAGGAGCACCCGTGCGAAAGATCTTCGTTGACTGCGGCGCGAACCTCGGACACGTCCTGCACGACTTCATCAATGCCCTGCCGGACCACGACTTCTACGCCTTCGAGCCCAACGCCGAACTCCTCCCCTCCCTGCACACAGAGATCCAACGCACCGGCCACCCCCGCGTCCATGTCCTGAACAGCGCCGTGTGGACGCACGACGGGACGATCGACCTGTTCCTCGGACATCACGAAAGCTCCACCGTGATGCCCGGCAAACGCGTCCCCCCGGTCTATGACCAGCAGATCGACTACGCCGCCCCCGTGCCCGTACCAGCCGTGGACTTCAGCGCCTGGCTACGCCGCACCGCAGCCCCGGACGACGAAGTCACCGTCAAGATGGACATCGAGGGAGCCGAATACCCCGTACTGAGCCGGATGCTGCACGACGGCACCCTCGGCCTGATCACCACGCTCCACATCGAGTGGCACCACGACCGCTTCCCCGCCATGCCCCGAGCCGAACACGATCAGCTCTTCGCCGAGGTCTCAGCCCGCATCGACGTACGGGAGTGGGAATGAGCACGGCCTCCATCCCGCCGAAGCGGATCCTGCTGCTCAAGCACGGCGAGACCCTCGAGAACGCCCGCGGCATCCATCAGGGCCGAGGCATCGGCGGCACCCTCAGCGACCAGGGCACCAAGGACGTGGACCTCGCGGCCGGGACCCTGAGCGCGAACGGCATCTCACCCGAGGCGATCCTGCGCAGCCCCATGTCCCGCTGCCGCCAGTCCGCCGCGCTCGTACGTGCGCACTTCCCGCACGCCACCGTGCATGAAGACGACCGCCTGGCCGCGAAGGACAGCGGACATCTCTCCGGGCTCCCGAGGCACGCGGCGGCCGACGAGGCCGCCCGCGAGGGCGTACCCATCCATCAACTCCGCGCTCCTGGTGGCGAATCCTCCGAAGACGTACAGGCCCGGTACATCTCCCTGTGCCATGCCGTGTTCGCCACCCCGGCCCGTACGACGGTCCTGCTGGGGCACGGCGGCGGGTTCGCCTGCCTGCTGCTGTGGCTCACCGGCATCGGCTGGGACAGCTACCTCGACCACGTCCCCGCTTCCGGCGCGCTCTCCCTCATCGAGCAGAGCCACGCCGGGCCGAGCCTCGCGCTGATCAACGTCCGGCCCGCAGAACTGGGCGACGCCCTCTCCGCCCGTGCAGCGCCGTGAACGGCGGCACGATACGAGCGGAGAGCGGCAGCTCAGCCCTCCTCCGGCTCCCCGCCGAAACGCTCCCGGTACGCCACCAGGTCGTCCTCGGTGATCTTCTGGAAGAGGACGGGCGGCACCGTGAACCCGACGCCGGCCGGTACGGCGTTCAGCGCCTTCGCGTCCTGCGCGCTCACCCACCGCGCGTCATCGTCGGGAAGATCGAAGGCGGCCCGCATGGTCTTGGCGGAGGACGGGATGAAGGGCTCGGAGACCACCGCGTACAGGTGGATGAGGTTCATGGCCGTACGGAGCGTCAACGCCGCCGCGTCCTTGTCCGTCTTGATCTCCAGCCAGGGCGCCTTCTCCTCCAGATACACGTTCCCCGCGCTCCACAACGCGCGCAGCGCGGCAGCCGCCTTGCGGAACTGCAGGTCCTCCATCTGCTGTTCGTACTCCGCGAGCAGCCCCGCGACCTCCTCGCCCAGCGCCCGCTCGGCCTCCCCCGCCTCGGCGCCTGCCGGGACCTCGTCGCCGAAGCGCTTGCGGGAGAAGGACAGCACGCGGTTCACGAAGTTCCCGAGGGTGTCCGCCAGGTCCTTGTTGACCACGGAGGAGAACAGCTCCCAGGAGAAGGAGGCGTCGTCCGACTCCGGGGCCGAGGCGATCAGGAAGTAGCGCCAGTAGTCGGCGGGCAGCAGCTCCAGCGCGGCGTCCGTGAAGATGCCGCGGTTCTGCGAGGTGGAGAACTTGCCCCCGTAGTAGTTGAGCCAGTTGAACGACTTGACGACGTCGACCTTCTTCCACGGCTCGCGCGTGCCCAGCTCAGTGGCCGGGAACATCACGGTGTGGAAGGGGACGTTGTCCTTGGCCATGAACTCCGTGTACCGGACGCTCTCGTCGGCCTCGTACCACCACGACTTCCAGTCCCGGGCGGCCGGGTCTTCGTCCGCCCACTCCTTCGTCGCGCCGATGTACGCGATCGGGGCGTCGAACCACACGTAGAAGACCTTGCCCTCGGCGGCCAGCTCGGGCCAGGTGTCAGCGGGGACCGGCACTCCCCACTCCAGGTCCCGGGTGATCGAACGGTCATGCAGCCCCTCGGTGAGCCACTTCCGCGCGATCGAGGTGGAGAGGAGCGGCCATTCCTCGGCGCGCTTGTCGACGAACGCCGCGACCTCGTCCGACAGCTTCGACTGCAGCAGGAACAGGTGCTTGGTCTCACGGACCTCCAGCTCGCTGCTGCCGCTGATCGCGGAGCGGGGCTCGATCAGGTCCGTGGGGTCCAGGACTCGCGTGCAGTTCTCACACTGGTCACCGCGGGCCTTGTCGTAGCCGCAGTGCGGGCAGGTGCCCACGATGTAGCGGTCCGGCAGGAACCGGCCGTCGGCGACGGAGTAGACCTGGCGGACCGCGCGCTCCTCGATGAAGCCGTTCGCCTGCAGCCGGCGCGCGAAGTGCTGAGTGATCTCCACGTTCTGCGGCGAGGAACTGCGGCCGAAGTAGTCGAAGGCGAGCCCGAAACCGTCGTAGATCGCCTTCTGCACCTCGTACTGCTGGGCACAGAAGTCGGCGACGGGCAGCCCGGCCTCCTTCGCGGCCAGCTCGGCCGGCGTTCCGTGCTCATCGGTCGCGCAGATGTAGAGGACGTCGTGATCGCGCTGGCGCAGATACCGGGAGTACACATCCGCCGGGAGCATCGACCCGACCATGTTGCCCAGGTGCTTGATCCCGTTGATGTAGGGAAGCGCGCTGGTGATCAGGTGTCGAGCCATCCTTGGATGCTCCCTTTCGAACGTACGGCGCCGATGGCGGTATCCCGGCGAGCCCGGGACCGGAGGCCGCAGCAGGGCCGGCCACTCAGCCTCACCTCACGGTCACGCACCGTGAACGGGGGATCTGTGGGCTGCGCCCATGGTAGCGAATCACGCAATCGCCCCCGCCACCGTTTTCCGGCGGCCTCACACGCGGCCACAAGGAACGCCCGGCCGTACAGGACAGGCGGCCAAGCGAGTCCCGTACGGCCGGGCTGCCCACATCCTACGTCCCCGGCGACCCTGCCCGATCACGCTCCGTCTGCGAGGAACCCAGCATGATCGAAAACGTAAAGCCGCAGCGCGTCGTTGTCGTCGGGCAGGGCTACGTCGGGCTGCCCCTGGCCGTCCGCGCCGCCGAGGTCGGGCACCACGTCCTGGGCTACGACGTGGACGCGGAACGCATCAAGCTCCTGCTCACGGGCGACACCTACGTCGAGGACGTCCCGGCCGGGCGACTGCGACCGCTCCTCGCCGCAGGCGCCTACCGCCCCACCATCGACCCCGGGGACTGCGCCGCCTTCGACATCGGCGTGGTCACCGTCCCCACTCCCTTACGCGACGGCGTCCCCGACACGTCTCACATCGAGGATGCGGCACGAACGCTCGGCCCTCATCTCACACACGGCGCAGCGGTCGTACTGGAATCCACGACCTACCCCGGCACCACCGAAGAGATCTTCGCCCCGGCCCTCGAAGCCGCCTCCGGGCTGCGGGCCGGTGCCGACTTCCACGTCGGCTACTCCCCCGAGCGCATCGACCCGGGCAACCGCCAGTGGACCCTGGAGAACACACCCAAAGTCGTCTCCGGCATCGACCCCGCCTCTGCCGCTGCCGTCGAGCGCTTCTACACCACCCTCGTCGACACGGTCGTCCCGGTCCGCGGCTGCAAGGAAGCCGAACTGGCCAAGCTGCTGGAGAACACCTTCCGGCACGTCAACATCGCCCTCGTCAACGAACTCGCGATGCTCGCCCACACCTTGGGCATCGACATCTGGTCCGCCATCGACGCCGCCGCCACCAAGCCCTTCGGCTTCCTGCCTTTCACCCCCGGCCCCGGCGTCGGCGGACACTGCCTGCCCATCGACCCCTCCTACCTCTCCTGGCACGCCCGACGCACCTCGGGTCACGGCATCCGCTTCATCGACCTCGCCAACGACATCAACGACGGAATGCCCGCCTACGTCGTCGACCGCCTCACCCGCGGCCTCAACACCCGCCGGAAGCCCGTCAACGGATCCCGCATCCTGCTCCTCGGCCTCACCTACAAGGCCAACACCGCAGACGCACGCGAAACACCGGCCGCCCGCATCGCCACCCTCCTCACCGAACTGGGCGCCGATGTACGCGCAGCCGACCCGCACCTGCCTGACGGCCTTCCCCCGAGCAACTCCGCGCTCGCCGCCCTCCCCCGAGTCGAGGCCACAGCCGAACACCTGGCAGCAGCCGACGCCGTCGTCCTCCTCGCCGACCACGACGCCTTCGACTACGCACACATCACCGCACACGCCCGCTACGTACTGGACTGCCGTCGCCGTCTCACCGGGCCCCACATCGAAACCCTCTGAAGGGAGCTCGCATGCATGTCGTCATCACGGGCGGCGCCGGATTCATCGGCAGCAACCTCACCCGCGCACTGACCCGCCACCCGGCATTCGGCCAGGTCCGCGTCGTCGACAACCTCTCAACCGGCTCGAAGAGCAATCTCACCGGTCTCGACGTCCAGTTCCTCGAAGGAGACGTCCAGGACGCCGGCCTGCTCAACGAAGCCTTCCGCGACGCAGACGCGATCGTCCATCTCGCCGCTCTCCCGTCCGTACCACGTTCCTTGAAGGACCCCCTGGCCAGCCACCACGCCAACGCCACCGGCACGCTGCAAGTCCTCGAAGCCGCCCGCCGCGCCGGCAACCTCCACGTGATCGCCGCGTCCTCATCCTCCGTCTACGGCGCCACGCCGGCCCTCCCCAAGCACGAGGACCTCCCTACGGCCCCGATGAGCCCGTACGCCGTCACCAAACTCGCCACCGAGGCATACCTGACGGCCTACCACCACAGCTTCGGCCTCCCGGTCCTCCCCCTCCGCTTCTTCAACGTCTACGGCCCGGGCCAGCGCGCCGACCACCCGTACGCCGCCGTCATCCCCAAGTGGATCGCCGCCATCCTCGCCGGCCGCCCCCTCACCATCCACGGCGACGGCACCCAAACCCGCGACTTCACCTACGTCGGCACGGTCTGCGACCTCCTGACCGACGCCCTCCTCCGCACCGTCACCCACCCCACCCCAGTGAACCTCGCCTTCGGCACCCGCACCTCACTGCTCGACCTCGCAGCCGAACTCGAACGCGCCACGGACACCCCAACCACCCGCAACCACACACCCCCACGCCCCGCCGACGTCCCCCACGCCCACGCCGACGCAACCCGCCTGCACAGCCTCTTCCCCGGCGTCACCTTGACACCGCTCCGCGAAGGGCTCCGCCGCACCGTCGCCTGGCACCAAAGCATGTAACCCAACGCGTCTACGGGAGGGTGCATCGGCCCTTGCGAAGCTGTTCAGTTACGGCGGATTCCTGGTGAGCGCGACAACACGGCGGAAGCAGGATTCGGAACCGATGTCGGAGCCTCCGGTCTGACATTGCTTCAGGACGCCCCTCGCGCAGCTCAGGAACGCCTCGAAGTGTTCTGACGCCTCGGCGGGCACCGCAAGGCGCTTGGTGCGCTACCTCTGAACTGTGGAGGCTGCCTCGACACTAATCTCAGCAAGGGATTGACTGCATGGCTACTCCGAGTCCTGTACGGTGGCTGCGAGCTCCAGAGAGGGTCCACCAAGCGAAGAACCGGGCCCGTCATTCCCTTCTCGTTGGTGCGAGAAGGCGGGCCCGGCTTTGTCCTCGTCAACCTGCAAAGTGACACAGAACGGAGTACAACCTAACGATGAGTGCCGCAAGCACGCCAGCTCACCCGCCAAGCCACCCTCCCGAGTCTGTCGGATATGGCTTACTCGCGACGCTGCTCGCAGCGTGTCCTTCGGCGCCGTCCCCCCATGCACCATGGGTTTGGGGCGGCGCCGTTGTCGTGGTGGTCGTGGTGCTGATCCACCCAGGGCTGAAGCGCCGAGCCTGAGGGGTTGCTTGGGGGAGGCGCCGGTGGGAGCTGGCACCTCCCGAGCCTTCCCTTATCACGATGCCTCGCGTCGTCGAGCCATTTCGAATGTGCACCCTCACGTGGGGATTCCGTCATGTTGCATGCCTCTATGACCTCGATATCAGGCGCGCATGCCTGGGGCCGATTGTCGCCGGCGGCGAGGGCGGCGTGGGCGAAGCACGACCGGGAGACGGAGGGTTGGCTTCCGCTGTGGCGGCACATGGCTGACTCGGGTGCCGTCGCTGGGGCGCTGTGGGAGCAATGGGTGCCGCGTACGGTGCGGGAGTTGGTTGCGGAATCGCTGCCTGGCGGCGGCGATGATGCGGACAGGCTTGTGCGGTTTCTCGCGCTCACCCATGACGCCGGAAAGTGCTCGCCTGCCTTCTCATGCCAGGTTGAGACGTTGGCGTCGGGCATGCGCGACACGGGGCTCGATATGCCAACGTTTAAGGAGTATGGGCAGGATCGGCAGCTGGCACCGCACGGGCTGGCCGGGCAGTTGTTGGTGCAGGAGTGGATGACCGAACGGTTTGGGCTCTCAGGGCGGGCCGCCGGTCAGTTCGCCGTGGTGGCGGGTGGGCATCATGGAGTTCCGCCTGACCATCAGCAGATCCATGATCTTCAGCTCCGCCCGCATCTGCTCCGGCACCCTGGCCCAAGCGAAGATCTCTGGCGCCACGTCCAGTTCGAACTGCTGGATACCTGTGCCGAAGTTTCCGGAGTAGCAGAGCGATTGCCGGAGTGGGGCACGGTGCGGCTGCCTCAGCCCGCGCAGGTGGTTCTGACTGCCGTGGTGATCCTTTCGGACTGGGTCGCCAGTGCACCGGAACTCTTCCCGTACGACTACGCAACCTGGCAGCCGGAGGGACCAGTCGGTGAGCGCCGTCGCCTGCAGGCCGCGTGGAGCGGGTTGGACTTGCCGGCGCCGTGGACACCCGAGGTGCCGCAGGGTTCGGCGGAGGACCTGTTCGCGGTGAGGTTTCCAGATCTGGCTGGAGCGCCTGTCCGGCCAGTGCAGTCCGAGGCGGTGCGCATGGCTCGGTCTATGCCGGGCGCGGGGCTGCTGGTGATCGAGGCACCCATGGGGGAAGGGAAGACCGAGGCGGCGCTTGCTGCGGCGGAGATTCTCGCGGCGCGTACTGGTGCTGGTGGCCTGCTGGTGGCGTTGCCGACTCGGGCTACGAGCGACGCGATGTTCAGTCGTTTGCTGAACTGGCTGAATCACTTGCCTCCGAGCGACAGCGAGGCGCGTTCCGTGGTTCTGGCGCACGCTAAAGCGGCACTCAACGATGTCTGGGCTGGGTTGCTCCGGCAAGGGCAGCGGGCGATCGCTGCCGTGGAAACGGACAGAGATGGTCACCTCGACGGTCAACTGCCCATGGGTGATGTGCGGTCACCGCGTATGCGGCCGGCTGAGCTTCATGCCCATCAGTGGTTGCGGGGGCGGAAGAAGCAACTCCTGGCATCGTTCGCTGTCGGCACGATCGACCAGGTGCTGTTCGCGGGGTTGAAGAGTCGGCATCTGGCGCTGCGGCACTTGGCGGTGTCGGGCAAGGTCGTCGTCATCGACGAGGTGCATGCGTACGACGCGTACATGGGGCGGTATCTGGACCGGGTGCTGGAGTGGCTGGCGGCGTACCGGGTTCCGGTGGTGCTGCTGTCCGCGACCCTCCCGGCCGAACGCCGACGCGCGCTGTCCACGGCCTATGGGGGCCCTCAGGCCGCTGTGGCGGTGGAGACGGCTGCCGACGCGTATCCCCTTCTCACTGCTGTCGATCCGGGAGGTGAGGTGTTGTCCGCCTGTCCCGCGCCTGCGTCGGGGCGGCATGCGGACGTGGCTCTGGAGCGGCTGGACGATGACGTTGCCGTGCTGGCCGATCGTCTGGCGGAGGAACTCGCCGATGGTGGTTGTGCGCTGGTCGTCCGTAATACGGTCGACCGGGTGTTGGAGGCCGCTGCGGCACTGCGCGCTCGGCTCGGGCACGATTCTGTGACGGTGGCCCATTCACGCTTCCTGGCCGCCGACCGGGCCGCGAACGACACTGACCTGCTGCGGCGGTTCGGTCCCGGGATTGATCACCGACCGCACCGGCATGTGGTGGTGAGCAGTCAGGTGGTGGAGCAGTCCCTCGATCTCGATTTCGATCTTCTCGTCACGGATCTCGCTCCGGTGGACTTGGTCCTTCAGCGGATGGGTCGGTTGCACCGGCACTCGCGGCGGCGCCCCGGGGCGCTGTCCCGGGCGCTCTGTCTGGTGACCGGCGTTGACTGGCGGTCTACGCCTCCGCAGCCCGTTAGCGGCTCGCAGGCAGTGTATCCGGGGCGCTTCACGCTGCTGCGGTCGTTGGCCGCCCTCGATCCGTATCTGAACGGGGAATTGCTACGTCTCCCCGCGGACATCAGCCCACTGGTGCAGAGCGCCTACGGCGAGGAGAACGTCGGCCCGGAGGCGTGGCAGGAGGAACTTCACGCGGCGCGGGCGGAGCATGTGGCGCTGCTCGCCCGGAAGGAGGAGAAGGCGGAGAGCTTTCTGCTCGGCGCGGTGCGGAGGCCGGGGCGGCCGGTGTACGGGTGGCTGGAGGCGCACGCCGGTGATGCCGACGACGACCGTGCGGGCCGTGCTCAAGTGCGGGACAGTGAGGTGACCGTCGAGGTCCTCGTCATCCAGCGGCAGCCTGACGGACGGTTGACGACCGTTCCCTGGTTGGACGACGGCCGCGGCGGCCTTGAGTTGCCCACCGACTTCCCTCCGAGCAGACGTGCTGCCGAGGCCGTGGCCGCGAGTGCGTTGACGCTGCCGGGACGCTTCAGCAAGGACTGGTTGATCGACCGCACCATCGGTGAACTGGAGCGTTTCCTGGTGCCGGCCTGGCAGGTAAAGGAGTGCCCGTGGCTGGCGGGGGAACTGCTTCTCGTGCTCGACGCGAATTGTCAGACCCGTCTGTCAGGCTTCGAACTCACCTACACCCGCGAGGACGGATTGAAGGTGAGTGCTCCCGATGTCCTCGCAAAGGGGATAGGGGTGCAGGGGAGCACAACGGGCGCGTCAACGCGCGCACAGGCCGGGAAGTTGGGGAATCAGAATGAAAGCGATACGACCGATCCGCAGGGGCCGGGGAATGGGGCTGACAGGGCCACGGACGGGCAATCGGTACCAGGGGGTGTGGTGAGCACAGCGCCTCCCACCTCGCCGGGGCACCCGTCGTTCAACTTGGTTTCCGCGCCGTGGCTGCCGGTGCAGTGCACGGACGGAACGGCCGAGGAGATGTCTCTGCTCGACCTGTTCGCCAAGGCCGACGGCGTACGACGGCTCGTCGGAGATCTGCCCACTCAGGAGATGGCACTGCTGCGGCTCCTTCTCGCAGTCCTGTACGACGCGTTAGAGGGACCCGCCGAGATCGAGGACTGGGAGGATCTGTGGCTGTCGCCTGATCCCTTCGCCGTGGTCGCGGACTATCTGGAGCGTCACCGGGAGCGCTTCGACCTCTTTCACAGCGAGCGGCCGTTCTACCAAGTTGCGGGGCTCCGCACATCGAAGGGCGAGGTAGCCCCGCTCAGCCGTATCGTCGCTGACGTGCCGGTCGGTGATGGCTTCTTCACTATGCGTCGCCCTGGCGTCGACCGGCTGTCCTACGCGGAGGCCGCACGGTGGCTTGTACACACCCATGCCTACGACACATCCGGCATCAAGTCCGCGATGGTCGGTGACGAGGGGCGATCCAAGGCGGGCAAGGTCTACCCGCTCGGTGTGGGTTCGCTGGGAAACCTTGGAGGGATCTTCGCGGAGGGCGCCACTTTGCGCGAGACGCTGCTGCTCAACCTCATTCCCTTCGAGGAGGCGCATACCAGGAGGGACAGCGGTGATGGTGACGTGGATCTGCCCGTGTGGCGGCGTACGGAACCGCTGACCGCCCGAGAGCGCAGCCAGGACTCCGGTGGACTGCATCCCTGCGGGCTGCGGGACCTCTACACCTGGCAGTCTCGTAGGGTCCGGCTCCACACGGAAGAGGGCGTGGTGACCGGGGTGGTCCTGGGTTATGGTGATCCGCCCGCGATGCCCGCGCCGTGGACTCTGGAGCCGATGACCGGCTGGCGCCGCAGCTCCGTTCAGGAGAAGAAGCAGGGTCGCGCCCCCGTATACATGCCGCGTCGGCACGACCCGAGCCGTGCCGCCTGGCGCGGGCTGGGCGCGCTTCTTCCTGCTCTGCAGGAAGTGACGGACACCGGGAGCCGGGGAGAGGCACCCGTCACCCTGCGTTCCGGCATTACGAGCTGGTTCACGCAAGTGATCATCTCCAGCGAGATCGCCCCGGGAAAGCTGGTCCGATTGCGACTGATCGGAGCGCTTTACGGGACTCAGCAGTCCGTCGTGGACGAGATCGTGGACGACTCAGTCGTCCTGCCCGTCATCACGTTGCATGAGAAGAACCCTGTGTACGGTGCTGCGGCAGTCGGCGCCGTCAGCTCGGCGGAACTGGCTGTCGCCGCGCTGGGTCAGCTTGCCGGCAACCTCGCCCGAGCGGCCGGAACAGACCCGGAACCCTCCACAGCTGCCGCGCGTGAGCTGGGCTTCGGCGCCCTGGACGGCCCTTACCGTGCGTGGCTGAAGGATCTGCTGAACTTTCCCGACCTGGCCACAGCGCGGGTGGAGTGGCAGTCAACAGTGCGGCGTCATGTTCTGCGGCTGGGCCGCCAGTTGCTGGACTCCACGGGCCCCGCGGCCGACGAGGGACGCATAGCGGACGTTCCGGGCCTCGGCAAGCGCCTTGTGGATGCCGGGCGCGCCGACAGTTGGTTCAAGCAGCGACTGAACAAAGACCTCGGCTCCACGTCACAACCCGACCGCGCGGGGTCCCCTGTCCTCCACCAGCCAACCAACGTGGCCATTCGCAACGACCCTACGGAGAACACACCATGACCACGGCCACCCCGCACCTCGGGGACGGGGAGAGTCCACTCCGGCCCAAGGAGAGCCACTCCGAGGAGCAGTCCCTGCCTCGGCGGGCCACCCTCCGTACGATCCCGCGTTTGCAAGGTGGCTACCGCCGGGACGCTCCCGCAGCCGTCGCAACCGTCGCCCGGCTACGACGCGAGGCAGGACGGGATCCACACGGTTCTCCGTCGAGTTGGGGCCTGGACCACCTGGCGACACTGACGGCGCTCCGGGACCAGCAACGCGAGGAGCAGGAAGAAGGGCGTGCGGCGCCAAGGTACCTGTCCGCACGCGAGAGAGCGCGAGAAGAAGAACGCGAAGAGCGCGAGGACAGGGCGGTCCATCTCGCGGTCACCCTCTGGGCACTGCACCAACAGGCCCTGCGCGACGAATCCATGCACAAGCCGGGCTGGCCCCTGGGTCGCGCCGTACGGCGGCTGGCACACGGCAAGACCGGTACGACAGACCACGACCGTGACGGGAACGTCGAAGGGAACTCGGACACGACCGCTCGGAGCGATGAAGCAGTCGAGGAAGTCAGGCCCACCATCCGCAAACGCTTCGTCCGCATCGGTGTCTCAGCTGACATCGAGACCCTGAGCAGTCGGCTGCGCGAAATCGTGCTGCTGCTGCGCACCTCGCGAATCCCCCTGGATTACGGACAGCTCGCGGAGCAGCTCTACCTCTGGCAGGACGACAATCACCAGGCAAATGTCCGGCGCGCCTGGGGACGCGAGTTTCACCGCTCCTACCGAAAGGACGCGGAACCCGAGGCCGGGGAAGACTCCCCGACCCCTCCGGCCGGCAGCCAGCAGAACATAACGACCGACGACGCAGACGACTAACCGACCTGCTTCACTCTCCGATGAGCGCCGGTGCAGGCCGAACAACGGCACAGACTTAAACCACCGCTGGCAGCAGCGAACAAGAACGGATACTCATGGCAACCCGCACCATTCTCGACATCCACATTCTTCAAACAGTTCCGCCGAGCAACCTGAACCGTGATGACACCGGCACACCGAAGTCCGCTTACTTCGGTGGTGTACGGCGGGCACGTGTCTCGAGCCAGGCATGGAAACGCGCCACCCGCGAAGCCTTCAATGAAATCCTTCCGCCCGAGGAACTCGGCGTCCGGACCAAGAAGGTGGCCGAGGCGCTGGCCGGGCACATCATCAAGAAGAAGAAGTCACTGGAGCCGGGGGCCGTGCAACTGGCCGCCGAAATACTGAAGGTGGCCACAGGCTCGGCTATCGAAGGACCGAAGCGAAAAGAGAAGAGCGGCGAGGAGGGATCCCCTAGCCCGGAGTCGAAGTATCTGATGTTCCTGAGCCGGAGGCAATTGGACGCGCTCGCCGAACTCACAGTTGAATTCAGCGGCGCGGACGGCGACGTGAACACTCTCACAAAGCACCTCAAGGCCAAGGAGAACAAGACCAGGGCCCGCGAGGCCGTCGACACCCTGCACTCGGTGGACATCGCACTCTTCGGACGCATGGTCGCCGATTCGGCCGACCTCAACGTCGAGGCGGCGACGCAGGTCGCACACGCCCTCAGCGTGCACAAATCGGATATCGAGTCCGACTACTACACGGCAGTGGACGACCTCAGTGCCGATGAGGAATCAGGTGCCGGGATGATCGGCACGATCGACTTTAACTCTGCGACACTGTATCGGTATGCGGCTGTGGACGTCGATCAGTTGAGCCGCAACCTTGGTCCGGGACTCCGGGAGAACGAATCGCCGAATGCCGCAGTGAAAAGGGCCGTCTGCGCCTTCCTGGAGACGTTCGTCACATCGCTCCCGACCGGAAAGATCAACACGTTCGGCAATCACACCCTTCCCTCTGTCGTGATTGTGAAGCTACGCGACCGCTGGCCCATCAGCTTCGTCGCGGCCTTCGAAAAGCCTGTGGCCAAGGGCCCGGAGGGCGGATATCTACGCGAAGCCTGCCACCGCCTCGCGTCCTACGTGCCCGACCTGGAAAAGCAGTACGGAATGATCTCCAAGGACCGCAGTTGGGTATTCCGCGTCGGCGAGGAAACACAGGCGCTGGAAGCACTCGGTTCCGAAATCTCCTTGGATGCCCTGGTGCGGGACGTCGGAGAGGCGGTGTCGCGACACCTGGAGTCCGGCGCATGACAGTGCTCCTTCTGAGGCTCGCAGGGCCCCTCCAGTCATGGGGGGCCGCAGCTCGCTTTGCCCGCCGCGGTACGGAGAACGCACCCACCAAGAGCGGCGTACTCGGCTTGCTGGCTGCCGCACAAGGCCGTCCGCGCGACGCGGACCTCTCCGACCTGGCGGCACTACGATTCGGCGTGCGGATCGACCAGCCCGGTCAACGGCTTCGCGATTTCCACACTGCCCACCACGCCGATTCCGGCAAATCGATGCCAGTCTCCGAACGCTTCTACCTTGCAGATGCCGTGTTCGTCGCCGGAGTCGAAGGCGACACGGAACTCATCGAGCACCTGCATCAAGCCCTGGGCGCCCCGTGTTTCCTCCCGTACCTCGGACGGCGCTCCTGCCCGCCGTCTCACCCCATCCTGATGGGTGACCCGCTGAACGGCTCCCTCGAAGACGCCCTGCGTAACGCCCAGTGGCAGGCATCCACCTGGTACCTCGATCAGTTGGAACGCGCCGCAGGCACCAACGGCGCCTCGACCGATACAGCCTCACTGGACCTGCTCCTCGACTGCCCACCAGCCCAAACCCCACACCTGTCCCTGCGGGACACGCCGGTCAGCTACGACCCGCGCCACAGGCAGTACGAGCTCCGGGGCCTCCTCACCGACCGGACCGCCCCACCGCCCCGCCACGACCCGACTGTCGGGCTCCGCCCTGCCAACCTACCGACGAGTGATACAGCAGAACGCTCCCCTAGGACCCCGTGATGTACCTGACTCGCTTCCCCGTCAACACCGCCCGCACCGAGGCCCGTCGACTCCTTGGCTCGCCCCACTTCCTGCACGGCGCAGTCAATATGGCCTTCCCCGCCGCGCCGCCCCGGGACGACCAAGCGCCACGGGTCCTGTGGCGAGTGGACCACCACTCCGGATCAGGGCGTGCCGATCTGTTCATCGTCAGCCCCGTTCGCCCCGACCTAACTCACCTCTCCGAGAAGGCCGGCTGGCCCACCCTGGAGGAGCCGGGATGGACCACATTCGCCTATGACGAGTTCCTGGAAACCCTCACCACAGGGGACGCCTGGAGCTTCCGGCTTGCGGCAAACCCAATCCACCACGTCCGCAAATCAGGTACATCCAAGGACTCCCCAACGAAACGCACTGCGCACGTAACCCGGCGACACCAGGTGGGATGGCTGCTGCAACGGCAACAGCAAGCCGGCTTCGAAGTCCTACGCAAACCCGCAGACCGGCAGTTGATCCCCGGCCACGACGACGGAGCAGGCGATGAACACGAGGTAATCGTCCACGACCGCCTGCCGCTCCAATTCCGCAAGCGGGAGGAGGCGGGCTCACGGAACGACGTACGCCTCGTCCGCGTCACCTTTGACGGTCGACTGCGTATCACGGACGCCAATGCCCTCCGCCGGACCCTCACCCACGGCCTCGGCAAAGCCAAGGCATACGGCTGCGGTCTGATGACCCTCGCCCCAGTGCGGTGAGCCATGGGCACCGTTAGCCAGCGAGGCTCCTCATCACCCCGCGAACTCGCCCGAGTTAGGGACCGGCTTTCGTTTATCTACCTTGAGCGGTGCGCCGTACACCGCGACGACAACGCCATCACCGCAACCGACACCGACGGCATCACCCACATCCCCGCCGCCACCATCGGCACCCTGCTCCTCGGCCCGGGCACTCGAGTCACCCACCAGGCTATGTCCGTCCTCGGTGAATGCGGAGCCGGAGTCGCCTGGGTAGGCGAACACGGAGTGCGATACTACGCAGGCGGACGCGCGCTCACCCGTTCGTCGGCCCTGGCCGAGGCCCAAGCAACTGCTTGGGCGAACCGCCGCACCAGGCTCGAGGTCGCACGAGCCATGTACCGGCTGCGATTCCCCGGAGAAGACACCGCCGGACGTACCCGTCAGGAACTCCTCAGCATGGAAGGCCGCCGGCTCAAGGAGTGTTACCGGCGCGAGTCGGCCCGTACAGGCGTGCCCTGGCGCCGCCGTGAGTACAACCAGGGCGACTTCTCCTCCGGAGACGCCCCGAATCAGGGAGTAACGGCAGCCGCACAGTGCATGTACGGAATCGCCCACGCCGTAGTCACAGCCCTCGGCTGTTCACCAGCCCTGGGGTTCGTTCATTCCGGCCACGAACGCTCCTTCGTCCTGGACATCGCCGACCTGTACAAGACCGACGTCGCTATCCCCGCCGCATTCGACGCCGCGGCCGATAGCACAGAAGACGTGGCAACCCGCACCCGCAGAGCGCTACGGGACCGTGTCAACAAGACCAAGCTCCTTGATCGTTGCGTGCGCGATATCCAGAACCTTCTCCACCACAACGAAGTACCAGACGCAAACCACACACATGACCGCGTGACGCTGCAAACCGACGGAGACCACCACATCGAAGGCGGGCGCAACTACGCGGAAGAACCCATCTGGTGACCGTCATCATTCTGGCAAACTGCCCCGCAGGCCTACGTGGCTTCCTTACCCGCTGGCTCCTGGAACTCTCCCCCGGCGTATTCCTGGGATCACCCTCAGCACGCGTACGGGAAATTCTGTGGGCCGAAGTCCGCCAATACTCAGGCCAAGGCCGCGCGCTTCTCGCCTACCAGACCGACAACGAACAAGGATTCACCTTCGAAACCCACGACCACGCCTGGCACCCCATCGACCACGAAGGCCTCACCCTCCTCCGGCGCCCAAACCCCAATTCTGTTCCCCCAGACACCCACACCACACAGCCTCCCCGCCAAGGCTGGAGCAAGGCAGCCAAACGACGCCGCTTCGGAAAGTAGCAACGAGGGTGAGTAACACACTGTCCATAATGCCGGATCTTGGCAAAGTGAGCAAAAACAAGTACACACCGAGGTAAAGCCCCAGGTCAACGCCTGTGGTCCCCGCGCCTGCGGGGTTGTTCCCTGTTGACCAACGCAGTGCGCCACTGTGCATGCGTGGTCCCCGCGCCTGCGGGGTTGTTCCCCCCAAGGGGGTTGACACGGTTCGTGTCAGCGGGTGGTCCCCGCGCCTGCGGGGTTGTTCCTCAGGTTTGGGGTGCAAGGGTCAGAACAGTGACGTGGTCCCCGCGCCTGCGGGGTTGTTCCCACGACATCACGAACTCATGCAGCATTCCGAAAGTGGTCCCCGCGCCTGCGGGGTTGTTCCCCCTCCGAAAGGCCGCCCGGCGACCCGGGCGGCGTGGTCCCCGCGCCTGCGGGGTTGTTCCCGTGTGCCCGGCCGCCGTTGTCAGAATCCAGCCGTGGTCCCCGCGCCTGCGGGGTTGTTCCCGTGCTGGACCGGGACGACGCGAAGGCCGCGAAGTGGTCCCCGCGCCTGCGGGGTTGTTCCCACCGCGCCACCGAGGAGGTGCTGCAGCATCTGGTGGTCCCCGCGCCTGCGGGGTTGTTCCCTGATCACACGCGGCCGGATGCTCATGCCCGGCGTGGTCCCCGCGCCTGCGGGGTTGTTCCTGGCTCTACGAAAATTCCGGGGCTGACTCTGCTGTGGTCCCCGCGCCTGCGGGGTTGTTCCCAGGCGCCCGCTCGCTCCTGCTCGGCCCCATGGGTGGTCCCCGCGCCTGCGGGGTTGTTCCCCACGCCGCCGGGACGGTCGTCTGGGCGGCGATGTGGTCCCCGCGCCTGCGGGGTTGTTCCCGTGCCCCGCCCCCTTCGTCCGTCGCTGAACATGTGGTCCCCGCGCCTGCGGGGTTGTTCCCCGATGTCCCGTCACCCGTGGGGCGGGGCACGGGTGGTCCCCGCGCCTGCGGGGTTGTTCCCGTGGTGTTGCACACCGAGCTGCCCCAGGAGGGGTGGTCCCCGCGCCTGCGGGGTTGTTCCCGTGCTCGCCGCGGCCGGAGGCCCTCGCCACGAGTGGTCCCCGCGCCTGCGGGGTTGTTCCCCGTTCCCCAGTTGCCGTCCCGGCGGTGCGGAGGTGGTCCCCGCGCCTGCGGGGTTGTTCCCCGCGGTCTATGGCCGCGCGCTGTCACGGCAACGTGGTCCCCGCGCCTGCGGGGTTGTTCCCTGCCCTCTTCCACCGTCCGGATCCTCGTCTCCGTGGTCCCCGCGCCTGCGGGGTTGTTCCCCAGTCCAGGCCGTCCGTGATGTGGCCCACCGAGTGGTCCCCGCGCCTGCGGGGTTGTTCCCAGGCCAAGCTCGCCAGCTGGTCGACTCCGCCGGTGGTCCCCGCGCCTGCGGGGTTGTTCCCGAGCGCAGTTTCGGCGACCCGGACCAGAACTGGTGGTCCCCGCGCCTGCGGGGTTGTTCCCGTCCGGCGGCGTCACAGGCATCGACGGCAGTCGTGGTCCCCGCGCCTGCGGGGTTGTTCCCAGCGCGGTGCGCTTCCGCGACTTCGTGACCGAGTGGTCCCCGCGCCTGCGGGGTTGTTCCCGGGCGACCAGATGATCAGCGTCCGAGCCGTCTGTGGTCCCCGCGCCTGCGGGGTTGTTCCCGACCACCGCCTCAGGGTCGGCTGGTGGTAGCGGTGGTCCCCGCGCCTGCGGGGTTGTTCCCGCCTCCACGACGTCCAACCGCCCGAGCGCCGCGTGGTCCCCGCGCCTGCGGGGTTGTTCCCAGCCACAGCAACCACTGGCGCTGCGGATCGGCGTGGTCCCCGCGCCTGCGGGGTTGTTCCCGCGCCATCGCTCTTGCCGCCCTCGTTCTCTCCGTGGTCCCCGCGCCTGCGGGGTTGTTCCCACGATGGCCTCGAACTGGCCGCTCGGTGGATGGTGGTCCCCGCGCCTGCGGGGTTGTTCCCGCTGACCGGTGGGCCGCCCTTCAGGACGTGGCGTGGTCCCCGCGCCTGCGGGGTTGTTCCCCGGCCGAGTGGCACGGGACGCACAGCAATCCGGTGGTCCCCGCGCCTGCGGGGTTGTTCCCACCCCTCCGCATGGACGGTCCCCCATGCGGAGGTGGTCCCCGCGCCTGCGGGGTTGTTCCCGCTGACCGGTGGGCCGCCCTTCAGGACGTGGCGTGGTCCCCGCGCCTGCGGGGTTGTTCCCCGGCCGAGTGGCACGGGACGCACAGCAATCCGGTGGTCCCCGCGCCTGCGGGGTTGTTCCCACCCCTCCGCATGGACGGTCCCCCATGCGGAGGTGGTCCCCGCGCCTGCGGGGTTGTTCCCGTCTGGGGTCGGTGCCGCATCTCGTTCGGCTGGTGGTCCCCGCGCCTGCGGGGTTGTTCCCGGCCGGACCGACCGCAACATCGTGGAAGACCTGTGGTCCCCGCGCCTGCGGGGTTGTTCCCAGGCCCAGCAGCTGCTGCAGGAACGCCTCGCAGTGGTCCCCGCGCCTGCGGGGTTGTTCCCTCGGCCACGGTGTCGTCGGCGTAGTGCTGCTGTACCGCCGCGTGTGGTCCCCGCGCCTGCGGGGTTGTTCCCTCGGCCACGGTGTCGTCGGCGTAGTGCTGCTGTACCGCCGCGTGTGGTCCCCGCGCCTGCGGGGTTGTTCCCTGGTCCAGCCCCACCTTGCCGACATCGAGCTGGTGGTCCCCGCGCCTGCGGGGTTGTTCCCGCCCGGGTGCGGGTCTCGCTGATTCCGAGAGGGTGGTCCCCGCGCCTGCGGGGTTGTTCCGCCTGATCGGCCAGCGTCCGCAGCCCGGCTACGGTGGTCCCCGCGCCTGCGGGGTTGTTCCCGGGATCGTCGCCAAGGCCGTGTTCACGCTGGTGTGGTCCCCGCGCCTGCGGGGTTGTTCCCGCGGCACGCAGCCGGTCGCGGAGCTGGTCGATGTGGTCCCCGCGCCTGCGGGGTTGTTCCCTGGGAGCGGATGCCCGCGAACTGACCGCCCGTGTGGTCCCCGCGCCTGCGGGGTTGTTCCCGACCGGCTGCGTGCCGTCGCCCCCATTGCTGTGTGGTCCCCGCGCCTGCGGGGTTGTTCCCAGCGAAAGTCGACTCTCGCACAAAGAGCCCCGGTGGTCCCCGCGCCTGCGGGGTTGTTCCCGATGGCCTCGCGGTACGCCGTGGGCTCGCTTTGTGGTCCCCGCGCCTGCGGGGTTGTTCCCCGTCCGAGGGTGAGGCGGCAGAGCCGCAGCAGGTGGTCCCCGCGCCTGCGGGGTTGTTCCCGGTGAGGTGTACACGGACGAGGATCTGGAGCGGTGGTCCCCGCGCCTGCGGGGTTGTTCCCCATCCCTGGCGTCCCGAACGAGCCCGTCGAGTAGTGGTCCCCGCGCCTGCGGGGTTGTTCCCGATGTCCGGGTGATTCTCGGCGTGGCCGGCGTGTGGTCCCGCGCCTGCGGGGTTGTTCCCTTCCCGGCGTCGGCCGGGTTGGACGGGTCGGGGTGGTCCCCGCGCCTGCGGGGTTGTTCCCGCGCTGCTGCGGGCGGAGAAGGGCAGCACCCGGTGGTCCCCGCGCCTGCGGGGTTGTTCCCGCTACCGGCGGGTACCACATGCTGGTCCGCGGGTGGTCCCCGCGCCTGCGGGGTTGTTCCCGAGTTCGTCATGCGGCGAGCGGCCGTGGACCAGTGGTCCCCGCGCCTGCGGGGTTGTTCCCATCGGCGGCCAGAACGGCATCCGGGGCCAGGCGTGGTCCCCGCGCCTGCGGGGTTGTTCCCTGGTGGGCAAGGTTCGTCAGCGGGTCGGTCAGGTGGTCCCCGCGCCTGCGGGGTTGTTCCCCGACGCCCCCGCGGGCCGCAGTCGCACTGGCGGTGGTCCCCGCGCCTGCGGGGTTGTTCCCCCGCTCCGCGATGTCCTCCCCGAACTCGGCCAGTGGTCCCCGCCCTGCGGGGTTGTTCCCTCGCCGCACTCCGCGCGGAGATCGACCGCATCTTGGTCCCCGCGCCTGCGGGGTTGTTCCCGTGAAGGTTTCATCCTGACCGGGCCCTGGAAGGTGGTCCCCGCGCCTGCGGGGTTGTTCCCATCGAGCACCACTTCGTGGTGGACCCGTCCAAGTGGTCCCCGCGCCTGCGGGGTTGTTCCCAAGAGGTTCGTCAGAATAGCCGAAGAGCTCGGGTGGTCCCCGCGCCTGCGGGGTTGTTCCCGCGAGCGCCACCAGCACCCGGCTCGTCTTCTGGTGGTCCCCGCGCCTGCGGGGTTGTTCCCTGCCCGCTCCGTACGGGACGGGAGGGCACGCGGTGGTCCCCGCGCCTGCGGGGTTGTTCCCGTGCAGAACGCTCACTGGGGTTCTCCTTGATGGTGGTCCCCGCGCCTGCGGGGTTGTTCCCGGACAGGGCGACCGTGCGGCGCTGACCAGCCAGTGGTCCCCGCGCCTGCGGGGTTGTTCCCCCGCCACGGCGTGCACCCCTGCGGGACACTGCGTGGTCCCCGCGCCTGCGGGGTTGTTCCCGGCTCGGGCCAGCCCCCGACCTCGTCCAGCATGTGGTCCCCGCGCCTGCGGGGTTGTTCCCGACACCACCTTCCCGGTGCGGGACATGTACCAGTGGTCCCCGCGCCTGCGGGGTTGTTCCCTCGCCCTCTGAACGGGGGTGCCATGGCGTACGGTATTCCCCGCGCACTCGGCGGTGGCCCCGAGACGCATCCTTGGTGGGAGTAGACGACTCCGTCTTCCCCGCACATGCGGGGGTGGCCCCTGTGGAGGCTGCCTCGAAGGTCCAGCTCCGAATTGTTCCCCGCACCTGCGGGGTTGTTCCCGGGCCCATTGGCTCGGTGCCGACGCCTGACCTGCGGTCCCCGCACCTGCGGAGTTGATCCCATGCGGCTGGTCGCACCCATGACGTCGTGGTCGTGGTCCCCGCGCCTGCGGGGTTGTTCCCCGGGCAAGTTCGTTTTCCGGAAGCCGTCTTACGTGGTCCCCGCGCCTGCGGGGTTTTTCCCACTTGGATCTGGAGCGGGCATCGGTCGAACTGGTGGTCCCCGCACCCGCGGGATTGTTGCCTGGCGCCAGCCCAGCGGACCAACGCCGCAGGTGACCTCTGTGATTCCGTGATCTCGGCGACCGTCCCCTCGTTCGTTTCCATATGCCTGATGCCCTGCCGAGGGCCGGAAGCAACGGTCAGCCGACGGTCTACCTATTAAGCGGAACTACCGTCTCGATCGCCAGCTGCCCGTCCCCGCCCGGCGGCTCACCCAGTTCCCCAGTTCCGAGCGCCCCGCCGAGGGCTCGAACCTGCGGCGGTCGGCCAAGTTTGGTTCTGTGCACCTCCCCTTGGTCGGAACGTGGCAATAACAGCTTCGGCAATCTCTATCTCCTGTGTGAGAACGAAGAACGGTAGCTCCAGCCATTACCCCTCCCCCCACGGCCCCTGCTCCCGCGCCTGGTGCCGACGGTTGCGATCCAGGACGCGTCTGTGACCGAGGGCCCTCGCTCGGCGGAACCGCCGATTGGCTTTCGCGTCCAGTTCGCCTCCGCGGAGCCAGAATTGACCGCAGAAGCCGCGGTACTGCTCTTGCGCATCATCAGCCGACACACATCCGACGCTGGCGCTCCAACGGGCGGCGAGCTACGACAGAACCGTCCACACGATGACCGGCCGAAGGACAGCTCGTAGATGCCTCAATCAGACCCCTCTTCTCCCCCGTGGCTTCGCCAATGGCACGCGCCACCCGCAACCACGGTGCCAGGCCGCCGAGCACCCCGATTCGCCTTCTACGGACGCGTGTCCACCGAAGATCAACAAGACCCGGAAGCCTCCCGCCTCTGGCAGCGCGGGCGTGCCGAAGCTCTGATCGCGGCAAGAGGTGGCGAGATCGTCGCCGAGTACTTCGACGTGGGAGAGTCACGGGCTCTGCCCTGGAAACGCCGCCCGCGTGCCAGCGCGCTGCTGGCCCACCTGGCGGACAGGGATCGCGAGTTTGACGCTCTCGTCATCGGTGAGCCACAACGCGCCTTCTACGGCAACCAGTTCGGCGACACCTTTCCGCTCTTCGTGCATTACAACGTGCCGCTCTGGGTGCCCGAGGTCGGCGGCGCCATCGACGGCGACAACGAGGCCCACGACTTGATCATGTCCGTGTTCGGCGGCATGTCCAAGGGAGAACGCAACCGCATCAAGGTCCGCGTGCACGCTGCCATGTCCTCGCAGACCCTCATGGAAGGCCGCTTCCTCGGCGGCCGACCGCCCTACGGCTACCGGCTCCGCGACCTGGGGCCCCACCCGAATCCGGGCAAGGCCGCCGAGGGCAGGCGACTCCACGGACTGGAACCCGACCCGGACACCGCACCCGTGGTCGTCCGGATCTTCAACGAGTTCCTGTGCGGGTACGGGATCTATGCCATCGCGGAGGGACTCACCCGCGACAGCATCCCCAGCCCTTCCGCCCACGACCCCCGCCGCAACCCCCACCGTGACACCCGGGCCTGGGCCAAGAGCGCCGTGCGCGCCATCCTCGACAACCCGCGCTACACCGGTCGCCAAGTATGGAACCGGCAGAAGAAGCACGAGTCGCTGCTCGACATCACCGACGTCAGCCTCGGCTACACCACCAAGATGCGCTGGAACACCCAGGACAAGTGGATCGTCTCCAAGGGGATCGTCCATACACCCCTCATCGAAGATGAGATGTTCGCCCGCGTCCAGGACATCTTCCGCGGGAAGGCACGGACAGGCCCGGCTCACGGTGTGCAACGCACCCGCCGTCCGTACCTACTGCGAGGGGCCCTCATCTGTGGCGTGTGCGAGCGGAAGATGCAGGGCCACTGGTCTCATGAGCAGGCGTACTACCGCTGCCGCTTTCCCAATGAATACGGGCTCGCGAACCGCGTCCAACACCCTCGCAACCTCTACGTACGCGAAGCATGGGTGACCCGGCCACTCGACGACTGGCTCGCGAAAGTGTTCCTGCCGCACCGCATCGACAAGACCGTCGACCTCATGACGGCAACCGCTCCCGACGCGGGCCGTCTCGATGTCACCGAATGCGCTCAGGCACGGGCCGAGATCGCACAGTGTGACGCCAAGCTCGCCACGCACCGCTCCGCCCTCGAAGCCGGTGCCGACCCCGGTCTGATCACCCGCTGGGTCGCCGAGACCCAGGCCGTACGGGCCCAGGCCGAGACGAAACTACGCCCTCCCCGTTCGGGCACGGACACCGGAATCTCGCGTGAACAGGTCGCAGACCTCATTCGTGCAGCGGGCGACCTCACTCAGGTGATCCACCAAGCCGCCCCGGCCGACAAAGCCGAGATCTATCAGAAGCTCGGTCTCCGCATCCGCTACGTGCCCGCACAACAAAAAGTGCTGGTTGAAGCGCACCTCAACCAGCACATTCCCGATACCCGTGGGGCACCAGTCGGTGTCCGAGGGGGGACTTGAACCCCCACGCCCGATAAAGGGCACTAGCACCTCAAGCTAGCGCGTCTGCCATTCCGCCACCCGGACAGGTGAGCCGCACGGCCTGGGGCCGTCGCGGCGATGCGGACCACCATACCAAGTCTTCGGAGTGGTTCTCACCTGCGTAAACCCCGCCCCCGACGGGAGGCGAAGGGTGACGGTGCGGCTACGTGGAGTGGTGACGGGGGTGGGGCGGGCCCCCGTCACCACTGGTCAGCAGCCGCGTACGCGCAGGGAGCGGAGGTGTTCGCTGGAGCGGCGGGCGGTGCTGAGGGAGCCGGCCGGGTTGGCGTCCGGGTCGACCGCGTCGTCGCGTTCCACGATCCAGTGGTGGCGGCGGCGGTGCCCGGGGACGTTGCCGACCCGCTCCAGGAAGTGGCGGTAGTCGATGTCGCCGTCGCCGACGTCGACCATGCGGTAGCCGTCGGGGGACGCCTCGTCGTGTTCGCCGTCCTTGACGTGGAAGAGGGGGAAGCGGTCGGGTGCGGCCAGTACGTAGTCGAGGGGTTCGAAGGGGGCCGGGGTGCCGTCGGGGCGGGTGCTGTACTTGTACTCACTCTGAAGCATTAAATGCAGAGCAGATTTTTGTGTTGTGGGGTCGGAGATGTGTATAAGGGGCAGGCTGACGGACGGGCATCTGGGGCGCGGGCTGCTGGGGGCGCCGCCCGCGTACGGGCGGTCGCCGCTGACGCCCGCGCCCACGCGTGCGTCGGCGGCCGCGGCTCCGGTGGGCACCGCCCCGGGCGCGGCGGTGCACGACGTGCCGGTCACCGCGCTGGACGGGACGAGCTGCCGGCTGCGCGAACGGCTGGGCGGGCGGGGCGGCGAGCTGATCGTCGTGCTCGTCGCGCCCGGCACGGGGGTCTGGGACAGCCGGCACTGGATGTCGGCCGGGCTGATGCCCGAACTGGCCGCTGCCGTCGGTTCGCTGCCGCTCCGCACCGACCTGCTGGTCACCGAGAACTACCCGGGGGCGGCGGCGCACACGGTCATGGTGATGCGTCCGGACGGGCACCTGGTGGCGGCGCTGCCCGGAGTGCGTACGGCGGAACTGCGGGCCTGCGCCGACGCCGTACGGGGGCTGGCGGGGCACTCGGCGGAGGACCGCCGGTCCCGCCGCTGACCGTACGGGCCTGCGCACGCGTCGCAGGCGACTTGGACGCCGGACCGTACCCGCACCGGCCGGTGCGGACCGGTGCACCGCGCGCCTGCTGACCGTATGGGCGCTCCCGCCCACGGGCCGCCGCGGGCCGGGTGTGGCCGGTGCCGCCGGTGTCCCGGCGGGCCGGCTGTGCGTCAGACATCGGGGAGGTGCTGCTCCAGCACCTCCGGGTCTTCCCCTTCCTCCTCCAGCGCCTGCCGGACCACGCGCAGGGCGACCCCTTCCGAGTAACCCTTGCGGGCCAGCATCGAGGCGAGGCGGCGGACCCGCTTGTCCCGGTCGAGGCCGCGTGTGGCACGCAGCTTGCGGTCGACCAGTGCGCGCGCGGTCTCCGCCTCCTGCTCGGGCTGGAGCTGCCCGACGGCCTCGTCGATGACCGTGGCGTCGACGCCTCTCGTACGCAGCTCGCGGGCGAGCGCGTGGCGGGCGAGCCCCCGGCTGTGGTGCCGGGACTCCACCCAGGCGTCGGCGAAGGCGGCGTCGTCGATCAGCCCGGCTTCCTCGAACCGGTCCAGCACCTCCTCGGCCGCCTCCGGCGGGATGTCCCGCTTGCCGAGCGCGGCCGCCAGCTGGCCACGGGTGCGCGGGGCCCCCGTCAGCAGCCGCAGACAGATCGCCCGCGCCCGCTCCGCCGGGTCCTTCGGTGTACGCGGTGGTCCCGCCTCGGCCCTCGACGAGGCGGGACCACCGCCGTTTCTTCTCCCCCTCCCGGACGCCGTGTCCGTGTCCGGGCCCCCGCCCGGCCCGGGGTCCGGGTCCGGCCAGTCGCTGCGCCGTGTCACGGACTAGCTCTTGGCCGCGGCGGCCTTGGACTTCCCCTTGGCTGCCGTGGCGGGCTCCGCCTTGGCGCCCGTCGCCGCGCCGGCCCCGCCGGCCCCTTCGACAGGTGCCGCGGCCGCACCGGCCGCGTCCGCGCCGGGCTCCGCCGCCGGCTCCTCCGGCTTCGCGCCGATGCCCAGCTTCTCCTTGATCTTCTTCTCGATCTCGTTGGCGAGATCGGGATTGTCGCGGAGGAAGTTGCGGGAGTTCTCCTTGCCCTGGCCCAGCTGGTCACCCTCGTACGTGTACCAGGCGCCGGACTTGCGGATGAAGCCGTGCTCGACGCCCATGTCGATCAGGCCGCCCTCGCGGCTGATGCCCTGGCCGTAGAGGATGTCGAACTCGGCCTGCTTGAAGGGCGGGGCCACCTTGTTCTTCACGACCTTGACCCGGGTGCGGTTGCCGACCGCGTCCGTGCCGTCCTTGAGGGTCTCGATCCGCCTGATGTCGAGGCGCACCGAGGCGTAGAACTTCAGCGCCTTGCCGCCCGTCGTGGTCTCCGGCGAGCCGAACATCACGCCGACCTTCTCGCGGAGCTGGTTGATGAACACCGCGGTGGTCTTGGAGTGGCTGAGCGCACCGGCGATCTTCCGCAGGGCCTGGCTCATCAGCCGGGCCTGGAGGCCGACGTGCGAGTCGCCCATCTCGCCCTCGATCTCCGCGCGGGGCACGAGCGCGGCGACGGAGTCGATGACGATCAGGTCCAGGGCGCCGGACCGGATCAGCATGTCGACGATCTCGAGCGCCTGCTCGCCGTTGTCCGGCTGGGAGAGGATCAGCGAGTCCACGTCCACGCCGAGGTTCTTGGCGTATTCCGGATCGAGGGCGTGCTCCGCGTCCACGAAGGCGACGGTCCCGCCCGCCCGTTGGGCGTTCGCCACCGCGTGCAGCGTGAGGGTCGTCTTGCCGGAGGACTCCGGTCCGTATACCTCCACCACCCGCCCGCGCGGGAGGCCGCCGACGCCGAGTGCCACGTCCAGTGCGGTCGAGCCGGTGGGGATCACCTCGATGGGCTCGTTCGGCCGCTCGCCCAGGCGCATCACGGCGCCCTTGCCGAATTGCCGTTCAATCTGTGCGAGCGCGGCGTCCAGCGCCTTCTCGCGGTCGGTTCCTGCCATGGGTGCCACCCGGTTGCTTGCTTGATTCGATCGCTTCACGTCCAAGACGCTAGCGCCTGCCACTGACAATCGGCCCGGACCTTCGCTCCGTACCGCCCCGGCACCTCTATAAGAATGGCTGTTCGATTTTCGTGTCAAGTGACCCCTGAAACCTGTGGAAAAGTCAAGAACGCCGAGTTCAGGAGGAGTTCCGGCGCTTCCACAGACGTCCCGGCGTGCGCCGGGACCGCCTCGGACGGCCGTGCACGCGCGGGTCCGTGACGTCGTAACGCTTCACGTACGCGCCGAGGAAACCCTGGAGCGTCGCCGTCGCCGGCACCGCGATCAGCGCGCCCACCACCCCCATCAGCGCGGTGCCCGCGACGACCGAGCCGAAGGCCACCGCCGGGTGGATGTCCACCGTCATCGCGGTGATACGGGGCTGCAGCATGTAGTTCTCGAACTGCTGGTAGAGCACCACGAAGCAGATCACCCACACCGCCGACCAGGGGTCCACCGTGAACGCCAGCAGCACCGGCAGCGCGCCCGCGAGATACGTACCGACGGTGGGCACGAACTGCGAGACCACGCCCACCCAGATCGCCAGCGCCGGGGCGTACGGCACCCCGAGCAGCTCCAGGAACACGTAGTGGGACAGCCCTGAGACCAGCGCCATCAGCCCGCGCGAATAGATGTAGCCGCCCGTCTTCGCCACCGCGATCTCCCAGGCCCGCAGCACCTCGGCCTGCCGCGCGGGCGGCAGCACCGAGCACAGGGCGCGGCGCAGGCGCGGCCCGTCCGCGGTGAAGTAGAAGGCGAAAAGGAACACCGACAGCAGCTGGAAGACCCCACCCAGGACGGTGGCCGAGAGCCCCCAGACGCTGCCCGCGTTCTGCTGCAGGTACTCCCGCACCCAGTCGGAGTGCAGCACCCCGGACTGGAGCTTCCCGGAACTGAGATTGGTGTGGAACGTGCCGTTGATCCAGTGCACGACGTCGTCCACGTAGGACGGCAGGTTCTCGATGATGAGCGTGATCTGGTCGGCCAGGACGGAGCCGAGCGCCGCGAAGAAGCCGGCCACCGCCGCCACCACACTGAGGAACACCAGCGCCGTGGCGAGGCCCCGGCGCATCCCGCGCGCGGCCAGCCAGTCGACGGCGGGCTCCATGGCGAGCGCGAGGAAGAACGCGATCAGCACGTTGAGCAGCAGCCCGACCAGCCGGTCGAAGGCCCAGCCCGCCAGCTGGAAGCACCCCAGGAGCGCGAGCGCGAGCATCATGGCACGGGGCAGCCAGCCCGGCATCCGGTCGCGGCCGGCGGGCCGCTCCGGCGGCGGTACGGAGTCGTCCGCTCCGCCCGCGCCCGTCCCTTCCGCTGTCGCTGGCACCCGGGGATTGTCCCGTATGCGGGCAAAGGTGGCGGTTAACGGCTCACCTCTTGTGGGCAGGGACATCCATCACGTCGCACACCACACGCCACACGTCCTTCGCCGGCCACCCGGCGTCGAGCGCCTCGCGTACCGTACGGCCGCCCAGCGCGGACATCACGTGGTCCCGGGCGAACGAGTCCGCGTACGCCTCGCCGAAGTGATCCGCCATCCGCTGCCAGAAAACCGTCAACCGCATGCGTTCAGTATCCCGTGCCACCGCCGGTCCCCCGCCCCGGCGTCCTCGGGCGGGCGTCAGGCCAGCGCCCGTACGGCCGCGGTGGCGAGCACGGCCACCCCGACGACGAGCAGGAACGGCGCACGCAGCAGCAGTGCGACGGCGGCCGCCGCCAGCCCGGCCGCACGCGCGTCGAGCACCAGGGCGGTGCCGTCGCTGAACGTCTGCTGCGCGGTCAGCGCCGCGAGCAGCGCCACCGGCAGCAGCGCCGCCAGCCGCCTGACCGCGGGGCGCTCGAGCGCGCCGGCCGGCACGGCGAGACCGAGCAGCTTGACCAGGTAGCAGCCGGCAGCGGTTACCGCGATCGCGATCCAGATCTCTGTCGGGGTCACCGGCCGTTCTCCGTTCCGCTCGGTTCGGCTGAGGTCTCTGCGCGCCCTTCGCGCACCTCGCGCCTCCGTACGGAGGCGTTTTCCGCGGCATCGTCCTCCGTACGGTGCGCGGTGCGGCCGTGCAGCAGCAGTACGGCGGGGGCGGCGAGCGCCGCGAGCAGCACGGGCACGCCCGCGGGCAGCACCGGCAGGAACGCCAGGCCCAGCACCACCGCGAGCCCTGCGGTGGCGCGTTCCGCGGACGTACGCAGCATGGGCGCGAGCAGTGCGAGGAACACCGCGGGCCCGGCCGCGTCCAGCCCCCACGCGCCCGTGTCGCCCAGCGCGGAGGCGCCGAGGGCGCCCGCGAGGGTGGTGAGGTTCCACAGCACGTACAGGGTGGCGCCCGCGACGGTGAAGCCGATGCGCGCGGCGCGCCTGTCGCCCTGTGCGAGCGCGACCACGGCCGTCTCGTCGATCACCCAGTGTGCGGCGAACGGACGCAGCCCGCGCGGCAGCCGCAGCAACGACGACAGCCGGAGCCCGTAGAAGGCGTTCCGTACGCCGAGGAAGAAGGCGCCGGCCGCGGCCGCGAACGGGCCTCCGCCCGCCGCGATCGCCCCGACCAGCGCGAACTGGGACGCGCCGGTGAAGACCAGCAGGCTGAGCGCACAGGTCTGCGGCAGGCTGAGTCCGGCACCGGCCGCCGTCACACCGAAGGCGAAGCCGGACAGGCCGACGGCGACGCCGACGCCCAGGGCGTCGCGTACGACGGCACGGTCGTCCCGGGATGTCTCTGACTGTTCTGGCTGCTCTGTCTGTTCCGTGTGTTCTGGCTGCTCTGGCACGGTCCGACGCTAGGCGGCGGAGCGGCCGGCGGTCTTGTACGTTTTTGCGCCCCGGCACGCTCCCGTACGCCCCCGCGACTGCGCGACCGCCCCTACGCCGCCGTGCCCCGCCGCTCCCGCTGGTAGGCGGCGGGCGGGACGCCGACGATCCGGCGGAAGTGCCGCCCCAGGTGCGGCTGGTCGGTGAAGCCGACGGCGGTGGCCACCTCGGCGGGCGGCGTCCCGGCCTCCAGCAGCCCCCGCGCCCTGCGCACCCGCGCGTCGGTGAGCCACGTGTGCGGCGGCATGCCGTACCGCTCCCGGAACGCCCGCAGCAGCGAGAACGGGCTCCCGCCCAGCTCCCCGGCGAGCTGCTCCAGGGTCGGCGGATCGGACATCCGCGCCTCGAGGATCGCGCGGGCGCGTACGGCGTTGCGCGCGCCCGCCGTACTGATCTCGCGCTCCGGCAGCGGCCCGCCGTGCCCGCGCAGCAGCCGCGCGATGGCGACGCGGAACAGGCTGTCGGCGGCCAGCGCGTTCCCCTCCTCCGCGGCCCGGTGCACCTCCGTCAGGAGGCGTGCGGAGCGCGCGTCGTCGGCGACCGTGTCCGCGAACCCGGCCGTGCCGCGCAGCACGGTGGTCTCGGCGGCGATGTCCGCGATGGTGCGGGAGTCGGCGTAGAGCGTGGCGTACGCCCAGCCCTCCGGCACACCCGCGTGCGACGTGTGCGGCACCTCCGGGTTGATCATGACGACCTGTCCCGCGCTGACCCGCTCCGTGCCGTACGGCATCCCGACGACCTGGATGCCCGCGGAGACCGCGCCGAAGACGTAGCCGTCGTGCGCGTGCCGCGGGAAGGTCTGCCGTACGTAGTGCGCGCGCAGCAGGTCGAGCCCCGGCAGCCGCTCGTACTGCCAGTGCCGTGCCCACTCCCCGCTGCTCACGGCTCCATTCTCGGCGCTGTCAGTGCCGGGGTGCACGATGGGGTCATGGCGCAGCGAAAGACCGGCTCGGTGCTGGACGTGTTCTCCCCCGCGACCCGTGCGTGGTTCACGGGGGCGTTCCACGCGCCCACGTCCGCGCAGGAGGGCGCCTGGCGGGCGCTGGCCGAGGAGTCGGACGCGCTGGTGGTCGCGCCGACCGGGTCGGGCAAGACGCTGGCCGCGTTCCTGGCGTCGCTGGACCGGCTGGCGTCCGTGCCGCCGCCCGCGGACCGGCTGAAGCGCTGCCGCGTGCTGTACGTATCGCCCCTGAAGGCCCTGGCCGTCGACGTCGAGCGGAATCTGCGCAGCCCGCTGACCGGCATCCGGCAGGAGTCGGTGCGGCTGGGGCTGCCGGAGCCGGAGATCCAGGTCGCGATCCGCTCCGGGGACACCCCGGCGACCGAGCGCAGATCGATCGCGCGCCGCCCGCCGGACATCCTGATCACCACCCCCGAGTCGCTGTTCCTGATGCTCACCTCGTCCGCGCGGGAGGCGCTGACCGGCGTGGAGACGGTCATCCTCGACGAAGTGCACGCCGTCGCCGGGACCAAGCGGGGCGCGCATCTGGCGCTGTCCCTGGAGCGGCTGGACGAGCTGCTGGACCGGCCGGCCCGCCGTATCGGCCTGTCCGCGACCGTGCGTCCGGTGGACGAGGTGGCCCGTTTCCTCTCCCCGCAGCGGAAGGCGACCGTCGTCCAGCCGCCATCGGGGAAGGAGTTCGACCTCTCGGTGGTCGTGCCGGTGGAGGACATGGGCGAGCTGGGGTCTTCTCCCGCGGCGGACGCCGGGGGCGCGGGCGGCGCCGCCGAGCGTCCGTCCATCTGGCCGTCGGTCGAGGAGCGCATCGCGGATTTGGTGCAGGCGCACCGCTCCACGATCGTCTTCGCCAACTCCCGTCGGCTCGCCGAGCGGTTGTGCAACAGACTGAACGAGATCGCGTACGAGCGCGCCACCGGCGAGCCACTCCCCGAGCACCACTCCCCCGCCGAGCTGATGGCCGAGGCGGGCGCCGCCAAGGGCGCGCCGCCGCTGCTCGCCCGCGCACACCACGGCTCCGTCTCGAAGGAGCAGCGCGCGCAGGTCGAGGAGGACCTGAAGGCCGGGCGGCTCCCGTCCGTCGTCGCCACCTCCAGCCTGGAGCTCGGCATCGACATGGGCGCCGTCGACCTGGTGATCCAGGTCGAGTCGCCGCCCTCGGTGGCCTCCGGGCTGCAGCGCGTGGGCCGCGCGGGGCACCAGGTCGGCGCGGTCTCGGCCGGGGTGGTCTTCCCCAAGTACCGCGGTGATCTCGTCCAGGCCGCCGTCGTCACCGAGCGGATGAAGGAAGGCGGCATCGAGGCCCTCCGCATCCCGGCCAACCCGCTGGACGTGCTCGCGCAGCAGCTGGTCGCCATGACGGCCATGGACACCTGGGACGTCGACGAGCTGCTCACGCTCGTACGCCGCGCCGCGCCGTTCTCCTCACTCCCGGAGTCGGCGTACACGTCGGTGCTCGACATGCTGGCCGGCCGGTATCCCTCGGACGCCTTCGCCGAGCTGCGCCCCCGCGTCGTCTGGGACCGCGTCGCGCACTCGGTCACCGCCCGCCCCGGCGCGCAGCGGCTCGCGGTCACCTCGGGAGGCACCATCCCGGACCGGGGCCTGTTCGGCGTCTTCCTCGCCGGCGCCGACCCGAAAAAGGGCGGCGGCCGCGTCGGGGAGCTGGACGAGGAGATGGTGTACGAGTCGCGGGTCGGCGACGTCTTCACCCTCGGCACCACCTCGTGGCGGATCGAGGACATCACCCGGGACCGCGTCCTGGTCACCCCCGCGCCCGGGGTGCCCGGCCGGCTGCCGTTCTGGAAGGGCGACCAGCTGGGCCGCCCGCTCGAACTGGGCCGCGCGCTGGGCGCGTTCCTCCGCGAGGTCGGCGGCCTGCCCGCCGAGGCGGCCCGCGCCCGGCTCACCGCGGCGGGTCTGGACGAGCTGGCCGTGCGCAACGCCCTGGCGTATCTGGACGAGCAGCGCGCCGCCTGCGGCCATGTCCCGGACGACCGGACGATCATCGTCGAGCGCTTCCGCGACGAGCTCGGCGACTGGCGCGTGGTCGTCCACTCCCCGTTCGGGGCGCAGGTGCACGCCCCGTGGGCGCTCGCCCTGGGCGCCCGGCTCACCGAGAAGTACGGCCTGGACGCGCAGGTCATGCACGCGGACGACGGCATCGTGCTGCGGCTGCCCGACGCCGACGTGATGGGCCTCGACCTGCTGGACGAAGGGCCGGGCGGCGACGCCTCGTACGACACGGAGCAGGCCCCCGTAGGCGCCGCCGACGTGCTGCTCGACAAGGGCGAGGTCGACCAGGTCGTCACCGACCAGGTGGGCGGCTCGGCGCTGTTCGCCGCCCGCTTCCGCGAGTGCGCCGCGCGGGCGCTGCTGCTGCCCCGGCGCAGTCCGGGCAAGCGCACCCCGCTGTGGCAGCAGCGTCAGCGCGCGGCCCATCTGCTGGAGGTGACCAGTGAGTTCGGCTCCTTCCCGATCGTGCTGGAGGCCGTCCGCGAGTGCCTGCAGGACGTCTTCGACGTGCCGGGCCTGACCGAGCTGATGGGCGACATCGAGGCGCGCCGGGTCCGGCTGGTCGAGGTGACCACCCCCGAGCCGTCGCCGTTCGCCCGCTCGCTGCTGTTCGGTTACGTCGCGCAGTATCTGTACGAGGGCGACTCCCCGCTGGCCGAGCGCCGCGCCGCCGCCCTCTCCCTCGACTCGCGGTTGCTCGCCGAGCTGCTCGGCCGGGCCGAGCTGCGCGAGCTGCTGGACGCCGACGCGCTGGCGCGGCTGGCGGACGAGCTGCAGTGGCGCACCCAGGAGCGGCGCGTCAAGGACGTCGAGGGCGTCGCCGACCTGCTGCGCGTCCTGGGCCCGCTCACGGACGAGGAGTTGGCCGAGCGCGGCGCGGAGCCGGGCTGGGCCGGGGAGTTGCAGGGCGCACGCCGGGCGATCCGGGTGCGGTTCGCGTCCCGGGACCACTGGGCGGCGATCGAGGACGCGGGCAGGCTGCGGGACGCGCTCGGCGTCGCGCTGCCCGTCGGCGTCCCGGAGGCGTTCACCGAGCCGGTGGCCGATCCGCTCGGCGACCTGCTCGCGCGGTACGCCCGCACGCACGGCCCGTTCACCTCGGCCGACGTGGCCGACCGGTTCGGCCTGGGGCCCGCCGTCGCGGACGGCGCGCTGCACCGGCTCGCCGCGGACGGCCGTCTCGTGCAGGGCGAGTTCGATCCCTCCGGGAGCGCCCAGGAGTGGTGCGACGCCGCTGTGCTGCGCCGCCTGCGGCGCCGCTCGCTGGCCGCGCTGCGCGAGGAGCTGGAGCCGGTGCCGCCCGCCGCGCTCGCCGCGTTCCTGCCGCGCTGGCAGCACCTGGACACGGGCAGCCTGCGAGGCGTCGACGGCCTGGTGCGCGCCGTCGAGCAGCTCCAGGGCGCGCCCGTGCCGGCCTCCGCGCTGGAGAAGCTGGTCCTGCCCGGTCGCGTACGGCACTACGCACCGGAGCTGCTCGACCAGCTCACCGTCTCCGGCGAGGTCCTCTGGGCGGGCGCCGGTGCGCTGCCCGGCAAGGACGGCTGGGTCTCCCTGCATCTCGCCGAAACGGCGCCGCTGCTGCTGGCACCGCCGCTGCCGCTCGAGCTGTCGTCGCTGCACGAGGCGGTGCTGGACGCGCTGCGCGGTGGGTACGGCCTGTTCTTCCGCCAGATCGCCGACCACGTCTGCGCCACGCACCCGGAGGCCACCGATCCGCAGCTCGCCGACACGGTCTGGGACCTGGCCTGGTCGGGGCGGCTCACCAACGACACCGTCGCGCCGCTCCGTTCGCTCCTCGGCTCCGGCCGCACCGCGGGCTCGACGGCGCACCGCGCCAAACGGGCCGTGCCGCGCGGCCGTTACGGCTCGCTGACCGGCGCCACGCGGCGCCCCGCGGCCTCCCGTACAGGGCCGCCGACGGTCGCCGGACGCTGGTCGCTGCTCCCCGCCCCGGAGAGCGATCCGACGCACCGCGCGCACGCGCTGGCCCGCACCCTGCTCGACCGGCACGGCGTGGTCACCCGGGGCGCGGTGCAGGCGGAGGGCGTCGAGGGCGGCTTCGCCGCGGCGTACCGGGTGCTGGCGGTCTTCGAGGAGAGCGGCCAGGCCCGCCGCGGTTACGTGGTCGAGGGGCTGGGCGCCGCGCAGTTCGCGATGGACGGCGCCGTGGACCGGCTGCGTGCGGTGAGCCAGGCGCGGGAGCCCGGAGCGCCCACGCGGAGCGGCGAGGGCGCGGCCGCACGCCCCGTGGTGCTGGCCGCCGCCGACCCTGCGAACGCGTACGGCGCCGCTCTCCCCTGGCCCGAGCCCCCGCCGGGCGCGGCGCACAAGCCCGGCCGGAAAGCCGGCGCGCTGGTGGTGCTGGTGGACGGCCACCTGGTGCTGTACATGGAGCGGGGCGGCAAGACGCTCCTCGCCTGGCCCGAGGGCCAGCAGACCGAGCCGGATCCGGCCGGCGGCGCCATGCTGCAGGCGGCGGCCGACGCGCTCGGCCAGGCCGCCCGGGACGGGGCGCTCGGCGGCATCACGGTCGAGCGGATGAACGGCGTCCCCGCGCTCACCGCCCCGTACGCCGCCGCGCTGGAGGCGGCGGGCTTCCACGCGACGCCGCGCGGCCTCCGGATACGGGCGTGACGGCCGTACGGGCACGGCCCGCGTCCGGTACGGATACGGGCCCGCTCGCGTCCGTACGGGCCCGGCTCACGGGCTCGTACGGCAGCCCCCGTCCGCACCGGCGGCCACGCCCCACCGCGTCCCGCACGTGCCGCATCATGGGTCCATGCCCGAGGGAGACACGGTCTGGCGCACCGCGCACGAGCTGCACACCGCGCTCGCCGGTGCCCCGCTGACCCGCAGCGACCTGCGGGTGCCGAAGCTCGCCACCAAGGACCTGACGGGCCGCCGCGTGCTGGACGTCACCCCGCGCGGCAAGCACCTGCTGGCCCGCTTCGAGGACGGCATCACCCTCCACTCCCATCTCGGCATGGACGGCTCCTGGCGGGTGCACGCACCGCGTGAGCGCTGGCGCGGCGGTCCGGCGCACCAGGTGCGCGCAGTGCTCGGTACGGCCGGGCACACCGCCGTCGGATACCGTCTCCCGGTGCTCGAGCTGCTGCGTACGGCCGAGGAGGACCGCGTGGTGGGCCATCTGGGCCCGGACCTGCTCGGCCCCGGCTGGGACCCGGACGAGGCGCTGCGCCGCCTCCTCGCCGACCCCGCCCGGCCGCTCGGCGAGGCACTGCTCGACCAGCGCAACCTGGCGGGGATCGGCAACGTGTACCGCTCCGAGCTCTGCTTCCTCGCCCGTGTACCGCCCGAGACGCCCGTCGGTGAACTCCGCGCGCCCGAACGCCTCGTCGCCCTCGCCCAGCGGCTCCTGGAGGCCAACAGAGCGCGTCTCGCCCGCAACACCACCGGCGACCGGCGCCGGGGCAACACGCTGTGGGTGTACGGGCGCGAGCACCGCCCGTGTCTGCGCTGCGGTACGGCGGTGCGCTTGGGCGAACTGGGCCCGCCCGCCGAACGGCGCATCGCCTACTGGTGCCCCCGCTGCCAGCCCGCCGCCTGACCCGTACAGGCCGGGCCCACGCGCCCTACGGGACGGCTCCGCCGCCGTCCGTACGCCCCGGCCCGCGCCGCTCGTCCCCGTACGCGACGGCGTGCACCGGCAGCAGGCTCAGTCCCCACCCGCCGGCCACGACCACCGCCTCCACCGGCCCGCACGCGTCCGGCCGTACGGCCAGCCGCCACGCCGCGTACGCGCAGACCACCGCGCCGGCAGCGCCCGCCAGGCGGCGAACTCGCCGCAGCAGCACGCCGCGTGTCCGCATGTCCGCCCGCCTTCCGTCCGCCGGGCGGGCCAGGGAGGTGCCGCCCCGGACGATGTTCCCGCACCGGGAGCGACCACGCGACCACACAGGGCGATACAAGGGCGCCCGCCGGACAGGGGCGGCGCAAGAGGGGGCGGAACACAGCGAGGCCCTGCCGGGTGGCCCCGGCAGGGCCTCGCCCTACGTCTGCGTGCGTCTGCGTCGCCACGTCCGTGCGGAACGTCCGTGTCAGGACATCCGCGCCTTCCCCCGTCACGCCGTCCGGGCCGGAACGCCCGGCTCAGGCCGCGACGACGTCCACGGCCTCCGTCGGCGCCTTGATGGTGACGCGCTCTTCCGGTACGCCCGTGACCGAAGTCACAGACGTCATACGCTCGATCGGGTTGAGCATCGACCGCATCGGCGCGGGCACCGTGTCGCTGGTGGCGGACTCGGCGAGCTCCGCGAGCGCCAGCTCGTCGCTGACCTCTCGCATGACCTCCGACATCCGCACTTCGAGGGCGTCGCAGATCGAGGAGAGCAGCTCGGACGAGGCCTCTTTCTGGCCGCGTTCCACTTCGGAGAGATAACCCAGCGAAACACGTGCGGACGAAGAGACTTCGCGCAGGGTACGGCCCTGGCGTTGGCGCTGCCGACGCAGCACGTCACCCAACAGGCGACGGAGCAGAATCATCGGTGCTCCTCCCTCTAGAACGCGCGGCGTCATCTGCGTGCCCCATACTGCGTTGGTCATGCGGCTGGGCCCTCGGACCCGTCATCCTTCATGCTCCACCGTACCCCCTCGGGCAGGGCCCGTGCGGGGAGCGATGTCGTGTTCACTCAGGGCTGCAAACATCAAATCCCCCCGGGATGTTCCGTATCCTCTGCCCCCGCATTCTCGAAGAGTTCGTCCCACAGCAGCTTGAGCGCCGCTTGAACCGCCGCCCCGCGCACCGCCGTACGGTCCCCGTCCAGCCGGAACTCCCGTACCGCGGGCGCTTCACCGCCCGGTCCGGCGACCGCCGCGAAGACCGTGCCGACCGGCTTCCCGTCCTGCGGTGTGGGCCCCGCCACTCCGGTGGTGGCGATGCCCCAGTCGGCGCCCAGTGCCCGCCGCACGCCCCCCGCCATGGCACCGGCCACGTCCGGGTCGACAGCGCCGCGCGCTTCCAGCAGGGCGCCGTCCACGCCCAGCACGTCCCGTTTGAGGCCGGTGGCGTACGCCGTGACGGACCCTCGGAAGACACGTGAGGCGCCCGGCACCTCCGTGATGCCGGCCGCCACCAGACCGCCGGTCAGCGATTCGGCGACCGCCAGCGTCTCGCCGCGGCGCGCCAGCTCCTCCAGCAGCCCGGCGGCGTACGCGCCCTCATCCCTCAAGCCCTCAGTCCTCAAGGGCGTCACGCACCTCGGCCGCGCCCCCGGGGTCGGCCGCCGCACGAGGCCCGGCCGGCTCGGCCTCTTCGCCCGCCGGCTCCGTGTGGCCCTCCGCCGCAGTCGCGGTCGCCGTCGCCGCACCCTCCGTCGCCTCCGCGAGCCCGGCCCGGCGGAGTACGACCGCCTGCCGTACGTAGTCCAGCCCGGTGCCCACCGTCAGCAGCACCGCCAGGCCCATGACCCACCAGCGCAGCGAGGCGAGCGGCCCGGTCAGCGCCAGCACGTACATGCCCACGGCGACGCCCTGCGCGAGCGTCTTCATCTTTCCGCCGCGGCTGGCCGGGATCACCCCGTGTCTGATCACCCAGAAGCGCATCAGCGTGATGCCCAGCTCGCGGACCAGGATCACCGTGGTCACCCACCAGGGCAGGTCGCCCAGGGCCGAGAGGCAGATCAGCGCCGCGCCCATGATCGCCTTGTCGGCGATCGGGTCGGCCAGCTTCCCGAAGTCGGTGATGAGGTTGTAGCGCCTGGCCAGTTCGCCGTCGAACAGGTCGGTGATCATGGCGATGGTGAAGGCCGCCCACGCGAACGAGCGCCACGCGGGGTCGTCCCCGCCGTTCGCCAGCATCAGCAGGACGAAGCCGGGCACCAGCAGCAGCCGGACCATGGTGAGGATGTTGGCGATGTTCCACAGGCTCACCTGGCGCACCGCCGCGGTCTTCGGCTTGGCCACCGGACCGTTACCAGCCGCGGAGGCCGGCACTCCGGTCATCTGCCCGCCTCCTCGCTCTCGCCGGGGAGCAGCTCGGCGACCAGGTCCACGCCCTCGGTCGCCACCACCCTCGCTTCGACCATACGTCCGACCGTCAGACCCCGGGGTCCCGCGCCGGTGAGCAGCACCTGCCCGTCCGTCTCCGGCGCCTGGTGCGCTCCGCGCCCCAGCGGACCCTCCGCCTCCGGGCCGGCGCCCGCACCGGCGGACTCCACCAGCACCCGTACGGTCTCGCCGACCCGCTCCTCCGCGCGCTGCGCGGTGAGCTCCTCGGCGAGCCGCGAGACCCGCTCCAGCCGCTCGGCGACCTCCTCCGGGGCGTTCTTCTCCGTGTACGTCGCGGCTTCCGTGCCGTCCTCGTCCGAGTACCCGAAGACGCCCACGGCATCCAGCCGCGCCGCGCTCAGGAAGCGCTCCAGCTCGGCCACGTCCGCCTCGGTCTCGCCGGGGAAACCCACGATGAAGTTCGACCGGACGCCCGCCTCGGGGGCCTTCTCCCTGATCGACTCCAGGAGTGCCAGGAAGCTGTCCGTGTCCCCGAACCGCCGCATGGCACGCAGCACCCCCGGGGCGGAGTGCTGGAAGGACAGGTCGAAGTACGGCGCGACCCCGTCCGTGCCCGTGAGCACGTCGATCAGGCCGGGGCGCATCTCCGCGGGCTGCAGGTAGCTGACCCGGACGCGCTCCATGCCGTCGACCGCGGCCAGCTCGGGCAGCAGCGTCTCCAGCAGCCGTACGTCGCCGAGGTCCTTGCCGTACGACGTGTTGTTCTCGGAGACGAGCATGACCTCCCTGACGCCCTGCTGCGCCAGCCACCTCGTCTCGCCCAGCACGTCCGAGGGCCGCCGGGAGATGAACGAGCCCCGGAACGACGGGATCGCGCAGAACGTGCACCGCCGGTCGCACCCGGAGGCGAGCTTGACGGAGGCGACCGGGCTGCTGCCCGTACGCCGGCGCAGCGGCGCGCGCGGGCCCGAGGCGGGTGCCACCCCGGCGGGCAGGTCGGCGGGCGCCTCGCGGGCCTCCTCGGGGGTCTCCTCCGGCGCGGCCGTCCCGTGCCCGGGCAGGGCCACACCGGCCCCCGCCTCCTGGCGCGCGGCGGGGCTCACGGGGAGCAGCTTGCGCCGGTCGCGCGGGGTGTGCGGGGCGTGTACGCCGCCGGCGAGGATGGTCTGCAGCCGGTCGGAGATGTGCGAGTAGTCGTCGAACCCGAGCACGCCGTCGGCCTCGGGCAGCGCGTCCGCGAGCTCCTTGCCGTACCGTTCCGCCATGCAGCCGACGGCGACCACGGCCTGCGTTCTCCCGTGGTCCTTCAGGTCGTTGGCCTCGAGCAGGGCGTCGACGGAATCCTTCTTCGCGGCCTCGACGAAGCCGCAGGTGTTGACCACCGCGACATCGGCGTCGGCGGCCTCTTCCACGAGGGCCCAGCCATCCGCCGCCAGGCGGCCGGCGAGCTCTTCGGAGTCCACTTCGTTGCGGGCGCATCCGAGCGTGACGAGGGCGACGGTACGGGGTTCGGGCATGGGCTCAGCCTACGTCGTCCCAGGCGGCCGTCCCCCAAAGATCGACGGGACAGCTGCTTCGTCCCGCTTCGGCCCTGCTCGTAACCGCCGCGTCAGCCCTGCTCGGGGTCGCCGCGGGTGTAGCTGACGCGCTCCACGTTGCCCTCGTCGCCGAGCCGGTCGACCTCCTTGCCGTTCACCCACAGGCGTACGGCTCCGGCGTTCCCGAGCACCAGGTTGATCCGCTTGTCGTCGGTGAAGGTCTTGGTGGCGCCGTCCTTCAGCGGTCCCTCGAAGATCAGCTTGCCGCTGTGGTCCTCGGCGGAGACCCAGCTGTTCCCGTCGTCGGCCACCATGCGGACGGTGACCTTGTCCGCGGGGACGCCCGCGACAGCGCTCTCGGAGGGCTTGGGGTCGGCGGGCCGGGTCGGGGTCGGCTTCTGGGTGGTGGGCTTGGACGACGGCTTGGGGTCGGCGACCTTGTTGCCGGACTCGCCGCTGTCGCCGTTGAAGAGGGTGAATCCGACGAAGCCGACGACCGCGACGATCGCCGCGACCATGGCTGCCGTCCAGTTCGGCCGGCGCGGCTCCGGACGGATGCGCTCCGCCTCGAACAGTGCGGCCGCCGGGGTGGGCTCGGGGCGTCCGCCGTGCTCCTCGTCGTACTGCGCGACGAGCGCCTCGGGGTCCAGTCCGACGGCGCGGGCGAGCGTACGGATGTGGCCGCGTGCGTAGACATCCCCGCCACAGCGGGAGAAATCGTCGTCCTCGATTCCGTGCACGATGGGCACACGCACTCGGGTTGACGTACTGACCTCGTCCACGGTCAGGCGTGCGTCGATTCGGGCCTGATGGAGGGCTCGACCGACCGAGGGCCGGTCCTCTTCGGGGGAGTTGCCGATGGACACGAGGGCGCCTTTCGAGCTGCAGCCACCTGCTGGAGGTTCAGTCTAGGGGGGTCGCAAAAGGGTGGGGCAAGCGGGCGGGCGGATTTGTCCGCCATCAGGATTGCCGTACCGCCTGACAGTGGGACATCCATCCGTCCCCCACTTCACGTTGACGTATCGGAAGCGGAAACGGTTGCCTGACTCACTCTTACGTGTGAGTCTCCCCGCGGATGACGCTCAGCACGCCGTCCAATTCATCCGGCTTGACCAGAACATCCCGAGCCTTGGATCCCTCGCTCGGCCCCACCACGCCCCGCGACTCCATCAGGTCCATCAGCCGCCCCGCCTTGGCGAAGCCCACCCGCAGCTTCCGCTGCAGCATCGAGGTGGAGCCGAACTGCGTGGAGACCACGAGCTCCGCCGCCTGGCAGAGCAGGTCGAGGTCGTCCCCGATCTCCTCGTCGATCTCCTTCTTCTTGCTCTGCCCGACCGTGACGTCGTCCCGGAAGACCGGCGCCATCTGCGCCTTGCAGTGCTCGACGACCCCGCTGACCTCCTCCTCCGTCACAAAGGCGCCCTGCATGCGGATCGGCTTGTTCGCGCCCATCGGCAGGAACAGCGCGTCGCCCTTCCCGATCAGCTTCTCGGCGCCCTGCTGGTCGAGGATGACCCGGCTGTCGGCGAGCGACGAGGTGGAGAACGCGAGCCGCGACGGCACGTTCGCCTTGATCAGACCGGTGACGACGTCCACCGACGGCCGCTGCGTGGCCAGCACGAGGTGGATGCCGGCGGCGCGCGCGAGCTGCGTGATACGGACGATCGCGTCCTCCACGTCGCGCGGCGCCACCATCATCAGGTCCGCCAGCTCGTCCACGATGACCAGCAGGTACGGGTACGGCGTGAGCTCCCGTTCGCTGCCCTCCGGGGCCTGCGCCTTGCCGCTGCGCACAGCGGTGTTGAAGTCGTCGATGTGCCGGAAGCCGTACGCCGCCAGGTCGTCGTAGCGCAAATCCATCTCGCGTACGACCCACTGCAGGGCCTCGGCGGCCTTCTTCGGGTTCGTGATGATCGGCGTGATCAGGTGCGGGATGCCCTCGTAGGCGGTCAGTTCGACGCGCTTGGGGTCGACCAGCACCATCCGTACGTCCTCCGGCGTGGCGCGCGCCATCACGGAGGTGATCAGGCAGTTGATGCAGGACGACTTGCCGGAGCCGGTCGCGCCGGCGACCAGCATGTGCGGCATCTTCGTCAGGTCGGTCGAGACGTACCCGCCCTCGACGTCCTTGCCGAGCCCGACGAGCAGCGGATGCTCGTCGCCGCTGGCCAGGGCGGAGCGGAGGACGTCGCCGAGGTTGACCATCTCCCGGTCGCTGTTCGGGATTTCGATGCCGACCGCGGACTTGCCGGGGATGGGGCTGATGATCCGGATGTCGGGGCTGGCGACGGCGTAGGCGATGTTCTTGGCCAGGGCGGTGATCTTCTCGACCTTGACCGCCGGGCCGAGCTCCACCTCGTAGCGCGTGACGGTCGGGCCACGGGTGAAGCCGGTGACCGTCGCGTCGACCTTGAACTCCGAGAAGACCGTGGTCAGCGACGCGACCACCTGGTCGTTGACGGCGCTGCGGGTACGCCCCGGACCGCCGCGCTCCAGCAGGTCGAGCGAGGGGAGCGCGTACGAGATGTCGCCGGACAGCTGCAACTGCTCGGCGCGCGGCGGCAGCGGGGCCTCGGCGGGAGTGCTGGTGGCCTTGGTCAGATCGGGTACGGCGGCGTGGCCGCCGCTCTGCGCGTCCTCGCTGCGCGCACCGGGGACGGCGGGGGCCTGCTCGACGGCGGGCGCGTCGTATCCGTACGCGGCCGGGTCGGCGCCCGCGGGGTCGTCGCCGGCCGGGTCCGTGCCCAGCGGGGACGACGGCTGGACGCCGTGCAGCACGGCGCCGTCCAGCGAGGCGGCGGCAGCGGCGGCCACGTCCACGGCGTCGGGCGTACGGGGGCCCGCGTCCGCGGCGCCGTTCGGCAGTCGGGGCTGCACGGCGCGGCCGCGGCGGTTACGGCGCTTCTCCAGCGCCTCCTGCTCGGCGCGCTCCGGATCAAGGTCCTTGCGCATGCTGAGCCGGCCGGGGCGGCGATGCTCGTCGGCGCCGCCGTCCATGAGGTCGTCGAAGTCGGCGTACTCGTCGTCGCCGTCCTCGCCGTACTCGTACTCGGCGTGCGGATCGGAGAGCAGACCGAGGCGTACGAGGACACCGCGCATCCGCTGCGGAATCGTGTTCACCGGCGTCGCGGTGACGACGAGCAGCCCGAACACGGTGAGCAGGAACAGCAGCGGAACGGCCAGCACCTCGCCCACGGTGCGGGCCAGCGGCGCCCCCACGCCCCAGCCGACCAGCCCGCCGGCATCCCGTATCGACTCGGCGCCGTCCTCACGCCCGGGTGAACCGCACGCGAGGTGCACCAGCCCGAGCACGCCGATGAGGAGCGCCGAAAGCCCGATCACGATACGGCCGTTGGCCTCCGGCTTCTCCGGGTGCCGGATCAGCCGTACGGAGATGCCGCCCAGCAGCACCGGCACCAGCAGGTCGAGCCGTCCGAACGCGCCGGTGACCAGGATCTCCACGAGCTCGCCGACCGGGCCGCGCAGGTTCGACCACGTGCCCGCCGCGACCACCAGCGCCAGCCCGAGGAGCAGCAGCGCGAGGCCGTCCTTGCGGTGCGCGGGGTCCAGCCCGCGGGCACCGCGGCCTATGCCGCGGAACATCGCGCCGAGCGCGTGCGCGGTACCGAGCCAGCAGGCGCGCACCAGCCGGTAGACACCGCCGGTGGGCGACGGCGCGGGCTTGGCGGGAGCCTTCGCGGCGGCCTTCTTCGCGGGCGCCTTCTTGGCCGGAGCCTTTTTGGGTGCGGCCTTCTTCGCCGGGGCCTTCTTGGCCGCGGCCTTCTTCGCGGGCGCCTTCTTGGCGGCGGCCTTGCCGGGCGTACGTGAGGCCATGGTGCTGAGATTACAGAAGTTACCCGCATGGAGCACGGACGATCCCTGGGGCGGCTGGAGCCGGCGGGACGGAGGCGTGCGGAGCGCGTACGAAGGAGGGCGCGCGTGACGGCCACTCACCGAGCGGCCGGCGCACCGGACGTGGGGCGTTCCGTACGGTCGCGGCCGGGCGGGCGGCCCCGCTTCCTCGTCAGCCCCGCTGCGCGCCGCGGTCCGGGCGCGCTCAGTTCTGCGAGGGCAACTGCGCCGTCGAGCCGCCCGTTCCGGGCTCGAGAGCGTCAAGTGCCCTGCGCAGACCGGTGAGTTTCCGCTCGAGATGCGCCGCCGTCGCCACCGCTGCCGCGTCCGGCGAATCGCCCAGCTGCTTGGACAGCGCCTCGGCCTGCTCCTCCACCGCCGCGAGCCGCGCGGAGAGTTCGGCCAGGAGACCGGCCGGCTCGGGCTGCTCGGCGGCGGCCTCCGCCTGTCTGCTGCCCTCCAGCTGGAGCCGGAGCAGGGACGCCTGCTCACGCAGCTGGACGTTCTTCATGTAGAGCTCGACGAAGACCGACACCTTGGCCCGGAGCACCCACGGGTCGAACGGCTTCGAGATGTAGTCCACCGCGCCCGCCGCGTATCCCCGGAAGGTGTGGTGCGGACCGTGGTTGATGGCCGTCAGGAAGATGATGGGGATGTCGCGCGTCCGCTCACGGCGCTTGATGTGCGCCGCCGTCTCGAAGCCGTCCATGCCCGGCATCTGAACGTCCAGCAGAATGACCGCGAAATCGTCCGTCAACAGCGCCTTGAGCGCTTCCTCCCCTGACGATGCCCGCACCAGCGTCTGATCGAGCGCCGAGAGGATGGCCTCCAGCGCCAGCAGATTCTCCGGCCGGTCATCGACCAGGAGGATCTTGGCCTTCTGCACCATGGCCCGTCCTCCTCGCCCCGGCAGCCCACCGGACGCCGCCCCTGGGAGCGGCTCCTGTACGCCGCCGCCCGTCCTTGTGCCGGTCATGGTAGCCGCACCCAGCGGCTCGCCACACCCTGTCACCGTGATGTCACTGTGCACGTATCAGAAACGGCCCAGGAGAACGGAAGGTTCCCGGTTTCCCGCGTTTCCACACGTAATTGACCACACTCCGTCAACAGAGGGCGGTTCCCCACCACCGTTTCACATCAACGCGCGTCCATCCACTGCCCCATGACGGACAGCAGGTGATCGGTGTCCACCGGCTTGGTGACGTAATCCGACGCTCCCGATTCGATGCTCTTCTCACGGTCGCCCTTCATCGCCTTCGCGGTCAGCGCGATGATCGGCAGCCCCTCGAACTGCGGCATCCGGCGAATCGCGGCAGTCGTCGCGTATCCGTCCATCTCGGGCATCATGATGTCCATCAGCACGACAGCGGCGTCGTCGTGCTGCTCGAGCACCTCGATGCCCTCGCGGCCGTTCTCGGCGTACAGCACCTGGAGGCCGTTCTGCTCCAGCACGCTGGTCAGCGCGAACACGTTCCGGATGTCGTCGTCGACGATGAGCACCTTCTGGCCGCTGAACTCGGGCGTGGGCTCGGGCCGTACGAGGTCCTGGCCGTTGTTGCGCCATGACTCGTCGCCCTCGCCCGGCGCCGCGGCACGCTCCGACAGGCTCTCCTCCGCCGACTGCGGCCCGAGCTCACCGCGCCTCCCGGCCCGGTGCCGGCGGCGGCGTACGAGCGAGGCCGCGGCGCGCTGTGCGTCCGCCTCAGGCCCTTCCGCCACGTCCTCCGGCGGGAGGGCCTCCGCGCCGTTCACGGACTCCTCAGCGGTCTTCTCGGCCGTGCCGGAGCCGTCGCCGTCCCCGGGCTCCGGCTCCGCTTCCGGCTCGGCTTCCGCTTCGGTCTCCGGCCGGGACCCCGAGGTGATCGCCAACTTGCCGGGGGTGAGCTGCGGGTAGCCCTGCGGCGGCAGTTCGGCGGGCTGGAGCGGCAGGTAGAGGGTGAACGTGGAGCCGCGGCCCGGCTCGCTGGCGGCGTAGATCTCACCGCCGAGGAGCCCGGCGATCTCCCGGCTGATGGACAGCCCCAGACCGGTGCCGCCGTACTTCCGGCTCGTCGTGCCGTCCGCCTGCTTGAACGCCTCGAAGATCACCCGCATCTTGCTCTGCGCGATGCCGATCCCCGTGTCCGTGACGGAGAACGCGATCAGGTCGGCGTCCGCGTCCCGCAGCGAGCCGTGCTCCAGCATCTGCTCCCGTACGGAGTCGGGCACGCTCTCCCGCGCGGACCGGATGACCAGCTCGACGGCGCCGGAGTCGGTGAACTTCACGGCGTTCGAGAGCAGGTTGCGCAGCACCTGGAGCAGCCGCTGCTCGTCGGTGTGCAGGGTCGCGGGCAGCTCGGGCGAGACCCGTACGGAGAAGTCGAGCCCCTTCTCGGCCGTCAGCGGCCGGAACGTCGCCTCCACATAGTCCACGAGCTGGACCAGGGCGATACGGGTCGGGCTGACGTCCATCTTGCCCGCCTCGACCTTCGACAGGTCGAGGATGTCGTTGATCAGCTGCAGCAGGTCCGAGCCCGCGCCGTGGATGGTCTCGGCGAACTCCACCTGCTTCGGCGAGAGGTTGCCCTCCGCGTTGTCCGCGAGCAGCTTGGCGAGGATGAGCAGTGAGTTGAGCGGGGTGCGCAGCTCGTGCGACATGTTCGCCAGGAACTCGGACTTGTAGCGCATCGACACCGACAGCTGCTCGGCGCGCTCTTCGAGCACCTGCCGGGCCTCTTCGATCTCGCGGTTCTTGATCTCGATGTCGCTGTTGGTCTGGGCGAGCTGCTCGGCCTTCTCTTCGAGCTGCTCGTTCGACTCCTGGAGCGCCTTCTGCCGGCTCTCCAGCTCGCCGGAACGCTCCTTCAGCTGCTCGGTCAGCTCCTGCGACTGGCGTAGCAGCACCTCGGTCTTGGTGTTGACGCTGATGGTGTTCACGCTGGTCGCGATGACCTCGGCGATCTGGCTGAGGAAGTCCTTCTGGATCTGCGTGAACGGCTGAAAGGCCGCCAGCTCGACCACGCCGAGCACCGTGCCCTCGAAGATCACCGGCAGCACGATCACATGCGACGGCGGTGCCTCGCCCAGCCCGGACGAGATCTTGAGATAGCCGGGCGGCGCGTGCTCCACCAGGATCGTGCGCTTCTCCTCCGCGGCCGTGCCGATCAGCGTCTCGCCGGGCCCGAAGGTGGTGGGCATGGTGCCCATCGCGTAGCCGTAGCTGCCCAGCATGCGCAGCTCGTACGAGACGTTGTCGCCGGTCACGGCGCCGATCTCGCCGCCTCCTATGCCGTCCTTGCCGCTGCCGACCGGCACCGCCACGAAGAACGCGCCGTGCTGGGCGGAGACGACCGGGGTCAGCTCGCTCATGATCAGGCCGGCCACGTCCTTGAGATCGCGGCGGCCCTGCATCAGGGCGGAGATACGGGCGAGATTGCTCTTGAGCCAGTCCTGCTCCTTGTTGGCCAGGGTGGTCTCGCGGAGGTTCGTGATCATCGTGTTGATGTAGCCCTGGAGCTCCAGGATCTCGCCGGCGGCGTCCACGTCGATGCGTACGTTGTGGTCGCCGCGGGTCACCGCGGTCGCGACCTCGGCGATCGCGCGCACCTGGCGGGTGAGGTTGCCCGCCATCTCGTTCACCGACTCGGTGAGGTCCTTCCACGTACCCGCCACGTCGCGGACCCGCGCCTGGCCGCCCAGCATGCCGTCGGTGCCCACCTCGCGGGCCACGCGCGTGACCTGCTCGGCGAAGGACGACAGCTGGTCGACCATCGTGTTGATGGTCGTCTTCAGCTCGAGGATCTCGCCGCTGGCCTCGATGTCGATCTTCTTCGTGAGATCGCCCTTGGCGATGGCCGTGGTGACCATCGCGATGTTGCGGACCTGTCCGGTCAGGTTGGACGCCATCGAGTTCACGGACTCGGTGAGGTCCTTCCACGTGCCGGCCACACCGGCCACCCGCGCCTGACCGCCGAGCACGCCGTCGGTGCCCACCTCGCGGGCCACGCGGGTCACCTGCTCCGCGAACGACGACAGGGTCGTCACCATGGTGTTCACCGTGTCGGCGAGCTGTGCGACCTCGCCGCTCGCCTCGACGGTGACCTTCTTGGTCAGGTCGCCGTTCGCGACGGCGCCCGCGACCTGCGAGATGTTCCGCACCTGGCCCGTCAGGTTGTTCGCCATCAGGTTGACGTTGTCCGTCAGGTCCTTCCAGATGCCGGACACGTCCCGTACGCGGGCCTGGCCGCCCAGCTGCCCCTCGGTGCCCACCTCGCGGGCCACCCGCGTGACCTGCTCCGCGAACGACGACAGCTGGTCCACCATCGTGTTCACGGTGGTCACGAGCGCCAGGATCTCGCCCTTGGCGTCGACGGTGATCTTCTTCGACAGGTCGCCCTGCGCGACCGCGGTCGTCACCTCGGCGATGTTGCGGACCTGCGAAGTCAGGTTGTTGGCCATGAAGTTGACGGACTGCGTGAGGTCCTTCCAGGTGCCCGCCACGCCCTTGACCTCGGCCTGGCCGCCGAGGATGCCGTCGGTGCCGACCTCGCGCGCGACCCGCGTCACCTGCTCGGCGAACGACGACAGCTGGTCCACCATCGTGTTGAGCGTCGTCTTCAGCTCGAGGATCTCGCCCCGCGCGTCCACGTCGATCTTCTGCGAGAGGTCACCGCGCGCCACGGCCGTGGCGACCTGCGAGATGTTCCGTACCTGCGAGGTGAGGTTCCCGGCCATGCCGTTCACCGAGTCGGTCAGGTCCCGCCATACGCCCGCGACGCCCGGCACCTGCGCCTGGCCGCCCAGCCTGCCCTCCGTACCGACCTCCCGGGCCACCCGGGTGACCTGGTCGGCGAGGCCGGAGAGCTGGTCGACCATCGTGTTGATCGTGTTCTTCAGCTCGAGGATCTCGCCCCGCGCGTCGACCTGGATCTTCTGCGACAGGTCGCCGCGCGCGACGGCCGTCGTCACCTGGGCGATCTGCCGGACCTGCGAGGTCAGATTGCCCGCCATGGAGTTGACGGAGTCCGTCAGGTCCTTCCAGGTCCCCGAGACGCCCTCGACGCGCGCCTGGCCGCCCAGCCGGCCCTCCGTACCCACGTCCCGCGCCATGCGCGTCACCTGCTCGGCGAACGCGGACAGCTGGTCGACCATGGTGTTCACGGTGTTCTTGAGCTGGAGCATCTCGCCGGAGACGTCCACGGTGACCTTCTGCGACAGGTCGCCGTTCGCCACCGCCGTCGTCACCTGCGCGATGTTGCGGACCTGTCCGGTGAGGTTGCGGAAGGCGGTGTTCACCGAGTCGGTGAGGTCCTTCCACGTCCCGGCCGCGCCCGGCACCCGCGCCTGGCCGCCCAGCTCGCCCTCGACGCCGATCTCCCGCGCGACGCGGGTGACCTCGTCACCGAACGAACGCAGCTGGTCCACCATCGTGTTGACGGTGTTCTTCAGCTCCTGCATCTCGCCGGAGACGTCCACGGTGACCTTCTGCGACAGGTCGCCGTTCGCCACCGCCGTCGTCACCTGCGCGATGTCCCGCACCTGCGCCGTGAGATTGCGGAACGCGCTGTTGACGGAGTCCGTCAGGTCCTTCCAGATCCCGGCCGCTCCCGGCACCTGCGCCTGCCCGCCGAGCACACCCTCGGTACCGACCTCGCTCGCCGCGCGGGTGACCTCGTCCGCGAACGTACGCAGCGTCTCCGTCATCGCGTTGATCGTCTCGGCGAGCTGCGCGACCTCGCCGCGCGCGCTCACCGTGATCTTCTGGGACAGATCGCCGCTCGCCACCGCGGTGGTCACCTGGGCGATCTCCCGCACCTGCGAGGTGAGGTTGCCCGCCATCAGATTCACGGAGTCGGTGAGGTCCTTCCAGACCCCCGCGACCCCCTCGACCTGCGCCTGGCCGCCCAGCTCGCCCTCGGTGCCGACCTCGCGCGCGACCCGCGTCACCTCGGACTGGAACGACGAGAGCTGGTCGACCATGGTGTTCACGGTGTTCTTCAGCTCGAGCATCTCGCCGGCCACGTGGACGGTGACCTTCCGCGACAGGTCGCCCTTCGCCACCGCCGTGGTCACCAGCGCGATGTCCCGCACCTGCGCGGTCAGCCGGGACGCCATCGTGTTGACCGAGTCCGTGAGGTCCTTCCAGGAGCCGGACATGCCGCGCACCCGCGCCTGGCCGCCCAGCTTCCCCTCGGTGCCGACCTCGCTCGCCACCCGCGTCACCTCGTCGGTGAACGTGGACAGCTGGTCGACCAGCCCGTTGACCGTACGGCCGACCTTCAGGAACTCGCCCCGCAGCGGGTGCGCGGCCCCCTCCGTGCCCGGGACCCGCAGGTCCATCCGCTGCTCGAGATCGCCCTCGGCCACCGCGGACAGCACACGGCCGACCTCCGAGACCGGCCGTACGAGGTCGTCCACCAGGGCGTTGGATCCGTCGATCGCCGCCGCCCAGGCGCCCTCGCAGGCGCCCGTCTCCAGCCGCTCCGTGAGCTTGCCGTCCCGGCCGACCACTCTCCGTACGCGGGCCAACTCGCTGGTCAGATGCAGATTGCGGTCCGCCACCTCGTTGTAGACCGCGGCGATCTCCGCCATGGGGCCGTCGCCGGTGACGGTCAGCCGCTTGCGGAAGTTCCCGTCGCGCATCGACGACAGCGCGTTGAGCAGTCTGTTGAAGGAAGCCGCGTCGACCTCGATCGTCCCGTTCTTCCGGGAGCGTCCGCCCTTCGCGCGCGTGTTCGTGCTACGCGCCGCTGCGCCAGACTCCACCGTGTCCCTCCCGTAGGGTCGACCGTCCTACCCGGGCATTGCTTCGAGCCTTCCCAGTGTTTCACCCCGCCCGAACCAGGCGATAACAGTTCGGCAGCATGGCATACCACGCTCCTGACACGTTCGGCTGGGGAAAACACCGGCATCCGGCACCCGCGCACCCTGCGAACGTAAGTAACCTGGCATCCGGCTGTCCATTCGCTCCGGTGCACCGGGTCGGGCGGCGGAGCGAGCACTACGGCAATGGAGGGGCGCCGGGGAATGCCAGAGAAGAGCGCCGAGCGGGAGCAGGCGGCCGCGATCGGCGCCCAGCGCACACCCGTAGACACGGGCAGTGACCAGACAGCCATGGGGAGACCAGTGATCACCGCACGGGCCGCGGCCACGTTCGAGCCGGTCGGGCGCTCCGTCGCGGCCGCCCGTGGCTTCGTGCGCGACACCCTGCAGGGGTGGGGCCTCGGCGACATCGTGGACGACGCGGTCGTCCTGACCAGCGAGCTGGTCACCAACGCCGTCGTGCACGCCGGCACCGCCGCGGACGTGGTCTGCTTCCGCGACGCCGAGGGCGTACGGGTCGAGGTCGCCGACCACTACCCCGAACGTGAGCTTCCGCTGCACGACGCCGGCCAGCCGCCCGGCAGCCCCGACCGCGAGGGCGGCCGCGGCCTGCTGCTCTGCGCCGCGCTCGCCTCCCGCTGGGGCGTCGACTACACCGCGGCCGACAAGCGCGTCTGGTTCCACCTCGACCTCCCCGACCGCCCCGTCGGCACCCGTTCCGCCGGGCCGGCCGTGCCGGACACGGCGCTGCCCGTCGCCGCGACCCGGGTGCGGGTCGGTGTCGTGCAGGTGGACCGCGGCGGCGCCGTCTCCGCCTGGAACACCGACGCGCAGGAACTCTTCGGCTACGCACCGGAGCAGGTCATCGGCAAGCCCCTCACCGACCTCGCCGCCTGGCCGCACACCCCCGGCACCGGCACCGGCATCGCGGAGGCGCTGCTGCTGTCCCGCTGGGAGGGCTCGTACGGCGTACGGGACCACGAGGGCCGTACGGTCCCCGTCTACGCCTCCCACCTCCGCGTCCGCGACAGCGACGGCGAGCCGTCCACCGTGTGCCTGCTGGTCCCCGACCACGAGCGCGCCGTGCTCCAGTCGCCGCAGCGCGCCCCGGCCCCGGACGCCGCGTCCGGCCACGACGGGCAGGAGCGCTCCACGGCCGACCCGTTCGAGGTCTTCATCGGCTCACCGGCACCCGACGACCTGGACGGGCTGCTGCAGCGTACGGTCGAGCGCGCCCGCGACATGCTCGACGGCGACGCCGCGTATCTGCTCCTGGCCACGGACGACGAGACCGAGCTCGAGGTACGCGCCTCCACCGGGCTGCCGGCGGCGCGCCAGCGGTTCGCGCGCGTGCCGGTCGAGGGCGGCAGCGGACGGTACGGCTCCGCCCGTATGCCGTCGGTCCACGAGGACCTCAGCGTGGTGCCGGGAGCGGTCCCGCTGCTGTCCGGCACCGGGATGCGCTCGGTGGTCACCGTCCCGCTGAAGGTCGAGGGGCGGCTCACCGGCTCGCTCGGGGTCGCCACCGAGGCACCGACGCGCTACACGAACGAGGAGGCGCTGCGCCTCCAGTTCGCCGCCGACCGCATCGCCCTGGCCGTCGAACGGGCCCGGCTGACCGAGCTGGAGCGGCTGCGGCGCGGTTCGCTGTCGTTCCTCGTCGAGGCGTCCGACCTGCTCGCGGGCACGCTCGACCGGGACCAGACGCTCGCGCTGATGGCGCAGATGACCGTCCCCACGCTGGCCACCTGGTGCGCCGTCTACACGGTCGCGGACCAGGGCTCCGATCCCATGCTCTCGTACGTGCTACACGAGGACGAGGACCGCATCGACAGCCTCAAGGCACTGCTGGGGAAGGTCGATCCGCCCGACCCGGTGCCCACCCCTGGCGCCCGCGTGTGGACCGCCCCGACGGAGGCGGCGCACTCGGCCGCGCTGCGGACGTCGCTCCGTAACGCCGGAATGGACTCGGGCGACCACCGCCTCTCCCCCGCCTCCAGCCTCGCCACGGCGGCCGCGGTCGGCGGCGAGACGGTGGTGCTGCCGCTCGTCGCGCGCAACCGCGTCATCGGCATGCTGACCCTCGGCAAGCCCACCGACGAGCGCTTCCGGCAGGAAATCCTGGAGCTGGCCGAGGACTTGTCGCGCCGGGCCGCGCTCGCCCTCGACAACGCGCGGCTGTACTCGGAGCGCACCGCCATCAGCCAGTCCCTGCAGCGCAGCCTGCTGCCGCCGGAGCTCCCGGAAGTGCCGGGCGTCGAGGTGGAGGTCATCTACCGCGCGGCGGGCGAGGGCAACGAGGTCGGCGGCGACTTCTACGACGTCTTCGAGATCCGCGACGGCGCGTACGGCTTCGCCATCGGCGACGTCTGCGGCACCGGCCCGGAGGCCGCCGCCGTCACCGGCCTCGCCCGGCACGCGCTGCGGCTGCTGGCCCGCGAGGGCTTCGGCGGCCCCGCCGTGCTGGAACGGCTCAACGCCGCCATCCTCGACGAGGGCACCCGCAGCCGCTTCCTCACCCTGCTCTACGGCGAGCTGTGGCCGCAGGCGGACGGCAGCGCCGAACTCAAGGTGGTCTGCGCGGGACACCCGCTGCCGCTCCGGCTCCGCCCGAACGGCACTGTCGCCACCGCCGCGGAACCGCAGCCGCTGCTCGGCGTGATGGACGATCTCGAGCTGTACGAGGAGACGGTCGTCCTCGACCCGGGCGACGTCCTGCTCTGCGTCACGGACGGCGTGACCGAACGCCGCGAGGGCACCCGCATGCTCGGCGACGACGGCCTCGTCGACGCCCTCACCGCGTGTACGGGACTCAACGCCGGCGCGGTGGCGGCGCGCATCATGCGTACGGTCGAGCGCTTCGCGAGTGCCGCACCGTCCGACGACATGGCCATCCTGGCAATGCGGGTGCCGGTGCAGCAGGGCGAGCCGGCCTGACGGCCGGCTCGAGGGTGCTTCGTCGTTGAGGGCTCAGCGCCCGCTCTGGGTGCGGGGGGCTCAGCAGGCGGGCTCGAGCAGCAGCCCCCCGAGCGCGTTGCAGGCCGACACCACGCGCTGCAGTTCGCGCTTCGTCATCGACGCGTCGATCGGCAGGGCCAGGCACTCGTCCGCTGCCCGCTCGGCCTCGGGTAGGCGCTCACCGGAACGGAAGCCCGGCATCCAGTGCACGGGTATCTTCACGGGCACCCAGCACGGGACGCCGCGCGACCGGAGGGCGTGCTTGAACGCGTCCCGGTCCGGCCGCCCGTTCCCGGGCACCCGCACCACGTACTCGTCGTACGCGTGCTCCGCACCCTGCGCCACGGACGGCACCATGACGCCGGTGAGACGTGAGGACAGATAGGCGGCATGCTTGCGGCGGCGTACGGCGTCCAACGACCGCGCACGGGGCGGCATGCCGAACTCGACCGTCCGCAACTCGTGCCGCTCCGCCAGGTCTTGCAGCCGCACCATGTCGGCGGGATGGCCGAAGAGGTGTACGGGAGCTATCGCGGCGGTCCGTCCGGTGACGGCGGCGGCGACAGCCAACGGATCTATGCACAGGCTCCGGGGCTCGATGTCGACAACGACCGGGCGTGCTCCCGTCTCACGGACGGCTTGGGCGACCTCGCCACCGCCGTACGCGGGCAGAACAACCTCGTCGCCGGCGCGGAGCCCGGCGTCCATCAACTGTGTTGTCCCCATGGGGCGGATGCTTCCCGCGCAACGTGAACTGGGGATGACGGAACGCAAAATAGCCGTGGTCCCAGGATCGAAATCCTGGGACCACGGCTGTCAAAGATAGTTCGGCGGTGTCCTACTCTCCCACACACTCCCGTATGCAGTACCATCGGCGCAGAAAGGCTTAGCTTCCGGGTTCGGAATGTAACCGGGCGTTTCCCTCACGCTATGACCACCGAAACACAACGAAACCAGCACCCAACACCAGCACACCCCACACATGGGGTCGGGGGCGGGAGCGGGGGACCACGAGGGCTGGGAGTTGAGGGACGCCACGTCCATGTCCATCGCCCGCCGCGTGCCCTCCCGCATCACGTCCAGTTCCGTCGGCGTCAGCACGTCCTCGACGCGGCGGAAGCCGTCCGGGGCGCGTTCCGCGACCGTGTTCAGGACGCGGTCCGGGGTCATGTCGCGGCAGACGGTGAGGATGTCGTTCGCCGGGCCGCGCCGGGCGTCCTCGTACGCGCGCAGGCCTGCCGCCGGGTCGTCCGGGTGCCGGGAGAGGCCCCAGGCGAGGGCGCGGGCGTCGAGGATGGCCTGCGAGCCGCCGTTGGAGCCGACCGGCAGCATCGGGTGGGCGGCGTCGCCGAGCAGGGTGACGCGGCCGCGGCCCCAGGAGTCGAGCGGGTCGCGGTCGACCATCGGGTACTCCAGGATGTGCGGCGTCGTACGCAGCAGCGCCGCCACGTCGAGGCCGTCGATGCGCCAGTGGTCGTAGTGCGGGAGTACGTCCGCGAGCCGGCCCTCGCGTGACCAGTCGGCGGAGTGTACGGCGCCGGGTTCCGACGTGCGGACCTCGGCGACCCAGTTGACCTGTCCGTCGCCCAGCGGGTAGACGACGGCGCGCGCGGGCCGGTAGCTGCCCGCGACGATCATCGTGCGGCCGTCCAGCGGAAGCGGGGCCTCCGTGACGCCGCGCCACATCCAGATGCCGTTCCAGCGGGGTTCGCCCTCGTCCGGGTGCAACTGGCGGCGCACGGCGGAGTAGAGGCCGTCGCAGCCGACGAGCACATCCGTGTCCAGCGTCTCGGTGCCGCTTCCCGGGGGCTCCTCGGGAGCCGTCTCGTCCGCCGTACGGCGCCGCAGCACCGCCGTCACGCCGTCGGCGCGCTGCTCGTACCGTTCCAGCGCCAGCCCCGTCCGTACGACGTCGGGCCCGAGCCGCTCCCGTACGGCGTCGAGCAGCACCCGCTGCAACTCGCCGCGGTGTACGGAGAGCTGGGGCCAGCGGTAGCCCGCGTACCGGCCGCGCGGGTGGCTCGCGATGGTGTTGCCGTGCCGGTCGGTGTAGACGAGTTCGCGCGGTTCGGCGGCCACCGCCGCCAGCTGGTCGCCGAGGCCCAGCTCGGTGAGTTCCCGTACGGCGTGCGGCTGGAGGTTGATGCCCGCGCCGACGGGCAGCAGCCGCCGGGACGCGTCGATGACGACGACGCCGTCCCGTGCCCCGGCGGCATGCAGGCTGAGCGCCGTGCTCAGTCCGGCGATCCCCGCCCCGACGATCAGTGCGCGCAGGCCGCGCCGGCCCTCGGTTGTCAACTCCGCTCCCCGTTCACGTGGTTGGCCACGGCACATACGGTACCGGGAACGGCCGCCGGCCTCGTACGCGCGTTCGCTCAAACGTAACCAAGCCGGGTCCGGGCCGAGCCGGACCGGGGCCGACTCGACCGGGGCCGGACGGACCGGACCGTGCACCTACCGCACGGCGGGCCGGCCGCCCCGGTCCGCCGGGAGGACTCCCGCGAGCTCCCGCACCGTGGCCGTGTCGCTGAACGGGATCAGCGCGTCACCGACGATCTGGTACGGCTCGCTGCCCTTCCCCGCGACCAGGACGATGTCGTCCGGGCCGGCCGCCGACAGCGCGAAACCGATGGCGCCGCGCCGGTCGGCGAAGCGCTCGTACGGCGTGCCCGTCTCCTCGATGCCCGGGGCGACCTGGTCCAGGATCGCCTCGGGGTCCTCGTTGCGCGGGTTGTCGGAGGTGAGGACGCACAGGTCGGAGTGTGTCCCGGCGATCGTGCCCATCTCGGCCCGCTTGGTGGTGTCCCGGTCGCCGCCGCAGCCGAAGACGGTGATGACCTTCGACCGGGCGAAGCCGCGGATGGTGGCGAGCACCTTGTTCAGGGAGTCCGGGGAGTGGGCGTAGTCCACGATGACCGAGGTGCCGGAGGACGTCGTGACGCGCTCGAACCGGCCCGGAATCTGCGGCATCCGCTCCAGCGCCGAGACCAGCCCGGCGAGGTCGTGCCCCAGGGTGTGGCAGGCCGCGACCGTGGCCAGGGCGTTGGCCACCGAGAACCGGCCGGGGGCCGGGATCGCGGCCGGGTACTTGCGGCCGTCGTGGTGGAGGGTGAAGCGGGTCCCCGAGGCGTCCACGACCAGATCGGTGGCCCGGTAGTCGGCCTCGGCGTCGAGGGCGTACGTGGTGACCGCGCCCGGCATCAGCTTGCCGATGCCGGCGCCCACCGGGTCGTCGGCGTTGACGACCGCGTGCCGGCACAGGCCCTGGAACAGCCTGAGTTTGGCGTCTCGGTAGTCGTCCATCGTGCCGTGGTCGTCCAGGTGGTCCTGGCTGAGGTTGGTGAAGACGCCCACGTCGACGAAGGTGCGGTCGACGCGGTGCGTCAGCAGGCCCATGGACGTGGCCTCCAGCACCACGGTGCCCACCGCTCGGTCACGCATGCACCCCAGGAGGTACTGGAGGTCGGGCGACTCCGGCGTCGTCAGCACCGACCGGGGCATGGGGATCAGCTCGTCGCCGATCCGGCTGCCTGCCGTGCCGATGACCCCTGCCCGTACCCCCTCGGAGATCCGCAGCACGGACTCGACCATGTACGAGACGGAGGTCTTCCCGTTGGTGCCCGTGACGGCCACCATGTCCATGCTCCGCCCGGGTTCGCCGTAGTAGCGGGAGGCGACGACGGCGGCGGTGACGCGGGCGTCCGGCACCCGTACGACGCACGCGCCCTCCGCTGCCGCCGGCAGCTCGCAGTCGTCCTCCACGAGGACCGCCGCCGCGCCCCGTGCGAGGGCGGGGGCGACCGTGCCGGGGCCGCCCGCCAGATGTCCGGGCACCGCGACGTACAGCGATCCCGGCGCCACGCGGTCCGCGTCGAAAGCGGTGCCGGCGGTGATGTGCGTTTCCCCGGGGTCGCCCTGAAGGACGTGGTGGTTCTGTCCGGCCAGCAGCTCGCTCAACTTCAAGATGGTCGTCCCTTCGAGGGTGGCTCGGCCGTTGTGCGGCCAGCGCCGGGAGCACGGCGACGGCGGTGCGCCGAAGCCGCGGTGGGAAGTGGAGCGCGTAGGCGCCATGTGCTGTGCGGGCGTACGCGGTGTGCGGGGGCGAAGCGGTGCGCGCCGCGCTGCTCACACATGGGCGCGGAGGCAGGGGCGGGGAAGCCCGTACGGGATCGCCCCGGGCGGTAAGCGGTGAACCCGCGAAGGTCGCTAGCCGTGCCCGTGCAGGGCGGCGGTGCGGCAGCTCGCCACCACACCGGGGGCTGCCCGGTGCGGGCACATCCCGCTGACGCCCGTACGACTCATGTGCCGAGTGTACGTCCGTAAAGCGCTCCGGGTTCCGCTCCGGAGACATACGGCCGCTCCCCCACGGGGAAAGTGCCTTCCGCCGGGTGCGGCGAACCCCCTCGAAAAGGTTCGCCGCCCCGGCGCGGAAGGCACTTTCGCGTTCCGGAACGGACGGTGGGCGGGGCTAGCCGCGGTCCTCCGCCGCAGCGTCCGGGCCGGCGTCCGGGCCGGCGTCCGAGTCGGCGTCCGGGCCGCCGCCCGTACGGGCGACCGCGCCCGTACGCGCGCCCTTGCGCCCCTTCGGCAGCAGCCGCTTCAGCCACGGCCACGCCAGCAGCAGCGCGATCAGCGCGTACACCGTCACCGAGAACGGCGTGTTGACCAGCCCCGACACGCTGCCGTCGCTCAGCTGGAGCGCGCGGCGCAGCTGGAGTTCGGCGCTCGGGCCGAGGATGACGCCGATGACCGCGGGCAGCACGGGCAGCCCGTAGCGCCGCATCATGAGCCCGATCAGCCCGATGACGAGCAGGATCACCAGGTCGATGGCCTGGCCGCCGATCGCGTACGCGCCGACCGCCGCGAAGAAGAGGATGCCCGCGTAGAGGTACGGCCGCGGGATGCGCAGCAGCTTCGCCCACACCGGTGCCAGCGGCAGGTTGAGCACCAGCAGCAGCACCATGCCGACGAACAGCGACGCGATCAGCCCCCACACCAGGTCGGCCTCGCGCTCGAAGAGCAGCGGTCCCGGCTGGATGCCGTACTGCTGGAACGCGGCCAGCATCACCGCCGCCGTGGCGGTCGTCGGCAGGCCGAGCGTGAGCATCGAGCCGAGGGTGCCCGCCGCGGAGGCGGACGAGGCCGACTCGGGCCCGGCGACGCCCTCGATGGCGCCCTTGCCGAACTCCTCGGGGTGCTTGGAGAGCCGCTTCTCGGTGACGTACGAGAGGAACGTCGGGATCTCCGCGCCGCCCGCCGGGATCGCGCCGAACGGGAAGCCGATCGCCGGCCCGCGCAGCCAGGGCTTCCACGTGCGCCGCAGGTCCGACTTGTCCAGCCAGGGGCGGCCGACGGGGATGGACTGCCCCGCCGTACGGCGCAGATGGGCCGCGACCCACAGAGCCTCGCCGATCGCGAACAGTCCGACGGCGACGATGACGACGTCGATGCCGTCCGACAGCTCCAGGCTGCCGAACGTGAGCCGCTCCTGCCCCGTCATCTGGTCCAGCCCGACGAGTCCGAGCGTGAGGCCGATCAGCAGCGAGGCGAAGCCGCGGACGCGCGAGCTGCCGAGCACGGAGGTGACGGCGATGAAGGCGAGCACCATGATGGCGAAGTAGTCGGGCGCGCCGATGTCGACGGCGAGCTCCGCCACCGCGGGCGCCAGCGCCACGAGCGCGATGGTGCCGATGATGCCGCCGGTGAAGTGGCCGATGGCGGCCGCCGCCAGGGCCTGCGCGCCGCGCCCGGCGCGTGCCATCGGGTTGCCCTCGATGGCGGCGACGACGGCGGCGCTCTCGCCGGGAGTGTTCAGCAGGATCGAGGTCGTCGAACCGCCGAACATGCCGCCGTAGTAGATGCCGGCGAACATGATGAACGCGCCCGTCGGGTCCAGCCCGTACGTGACCGGGAGCAGCAGCGCGACGGCCATCGCCGGGCCGATGCCGGGCAGTACGCCGATGGCGGTGCCGAGCAGTACGCCGACCGCGGCCCGCAGCAGGTTGAGCGGGGACAGCGCCGTGCCGAAGCCGTCGAGGAGGGAGTTGAGTGAGTCCATGGTGGCTACAGCACCTCCATCAGCGGGCCGCCGGGCAGGGGAACGCCCAGCAGGTTGTTGAAGACGACGAAGGTGAACACCGAGAGCACGGCCGCGATGAGCGGATCGCGGCCCGGATTGCGGCTGCCCAGTGCGTAGGCGGAGCCCCAGAACAGCAGCGCGCCGGACGCCGGGAAGCCGATCGGCCCGATGAGCGCGGCGTTGGCGAGGAAGATCCCGGCCAGCAGCGCGACCGTACGCCAGTCGCCGGGCTCGTCGAGGTCGACGTCCTCGCCGCCCTCGGCCTCGCCGCGGCCGCCGCGAAGTACGTCGACGGCCAGCAGCACGGCGACGGCCAGCAGGCCGGCGCCGACGACGTACGGCACGGTCTTCGGGCCGACGGGTCCGCGCTGGGCGAAGCTGGTGTCCATGGTCATGGCGTCGGTCAGGACGAGAACGCCGACGGCCAGCAGCAGTACGCAGACGCCGAGTTCGGAGCGTCCGCGCAGGGCGGCCCGCCAGCCGGTGAGGCCGTCCCCGACGGCGCTGTGGGGGGTGGTCGCGCCGTCGGGGACGGAGGCGCCCTGGGGGGAGGGGGCGCCCTTCGGGAGTGGTCGGTCGTCGGACGCTCCGGCGGCGGCTCCGGATCCGCGTCCGGTTTCGGTGTCGGTTTCGGGCCGGGCCCCGGGGCCGTTAACGTCGGGGCCGTTTACGTCGGGGTCGTTTCCGGTCGGGTCGTTCACAGTCCAAGCTCCTTCAGCACCGAGTCGGCGCGCTTCTCCTGAGCGGTCAGGAAGCGCCCGTACTTCTCGCCGGTCAGGAACGCGTCGTCCCAGCCGTTCCGCTTGAGCGACTTCCGCCACTGCTCCGTGCCGTGCAGCTTGCGGAAGAAGCGGATCAGCCGGTCGCGTTGCTGCTCGCTCAGGCCGGGCGGGGCGACGACGCCGCGCCAGTTGGTGAACTCGACGTCCAGGCCCGTCTCCTTGAGGGTCGGCGCGTCGAACTCCGCGACCGGTTCCGGCCCGGTGACCGCCAGCAACCGCAGCTCGCCGGACTTGATCTGGTCGCGGTACTCGCCGAGCCCGGACACGCCGAAGGCGACCTTGCCGCCGAGTACGGAGGCGAGCAGCTCGCCGCCGCCGTCGAACGGCACGTAGTTCACCGACTTGGGCTCGATGCCCGCGGCGCGCGCCATCATCATCGGCGCCAGATGGTCGGGGCCGCCGGGCGAGGAACCGCCGCCGACCGGCACCGAACCGGGCTTCTTCACCCAGTCGGCGCGGAGTTGCTCGAACGTCTTGTACTTCGAGTCCTTGGCGACCACGACGATGTTCGGCTCCTCCACGAGCCGCGCGATCGGGGTGGTGTCGCTGAGCGCGGACGGCGAGTGGTTCGTCTCGGCCGCGCCGACCACGCCGAGGCCCATGAGCATGGCGAGCTTGCCGTTGCCGCGCTCGTTGACAACGCGGCTGAGTCCGACGGTGCCGCCCGCGCCGGGCAGGTTGAACACCTCGATGTTGTGGTTGAGCCCGGCGTCCTCGGCGTCCTTGCCCGCCGTGCGCGCGGTGATGTCGTAACCGCCGCCGGGGGTGTTGGGCACCATGATCTGGAGGCCGGGGATGTTGGTGCCGGTCTCGGCGCCGCTGCCCGAGGTGAGCAGCGGCGGCCCGACGAACACGAGCAGCGCCGCCCCGAGCAGAGCGAGGGTGGTGCGCAGACGCACGCGTGACACCGCCTTCCGTATGTGGGTGGGGAGATGGGGACGAGGGGTCGGGGACAGGCCGGTTGGGGACAGGCCGGTTGGGGACAGGCCGGGACGGGATCGCCGATGTGTGAGGCCGCCCACATGTTTCCTACGGGGCGGCCCGCTGTCTCGCTTGTGGTCTTAAGGAGAGTTGTGGTCGTTGTGTTCGCCGCGTCCGCGAGGCTCCACGACTCCGTACGCGCACTCCACGACTCCCGCCCGCGACCCCCCTGGAGGGGGCGCGGGTGGTGATGTGAGGGTGTGGGGATGACCTTTCCCGCCGTTGCCCGGGGTGCCCGGGGTGCCCGGCGCGCCCTCGCCGTGAGCGCCGTCTGCGCCGTACTCGTCCCGCTCACCGCATGCGGCGGCGGAGACGGGGAGACCGCCTCGGGCGGCCGGAGTCCGGCCGCCGGAGTGCCCGTCGCGCCGACCGAGAGTCGCGCACCGGCCGAGGGGAAGGGGTCGAAGGACCCGGACGACATCAACGGCGACGGGCACCGCGACCTCCTCGTCCCCGTCACGGTCGGCGGAAAGGCGGGCGACCAGAACCGCCACGAACGCGTCGCCGTCGTCTACGGCTCCGCCGAGGGCCTCGACCCCGCGACCCGTACGGTGCACGGGCGCCGCGCCCTCGGCCTGCCCCAGCCGACTCCCCCGGACCGGCCCGAAGGGCCGTCCGACGCGGGGCCGTCGGGCCCTGAACCGTCCGCTCCGGCGCGGTCCGACGACGTCGCCGCGGAGGACGTCCTCACCGCCGACCTGGACGGCGACGGCTACGCGGACTTCATCACGGACGTCGAGGGCGAGCAGGCCACCGACGGGCACGTCTCCGCCGCGCACGCCGCCCCGTACGTGTCCTGGGGCGGTCCCGGCGGGCCCCCGGCGGGTTCGGAGGACGGCCCCGACGCGACTCCCGTACGGCTGCCGGGCAATGTGTCGAAACTCGGCGTCGAGGACGTCGTACGCGGCGACTTCGACGGCGACGGGCACCACGACCTCGCCGCACCCGCCCGGAACGAGCCGTCGCTGGTGCTGCTGTACGGGCCGTTCACGCGGTCCGGCGCCCCCGCGCGCACCGACACCGGCGTGCCCTGGGACGAGGGCGACCTCGTCGCGGACGCCATCGACCCCTCCGGCAAGCCGCGCGCCACCTCCCTGCTGCTGCACGACGTCAGCGACGGCGAGCAGACCGGCAACACCCTCTACCCGGCCCGCCGCGGCACCGGCCTGTCCCCCGAGGGCAGGAAGCTGCGCGTCGGAAACGCCCACGCCTTCGGCGACTTCGACGGCGACGGCACGCGCGACGTCGCCGTCGGCGACGACGGCAGCCGCAACAACGAGCCCGGCTACGAGACGGAGGCGCCCGAAGTCGGCGGCAGCTTCGCCGTCTACCCCGGCGGCGGCGCCGAACCGGTCACCCGCGAGCTGCCCGAGACGCCGGAGGACGCCACCACCTACTACGGGCCCGGCGGTTACGCCGCCGCCGACCCCGACGGAGACGGCCGCGACGGCCTGCTGGTCGCCACGTACGAGGGCGCCACGCTCATCGACACGCCCCTCGACGGCGACGAGCGCACGCAGGTGCTGCGCCGAGGGCCCGCGAAGGCGGGCGGCGAGAAGACGCCGGCGAAGTGGCGGCACGCGCGGCCCGCGGGAGCAGGCGACTTCGACGGGGACGGCACGGACGAACTGCTCCTGAACTGGGGGCCGGGCACGCTGTTCGGCCTGTACGGCAAGCACCCGACGCACTGGTGGCTCACGGACGGCACGACGCGCGGCGACAAGGCGTCGTTCGAGACGACGAAATTCGCGCCGCGCGCGTCGTAACGCTGCGCCGCGCGCGTCGTAACGCTGTGCCGCGCGCGTCGTAAAGCCGCCCGCACGTCCTCGCCGTAGGTCGCTCGGACGGGTCGGGGTGGCAACGGATCCGTAGTGCGCACGGACCAGGACGCGCGCGCGGCTGGTCCGTGCGCACCAGGGCGAGTCGGTGGCGCGGAACGATGCCGGGCCGGGCGCCGGGGGCGATCGTGGGGGCGCGCCAATCCCGCGCAATCCCCCCTCGCCCAGCGGCTGGAGTGATCAACAGGTGACGACGAAGTTGTCTGTGTCCGAGGCTACGGATGCCCCGGCCCGCATCGGGAAACTGTCGATAGGTGCCCTCGGCATCCTGGCACTCTCCCTCGGCACCCTGCAGACGGTGGTGGAGCCCGCGCTCCCGCAGCTGCAACGCGAACTGGAGGTCACCCCTGGCGAAGGGGCGCTGATCGGCAACGCCTTCCTCGTCACCGGCGCGGTCGTCGCACCCGTCGCGGGCAAACTCGGCGACCGCTTCGGCGGAAAGCGGGTGCTGGTCTGGCTGATGGCCGTGGTCGCGGCCGGCGGTCTGCTGGCCAGCCTGGCGCCGAACCTGCCGGTGCTGCTGCTCGGCCAGGTGCTGCAGGGCGCCATGGTGGGCGCGCTGCCCCTCTCGTTCATCCTGGTGCGCAAACACCTCCCGCCGCGACAGTCGCAGGTGGCGATGGGGGTGGTCATGGGGCTGTTCACGGGCGGCGGCATGGTGGGAACGGTGATCCCCGGGCCGATCTCGGAAAACCTGTCCTGGCACTGGATGTTCGCGATACCGACGATCGCGATCACCGTGACGACGCTGGTCGTGATGCGGCTGATGCCGCATGATCCGCCGGTCCGTACGGACAACAGGATCGACTGGCCCGGAGTGGCGCTGCTGAGCGCCACCCTGCTCACGTTCATGCTCGGGCTCGTGAAGGTGACGGGCTCCGGCCTGCCGCCGTTCGCGGTCGTCGGCCTCGCGCTGGCCGTGGCCGCCCTCGCGACCGGATGGGTCGCCGTCGAACGCCGTGCCGTCTCGCCGATGGTCGACCTGCGCATGCTGGCGAAGCCCGCGATGTGGAACGCGTGCGTGCTCACCTTCATCATCACCGTCAGCTCCGGGATGGTGCTCTATCTGCTCCCGCAGCTGTTCGGGGTGCCGGGTGACGGATACGGCTTCGGAGCCAGCACCACCGACATCGGACTGTTCCTGCTGCCCGGCGCCATCGCCGGGTCGGTGAGCGACTCGGTCGGCGGGATCGCGGCGCGGCGCTTCCATCCGCGTGCCGTGGTCGCCGCGGGGGCCGTCGTCACGGCGGCCACACTGCTCGCCCTGGCGTCGGTGCACGGCTCGGAATGGCAGCTCGTCCTCGCGAAGGTGCTGACCGGGTTCGCCGCGGGCGTCGCGAGTACGGCGCTGCTGGTCAACACCGCCACCTCCATCGAGACCAAGGACACCGGCATCGCCACCAGCCTGCTCGTGGTGACACGCGTGGTCGGCGTCGCGCTGGGCGCCCAGGTCGGCGGCGCGATCCTCGACGCCGCGGCCGACTCGTCGGGCATGCCGCCCGAATCGGCCTTCGTCACCGGCTTCGTCGTCGCCGGTCTCGTCGCCGCGCTGTCGCTGCTCTTTGTCCGCTTCACGAAGAAGGGAGCCCAGGCATGACACTCGCCGGTCTGTCCGGGGGAGTGAACACCCCCGCGCGCCGCAGCGTGCTGATCTCCGGAGCCAGCATCTCCGGACCCGCGCTGGCGTACTGGCTGCACCGGGGCGGCTTCGCCGTCACCGTGGTGGAGAAGGCCGGCGCGCTGCGCGCCGGCGGCTACCCGATCGACATCCGCGGTACCGCGATCGAGGTCGTGCGGCGGATGGGGATACTGCCGCAACTGCGGGACGTACACACCGACTCGCGTCTCGCCACGTTCCTCGACGCCGACGGCAGCACGCTGGCCGCGCTCAGCCCGGCCACCGTCGCCGGCAGCGTCGAGGGGCAGGACCTCGAGGTGCGCCGCGGCGATCTGGCCGAGATCCTCTACGCGGCGGTCCGCGACGACGTGGAGTTCCTGTTCAACGACTCCATCGCCACCCTCGACCAGTACGAGCGGGGTGTCGACGTGACGTTCCGCAGCGGGCGGCAGCGCACGTTCGACCTGGTGGTCGGTGCCGACGGGATGCACTCGCAGACGCGGGAGTCGCTGTTCGGGTCCGAGGAGCGGTTCCACCGCCATCTCGGCTACGCCTTCGCCATATTCACCATGCCGAACACCTTCGGGCTCTCCCGCGAGCTCGTGCTGTGGAACACCCCGGGGAAGGCCGCGGCCCTCTACGCCGTCGGCGACAGCCACGAGCTGCACGCCTTCCTGAACTTCCACCAGCCCGCACCGCCCCTGGACGCCCTCCGGAACCCCGGCACCCAACGGGACCTGGTCGCCGCGGTGTTCGCGGACGCGGGCTGGGAAGTCCCCGCCATCGTCAAGGCCATGCGCGACGCGGACGACCTGTTCTTCGACACGGCCGGCCAGATCCGTATGCCCCACTGGTCCAGCGGCCGCGTCGCGCTCGTCGGCGACGCCGCGTACGCGCCCTCGTTCCTCACCGGGCAGGGCTCCAGCCTCGCCCTGGCCGGCGCCTACATGCTGGCCAACTCCCTGGCCGCGCACCCGGACCACACCGCCGCGTTCGCCGCGTACGAGAGCGGCCTCCGCGAGTTCGCGGCGGTGAACCAGGCACTCGTCGACAACGGCGCGGCCACCCTCTTCCCCACCACGGAGCGGGCTCTGGAGCAGCGCAACAGCATGCTGCGCGACCTCGTCACCATGCCCTCCGCGCCACCGCGGTCGGCCCACTCGGCTCTTGTGCTGCCCGAGTTCGCCGTGATCCCGTGACCCACGACGCCGTGACCCCGTGACGCCGTGACCCCCGCGCCGTGGCCCGGTCCGCGCGGGCTACGGCAGGCGGTCGGTGCCGCCCCCGGGGGCGGCACCGCCGTCGGGGGCGGCGTGGGCCAGGCCCGTGCGGTAGGCGATGACGACGAGTTGGGCCCGGTCGCGGGCCTCCAGCTTCGTCATGGCGCGCTGCACGTGGGCGCGTACGGTGAACGGGCTGAGGAACATCTGCTCGGCGATCTCGTGGTTGGACAGGCCGGTCGCGACCAGCGCCACCATCTCGCGTTCGCGCGGGGTGAGCACCGCGAGCTGTTCGGGCTGGTGCGCCGGGGGTTCCGGGGTGGCCAGGAAGCGGGCGACCAGGGAGCGGGTCGCGGTGGGCGACAGCAGCGTGTCGCCGTCGGCGATCGTACGCACGGCGGCCACCAGGTCCTCGGCCCCGATGCCCTTGCCGATGAAGCCGCCGGCCCCGGCGCGCAGCGCCTGTGCGACGTACTCGTCGGTCTCGTACGTGGTGAGGATCAGGATGCGGCTGCCGCGCAGCTCCGGGTCCGCGCAGATTTCCGAGGTGGCCGTGAGACCGTCCACTTCGGGCATGCGGATGTCCATGATCACCACGTCCGGGCGCAGTTCCCGGGTGAGTCTCACCGCCTCCCTGCCGTCGGCGGCCTCGCCGACCACGGTGATGTCGTCGGCGGTGTCGAGCAGCATCCGGAAGGCGCTGCGCAGCAGTGCCTGGTCATCGGCGAGCAGCACTCGGAGCGTCACGGCGCCTCCCCCGCCTGCCCGGCCTGCCCGGCCTGCCCGGCCTGACCGGCCTGACCGGCCTCTCCGTGGCCCGTACGTCCGTCGCCTGTCGCTCCGTCGGCCATGCGCTCCTCCGTGGTGGTCGCTCCGTCGGTCCCCGGCGCCGTGTCCTTGGCGGGCGGGACGGGCAGCCGGGTGGAGACGAGGAAGCCGCCCTCCGGGCGGCTGCCCGCGGAGAGTTGTCCGCCGACCGCGGTGGCACGTTCGCGCATCCCGATGAGACCGTACCCGGGCGCGCGCTCCGGCGCCGTGGAGGCACCCGTTTTGGCGACCGCGGCCGGCGTCGTACGGGCGCCTCCTCCGTCGTCGGCGACGGTGATGGTGACGTGGTCGCGGCTCCAGACGAGGCGCACCCGGGCGCTGCCGCTGCTGGCGTGCTTGGTCACGTTGGTCAGGGCCTCCTGGACGATGCGGTACGCGGTGAGGTCGACTCCCGGCGGCAGCGGTCTGGCCGTGCCCTCCTGGTGCAGCGACACCTCGAGTTCCGCGCGGCGGAAGGACTCGAGGAGCGTGGGCAGCCGGGACAGTCCGGGCGCCGGCTCGTCGGACGTGGCCGCGTCCCCGGTCTGCCGCAGCAGACCGACGGTGGCCCGCAGGTCGTCGAGCGCGTCGCTGGTGGTCTCGACGAGTTCCTTCAGGCTCTTGCGGGTCTGCTCCGGGCGGGCGTCGAAGAGGTGGGAGGCGACCGTGGCCTGCGCGTTGGCCAGGGTGATCTGGTGGGCCACGAGGTCGTGCAGCTCCCGGGCGATGCGCACCCGCTCCTCGGACACTCTCCGGCGCGCCTCGCTCTCCCGCGTCTGCTCGGCGCGCTGGGCCCGCTCCTCCATGGCCGCCAGATAGGCCCGCCGGTTGTGCACCGAGAACCCGACCAGGCCGGCCACCAGCGGGAACGCCGCCACCACCCCCATCCTGCTCGCGTCCTTCCAGGAGAGGGCCCCGAGCAGGGGGGTGAAGGCGACCAGCAGCGCCGCGGAGGTGAGCGACACCGCGCTCAGCGCGTGCCGCTGGGTGCGCGCGGTGAGCGTGTAGGCGGTGATGACGGCGGGAGCGATGGTGAGCGGGGTCAGCATGACGCCCAGGAGCGGCACCAGCACCCCGCACACGGTGGTGGCCGCCATGGCGGCCAGCGGCGCCCTGTGCCGTACCGGCAGCACGGCACAGGACGCCACGGCGATGAAGTAGGCGGCGGCAGGCGGCGCCGACAGCGTCCTGCCGTCTTCCTGCAGCACGCCGCCGAGCAGGCAGAGCGCGAACGCCGTCGCGATGACCGCCCCCTCCCGCCACCACGTACGGCGTGGTGGCGGGACCCCGTCTGCTCTGTGCGCCATGGCCGGCTCAGTACCAGTCGACGGGCTGCCGCGGCGAGGCCGCGTCCGGCACGGGCTGGGGCGCCGGCTCGGGCGGCACGGGCGGTACGGACGGTGCGCCCGTGGCATGCCTGCTCAGTGCCTCACCCTCGATGTCCACATTCGGCAGCACGCGGTTCAGGATACGGGGCAGCCACCACGCCCGGTGGCCGAGCAGCGCCAGGACCGCGGGCACGATCGCCATCCGGACCACGAAGGCGTCGAACGCGACGGCCGCGGCCAGGCCGACTCCCATCGTCTGGATGGTCGGCATGTGGATCCCGATGAACCCGGCGAACACGCTGACCATGATGATCGCCGCCGCGGCCACCACGCGCCCGCTGTGCCGGAACCCGGTGACCACCGCCTCGCCGGGCGACGCACCGTGGGCGTACGACTCCCGCATCCGGCTGAGGAGGAAGACCTCGTAGTCCATGGCGAGACCGAACACGATGCCGATGATGAGGATCGGCATCAGCGACATGACCGGTCCGGTCGTCTCGATGCCGACCAGGTCCGCCCCCCAGCCCCACTGGAACACGGCGACGAGGACTCCGAACGCGGCACCCACCGACAGGAGGAAGCCGAGCGCGGCCTTGATCGGCACCAGGACCGAGCGGAAGACCACCAGCAGCAGGAGCACCGCCAGGCCGATGACCACGGACAGATAGGGGATGAGGGCGTCGGACATCGCCTCGGAGATGTCGATGTTCATCGCGGTGGTGCCGGTCACCAGGACGGCGGCGCCGGTGTTCGCCTCCACGCCGGAGACCGCGCCCCGGATCTCGTTCACCAGGTCCTTGGTCTCGCCGCTGGTCGGCGCGGTCTCCGGAACGGCGGTGAGGACGGCGGTGTCCTTGCTCTCGCTGAGAGCCGGGTCACCGACCGACGCGACGCCGTCCAGGCCCCGTACGGTCTGCACGACCTGGTCCGTGGCGGCCTCGGTGTCACCGGACTCCGGCGTGTCCACGACCACGGTCAGCGGGCCGTTGAAGCCGGGGCCGAAGCCCTCCGACAGCAGGTCGTAGGCACGGCGCTCGGTGGTCTCCGTCGACTTGGTCTCGTCTCCGGGCAGCCCGAGTTCGAGGCTCAGCGCGGGTACGGCGACGGCGCCGAGACCGAGTCCGGCGATCATCAGCACGGGCACGGGCCGGCGCAGCACGAACCGCGCCCAGCGGGTGCCGAGCCCCTGCTTGCCGGCCGCGGCGCCCGCCCGGTGCGGGCGTTCACCGCCCGGCCGGGTGGCCTTGCGGGCCTTGCGGGGCAGGATCCGCCGGTGGCCGAACATGCCGAACAGCGCGGGGACCAGGGTCAGTGCGACGAGTACGGCGAGGCCCACGGCGCCCGCGCCGCCCATGCCGATCCTGGTGAGTTCGGGGATGCCGACGACCCCCAGCCCGACCAGGGCGATGAAGACGGTCGCGCCCGCGAAGACGACGGCGGATCCGGCCGTGCCGACCGCCCGTCCGGCGGCCTCCTCCGGTTCGCTGCCCTGGGCGAGTTCGTCGCGGAAGCGGGAGGTGATGAAGAGCGCGTAGTCGATGCCGACGGCCAGCCCCAGCATCAGCGCCAGGATGCTGACGGTGGACGTCAGGCCCAGCGGCGCGGCCAGCGCGGTGATCAGCCCGAACGAGATGACCACGCCCACGATCGCGGTCAGCAGCGACAGTCCGGCCGCGACCAGCGACCCGAGGGCGACGATCAGCACCAGTGCGGCGACCGCTACGCCGATCATCTCGGTCGTACCGCCCGGTTCCTCCTCCGACTCCAGCGCCGAGCCGCCGATCTCCACGGTCAGCCCCGCGTCACGGGCCTCGCCCGCGGCGTCCTCGAGAGCGGCCTTCGTCGGCTCGGTCAGGTCGACGGCTCCCTCGGTGTAGGTGATCGTCGAGTACGCGATGGTGCCGTCCTTGCTGACGGCTCCGGTCTCGTACGGGTCCGTGGTCGACGCGACCTGCTTGCCGCCGTCCAGCGAACCGAGCGTGTCCTTGACGGCCGCCCTGTGCTCACCGGCCGTGACCTTCTGCCCGTCCGGGGCCTGGAACACCAGGCGGGCCTCGGCCCCCTGGGAGTTGCTGTCGGGGAAGCGCTCGTCCAGCAGGTCGAACGCCTGCTGCGACTCCGTGCCGGGCATGGAGAGGTCCTCTTCCTCCCCGGCCGGCGCCACAGCGGCGGCGGCGACGGCAAGAATCAGGGCCCCCAGCCACAGACCACCCACGAGCCGGCGGCGCCGGAAGGCCCACCGTCCGATCCGGTAGAGATACGTAGCCACCTGTTGATCACTCCAGACGCCGTGCAGAAAGGGAAATTCGCGGGATTCACGCGTCTCCCACACTCCCTGTCGGCGCCCCGGCGGGGCATCGTCCGCCGACGCCGTCTTCCCTTGGTGCGCGCGGACCAGCCACCCGCGTGTCTGGTGCCTACGCACTACGCCGAAGTGGCCGGCCCCGCCTCACCGAAGACGACCGCGACGCGGCCGTGCGGCGCCTCCGGGAGGCGTACGCCGAAGGGCACCTCTCCCACGAGGAGATGGACGCACGCCTCGACCAGGCGCTCACCGCCACGGCGACCGGCGAACTCGCGTCCGCCCTGGACTCGCTGCCGGAGGAGCCGGACACCACGTCCACGATCGCCGCCTACGGCGGACGCATCCGGCGGCGCGGCGCATGGCTCGTACCCCGGACCCTCAGGGTCGAGTCCGCGTTCGGACGCGTGCACCTGGACCTGTCCCGGGCCGTCATCGCGCACCCGGTGGTCGACATCGAACTGCAACTCGGCACCGGCCGCGCCCGGATCACGGTGCCGCGCCACGCGACCGTCGACATCGAGGGCCTCAGCACGGGCTGGAAGGACTCGCGTTACAGGCCGCCCCGGCGCCCCGGGCGCGGTTCCGGGCACGGCGGCCCGACGATCCGGATCTCGGGGGCGATGGGTTACGGCCGCCTGAAGATCCGCCACGCCCGCCGCTGAGGCCACTGCTCCGGCACGCCGACGCCGGGCCCGCCCGCCGCCGGACGCCGGGCTGAGGCCGCGCTCGGCTGCCGTCAGAAGCCGCCGCCGAAATCGCCTCCCCCGCCGAAGCCGCCTCCGAAGCCGCCGAAGTCACCGGAGTTGAAGTCGGCGCCCGACGCGTCGCCGCCGCCGTAGTCGCCTCCGGCGTCACCGCCGTCGCCCGCGCCGAAGCCGCCGCCGTACGCGTACGGGCCGCTGAGCATGCTGCCCAGCATCGTGCCCGTGAGCAGGCCCGGGAGGAGGCCGCCGCCGAAGTAGCCGTAGGCCCAGGGGCCGTACGCGGGACCCGCCTCCCAGTACGGGCGGCGGCCGGACGGGGTGTCGACCTCGCGGCCGTCGGGTTCCGTGCCCTCCGCGAGGCGGGCGGCGTCGGCGGCGCAGACCGGGACCATGCGTTCGGTGCCGCCGGCGGGTGACCAGGGTTCGTCCTTGACGGACGGGCCGTGCCGGGGGTCGAAGAAGCACGGGGCGCGCCGTTCCGGCAGCGGGCCGCCGTCGCGCCGGGCCTCCAGGGTGGCCAGGGCGAAGCGGCCGTCCTCGAGGGCTTCGGTGACCTTCCGTACGTCGTGGGGGCGGCGGGCCGCGTCCATGCGGGACTTGGCGTTCTCGTACGAGTCCAGGGCGCTCTGGTAGTCGGCGCGCATCGCGTCGTCCATCGCGGGGGCGGACGGGGAGAAGTCGATGCGGTCCAGTTCCTCGCCGAACGCCGTGATGTCCTCGTCGACCACCGGCCGCAGCGTCTCGAGCTGCTCGCGGTCCCGTTCGGCACGGCGCTTGCGGCGGTTGCGGCCGGCGACCAGGGCGCCGCCGGTGATGACGGCGAGTACGGCGAGCAGCCCGATCAGTACGGCCACGCCGCCCGTGCCGGTGCCGCGGTCGGCGGCGCCGTCCCAGGAGGCCGGGGCCTGCCCGTCCGCCTGCTGGGCGGCCTGGTCGGCGAACTCGGTGACCATCGCGCGTACGTCGCCGCGGTCCGAACGCTCCACCGCGCCGGAGAGGTTGGTGACGGCGTCCTGCGACATCACCGACGAGTCGGCGCGCGCCGCGAAGCGGTCGCCGAGCGCGACCGCGTACACGCCTGTGACGCCGACCTTCGTACGCAGGTCCTGGAACAGCGTCTGCGGGTCGAACTCGGCGGCGTCCGGCAGGACGGCGACGAAGACGGGCGCGTCCGCACGTTCGATGGTGCGGGCGAGCCGGTCGGCTTCGGCGGCGGACAGCTGGTCGGCGGCACGCGGGTCGACGTAGACGGGGCCGTCGCGGAGGGCGGCGGCCGCCTTGTCGAGGCCGTTCGGGCCGTCCGCGGCGGGCGCGGCAGGCGCGGCTGACGCGGCTGACCCGGAGGCCGCGGGGGCCGCGGTCGCCGTGAGGCCGGCCAGTACGAGGGCGGCGATGAGTGCTGCCAGCAGCGGGGCGAGCAGGTGTCGTCCGCACCGCCGCTCCGCCCGGGGCTTCGCTGCGGTGTTCATACCTACGACGCTACTCCCGCGCCGCGTTTCCGGATATTTCCCTGCACGGATCAGCCCCTCGGGCACCGGTGCCGATGCCGCCGCGGGCGGCTGCCCGGCCACCCGTGCGGTACGAGCCTTAGCTGCCCGTGATCGCTTCCTTAAGCGCTCCGTAAGAGCGGCCGCCGGGGCGATTTCGCTGGCTAGCGTGCTGATCGACACCTTCACCACCCCCCGCAGCAGCCGAAGGAGCCCCACGATGACCGTTCGGACAGCCTGGACAGCGCAGGGCGCCGAGACCGCCCGCCGGATCGCCGTCCGAACCGCGGCGTGCGGCGTCGCGCCGCTCGCACTCGTACTGACGACCGCGGAGACCGCGACCTCGCACGGATCGATGTCCGACCCGGTGAGCCGGGTCGCGGCGTGCTTCGCCGAGGGGCCGGAGAGCCCGCAGTCGGCGGCGTGCAAGGCGGCCGTCGAGGCGAGCGGCACGCAGGCGTTCTACGACTGGAACGAGGTGAACATCCCGAACGCCGCCGGCAAGCACAAGGAGATCATCCCGGACGGCAAGCTGTGCAGCGCGGGCCGCGACAAGTACAAGGGCCTGGACCTGGCGCGGGCCGACTGGCCGGCGAGCGACGTGGCGGCGGGCGCGCACACGTTCAAGTACAAGGCGACCGCGCCGCACAAGGGGACGTTCCAGCTGTACGTCACCAAGGAGGGCTACGACCCGTCGAAGCCGCTGAAGTGGTCCGACCTGGAGGCGGAGCCGTTCGCGGAGGTCACGAACCCGAAGCTGGAGAACGGCTCGTACGTCTTTGACGGGAAGATCCCCGAGCGGTCCGGGCGCCACCTCGTCTACAGCGTCTGGCAGCGCTCGGACAGCCCGGAGGCGTTCTACACCTGCTCCGACGTCGACTTCGGCGGCGGCGGCGGAAGCGCGAACGGCACGAAGAGCGGCTCGGACGCGGGCGCGGCGCCCGCCGCTCCCTCCGACAGGCAGATCGCCGGGGGCAGCGAAAGGTCGACGGTCGACCACGGCGGTCACGGCGGCGACGACGGGAAGGACGCGCACGACGCGCACGGCAGCGGAACGGGGCACTCCGAGGAGTCGGGTGAGTCGGGTCTGAAGCCGAACGGCGCGAAGGACGGCGCGGACGCCGCAGCCGCCGAGGACGCCAAGGACGCCAAGGACGCCAAGCCGGACCTCGCCGAGACCGGCGGCGACGGCAGCACCACCGGCATCGCCGTCGGCGGCGCCGCGGTGCTCGCGATCGGCACGGGCGTCGTCTTCGCGACGCTCCGCCGCCGCGCCGCCCTGGGCCGCCACCGCGCCTGACGGCCTCACCGTCCGGCCACGTGACCGCGTGACCGCGTGACCGTCCGACCAGGCCGGCCGACCGGTCCGGCGGGGCCGCCCTGGCCCGCCGGACCGTACGGCCGCCGTACGGCACCAGCCCGCCGTACGGCAGGACGGCCGGTGCCGCCGCCCCACTCCGTGCTCACACGGCGGCGGCACCGGTCCCACCTCGTCCGTCCCGCCGCTCGGGCCGCCGGCTCGATCACGAACACCTGGCTGTCCTTCCGCCCGCACGGCTCGACGACCGCCTCCGCGCCCTCGGTCACGGACGCGCCCTTGACGGCCACGCACCGCTCACCGTCCACGCGGAACACGAACCGGTCCTCCTGCCCCGGTGCGGACGTCTCGGCCGGCCCGTACGGCTCGACCGCGAACCGCGTGGTCTTCTCGCACGCGTCCCACGGTTCCAGCAGCCCGGCGCCGGGCCCCGAGGTGAGCACCTTCAGACAGCCCTTGCCGTGGTCCGGGTGGTACCACTGGATGCGGTACGCGTTCCCGCCCAGCGGCACCAACGTCGTCTCCTGCGGCGCCACTTCGCCGCAGGGCCGCTGCACCGCCACCAGCGACCCGTACGCGCGTGCCTCCCCGTCGGTCAGGCACAGGCCGTCCGCGAGGACGGGCCGGATGCGTACGGGGCCGTCCGGCAGCGCCGCCGCCCCGCTCGGCGCCGCCGGCTGGGAGGCCGCCGCCGGGCCCTTGCGCGAGGCGGTGTCGCCGTCCGCACCACCGGAGCCGGAACCCGAACCGGATCCGGTCAGCATGCGGGCGGTGACGGCCACGACCGCGAGCAGGGCCAGCGACGCCAGTACGGCGGTGAGCCGGCGCGGCCGCCCGGCGAGGCCCGTCAGACGGACCAGGCGCGCGACGGAGGCGAGGCGGGCGCGCCAGGACGGCTGCCCGTCCGGGCCGCCGTCAGCGTGCGGCCGCTGCGCGACCTCTTCCCGCGCCCGCAGCCACACCTCTCCCCGTTCGGCGGCGGCGCTCTTCCAGTTGCCGGTATGTCAGGCCGGACCGTTCTTTGAGTTGCCGCATGGCAGCCAGGAACTCGGCCACGTCGCAGGCGTGTTGAGGCGGTACCGCCCCCCGATTCCGCATGCCGTCATACTCGGCGGGCCGGCCCCCGGGGACAACCCTGATTCCGGCCGCTCCGCATTGTGCCCGAAGAGGGCCGGGACAGGACTGGGACAAGGCGCTGACCAGGATGGACAAGAAGTGCATTGTCCCGGACGGATATTGCGTTGCCCCGTACCCCGCCGCGTCGGCAAGCTCGTAAGTGCCCGGTCTGCAACGGGGGTACCGCTCTCTCCACTCGCCTCTCCGCGGAAAGCCAAGGGGAGAGGACCAAGAGGAGAGGAGAGAGCGGTCGGGACCGGGCATTCACCTTCTTGATTGCCGGTGCGGAACGGCCGTGGAACGACTCGGGGACGGTCCCGGAAAAGGGATTCCGCGGGGCCGTTCCACGAGTCCGTTACCGCTCCGCGCGATGGGACCGCACGTAGGATCGAACGCATGACAACAGATCTGGTGGAGGTCACGTCCGAGTCCGAACTGCGTGAGCTGATCGGCGAACCCGCCCGGCACAACGTCAACAAGACGCGCCCCGCGCTGCACGCGCTGGACCGCGAGTGGCTGGCCCGTTCGCCGCTCTGCCTGATCGCGACCTCGGACGCGGACGGCGCGTGCGACGTGTCGCCGAAGGGTGATCCGCCCGGGTTCACCAAGGTGCTGGACGACCGTACGATCGCGATCCCGGACCGCCCCGGAAACAAGCGGATCGACGGCCTCCGGAACATTCTCGCCAACCCGCACATCGGGCTGATCTTCCTCATCCCCGGCCGCGGCGACACCCTCCGTGTCAACGGGCGGGCGCGGATCGTACGGGAGGCACCGTTCCTGGACGAGATGGTCGTCCGGCGCAACCGCCCGAAGGTCGCGCTGGTCGTCGACATCGAGGAGATCTACCACCACTGCTCCAAGGCGTTCCTGCGCTCCAGCACCTGGCAGCCGGAGAGCTGGGAGCCGGACGCGCTGCCGAACCGCGCCCGGATCGCCAAGACGCTGGACCGCCCGGACGACTCGCTGGAGTTCCTGGAGGAGTACTACGGGCCGGAGTACGCCGAGAAGCTCTACGGGTGAGGGCTCCGCGGGTGAGGGCTCTACGGGTGAGACGGCCGTAAGGCGCGTCAGCGCGAGCCCTCCGGGGCGGGCTGTGCCTGTGCCTGTGCCGGGCAGTCCGTGTCGTCGTCCAGCAGGGCCAGGTCCGCCTTGGTGAGCGTCGTGGTGACGAGCAGGTCGGTGATCAGGTTGTGGTTGAGCGCGTTGCCGACCGGCTGCGGGACCTCCTCCTCGACCAGTCCGGGGACCCCCTCCTCCCTGCTGAGCCGGGTGCGCACCTTGGAGACGATGTGGGCGGCGCGGCTGGGCCCCCAGCGTTCCGCCGGCCGCAGTTCGCCCAGCTCGAACGCGACCTGGGCCCAGGTCAGGGGCTGCGGCTGCGGGTCGTTCCGGAGGTAGCGCCGGCCGAGGCAGACGAGCACCAGCCGCTCCTCCGCGCTCAGTTCGCGCGCGTCGCGGTCGTGCGTGTCCTCCTCGTACGCCTCCCGCGCCGCCTGCCCGGCGTCCGCGCCCGGTCCCGGTGGCTGCGCGGACGCGGCGATCCGTACCTCCAGGAGGTGTTCCTGCCGCGGGGAGACGATGAACAGCGGCGTGTACCCGGCCGCCAGCTCCACGTGGTCCCCGCTGAGCACGAGCCGCGAACCGGGGAAACGGATGGGCAGCTTCCCGGTGTTGGTCAGCACCCAGCGCGCGTACGTGTGGCTGATCACGCCCTGCCGCCGGCTCACGCACGTGTCACCGACGCCGACGCAGACGTGCACGTCGGGCTCGTTGCGCCCGAAGAGCACCGCGAAGTCCGCGTCCGGTGCGACGCTCATGCCTCCGTTCGACCCCATGACGAAGAGCGTGCCCGTACGGGCAGGGGGAACTCCGCGGCTCAGGCTGCCGGTGTCCTTCGGCAGGAGACTGACCTTGCTCGCCAAGCTCGCCATGGTGTGCGCCCTTCTTCTCGACCACTCTTCCCGACCGGGGGGCGGCGTTCTCGCCGTCGGGCCGACGCTAGCCTCCGGGGCCCGCGAGGGGTCCCGAGGTCATGATGTCGGTCGCCGCGACGAGACCGCCGGTGTCCACGTCGTACGGGTAGCCGAAAGCGGTGTTGACGGGGTGGCTCTCGTTCCTGGTCTCGGTGCCGTCCACGAGCACCCGGTATCTGATCCGCCCGGAGGGGAGGGTGAGCCGGAGCCGCCAGTCGGCGGCGGGGGTCTGGTGCGGCACCTCGACGGTCTTGCGCCAGGGCAGCGGCACGTTCTCCAGCCGGGTGAAGCGGCCGTTCACGGCGTAGGCGAGGGTGGTGAGCGGCGCGTCGCCGGTGATCACGAACTCGAGCCGTACGGGGTCCGCCGAGGGCGACGGGGACGGATCGGAGGGGTACGAGGGGGAGTTGGAGGCAGCCGGTACGGCGCCGGGCGTCTCGCGGAGCGCGTTCCCCGGCCCCGAGCGCGTGTCGTCGCCGCGGGTCAGGGCGAGCACGGCGGCCGTACCCCCGGCGGCGGTCACGACGGCGGCCGCGCCCGCGGCGAGCAGGCGGCGCCTCCCCGGACGCGGGGGCGGGGGCGCGGGCGGGTTGTCGGCGGCGCTCGCCCGCGCGTCGATCGCCGCCGTCACGGCGGGCGGCAGCCACCGCGCCACGTCCCGCACCGGGTCCCCGGCCGTACTCTCGGCCGCTCCCCCGGCCGTTCCTCCGGCTTCCGCCTCGACTTCCGCTCCGCCCTCCGCTCCGCCCTCCGCTTCGGCCTCCGCCCCGGCCAGCCGTCGGGTCAGTTCGGCGGCGGTGGGCCGGTCGGCCGGGTCGGGGCGGCGGCAGTCGGCGATCAGCGTACGGAGCGCCGCCGCCCGCTCGTTGTCCTCCCCGCCACGGGCGTGGTCGAGCGTCGCGCCGAGGGAGTAGACGTCGCTCGGCGGGCCGGCGTCGCCCGCGACCTGTTCCGGCGACATGTAGCCCCAGGAGCCCGCGTGTCCGGAGGTCCGCGCGCCCGCCGCGATGCCGAAGTCGACGAGCCTCGGCCCGTCGGCGGTCAGCAGCACGTTCGCCGGGGTGACGTCCAGGTGGACGACACCGGCGCGGTGGAGCGCGGCGAGTGCCTCCGCCAGCCCGGCGGCCAGCCGCAGCACCGCGTCGCCGGGCAGCGGGCCGTACCGTTCCACCGCCTCGCGCAGCGACACCGACGGCAGGAACTCGGTCGCCATCCACGGCACCGCCGCGTCCGGGTCCGCGCCGAGGACGGGCGGGCTGTACGCGCCGCCGGCCGCCGTCGTCACCCCCACCTCGTACCGGAAGCGCTCGCGGAACTCCGGCTCACGGGCGAACTCGGCGTGCATCACCTTCACCGCCGCCGCGCGGCCGCCCCGTGACCGGCCCAGATAGACGGTGGCCATGCCGCCGGTGCCGACGCGCGCGAGAATCCGGTACCGCCCGACCGTACGGGGGTCGCCCCGGTCAAGTCGCTCCACGCGAGCCTCCGTTCGCACCGCTCGAGCCGCCGCCCGTGCTGCCGCTTGAGCCGCCGCCCGTACCGCCGGGCGGGCTCACCGCCTCCACATGCCCGCCGTCCGAGGCGATGAACACGAGCCCGCCGAGCGCCAGCGCCCCGGAACCGGAGGCGGAAGCGGAGCGGTACGTGGCGTCCGTCCCGTACGTCCACAGCACGCGGCCGCCCGCCGCGTCCAGCGCGTACACCGTCCGGTCGGTGCTCCCCACCCACAGCGTGCCGCCGGAACGGCCCAGCACGTACGACTCGCCGTACGGGTTCGCCTCGGTCCTGCCGAACCGGCGCGCCCACACCTCCTTGCCCGTCCCGGCACGGACCGCGCGCACGCGCCCGTCCGTCTCGTCCACGAGGAGCAGGCCGCCCGCGGCCGGCCGTACGGAGCTCTGGGAGTGGAGCGACTGCCGCCAGACCGGCTTCCCGTCGTCCGCGCCGACCGCGTACAGCGTCCCGTACGTGTCGCGGGCGAAGACCAGCCCCTCCCCGATCACGGGCTGTTGGGGCGTCTCCCCCATCTCGTGCCGCCACCTGACCCGCCCGCTCCGCGCGTCCAGCCCGGCCAGCACGCCTTCGCCCGCCGCCACCACGAGCCCGTCGGCGGCGGTGAGGTCCATCCCTGTCGCCCGCGCGGTCCAGCGCTGCCTGCCGTCCTCCGCGCCCAGCCCCGTGACCTCCTCGCCGGAGGCGAGGCAGAACACCGGCCCGGTGGCGGCCCCGGCCCACGGGAAGCCGAACGGCAGCCGGTACCTCCAGCGGATCTTCCCCGAGGCCGGGTCGCGGGCGTCGATGACCGTGGGCTGCTCGCCGCCCTGGCCGACGAGGTACACGCCGTCCGGGCCGGCCGTGACCGGGTCCATGGGGCCCGTCTCGGAGGGGTGCGACCACAGGACCTCGCCCGTACGCGGGTCCAGCGCGCGTACGTCGGACTCCTTGCTGTGCGCGGCCAGCACCACTCCCCCGGCGGCGTAGAGGTCCGGATAGTCGGGGTAGCCCGCGGCGACGACCTTCTTCTTCCAGCGCTGCCCGGCCTCCGGGGGCGGGCCCGTGCCGCCGCCCGGACGCGGCGTACGGGTCGTGCGTGCCGTACGCCCGGACCCCGAGAGCACCGACTCCCCCAGCACCACCGACGCGCCGGCGGCCACCGGCACGGCGGCCGCGGCCAGGAGCAGCGTGCGGCGGCCGGGCCGGCGCAGGCCGGGGAGGCGGGGCGGGCGGCCGGGCCCGTGCGCCCCGGCCGTCACCGCGCCGGGCTCCGCCGTCACCGCGCCGGGCTCCGCGGTCGTCTCGCCGGGGAGCCCGCCGCCGGGCCGGGGCAGCCCGGCCGCCTCCCCGAACGGCCCGTCGCCTCCCGGCGGTTCGGCCGCCGCGCGCCGGTCGACCGCCTCCGCCAGCGGCGCGGGCAGCCAGCGGGTGCCGCGTACGGAGGCCGCGGGCTCGCCCTGCCGGTCCTGCCGGTCCCGCCGGTGCCGCCGGTCCCGCAGCGCGGCGGCCCGGTCGAGCAACGCGGCCGCGGTGGGCCGCCGTTCCGGCTCACGGCGCAGGCAGGCCGCGACGAGCGCGCGCAGCCCGCGGTCGGTGAGCCCGGCGAGGTCCGTACGCGCCAGCCGCACCCGTTCCAGCGTCGCCGCGCGGTCCCCGGCGTCGAACGGGCCGCGCCCCGTCGCCGCGTACGCCAGCACCGCGCCGAGCGCGAAGACGTCGCCGGGCGGACCGGCGAGGCCGCCGGACGCCTGTTCCGGGGACATGAAGCCGGGCGTGCCGGGGAGGGCGCCGGGGACGGTGATCGCGGTGGCGTCCTCCGGCCGTGCGATCCCGAAGTCGATCACGCGCGGGCCGCCCGCGGTCAGCACGATGTTCGCGGGTTTCAGATCCCGGTGCGCGAGGCCCGCCCGGTGGATGTCGGCGAGCGCCTCGGCCAGCGCGGCGGCCAGCAGCAGCGTGGTGTCCGCGGGGAGCGCGCCGAACGTCCCGACGGCCTCCCGCAGCGACAGCCCCGGCAGGTAGTCCGTGGCGAGCCACGGCACCTCCGCCTCCGGATCGGCGTCCAGCAGTGCGGCGGTGAACGTGCCCGTGACCGTACGGGCGGCCGCCACCTCCCGGCGGAACCGGGCGCGGTAGCGGGCGTCGCGGGCGAAGTGCTCCCGTACGACCTTGACCGCGACCGTACGGGCGCCCGGCGAGCGCGCGAGGTAGACGGTGCCCATTCCGCCGGCGCCCAGCCGGGCCAGCAGCCGGTGGTCGCCCACGCGGCGCGGATCGTCGGGCCGCAGCGGCTGCACGATCGTCCCTCCCGGTCGCCGTGGTCTGGGGGTGTGCGGCGGGGACGGACGGGGCCGCCGTTTCTCCGCCTCGCGCGTTCTGCCCAGCGCGCGCACGACTGTAGCCGTACGCGGCCGCGCCGGGCGCGGCACCTCGGCTTCCGCCCCTTCGGCTCGGTCTCGGCTTCCGGCACCGCCCCTCCCCGCACGGCTCCCGCCGCTACGCCACGTGCAGCAGGCCCGCCCAGAGGAGGCCCGCCGGGTGGACCGCCGCGGCGCCGAACCGCAGGCGCGCGCGGTCCGCCGCCGCCTCCGCCCGGCGGGCGCGCTCCTCGCGGGGATCCAAGGAGAGCTGGTGGGCCGCGAGTTCGGCGGCGGTGAGGTCCTCGGCGCGGAGCGCGACCGCTCGTACGCGGGCGCGCTGGAGCGCGAGCGCGTCGTGCAGCGCGTACGCGGTGGCGGTGAGCGCCGGCGTGTGCGCGGTCGGCTCCGCGAGGCGCCGGGTACGGGTGATCGTGGAACGGTCCGCGCAGCGCACCGTCAGCGTGAGCGCCCGCGCGACCCGCCCCTCCGTCCGCATGCGGAAGCCCAGTTCGTCGGTGAGCGTGAGGAGCGCGCGCCTCCGCTGGTCCGGGTCCAGTTCGTCCCGCCCGAAGCGGTACTCGCGGCTCACCGACCGCGCGGGCGCGCTGGGCGTGACGGGCGTCGGGTCGATGCCGCGCGCCCGCTCCCGTACGAGCCGCCCGTTGGCCGCGCCGAGGATGCGCTGCAGCGTGGCCGGCGGCGCGGCGGCGATACGGCCCACGGTGTCCAGCCCGTACGTGGCCAGGGTGCGGGCGGTCGCCGGGCCGACCCCGTACAGCGCGGCGGCCGGCTTGGGGGCCAGGAACGCCGCCGTCTCCTCCTCGCCGGCGGGCACGCAGCGCACCGTTCCGGGCGGTCCGTCGTGCGCGGCCATCCGGGCGAGGAGCGGGTTGACGGCGACGCCGACGGTGCAGTCGGCGTCGTGCAGCGCGGCCGCGCGCAGCCGTACGAGCGCGGCGAGCCCGGCGGCGTCCCGGCGGAAGTAGCGCTGGGCGCCGCGTACGTCGGCGAGCGCGGCGTCGGGGGGCAGCGCCTGGACGACGGGGGTGATGTCGGCGAGCAGCTCCAGCAGTTCGGGGTAGTGCGTCGCGGAGCGGGGGCCGAAGTGGACGTACAGCACGTGTGGTCGGGCGCGCGCCTCCTCACGGGACGGTGCCTCCGGCTGCGGCTGCGGCTCCGGTACAGGTCCCGGGTGCGGTTCCGGTACAGGTTCCGGCTCCGGTTCCGGTACAGGTCCCGGGTGCGGTTCCGGGCGTGCGGGGTCGGCCGGGTGCGGCCGCACCGCCGGGTGCGGCGGTTCCGGGCCGGGGTCCGCCGGGTGGCGTTGCGCGCGTTCCGTCATCCCGCGCTCCCCGGGCTGGAGTGCCACATCTTGCGGGGGCTCTTCGTCGGCTCACCCGCGGGCCGGAGGTCGGCCCAGGGGTGCATCCGGTAGCCGTTCGGCATCTCGATACGCCGTCCCCCCGTGGGGTCGCCGTCCCCGGCCGCACCGTCGCTGTCCCCGGCGTCGTCCGCCTCGCCCCCGCCCTCGTCGCCATCGCCGTCGCCGTCGCCGTTGCCGGAGGCGAGCCGGGCCGCGACGGCCTCCAGCCCGCCCGTACGCCGCAGTTCGATCAGTTCGGCGAGGTCCCAGGCCGCCGCCCCGACCACGCTGAGGCTGCGCGGCCCGCGCCGCTGCACCACTCCCCGTACGAGCAGCAGCCAGGAGTGGAAGACGGTGTGCGCGCAGGCGGCGTGCGAGTCGTCGAAGAAGGCGCAGTCGACCAGCCCCGTACCGTCGTCGAGGGTGGTGAAGATGACCCGCTTCCCGCTGCGTATCGGCGGCGTCTGGGTGGCCGCCTTGGCGCCCGCGACCAGGACCGTCTCGCCGTGCCGCGCCTCGCGCAGGGCGCGCGCGGAGTACGCGCCCAGCTCGCGCAGGAACTCGGCGTGGTCGCCCATGAGATGGCGTGAGGCGTCCATGCCGAGGACGCCCAGCTCCGCGCCCAGCCGTTCGTCCCGGTCGAGGTCGGGCAGCCCGGCGGGGTCCGGCGCCGCCGCCTCGCCGAGCGCCAGCTGCCCCTCGCGCGCGCCGGGTCCGCGCTGCCGCCGGTGCAGCTCGGCGATGTGCAGCAGCATGTCGCGCCGGTTGCCGCCGAACGCGTCCAGCGCCCCGACCCGGGCCAGCCCCTCGGCGACGGGGCGGGGCGGCCGGGCCCGCCGCCACAGGTCGGTGAGCGAGTCGTACGGCTGGCCCGCGGCGATCCGTTCCGCGTCGGCCTCGCTGATGCCCTGCACCTCGCCGAGGGCGAGCCGGATGCCCCACAACGGCCGTTCGCCGTCCGCCGGTTCGACGCGGTAGCCGATCCCCGACCGGTTCACGTCCAGCGGCAGCACCGGCACCCCGCGCCGCCGCGCGTCCGCCAGCAGCAGCCGCTTCGGGTACATCCCCGGGTCGTGCTCCAGCAGCCCGGCGTAGAACGCGGCCGGGTGGTGCGCCTTCAGCCACGCCGACTGGTACGTCGGCACGGCGAAGGCGACGGCGTGCGCCTTGCAGAAGCCGTAGCTGCCGAACGCCTCCACGATCTCCCAGGTGCGCTCCACGACGTCCGCCGCGTAGCCGCGCCGTTCCGCCTCCCGCGCGAACCAGGCCCGTACCCGCCCCTGCCGCTCGCTGTCGGACAGCGCCCGCCGCGCCTCGTCCGCCAGCGCGCGGTCGCAGCCGGTCATGACGGCGATGACGTCGATGATCTGCTCGTGGAACACCACCACGCCGTACGTCTCGCGCAGCGCGCCCTCCAGGTCCGGGTGCGGATACCGCACGGGTCTGCGGCCGTGCCGGGCCTCGATGAAGGGCCGCACCATGTCGGCGGCCACCGGGCCCGGCCGGAACAGCGAGATGTCCACCACCAGGTCGTGGAAGTCCGCGGGCTGCAGCCGTCCGATCAGGTCGCGCTGCCCCGGCGACTCGATCTGGAAGCAGCCGAGCGTCTCCGCCGAGCGGATCAGCTCGTACGTCTCCGGGTCGTCCCGCGGTACGGCGTCCAGCTCGACGTGCTCCCCGCTCACCCGCTCGATCTCCCCCACCGCGTGCGCCATCGCGGACTGCATCCGCACGCCCAGGACGTCCAGCTTGAGCAGCCCCAGGTCCTCCACGTCCTCCTTGTCGAACTGCGACATCGGCAGGTGCTCGCCGCTGGTGGGCACGACGGGCGTACGGGCGCGCAGCGAGCCGTCGGAGAGCAGCACCCCGCAGGGGTGCATGGCGACACCGCGGGGCAGCCCGTCCAGCGCCTCGACCAGCGACCAGAAGCGGTCCCCGTACGCGTCCGGGTCCACCTCGCGCAGCTCCGGCAGCTCCGCCAGCGCGGTCCGCGCGTCGCGCGCGCGGATGTGCGGGAACGCCTTGGCGAGCCGGTCCGTCTCCGCCGGGTCCATGCCGAGTGCGGCGCCCACGTCCCGTACGGCGTGCCGCACCCGGTACGTCTCGGGCATCGCGACGGTCGCGACGCGCTCCGCGCCGAAGCGGTCGAAGATGGCGTGGTAGACCTCGATGCGGCGGGCGGACTCCACGTCGATGTCGATGTCCGGGAGCGCGGCGCGGCGCGGGGAGAGGAAACGTTCCATCAGGAGCCCGTGCTCCACCGGGTCCGCCTGCGCGATGCCCAACAGATGGCTGACGAGCGAACCGGCCCCGGAGCCGCGCGCGGCCACCCGTATCCCCCTCGCCCGCACGTCCTCGACGACCTGCCCGACGGTGAGGAAGTACGAGGAGAAGCCGAGCCGTTCGATGATCCGCAGCTCGTGCTCCAGCCTGGCCCAGCGCCCGCCGTCCCGGTCGTACCCGCGGCTCACCATGCCCGCCGCGCACCGCGAACGCAGCACGCGGGCGGCCGTCCGCCGCTCCGCGCCCACCAGTTGGGGCTCCGGGAAGTGCACCCGTCCGATGCCGAGGTCGTCCTCCGGGTCCACCCGGCACTCGGCGGCGGTCTCCTCCGTCAGCCGGAGCAGCCGGTGCGCGGTGTTCCGCCGGTACCCGGCGGCCTCGGCGGCGCGTACGGCCGCCTCGGCCATCTCGTCCGGGCCCTTCAGCCACCGTTCGCCGCCGTCCAGTCCGGCCCGCTCGTCGACCGGTACGAGGCGGCGCGCCGCGTCCAGCACGTCCGCGACCGGGCCCAGGCCGGGGTCGGCGTAGCGCACGGCGTTCGTCAGCACAGGACGGATGCCCTCCTGGACGGCCAGACCCAGCATCCGCGCCGCGTCCCGCGGCGGCCCGTGGCCGGTCACGGCCAGCCGCAGCCCGTCCCCGAAGACGTCCCGCCACGCCGCGAGCAGGCGCGCCGCCCGGTCGGGGCGGCCGGCGGCGAGCGCGCGGCCGACGTCGGACTCCGCACCGAGCAGCACCTGTCTCTTATACACCCTAAAAAAACAAAATTTTATCCATCATTTTTTCTTCTTCTCCTCTTCCCCCTTTCATCGCCTCTTTTTTTCCCATCTTCTGTCTCCTCTACACTTCTCCTATTCCTCGTTTCTCACTCCCATTCCTTATTACTTCTTCTTCCTTCCGCATACACCTCCACTCTCTGTACCCATCCTCTCCCATATTCCCTTCTTCCGTTGCTGTCCCCCTGAGTAGACTCCCTGATACTCCTCACTATCGGGTCCGGGGCCGGGGCCTCCGGTGGGCGGCGTGGCAAGTCGCGGAAGTCCGGGGGCGGACGCGGTACGGCGGCCGAGCGGGAGCGGGAGCGGGAGCCGGGGCCGGGGGCGTCGGGCTCCGACGACCGTGACGACCGCGACGACCGCGACGAGGGTTTTGAGTCCGGCCGTGACGACCGCCGTACGCGCGAGGGCGGCGCCCACGCGCACCGCGACATCGGCTCCGAGACGGTCGGCCTGCGCATCGTCGACCCGGCCGACCTCGAAGAGCACACCTCGCCCACCACCCAGCCGTGACCGGCAGACCACTGCGCACCCGCGCCGCGGTGGCCTGCTCCATCGCGGACCAGGGCGTGGCCGCGCTCACCAACATCGCGGTCCTGGTGGTCGCGGCCCGGCAGAGCAGCGCCGCCGGGTTCGCCGTGTTCTCCGTCGTCTACACGGTGTTCACGGTGCTGCTCGGACTCTCCGTCGGCTACGTCGGGCAGGCGCTCGTACTGGAACGGGGCCCGGTCCGCGAGGTGCGGGCGGCGTGCCGGGCGGCGGTCGTCTTCACGGCCGCCGCGTCGGGGGCCGTGGCCCTGTCGGCCGGGGGCGTGCTGTGGCTCGCCACCGGGTTCGAGGGGCGGCTGGCGGCGGGACTCGGCGCGTTGCTGCTCGTACTGCCGGTGGTACTGACCCACGACTGCCTCCGCTACGCGTTCGCCACGCTGCACAGCCCGCACCGCGCCCTGGCCGCGGACGTGCTCCGCCTCGCCACGGGTGTCGCGGCCCTCGCGGCGCAGCCGCGGGGGGCGGGGGCGGACCGGCTGATCGCGGTGTGGGGGGCGTCGGCGATCCCGGCACTGCTCCTGGGCCTGACCTTGCTGTGGCGCCTCTCCGCACGGGGTGCTCGCCACAGGGCTCAGCCGACTGGGCGCGCATTGGGGCCCATTCGGCACCGAATCAAGCCCGTCCGGCGCTTGAGGACGGCCCTCGGCCACCGTGGCGAGATCGCTGACGACGGCGGGTCAGCCGCACCTTCCCAGCCCGTCCGGCGTTTGAGGACGGCCGCCAGCCATCGCCGAGTGGCAGCGGACCACTGGTGGTCACGTGGCCGCGCCCATGGGTCGGCCACAGCCGGGAACCCGGCTGAGGGCCGTCCTCAAACGCCGGACGGGCTTGATTCGGTGCGGTCTGCCTCCAGCTCTTCCTCTGAGAGGGAGAAGAGCGTCACGGACGGGCTTGACGCAGTGCCGGTCGCAGAACGGGCGCGTGCGGAGGTCGTGGCGGGCGGTGCAAAAAGATACGTGCGGCGCGGACATCTCGGCGCCCGCTTCGCCCTCGAGTTCGCCGTCGGCAACGCCGGCACCCAACTCGCCGTCATCGCCCTCGGCCTGTGGGCGAACCCCCTCGCCGTCGGCGCGCTGCGCGGCGCGACCACCCTCTTCGGGCCCATGAACGTGCTGTTCAACGCCGCCACCGGATTCGGCCCGCCGCTTCTCAACCGTACGGGCGGCCCCCGCCGTTCGGCCCGTGCCGCGCTCGCCGCAGGCGGCGTGCTCGCGGCCGGGGCGGCGGTGTGGGCGGTCGTGCTGGTGCTGCTGCCCGACCGGTACGGGCGGATGCTGCTCGGTGACACCTGGGCGGCTGCGTCCGGGCTGCTGTCCGCGACGGGCAGCCAGTACGCGGCGATGGCCCTCGGCACGTGCGGGCTGCTCGCGCTCCGCGTGCTGCGCCCGCGTACGACGCTGCCCATCCAGCTGGTGTTCTCGCTGTTCACGGTGTGCTGCATGCTCACCGGTTACGCGCTGGGCGGGGTGCTGGGCGCCGCCTGGGGGCTGTGTGCGGGGTCGGTGTGCAAGGCGGCGGCGAGCTGGCTGCGCGTACGGCGCGTGCTCCGTACGCCGTACGACGCCGGGGACGCGGCCGACCCGGAACGGCCGACGCAGCCGGAGGCGCCGGTCGGTGCGGAACGGCCGGCCACGTAGGGGACGAGGTCCGCCGGGGCGGGGCGGACCGGCTCGGCGAGGGGCCGTACGTTGTATCGGCATGAGCCCCCGTATCGCAGTTGTCGGCAGCGGCCCGGCCGGCCTTTCCTTCGCCCGCGTACTGCATCGTCACGGTCACCCCGTCACCGTTCTCGAACGCGATCCCGCCCGCGACGCCCGTCCCGCGGGCGGCACGCTGGACCTGCACGAGGGCCTGGGGCAGCTGGCGTTGGAGAAGGCGGGGCTGCTGGCGGAGTTCCAGGCGCTGGCCCGTCCCGAGGGGCAGGCCATGCGCATCCTGGACACGGACGGGACCGTCCTGCGCGACTGGCCGCCTCGCCCGGGTGACCGGGCCAATCCCGAGATCGACCGCGGGCAGCTCCGGGACCTGCTGCTCGGGCCGCTGGAGGTGCAGTGGGGGCGGGCCGTGACGGAGGTGGTGCCGGAGGGCCGGGGCGGCGTGCTGGTCCGTTCCGCGGACGGGCGGCAGGAGACGTTCGACCTCGTGATCGGCGCGGACGGTGCCTGGTCCCGGGTCCGTCCGGCGGTGTCGTCCGCGGCGCCGCGGTACACCGGCGTCACCCTGGTCGAGACGTCCCTGGACGACGTCGACGCCCGCAATCCCGACCTCGCCCGGCTGGTCGGCGACGGTTCCGTGGCGGTGTACGGCGTGAATCGCGCGCTCGTCGCCCAGCGCAACAGCGGGGGCCACGTCAAGGTGTACGCCCAGTTCCGCGAGCCGCTGGACCGGCACACGGACCGGGGCCGGCACACGGACCGGGACCGGCACGAGGGCCTGGGCCCGGCAGCCGACGCAGAGGCCAACGCCGACGCAGAGGCCAACGCCGAGACCGTGCGGACGGGCCTGCTGGCCCTGTTCGAGGGCTGGGCCGCCCCCGTCCTCGAACTCCTCCGCCGCGGCACGGGCTTCGTCCGCCGCCCCCTCCACGTCCTTCCCGCGTCCCACACCTGGGACCACGTCTCCGGGGTGACGCTGATGGGCGACGCCGCCCATCTGATGCCCCCGTTGGGGGCGGGCGCGAACCTCGCGATGCTGGAGGGCACCGAACTCGCCGAGTCCGTCGCCGCCGCCTCCGGCCCCGGGGAACTGGACGAGGCCGTACGCGCCTTCGAGGAGCAGATGTGGGAACGCGCCGGCAGGTGGGCGGACATCACGATGGCCGGGCTGGAACGCCTCGTGAGCCCGGACCCCTCCGAGGCCCTCGCGCTCTTCGACGAGGTCCAGCCTTCCTGACCGGCGTCACGTGACCGGCGTCACGGTCACGGCAGCCGCTTCCGCGGGTTCTCGCGGAACGTCGTGACCGCCGCCAGGCACACCACTGCGATCCCGATGCGGCCCATGGCCTGCAGCAGCGGCCCCCGCAGCAGGATGAAGGCGTAGCCCGCGACGAGCGGGGTGACGATGGCGGGGATGCTGCCGATGGCGGCGGGGCCGGTGTTCTCGGCGGTGTGCCGTACGTACCGGCGGTCCGCGCGCGAGGCGAGGTAGCCCGCGGCGAGGAAGCCGCCGCTCATGCCCAGGGGGCCGAAGTCGAGCCAGAGTTCGGCCCACAGGGGCGCGGACAGGTTGGTGTTCTTCATGCCCATCCACTCGCCCACGCGTACGCCCGTGTCCTCCGGTTTCCCCGTCCACACGGAGCGGGGCACGAAGAACAGCGCGGTGCCGGCGGACTGGCGGCCGTAGGTGTGGCCGTCGCCCGCGCCGGCGAACGAGATGGTGTTCGCGAACATGCCGATCTGGTCGTAGTCCTTGAGGGTCAGGGGGACGAGGACGGAGTCGGTCTCGGGCTGGTTGGCGGCGTCCTCCGCGTAGCGGAAGCGGTCCGCGAACGGGAACACCACCAGGGCGATGACCGCGCCGAGCGCGAGCGCGCCCCGGTACATCACGGGGCTGCGCGGGAACGCCGTGAACAGCAGCGCGAAGAGCACCGTCAGGAACCAGTAGCGGGGGTTGGACACCGGGTTGTTGACGATCACGTTCACGCCCAGCGTCGCGGCCCACATGGCGAGCACGAGCGGCTTGCGCCGCGCCACGCGCGAGGTCACCAGCCAGCGGGTGAGGAACAGCAGTGCCAGCAGCACGGGGACGGTGCCGAAGCCGCGCAGGAACGCCGAGCCGGCCTGGGACGCGGCGGCGCCCGCCGCCGCGCCGGTGGCGGCACTGACGCTCTCGCCGATCTCCTGGCGGCTGCTGAAGAACACGCCGACGCCGCCGAGTTGGACGATCATGAGCGCGCTGGCGGCGTACGAGAACAGCACCAGCGCGTACAGCCGCGGCCGATGTACGGACGCCGGGCCCCGGTTGCGCGGCCGGCGCGGCGCCGGGCGGTGCCGGGCGAGGAGGGCGCCCACGTCGAACGCGACGACGCCGCACAGCACCAGCGCGACGGCCAGTACGGTGTCCGAACGCGGCCCGACGACGGGCGTCGGCGTACGGTCCAGCACGGTCTGGGCGAGCGGTGCCACGCCCATCGCGATGTACACGAACAGCCAGAACGAGCCCTGGATGAGGCGCCGTCGCGCGGTGAGCACCATGGAGCACAGGCGCGCGCCCGCGTAGCAGCAGAGGGTGAGCTGGAGCCAGAACGCGGTGTCCCGTGCGCCGGGTCCGGGCTGGGTGGCGACGGCACCGGGCAGTACGGCGACCATGCCGAGGACGAGGGGTACGGCGAGCGCGCGGGAGAGCGCGGCGCGCGGGGTGAAGTGCCGGAGCTCGGCCGGGTCGTACGGCGGGACCGCGCGCCCGGTGCCGGACGGCCCGGACGGCCCGCGCGTGCCGGACGGCCCGCGCGTGGCGTCAAGCGTCATACGGCCGCCCCCTTCGCACCCCGCCTGCCCCAGAGGGTGCATCCACTGTGCGGCCCCCGGGCAGTCTACCGAGTTGTGGAGCTGTGATCCGCGTTCTGTGACGCTCCGGTGACGGCGCCGTTAAGCTGGGCCGAACGCGCCGCGGGGAGGGCGCCGTCGGGGGTTCGGGGACTCTGGGGAGGGGATTCCGTTGAAGGTCCTGCATGCCGTCACGCTTCACACGCCCACACACGATTTCGGCGGTCCGACCCGCGTCGCGCTGAACCTGTCCCGCGGGCTGCGCGCCCGCGGCGTACAGGCGGCGATGGTGGCGCTCGGGGACGGCTTCGACGGGCCGCTGCCGCGGGAGGTGGACGGGGTGCCCGCCCGGCTGTACCAGGCGCGGCACGTGCTGCCGCGCTTCGAGGTCAGCGGCATCACGTCGCCCGCGCTGCTGGCCGACGCGCGGCGGCTGGTGCGCTCCGCCGACGTGGTGCACGTGCATCTGATGCGCGACCTGATCACGCTGCCCATCGCGCTGATCGCGCTCCAGTGCGGCCGTCCGCTGGTGCTGCAGACGCACGGGATGATCGACCCGACGGAGAAGCGCGTCGCGCAGCTCGTGGACGTGCTGGGGCTGCGCCGCGTGCTGAAGCGGGCGGACGCGGTGCTGCACCTGACCGAGCAGGAACGCGCCGACACGGCGGCGGTGGTCGCCCCGGAGCGGATGGCGCCCGCGTACCGGCTCGTGAACGGCGTACAGCCGCAGCCGCCGCCCGCGGCGCTGGAAGGCCCCCCGGAACGCGCGGAGGGCGAGAGCAAGGCGCCCACCGTCCTGTACGTCGCCCGCGTGCAGGAGCGCAAGCGGCCGCAGGACTTCATCTCGGCGATGCCGACGGTGCTCGCGGAGTACCCGGAGGCGCGTTTCGTGCTGGCCGGTCCCGACACCGGTGCGATGGCCGCGGACATGCTGGAGCTGGCGGGCACGCTGGGCGTCGGGCACGCGGTGGAGTACGTGGGCGCGCTGGACCACGCGGAGGTGCTGGCGCGGCTGCGGAGCGCGGACGTGTACGTACTCCCGTCCGTCGTCGAGCCGTTCGCGGTGTCCGTCCTGGAGGCGATGTCCGTGGGACTGCCGGTGGTCGTCACCCGTACCGGCGGGCTGGCGCCCGACGTGGCCGCCGCCGGCGCGGGACGGGTGGTGGACAGCCGTCCCGGCACCGACAACGGCGAGCTCGTCGGCCGGGCCGTCCTGGAGCTGCTCGACCCGGCCGCGCACCGCGCGGCTTCGCGGGCCGCGTGGGAGCTGGTACGCGACGGGTTCACCATCGACGCGGTGGCCGGGACGCTGCACGGGATCTACGAGCGGGTCATCGCGGCGCACTGAACTGCCGCTGCTCCGCGGCCTGCCTCAGTTCCCTGGCCTTGAGCCCGATCTGCCACCGGTAGAAGCTCATGGCCAGGGCGTAGTCGAAGCCGGCGCGCCCGTCGAGGAAGCCGCGCTTGTACACGTACGCGTAGCCGAACGACAGCAGCGGCTTGAACGGCGCCCGGTGGAACAGCTGCCCCTGCCGGGTCTTCGCCCGGCGGATCTGCTCCCGTACCTCCGGGTGGTGTTCGAGCCACGCCTCCCAGTCGGAGTAGCGGTTGTGCCGGTCGAACCAGGTGCGCACCGGGTCCAGGTCGCGGTGCTCGATGGGCGCACCGAGCGTGGCGACCTCCGCGCCCTCGTCGACGAGCGGCTGGTAGTGCCCCTCCTGCTCGCCCATGCCCGGCGCGTCCAGGTCGTCCGGTTCGGGGAAGCGGGAGCGCGTACGGTCCAGCAGCGCGCGTTTGACGATGGTGTAGCCGTGCCGCAGGCGCCGTCCCCCGAACCAGTAGCCGAGCGGGATGTCGAACGCCGCCGGGCGCACCGTACGGCCCGGCGGCACGGTGAAGAGCCGGCGCAGCTCGATGAGCAGCTCCTGGCTGGGCGTCTCGTCGCCGTCGAGGAAGAGCAGCCAGTCCCGTTCGGGGTGCACGTGCTCGAGGCACCACTGCTTCTTCTTCGGGTAGCCGCCGTCCCAGGTGTACGGCAGCACCTCCGCGCCGGCCTCCTTGGCGAGCGCGCGGGTGTCGTCCGTACTGTCGGAGTCGACGACGACCACGGATTCGAAGTGGTCGATCACCGAGCGGACGGTCGTCGTGATGTTCTCCGCCTCGTTCTTCGTCGGGATCGCGACCACGATGGGCAGCTTCTCCACGTGTTGCTCCTCGCCTGCTTTCGCGGCTGTTCTCACGGTCACTCGATGACTCCCGCGGCCTTCAGCAGCGGCTCGTACTCCGGGCAGAGGTGCTCGACGGCGGGCTTCGCGTTGGCGATCTCGCCCGCCTTGAGGGCGCTGAGCACGGCCTTGCGGTCGGCGTCGGCGACGGTGGCGATGCGTTCGCAGGCCGCCGTGCCGGCTTCGAGGATCGCCGCCGGGTCGGTGCCCTCGGGCACCCGGTCCACCAGGTACTTCTTCTGCTTCTTGCTGAACGTGCCGGTCGCGGGCGTGAGTTCGGACGTGGGCACCTTCGGGCCCTTGGCGGCCTTGTCCGGTGCGGGCGGGGCCGCCCGCTCTCCGTCCGTGCCGCCGGCCCCGCCGCCGTCCTTGCCCGCGGAGGGTGAACTCGCCGCGCCCGACGGGCGCTTCTCCGCGTCCGCGCCGCCGTCGCTCCCGGAGCAGCCGGCCGCGAGCAACACGGCGGCCGTCAGCAGGACGGCCGCCGTGCTGCTCCTGGCCCTGACGACGCTCACGGCACCTCGAACGTGAGGGTGAGCCTCGGTCCGGACGCCGCCGAGCGGTCGCTCGACCAGAGCCAGAGGCTGTCCGTACCGGTACTGGTCAGGGCGAGGTCCAGGTCGCCGCCCAGCTCGCCGGAGACCGCCGCCGGGTCGAGCGTGACCGTCTGGTCGGTGTTGACCGAGGTCGCGCCCGTCAGGGTGCCCAGGGTGGCGCTGTCCAGCGTCGGCTTGCTGGCGTACGTCACCGTCGACTCCGACCAGCTGCCGGTGACGAGGCGTACGCGGTGCGAGTCCGCCGAGGCGGCGTTCGCGTCGGTGCTGGTGCTGACGGTGAGCTGCGCCTTGGTGAGGGTCATGCCGCCCGGTGCCGAGGGCAGGCTGAACCGCGCGTAGCTCTCGTACGCCGACGTGCCGCGTACGGCCAGCTGCTGGTGGCCGCCGTAGTTGGAGGCCGTGGAGCCGGCGTTGACGTAGCTGTCGGCGGTGGCCTCCCGGGTGACCGTGGTCTGCTGCGGGGTGCCCGGCGTGGTAACCGTGGCCGCCGCGGACCTGGCACTGGTGTTGGCGTCCCCGGCGTCACTGGCGGTGATCCGGTACTGGTAGGCCGTGCCGGAGTCGGCGTCCGTGTCCGTGAAGCTCACCGTGGGCCGCTTCCAGAACAGCGAGTCGGCGGTGACGGTGCCGACGGGGGTGCTGGAGTCGTTCCGGTACACCTTGTACGTCAGCTTGCTGTCGTCCTCGTCGAGGCTCGCCCGCCAGCTGACCTTCACGTCGCCACCGGTGACGTTGCTCGCGGTCACCTCGTCGGGGACGGTCGGGTCGCCGGTGTCGGGCCCGGCCGCGAACCGTACGAGGCCCTGCTGCTTCATGTTGCCGTGCGTGACGATACGGGTGAACTCGCCGCCGACCCACATGTAGTCCGTGCCGCCGCGCGCGGACGAGACCATCGCCCGCGGGCCGATCTGCTCGGTGCCGGACGGGCCGTCGTCGGTGTCGGGGAACCAGGACAGCAGCGGCTTGGGGTTGCCGGTGGACTCGGCCAGCAGGTGCTGGCGCTCGTTCAGCTCGGGGAACTGGCCCATGCTGCTGCAGTTGTGCGCGTGCGAGGCGCTGTAGAGCACCGACCCGTGCACGGCGACGTCCTGGGTGGCGCCGAGGCAGGTGTCGCGCCAGCGCTGGTTGAAGTCGCTGAGGTTGAGGGCGAGACGGCCGTCGAAGACGCCGCCGCCGGTGCCCTCGTGCGCGGTGTAGACGCCGGTCGAGTCGACGGTCATGCCCTTGACCACGGAGGCGCGGTGGATGAACGTCGAGCCGTAGCTCTTGGTGACGCCGCCGGACGAGGAGTCGACCACGGCCAGCGCGTGCGAGGCACGGCCGCCTACGGTGTCGAAGTCACCGCCGAGGACCACGTTGTCGCCGTCGGGAGTGACCTCCAGGGCGCGGGCGACCTTGTCCGCCTTCGGGTTCCACGCGGTGAGGGAGCCGGTCGTGCTGACGGCGGCGAAGCGGCCGCGGGACTGGCCGGCGACGGTGAGGAAGTCCCCGCCCATGTAGACGGTGTCCGAGGTGACGTCCAGCGCCCGTACGGCGGCCGACACGGACACCTTGAAGCCCGTCTTGACGGTGCAGGACGCGATGTCGATCGCTGCAACGTTGCTCACCGAGGTGCCGTTGACCGCGCCGAACGTGCCGCCCGCGTACAGCGTCGTGCCGTCCGGCGAGACGTCCAGCGCCCGTACGGTCGCGGTGCCGCTGCCGACGGTGAAGTTCAGCCGGCAGTCGGTGGGCGCGCCCGTCGCCGCGTTGAACGCCGCGAAGTTGACGGCGCCGCGCTCGCTCGTGCCGGGCTCCGCGCCCGGCGGCCTGATCGAGGAGAAAGTGCCGCCCGCGAAGACCACGCCGTCGTGCTGGGCCATCGCCCAGACCACGCCGTTCGTCTGCCACGTCGGCAGGTCGTCGGCCGTGAAACCGACGGGCGGCGTCACCGCGTCCGCCTGCTCGGCGCTCAGCAGCTGCGCGCCCGTCCAGCCGGCGACCGTCATGGCGAGTGCGGCGCCGAGCGCCATCGCCTTCCGGCCGCTGAAGCCGCCGCTGAACCGGCCGCCCGTCCGGCCGTTGAACCGCCCGCGGAGCCGTCTGCGCGCTCTCGCGCCGCCGCCTCTCCCCGCCACCGCACTTCCCATGATCCCCACCTCTTGTTGCGTCTGCGCTTGTTGCTCGTTGCCGGTTGCCGGTTGCCGGTTGCCGGTTGTCCGGTGCCGCGGCTCAGCGGTCGATGCGGACGGTGGCCCCGGCCAGTTCGGCGTCGAGGGCGCTGATGTCCGCCTCGACCATGATCCGGGCCAGTTCGTCCCACCTGACCTGCGGCTTCCAGCCGAGCACCCGCTCGGCCTTCGCCGCGTCGCCGATCAGCGCGTCGACCTCGCTGGGGCGCTCGTAATTGGCGTCGAACCGCACGTGGTCCTGCCACTCCAGCCCGGCCGACCGGAACGCGGCGGCCAGGAAGTCCCGTACGGAGGCCGCCTCCCCGGTGGCGATCACGAAGTCGTCCGGCTCGTCGTGCTGGAGCATCCGCCACATCGCCTCGGCGTACTCGGGGGCGTAGCCCCAGTCCCGTACGGCGTCCAGGTTGCCGAGGTAGAGCCGGTCCTGGAGGCCGGCGCGTATCCGTGCCACGGCGCGGGTGATCTTGCGCGTCACGAACGTCTCGCCACGGCGTGGGGACTCGTGGTTGAAGAGGATGCCGTTCACCGCGAACAGACCGTACGCCTCGCGGTAGTTGACCGTCGCCCAGTAGCCGAAGACCTTGGCGCAGCCGTACGGACTACGCGGGTGGAACGGCGTGCCCTCGTGCTGCGGGGGCGGCGCCGCACCGAACATCTCCGAGGACGACGCCTGGTAGACGCGCGTGTCGATGCCGCTCGCCCGTACGGCCTCCAGCAGCCGCAGCGCGCCCATCGCCGTGACGTCCCCGGTGTAGAGGGGGGCGTCGAAGGAGACGCGTACGTGCGACTGCGCGCCGAGGTTGTAGACCTCGTCGGGCGCGAGATCCCGGAGGAGGTTGACCATGGCCACGCCGTCGGTGAGGTCGGCGTGGTGCAGGATCAGCGACCGTTCGGACTCGTGCGGGTCCTGGTAGACGTGGTCGAGCCGGGCCGTGTTGAAGGACGAGGAGCGGCGCACGAGGCCGTGCACCGTGTAACCCTTGGCCAGGAGGAGTTCGGCGAGGTACGAGCCGTCCTGTCCGGTGATTCCGGTGATCAGAGCGCTTTTGCCGCCTGTGCCGCCACCTGTGCCGCCGCCCGTGCCGCCACCCGTGCCGCCGCCTGTGCGGCCTGTGCCGCCGGGTCTGCCGTCCGTACTGCCGTCAGTCATCGAGTGCCCCCCTGCTTCGGGTATGTGGTCCGCCGCGCCCGGTGCGCTGGCAGAATCCGGTGGTATGACGCCACCGAGAGAGCTGTTGCCGCCCCGCGCCCGGATCTTCGTCGCGGGCCACCGGGGCCTCGTGGGCTCCGCCGTCGCCCGGCAGCTCGCCGACGAGGGCCACGAGGTGCTGACCCGCGGCCGTGCCGCGCTCGACCTGCGCGACGCGGCGGGCACCGAGGCGTACCTGCGGGACGTACGCCCGGACGCGGTCGTGCTGGCGGCGGCCACGGTGGGAGGCATCATGGCCAACCAGAACTTCCCGGTCCCGTTCCTGGAGGACAACCTCCGCATCCAGCTCAGCGTGATCGGCGGGGCGCACGCGGCCGGCGTGGGACGGCTGCTGTTCCTCGGCTCGTCCTGCATCTACCCCAAGCTCGCACCGCAGCCGATCACCGAAGAGGCGCTGCTCACCGGCCCGTTGGAGCCGACGAACGAGCCGTACGCCATCGCCAAGATCGCCGGCATCACACAGGTGCGCGGCTACCGGCAGCAGTACGGCGCCGCGTACATCTCCGCCATGCCGACCAACCTCTACGGTCCGGGCGACAACTTCGACCTGGAGACCTCGCACGTGCTGCCCGCCCTGATCCGCCGCTTCCACGAGGCCGTGCGGGACGGCCGCGAGGAGGTCGTGCTGTGGGGGAGCGGCACACCGCGCCGCGAGTTCCTGCACGTGGACGACCTGGCGCGGGCGTGCTCGCTGCTGCTGCGGACGTACGACGACGGGACGCCGGTGAACATCGGCTGCGGCGAGGACCTGACCATCCGCGAACTCGCCGAGACCGTACGGGACGTGACCGGCTTCACCGGGCGCATCGCCTTCGACACCTCGAAGCCGGACGGCACGCCGCGCAAGCTGCTCGACGTGTCGCGGCTCCGCAAGCTGGGCTTCGCGCCGCGCGTCCCGCTGGCGGACGGCATCCGGGACACGTACGAGTGGTGGCTGCGCTCCGGGGCCGCTTCCGCCTAGCGGCAGCGGGGGCCGCGGGCGCGGCTCGTCCGCGTACGGCTTGTACGGCTCGTCCGCGCGGGGCTCGTGCGGCTCGTACGCGTGCGGTTCGTGCGGCTCGTACGGCGGTGGCGCGGGGCGCATCAGTACGCCCCGCGTCCGTCGGCCACGGCACGGAATGTGCGGGCGAGCACGTCCGCGTCCATGGTGAGCGACCAGTTGTCGGCGTAGCGCAGATCGAGCGCCAGGCTCTCGTCCCAGGTCAGCTCCGACCGCCCGCCGACCTGCCACGGCCCGGTCATCCCCGGCTTCACGTGCAGCCGCCGCAGCTCCACGGGGCCGTACGCCGCCACCTCGTCGGGCAGCGGCGGGCGCGGGCCCACCAGGGACATCTCGCCGCGCAGCACGTTCACCAGCTGCGGCAGCTCGTCCAGCGAGGTGCGCCGCAGCAGCCGCCCGGCGCGCGTCACGCGCGGGTCGCGGCGGATCTTGAACGTCGGCCCGTCCTGCTCGTCCGCCGCCGCCAGCGCGGGCCGCAGCTGCTCGGCCTCCGTCACCATCGAGCGGAACTTCCACATGGTGAACGGGACACCACGGTGCCCGATCCGGAGCTGCCGGTAGAGCACCGGCCCGCGCGAGTCGAGCCGTACGACCGCGGCCAGCACCGCGAACAGCGGTGCCAGCAGCAGCAGTCCGAGCGCCGCGCCGGACCGGTCCAGCGTGTTCTTGACGACGAGCTGCGGGCCGCGCCGTACGGGCGCTGCCACGTGCAGCAGGTTCAGCCCGGCGGCCGTGTCCAGCCGTACGCGCCGCAGCGCCACCTCCGTCAGCCCGGAGGCGATCACCAGGCGCAGGCCCGCGTCCTGGACCGCCCAGGACAGCCGCCGCAGCCGGTCGCCGCCGAGCTGCGCCCCCGGCACGACGAGCACCATCTCCGCGCCGTGCCGCCGGGACGCCTCCAGAACCGTTTCGCCGTCGGTGACGTAGGCCGCTGCCTGCGCGCCGTCCGGGCCCGCGGGCGCGGCGGGCGGGACGGGGATGCCGAGGTTGAGCGTGATCTCGCCGGCCAGGGCGGCTGCGGCATCGGCGTCCAGGCCCGCGTCCGCCGAACGCTCCCCGTCCGGCGCCGCGTTCAGCCGCCCCGACTCGGGAACGCCGCTGCGCAGCGGGGCGTCGCCCACCGGCACCGCGCCGATCACCACGTACGCGTGGTCCGTACCGGACGCCAGCTGCCCCACCACCTCGTCGACCGCGCCCGCCTCGCCGACGACGAGCGCCCGGCACACGGCCTGCGCCGCGCGCCGCTGGGCGGTCAGATGGCGGTGCGTGAGCGTACGGCAGGCGACGGTCAGCACGACCACGGGGGTGAGCGCCAGCAGCGCGTACGCGGGTGCCGAACTCTCCCCGGTCGCGGCGCGGATGACGGCCAGCAGACCGAGCAGTGTCAGCCAGTCCTGCAGTGCGGAGACGAGCCCGCGTGACTCGCCGAGAGACCTGTGCACGTAGCGTTTGTGCGCGAGCTGGACCCCGAGCCAGATGAGCGCCGCCGTGGCCGCGGCGACTTCGGGGTGCGGCTGCGCGGCGGCTCTGTACACGAAGAGGACCGGCAGCGCGGTCCCCAGGATGTCGGCGGCCACGGCCAACGGTACGTACCACACCGCCTTGTCCCGGGCGCGCCGAAGCTCTCCGGCCGGCACGGAACCGGTGGCCGGTCTTCGCACGGGTCTGCGCTGACCGGACAGAAAAATGGCATCACGCCGCATGAACCCCCCAGATGCATCAACCCCAAACGGCGCACTGAACCTCCCCAAGCCCAGGGTGCCGTGTGTCAGCGACCATAAGTCATACGGAAGGGGTTCCACCGCTGTTTGTTCAAAATTCGCTGTGATGTCCAACTTGTTGGAGTCATGGCGATACTTTCCAGCCATTCCGCCGAAACCGCGCAGGAAGTCTCAGGCGTCCGCCGACGGCGTCGGCGCGTCCGCCCGCAGCAGCCCGTCCGACTTCAGCGCGGCCCAGAGCGCGGTGGGCACCGGACGTTCGAAGTGCGCCACGCTGGCGGCGACTTCATCCGGCGTACGGGCGCCGACCAGCGTCGTGGCGACCGCCGGGTGCGCCGGAGGGAACTGCAGCGCGGCGGCGAGCGGCGACACCCCGTACCGCGCGCAGACCGCCCGCAGCGCGTGCACGCGTTCGTCGCGCGAGTCCGCGTCCGTCAGCAGCCCGCCCTGGAAGACGCCCGCCGCGATGACGGCGACGCCGCGCTCCGCGCAGAGCGGCAGCAGATCCGCCAGCCCCGACTGGTCGAGCAGCCCGTAACGGCCCGCCAGCAGCACGCAGTCGGGGCCCGGCGCTGGCGCCTCGCGGAGGAAGCGGGCGGCGACGTCGGCGTGGTTGACGCCGAGGGACACGGCGCCGACGGCGCCGCGTTCGCGCAGCTCGGCCAGGGCGGGGTAGGCGCCGTGGAGCGCGGTGGGGTAGTCCTCGTCCGGGTCGTGGACGTGCAGCACGTCGATCCGGTCCAGGCCGAGCCGGTCCAGGCTCTCGACCACGGAGCGGTGCGCGGCGTCGTACGAGTGGTCGCGGCGCGGCCCGACGCCAGGCGGCGGATCGGCCCAGACGGGCTGCGTGTCCGTGCCGCCGGGCTCGATCAGCCTGCCGACCTTGGTGCACAGCACGTACTCCGCGCGCGGACGCGCCCGGAGCGCACGCCCGGCGCGGGCCTCGGACCGGCCGTAGCCGTACACGGGCGCCGTGTCGAAGAAGCGGAGCCCCAGCTCCCAGGCCCGGTCGACGGTGGCGCGCGCCTGCGCCCCGGGCACGGGCGTGAACAGGCCGCCGATGGAGGCGAGTCCGAGTCCGAGGCGCGTCACCGACAGGTCCGTACGGCCGAGCCGGACGCGTTCGTGTGCCTTCATGCGTGTGCCCTCATACGGCCAGCATCGCAGCACGGAGGACGGCACGGGGTGCGCCCTGGAGCTCTCTCAGCGGGACGGAGCCGTGTGTGCGGCGTGTACGGCCGCGTGCGGGCGCGGTGGCGCCAACTGCTCGGTGCCGCCGCGCTTCCGGCAGGTGCCGCAGACGTACGCGCCGCCGTGTGCGGTGCGTTCCGGCACGGACAGCCGCCCGCACCAGCGGCACAGCCGCAGCGTTAACTGGTCGCTCATGCCGCGGCCCCCCGGCGTCTCCGGGCCGTCCGGGCGTCCCGCCGCTCCCGCCCGTCGGGTCCGTGCCGTCCCCCGTGACGGCGTGAGCGGTGCCGCCGCGGTGGTACGGGGTGCTGGCCGGCGTCGTGCATCGTCGGGCTCCTCGCTGTCCCGGCCGCGCCCCGGACCGACGCCTCGCGTCGGTCGCCGAGTCCGCGCGGCGCCCTGTGACCGGGGAGTCACAACGCGCCGAAACGGTGCGGCGGTGGAAATGGCGTACAGCTCTACAGCGCCGCGCCGAGCTGCGGTGTTGCACATGAGGCAACCATTCCGGTGAGCCTCACCGAGGGTCATCGCCGGGCGGGGCGCACCGCCCAGCGCGCCCCGGAGGCCACCGCGCGCCGTCCGCGCGTCACGCGCCCCGCGCACTCCGCGCGCCGCGCACGGGCAGCACCAGGCGGGCGCCCGTACGCGGATGTTGGACGATCTCCACCGGCTGCTCGTAGATCCGCGAGAGCGCCTCCGCCGTGAACACCCCGTCCGGCGGCCCCTCCAGCGCGATCCGCCCCTCGTCCAGCACCGCCGCCCGGTCCGCGTACGCCGCCGCCAACCCGAGGTCGTGCAGCACCACCGCCACCGCCGTGCCCGCCGCCGCCCGCGCCCGGCACAGCCGCAGCACCAGCTCCTGATGGCGCAGGTCCAGCGCGGCGGTCGGCTCGTCCAGCAGCAGTACGGGCGCGCGCTGCGCTAGAACGCGGGCGAGCGCGACGCGGGCCCGCTCGCCGCCGGACAGCGCGGAGAACGGGCGGGCGGCGAAGTCCGCGACCTCCGTGTCGGCCATGGCGGCGGCCACCGCCTCGTCGTCCTCGTCCTCGGCGTCCGTGCCGGCCCACGGCGCCCGGCCCATCCGTACGACCTCCTCGACCGTGAACGGGAAGGCCAGCTCGGCGGCCTGCGGCAGCACCGCGCGGCGCAGGGCGAGTTCGGGCGCCGACCAGTCGGCGCAGCGGCGGCCACCGAGGCGCACCTCGCCCGCGCCGGGCGCGAAGTCCCCGGCGAGCGCCCCGAGGAGCGTGGACTTGCCCGCGCCGTTCGGCCCGACGAGGGCGAGCAACTCGCCTGCGGACAGCGCCAGATCGACGCCGTTGAGCACCGTACGGGAGCCGATCCGTACGGAGAGCCCGCGCGCCGCGGCGACCGTCGTACCCGTACGGGCCGCCTCCGGCAGCGCACGCCCCGCCGCGCCCCACACCCGTACGGCACGCAGCCGCCTGCGGTACGGCCCGTTCACGCCCAGCCTCCCTGCCGCCGCCGCGTCCTGCGCAGCAGCCAGAAGAAGAACGGCGAGCCGATCAGCGCCGTCAGCACGCCCAGCGGCAGCTCCGCCGGCGCCACGACCGTGCGGGCCGCCAGGTCGGCGGCCACCAGCACCACCGCGCCGCCGAGCGCGCTGCCCGGCACCAGGAAGCGGTGGCCGGGGCCCGCGGCCATCCGCAGCAGATGCGGAATCACCAGCCCGACGAACGTGATGATCCCGGCCACTGCCACGGCCGCCGCCGTGAGCAGCGCGACCACCAGCACCAGTACGATCCGCAACCGCTCGACGTCCACGCCCAGATGGCGCGCGGGCCGCTCGCCGAGCGCCAGCAGATCCAGCCGCCGCGCGTACAGCGGCGCCACGCACAGCCCCGCCAGCGCGCACGGCAGCACGGCCAGCACCTTGGCCCAGGTGGCCTGCGCCAGGGAACCGAGCTGCCAGAACGTGATCTGGGTGAGCGCCGCGTTGTCGGCGAAGAAGAGGAACAGGCCGATGAGGGCGCCCGCGAAGGCGTTCACGGCGATGCCGGTGAGAATGAGCGTGACGACCTCCGTACGGCCGCCGGACCGCGACAGCACGTACACGAGCAGCACCGTGGCGAGCCCGGCGGCGAACGCGCACACGGTGACCGTCCAGTTGCCGAGGAAGCCGAGCCCGAACGCGATCGACGCGACCGCGCCGACCGCCGCGCCCGACGAGATGCCGATGACGCCCGGCTCGGCGAGCGGATTGCCGAACATGCCCTGCATCAGCGCGCCGGCGCAGCCCAGCGACGCCCCGACGAGCAGCCCGAGCACGACGCGCGGGAGGCGCACGTTCCACAGCACGCTCTCGCCGACCCGGTCGAGCGGCGCGCCCCCGAGCCCGGCCCGGTGGGCGAGGGAGCCGAGGACGTCGGAGAGCGGGATGCCGTACGCGCCGCTGCCGACGGACAGGAGTGCCAGGACGGCGAGCGCGGCGGCGAGTACGGCGGTGAGCAGGGCCGTACGGGCGCGGCGCGGGCGGGTGCGGGTGCGGGTGCGGTGCGGGTCCGGGGTCGGGCTCGGCGCACGCGCCGGGGCGGTGGCCTCGTCGTGTGTCTCGCCGTCCTCGGTCACGGCCGCCGCACCGGCTTCCGCGGTCACCCGGCTCCCTCGTGGAACTGCCGTACCAGCGCGCGCAGCACCCGGTCCGTACGCGGCCCGTAGCTGAGCAGCACGCCGTCGTCGACGCTCGCGACGCGGCGGTCCATGCCCGCCGGGGTCTGCGCGACGCCCGGGACCTGCACCAGGCCGTCCACACCGCCGACGGACTCCAGGCCCTTGGCCATCACCAGGATCACGTCGGGCGCGGCCTTGACCAGCGCCTCGCTGGTGAGCGCCGTGAAGTCCTTGCGCAGCCCCGACTCCTTGCCCGCGTCCACGCCGCCCGCCGCCTCGATGAGCGAACTCGCGCCCGAACCCGCCCCGCCCAGCAGGTAGACGGACGCCGTGCCGCGCAGATAGAGGAACGCGACGCGCGGCTTTCCGTCCGTGCCCTGCCCGTCGCCGCCGCTGTCGCCGCTGTGGTCATTGCCGCCGTTGCCGCCGTTGCCGCCGGGGATGTCCTGGCGGGCCTTCGCGATCCGCTGCTCGGTGCGCGTACGGAGCCGGTCGCCCGCCTTCGTCACCCCGAGGGCGGCGGCGACCATGTCGATACGCGTGCCGACATCGTCCAACTCCCGTGCGGCGGCGACCACGACGACCGGCACGCCCGCGTCCCGCAGCTGCCGTACAGCCTCGTCGGGGCCGGTGGTGGTCTCGGCCAGGACGACCGTCGGCTTGAGCGCGAGCACGCCCTCGGCGGAGACGTCGTGCCCGCGGGTCACCAGCGGCAGTTTCGCCGCCTGTTCGAAAGTGGCCGACACGTCCCGTGCCACGACCCGGTCGCCGAGGCCGAGGGAGAAGACGATCTCGGAGAGCGAGCCGGAGAGGGGCACGATCCGTTCGGCGCTCTCGACGGTCACGCTGCCGCCGTCGTCTGAACTGCCGCCGCTGCCGCCGCCCTTGCTGCCGCCGCTGCCGCCCGGCTTCGCCGTGCCGACCGTGACCGGCAGGCGCGGGTTCGGCGCGGGCCCGGTCAGCGGCTCGGCCCGGTCGGCGCGAGCGGACGCCTTGGCGCGCGCGGGCTCGCCGCCCGCGTCCGCGCCGCCCGTGCCGCCGCACGCGGTGAGGACGAGGGCGGAACTGAGCAGGGCGGCCAACACGCCCAGGACACGCGGTGGTTGACGCACGGCGCACTGCCTTCCAGGGGGAGGGGGTTCCAGCGGGACCGGGGATAGCTTAGGTTAGCCTTACCTTTGTTTCCAGTCTTGATCTGCCCAGCCTGGTCTGCCCAGGGAGGTCCGCTGTGTCCGCGTTCAGAACCCTCCGCGTGCTCGCCGCCGCACTGCCCGCGGCGGTGCTCGCCGTCGCGCTGCTCCCGGCCGACGGCGCGCGGGCGGCGGACCGTACGGTCGCCGGCGGTCGGCTCGACTGGAGCGTCAAGGCGTCGTTCCAGCGCTACGTCACCGGGCCTGTCGCCGAGGGCGGCTGGACCCTCCGCGGGGGAGCGAGCACGGCCGGGGAAAGCCAGTTCCGGTTCCACTCGGCTTCCGGTTCGTACGACCCGGCGGACGGCGCGTTGCAGGCGGGCTTCCGGGGCGGCGTGCGGTTCACCGGGCATCCGAAGCCAGACGGCACGAAGGAGCTGGACCTCACGATCAGCAACCCCACCGTCCGCGTCACCGCGGGCGGTTCGGGCTCGCTCCGTGCCGACCTGCGCAGCAGGGCGAAGGGGTCCGGGAAGGTCACCGAGAGCAGGCAGGTGCCGCTGGCCTCGCTCGACCTGTCCGGTGTCGACATGCGCGGCGGCGGCACGCCCCTCACCCTCGCCAACGTGCCCGCCAAGCTGACCGCCGAGGGCGCCGAGTCGTTCGCGGGCTACTACCCGGCGGGCACGGCGCTCGACCCGGTGAGCCTGTCGGCGGACGTACGGGCGGCGGGCGGCGCGGGCCGTACGCCGGGCGGCGCGGGTGACGACGAGGGCGGTGCCTCCGGCTCGCCGCGACAGGCCGCCGTACGGGGGAAGTTCACGGACGCCGCCGTCGACTGGGGCGTGCGGCGCACGTTCCGCGAGTACGTCACCGGGCCGGTCGCCAGGGGCCGCTGGCAGCTCTCGGGAGGGGCGCGGGACGGCGGCGCCGCCTACCGCTTCCCCGCCGGCACCGGCCGCTACGACCTGGCCAAGGGCGAACTGGACGCGGAGTTCGGCGGCACCGTCCGGTTCACCGGCAAGCACCTGGACACGGCCCTGAGCGGGGTGTCCGTACGGGTACGGGACCGGAGCGGCACGCTGTCCGCGGACGGCACACCGCTGGTGACCTTCCCGGTGAAGGCGCTGAAGCCCGGCGCGGCACGCGACGGCCTGCTCCGCGTCACCGAGGCACCGGCCGAACTCACCGCGGACGGCGCGGAGTTCTTCGGCGGCGTTTACGCGAAGGGCACCGACATGGCGCCCGTGTCCCTCGCCGTCGCCCTGACCGAGGACGCCGAACTGCCCGCGCTGCCCGACATCGGCACCGCCCCGTCCGCTTCCGCTTCCCCGTCCGCTTCGGTTTCCGCGCGCCCGGCCGCGGCGGACCCGGACGCGGGCACGGCCGAGACCGCCGCGTCCGGGTCCGGGGCCGCGCTGCCGGTCGCGCTCACCGCCGCCTCGCTGGCGGTCCTCGGCGGCGTCTTCTGGTACCTGCGCGGCCGGCGCCATGTCCGTACGGCGGCCGCGGTCCCCACGTCCGTAACCCATCCCGATCCCGATCGCGACTCAGCAGCCAACTCCAAGGAGCAGCAGCCCGAATGACCGCCACCAGGAGCACCAGACCCACCAGGCCCGCCGGTCCCGGCAGGCCCGCCGTACACGGCGCGGCGCTCGCCGCCGCCACCGCGACCGTTCTCGCCGCGACCGCGTTCCTCGCCCTGCCCGCGACCGCCGCCGCCGTCGCCGCCGACGACGGCGGCGGCGCCCGCGACCGTACGGCCGCACAGGCGCCCGCCGCCGTCGAACTGACCGACGGCACCCTGGACTGGGGCGTCAAGAAGTCGTTCCGCGACTACGTCACCGGCCCGATCGGCGGCGGCGACATCACCGTCGGCGACGGCGCCGAAGAGAACCCGGACGGCACCTTCCGCTTCACCGCGGGCACCGGCACGTACGACCCGGGCAGCCACGGCGTGGACGTCGCGTTCGAGGGCAGCGTCCGCTTCGCCGCGCACGGCGGGCAGTTGGATCTCGCCTTCGCCGACCTCAAGGTGACCTCGGACGACGGGCGGCAGGGCACGATCACCGCCGACGTCAGCACGGGCGGTACGTCGAGCGACGACGTCGAGGTGGCCGCGCTCGACCTGGCCGCGGTCGAGCCCGGGCAGGGCGAGGGCGGCGAGATGACCTTCGCGGACGTCCCCGCGACGCTGACGGCCGAGGGCGCGAAGGCGTTCAACGGCTTCTACAAGGAGGGCGACGACCTCGACCCCGCCACGCTCGCGGTGCGCCCCGTAACCAGTGGTACGGGCGGTACGGGTGCCGCCGGTGGTGGCGGCGAGAGCGGCAACGGCTCGGCGGGCACGGGCAGTACGGGCGGTACGGGTGGCGCTGGCAGTACGGGTGCGTCAGGCGGCACCGGCGCCGACACCGGCCCCGCCCCCGGTACGGGCTCGGGCAGCGACCCCGCCGACCCCGCCGACCCCGCGACCGCCGAGTCCGGCGAGGTCGTCGACGGCAACCTGGACTGGGGCGTGAAGGAGTCCTTCCGTACGTATGTCACCGGCCCGATCGGCGGCGGCAAGGTCGAACTCTCCGGCGGCGCACAGGACAACGGCGACGGCTACCGCTTCCCCGGCGGCAACGGCGACCTCGACTCCGGCGCAGGCTCCCTCGACGCGGACTTCGACGGCGCCGTCCGCTTCCTCGCCCACAAGGAGTCGGGCCAGGGCCAGGAGTACGCCCTGGACCTGAAGTTCTCCGCGCTGCGCGTGGAGACCGACGGCACCGAGGGGTCGCTGGTCGCAGACGTGGCGGCCAAGGACCGGAAGACGGGTGAAGTGAGCGAGTACGACGCCCTGACGGTCGCCTCGCTCACGGTTCCCGACGGCGCCCTCACGCCGGACGAGGACATCGTCACCCTCGACAAGCTGCCCGCGACGCTGACGGCCGACGGCGCGAAGGCGTTCGGCGGCTTCTACGAGAAGGGCGACGCCCTTGATCCCGTGACCGTCTCCGTTGCGCTGGACGAGGGTGCGGAGCTTCCGGGCGGTGGGTCGGACGGTACGTCCGGTTCCTCGGACTCGTCCGGCTCGGACGGCTCGTCCGGCTCGTCGTCGTCGGCCGGAACGGTCGGCGGCGGTGACACCGGCGGCTCGGGCAGCCTCGCCTCGACCGGTACGGGTACGCCTGTCGCGGCTCTGCTGGGCGGAGCGGGCGGCCTGGCCCTGATCGGTGCGGCAGCGGCATACGCCACCCGCCGCCGCGGCCCTTCCAGCCCGTCCGGCGTTTGAGGACAGCCCTCAGCCGGAGTCCGAGCCGAGGTCGGCCCCCGGCCGCGCCCACGCGTACGCCGAGGTGACCCGCCAGGGTCACCCGTCCCGCGGTCGTGGCCGGGGGCCGTCCTCAATCGCCGGACGGGCTGGAATGGGCTGAGGTGCCGGATCAGGTGAGCGCCGGACGGGCTGGAATGGGCTGAGGTGCCAGAGGGGCTACGCGCTCGCCGGGAACTCCTCGCCCAGTTCCCGGAACACCGCCGTGTTCAGCGCGAACGCCCGCTTGCACTCGTCCACCACCCGCTGCTTCTCCAGGTCGTCCAGCGGCAGCGCGTCCAGCCGTTCGCGGTACGCGCGCTTGAATGCCGCCGGGTTGCCGATCTCCTCGAAGACGTAGAACCGCACGCCGTCGCCCTTGCGCGCGAAGCCCCAGGTCTGTTCCGCCTTTCCGCGGATGATCTGGCCGCCGGAGAGGTCGCCGAGGTAGCGGGTGTAGTGGTGCGCGACGTAGCCGCCCGGCCAGTCCCGCGCGAGCTCCGCGATCCGTGCCGCGTACGCGCCCGTGGCCGGGAGCGGCCGTACGCGCGTACGCCAGTCCGTGCCGCCGTGCAGGTGGTCCAGGTCGCGCCGCAGGGACGGCAGCCGGAACAGGCCGGGGTCGATGAACGGCCCGGCGACCGGGTCGGCGCGGAGGCCGTCGGCGGCGGATTCCATGGCGTCGTAGACGAACCACAGCTGCTCGGTGTAGCGCCGGTACGCGTCCACGCCGAGCCGCCCGCCGAGGAGGTGGCTCATGAACGCCGACGTCTCCGCCTCCTCGTGCTGCTCCTTCGAGGCGGTGCGGATGAGCGTGGAGAACGGCGTCGCGGCGGACTGGGCCGTGACATCGGAGGTGACATCGGACGCGGCCATGGCGGGGGCCTCCGTGGGTGCCGGGGCAAAAGGGGACGGACGGCGGTGCGAGCATGCCGACGCTCCGCCGATCCTCCTACTTAGGCTTACCTAAGTCAATGTTTTGCCGACGCGCTGTCGGCAAATCTGACCCGTGCCGCGGAGATCCCCACGGGAGACCCTCAGGGCAGCGTGAGGATCTCCGCACCCGTCTCCGTCACCACGAGCGTGTGCTCGAACTGCGCCGACCGCTTGCGGTCCTTCGTGACGACCGTCCAGCCGTCGTCCCACATGTCCCACTCGTACGTGCCCAGCGTCAGCATCGGCTCGATCGTGAACGTCATGCCGGGCTTCATCACGGTGGTGGCGCGCTCGTCGTCGTAGTGCGGGATGATCAGCCCGGAGTGGAACGACGAGTTGACGCCGTGGCCGGTGAAGTCCCGTACGACGCCGTATCCGAAGCGCTTGGCGTACGACTCGATGACGCGCCCGATCACGTTCACCTGGCGGCCCGGCCGTACGGCCTTGATCGCGCGCCGCAGCGACTCCCGGGTCCGCTCCACGAGCAGGCGGGACTCCTCGTCCACGTCACCGCACAGGTACGTGGCGTTGTTGTCGCCGTGTACGCCGCCGATGAAGGCCGTGACGTCCAGGTTCACGATGTCGCCGTCGCGGAGGACGGTGGAGTCGGGGATGCCGTGGCAGATGACTTCGTTGACCGAGGAGCAGAGGGACTTGGGGAACTTGCGGTAACCGAGCGTCGAGGGGTACGCGCCGTGGTCGCACATGTACGCGTGCGCGATCTCGTCCAGCTTGTCGGTGGTCACGCCGGGCGCGATGTGCTGCGCGGCCTCCTCCATCGCGCGGGCGGCGATGCGGCCGGCGACGCGCATCCGCTCGATCGTCTCGGAATCCTGCACTTCGGGCCCGGTGTACGGGGTGGGGGCGGGCTTGCCGACGTACTCGGGACGCGGGATCGAGGGCGGGACGGCACGCTGCGGAGAGAGTGTGCCGGGAACGAGAAGAGACTGGCCAGACATGTCGCGAGTGTAGCTGTGGTCACCGGCACGGCCCTGGGGCAGCATGAACGCATGGCACTCTTCAAGCGCAAGACGGTCGGCAAGCCGGGCGAGTGGTTCTACTGCCTCGAGCACCAGACGGTCGAGGAGGGTCCCGAGTGCCCGGGCAAGGACCGTTTCGGGCCGTACGCGAGCCGCGAGGAGGCCGCGCACGCCATGGAGACGGCCCGCGAACGCAATCTGAAATGGGAGAACGACCCGCGCTGGCACGACGCGACGCCGGCGGAGGACGAGGAGGCGGACGAGGAGGAGGGCCGCTGAACGCGCCGCCGGCACCACGCCGAACCGCGTCCCGCGCCGGAGCCGCCTGGCGCGGCCCCGGCGCCTAGAGCGACTCCTGCGTACGGCTCATGCGGGCCTCGCGGACCGCCTTCGCGTGCGGGCTCGTCCGCGCGTCGTACGCCATCAGCTTCGGCAGCGCGAGCGCCAGCAGCCCCGCCGCCGCCACGCACGCGAGTCCGCCGCTCCACACCGACGTCCGTACGGAGGTCAGCGCGGCCACGCCGCCCGACCGCACCTGTCCGAGCTGCGGCCCCAGCGAGTACGACAGCAGCTCGATGCCGGCGAGGCGGCCGCGCAGTTCGTCGGGGATGGACTGGTTCCACATCGTCGAACGGAAGATCCCGCTCACCATGTCGAAGCCGCCCGACATGGTGAGGAACAGCAGCACCAGCCAGATGTTCTGCATCGCCCCGGCCACCGCCATCGACGCGCCCCAGCACACCGCCGCGAGCGCGACCACGCGCCCGTGCCGGTGGATGCGTCTGCTCCACCCGCTCGTCGCGCTCACCAGCATCGAGCCGAACGGGAGCGTCGCGTACATCAGCCCCAGCGCCCACTCCGCGTCCAAGTCGTCGGCCAGGAACGGGAACAGCGCCAGCGGGAAGGCGAACAGCATCGCCGCCAGGTCGATCGCGTACGTGCCCAGCAGCTCCTTCCTGCTCCACGCGTAGCGGGCGCCCGCGAGAATGCCGCTGAGGGACGGCTTCTCCGCGTCGTGCGCGGCCGGCGACGGCCGCAGCTGCCAGGCCAGCGCGACGGACACGACGAAGGTGAGGACGTCCAGGGCGTACGCGACCTCCAGCCCGGCGTAGGCGATCAGCAGGCCGGCGAGGGCTGGGCCGACGACGCCGCCGATCTGCCAGCGGAGGGCGTTCAGCGCGGCGGCGGCGCTGAGTTGGTCGTGGGCGACGATCCGGGGCACGAGCGCGTCCAGGGCGGGCTGCTGGATGCCGGCGAGCGCGCTGGTCAGCGCGCCCGCGACGTACAGCGGCCAGATCATGGGCGACGGCAGCAGGGTGTTGAGGAGCAGCCCGAGCGCGGAGACACCGAGCGCGACCTCGCTCCAGAAGATCAACTTCCGTTTGTCCGCGGCATCCGCGAGCGCGCCCCCGTACAGGCCGAACACCACCAGCGGCACCAGCTGCACCGCGCCCAGTGCGCCCACCGCGACCGGCGACCCCGTCAACTCCTTGAGCTGGTACGGCAGCGCGACAAACGAGAGGAAGCTGCCGAACACCGTGACGGCGCCGGCGATCCACATGAGGCGGAAGTCCCGCGACGCGTGCCAGGGGGCGAGGTCGGGCAGCAGCGCCCGGAGCTTGGGGGACACGAGAGGTCATCGTTCACCGTGCCGAACGGGCGGGCAACGGAATATCCGCCGCGGGCGGCGGCCCCGGGGCCGGGGCGCGTGGTGTCCGCGGGCGCGTCTACCAGCGCGTGGGCGGTGGCGCCGTCAGCTGGTCGGCCAGCCGCGAGAGGCGGTCCCGGAAGCCGCGGGCGCGCTTGCGCGGGCCGGCGGCACCGGCGTTCGTCCCGTACGGGCCGGCGGAGTTCTCCCCGGCCGCGGCGCTCACCAGGTGCTGCAGCGTGTCCAGGTCGACCTCGTCCGGGTCGGCGGTGAGCGCGTCGTGCGCGAGGCCGCGCAGCTCGGGCGCGCCGCCCGCGCCACCGCCGCCCGCCTCCCCGCCGTCCATCGCGAGCACGGTGGCCCCGGCGCGGCGCGCGTCCTGTACGCGTTCCAGCAGCCCCGCGCCGGGCTCCTCCGGCGTCACCACGAGCAGCGTCTCGCCGCGCCCCGCCGCCGCGACGCGGCCGAGCCCGACGGACAGGTGCGCGGGGGCGGAGTCCGGCACCCGGTGCCGTACGAGCGTCGGCGACAGCTCCGGCAGCCCCGACCAGGCCGCCTCGTCGTCCAGGTGCGCGGCCAGATGCCACGGCTCGTGGTCCTCGCTGCCGACCAGCAGCAGCCCGCCGCGGCGGCGCGGCGCGACCGACGTACGCAGCGACCCGGCGAACCGGCGCGTGGAGTCCAACCACTCGGTCCCGGCGAGCACTTCACGCAGCAGCGCGACCCGTACGGCATCCATGGCGCGCATGATGCCGGACGGGACGGGTGTGGCGTGGCGGATTGCCGTGACAGGCCCGTGCGCCGCGCGCGTGCGGCGCACGGGCGGGGGCGGTGCGCCCCCGGGTTCGCGCGTGGGCGCATGGCGCGTGATGACCTTCACTACTCTCCGGTACGGCGAGTTCCGGTCCGGGCTGGCAAGATCTCCGTATGACCTCACCTGCCGCACCGAAGGCCGCTCCGAAGAAGGACCCCTGGGACCTCCCCGACGTGTCCGGGCTCACCGTAGGCGTGCTCGGGGGCACCGGCGACCAGGGGCGCGGCCTCGCGTACCGGCTGGCCAGGGCGGGCCAGCGGGTGATCATCGGCTCGCGCGCCGCCGAGCGCGCCCAGCAGGCCGCCGGTGAACTCGGCGAGGGCGTCGAGGGCGCCGAGAACGCCGAGTGCGCGCGCCGTTCCGACGTGGTGATCATCGCCGTTCCCTGGGAGGGCCACGGCAAGACGCTCGAGGCGCTCCGCGACGACCTGGCGGGCAAGCTGGTCGTCGACTGCGTGAACCCGCTCGGTTTCGACAAGAAGGGCGCCTACGCCCTGAAGCCGGAGGAGGGCAGCGCCGCCGAGCAGGCCGCCGCGCTCCTGCCCGACTCCCGTGTCACGGCCGCGTTCCACCACCTCTCCGCCGTCCTCCTCGCGGACCCCGCCGTCGAGGAGATCGAGACCGACGTGATGGTGCTCGGCGAGGTGCGGGACGACTGCGAGATCGTGCAGGCGCTGGCCGGCCGCATCCCCGGGATGCGCGGCGTCTACGCGGGGCGGCTGCGCAACGCGCACCAGGTCGAGTCGCTCGTCGCCAACCTGATCTCCGTCAACCGCCGCTACCGCGCGCACGCGGGGGTACGGCTCACCGACGTCTGAGGCGGCGGGGCGATGGGCGACAATGGCACCCGTACGTCCACCGCACCCGGGTGCGTACGCGCCGCCCGTCACGTACGCGCCGCCCGTCACGTACCGTCCCGTACGGTCCGTACGCCCTGAGCCCGCACCGCCGACTGGAGCCCGCCCGTATGACCGCCCCGACCCCCAGCCCCAGCACCGCCCCCGCGCCGTCCCGGTCCCGCGTGCCGCGCCCGCCCCGGGGGATCGCGCTGTACAGCACGGTCGTCTGCCTGCTGGCGGTCGTGGCGGCGGTGGTGTCGTTCGCCAAGGGCAGCTGGCTGGGGATCGTGTGGGTGCTGCTGGCGGGGCTCACGTCCAACATGGCGTGGTACTACGTGCGCCGCGGCCGCGCGGAGGCGGCGGCCGCCCGTACGGACGCGGACCGTACGGACGCGGGCGCGCGGGGCTGACCGTACGGACGGTCAGAACACGCCGCACCGTCAGAGCAGGCCGAGCCCCACGAACACGTTCTCCGGCTCGCCCGCCCAGAAGCGGAAGTACTCGAGGCCGAAGTAGGTCTCCGCGTCCGAGACGCCCAGCGACCGCATCACCGCGTCGATCGCGTCCCAGAACACCTCGTTGACCTGCGGAATCCACAGGCACCCGAAGACGACGAGCAGACCGTACGGCGCGAACGGCTCGGCCTGGGCGCGCGTGCGGTGCGACAGCCACGGCTCGATCACGCCGTAGCCGTCCAGCCCGGGCACCGGCAGGAAGTTCAGGATCGCCGCCGTCACCTGGAGCATCGCCAGGAACGCGAGCGCGCAGCGGAACGCCACCGGCACCCCGTCCATCGCGTCCAGCCACCACGGGGCGGTGAGCACCACCGCGAACAGCGCGTTCGTCAGCGGCCCGGCGGCGGAGATCAGACTGTGCCGCCAACGGCCGCGGATACGCCCCCGTTCGATGAACACCGCGCCGCCGGGCAGCCCGATCCCGCCCATGACGACGAACAGCACCGGCAGCACGATGCTGAGCAGCGCGTGCGTGTACTTCAGCGGGTTGAGCGTGAGATAGCCCTTCGCGCCGACCGACACGTCCCCGCCGTGCAGCGCGGAACGGGCGTGCGCGTACTCGTGCAGGCAGAGCGACACGATCCAGCCCGACACCACGAAGAGGAACACCGCGAGCCCGGTCACCCCGGCGAACCCGCCCCAGACCGCCCACCCGGACACCCCCATCACGGCAACCAGCCCCAGAAAGACGGGACTCGGCCGGCGGTGCTCGTGGCGTACGGAGGCGGCGCTGGTCATAGCGTCAGACCGTACCCGGCGCGGCACACGCTGAGCCACAGCCCGTCGGCTCCACCGGCGGGCGAACGGCCGCCCCGTTGGGCGGGCAAGCTCAGCCCAATCCAAGCCTGTCCGGCGTTTGAGGACGGACCGGGGCGGCCACGACCTGTCGGTGGACCGACGGGCTGTGGCCAAGTGCGCCGGCGTCGTGGCCGAGGGCCGTCCTCAATCGCCGGACGGGCTGAAAGGGCGCGCGGTCACGCGCCGTACGTGAGAGGCGCGCGCCGGACGGGCTGAAGGGGCGTGTGGGATCAGCGCTTGGCGGGCGCCTTCTCACACTTCTTCCAGGCGAAGTGGTACGTCGTGCCGACCTCGCCGTCCGTCGAGTCCATGGTCATGAAACTCGTCGTGTTCTTCGTGTCCGAGGTGCCCGCGTTGACGCGCAGCTCGGTGTTGATGTTGAAGTTGCGCAGTTCGCCGCAGGGCGCCCAGACCATGTGAGCCCATTCGGTCTCGTCCGTGGCCTGCCAGTTGTCGTTGTAGGCGCCGGTGTACGGGTGTTCGTGGTGCGTGGTCTCCGAGGAGCCCTGGAAGTAGTACGACGCCTTCGAGATGCTCGATGCGCCCGGCTCCAGGAAGGCGTAACCGCGGTAGTCCACGCTCGCGATGGCGTACGTGAACCCGTGCGGTACGTGCATGACGAGGCTGAGCTGGCAGTTCTTCCGGAAGTCGGTGGGCGTGGAGCCCTTGCCGACCTGTGCCAGATAGTCGGAGTAGGTGACCGTGAACGCCTTGTTGTCCGGGGACACGGCGACCGCTGCCGTCCCCTTCGGACACCCCGAACCGTTGACCGTTGCCACCGTGATCACGATCTCGTCCTCGGGCGGATCCTCGAAGTACGGCGGTGTGGCGTGCGGGTTCTGGACGGAGAGCGTCGAGGCGAACAGCGCAGCGAGTGCGCCGCCCGCGAGAAGAACACCGGGCATGGTTCTCCCATCGCAAGTCTGACTGAGAGGTACGCGCTGGTGATCAGCACTTCTTCCAGGAGAGCTGGAAGATGGTGCTGACGCTTCCGTCGGTCGAGTCCATGGTCATGAAGCTCGTCGACGAGTCGCTGTCCGAGGTGCCCGCGCTGACGCGCAGTTCGGAGTTGATGTTGAAGTTCTTGTCCTCTCCGCACGGGGCCCAGACCAGTTCGCTGTAGTCGGTGCTGTCCCTGGTCTGCCAGTTGTCGGTGAAGGGGCCCTTGAACTCGTGGTTCTGGTGCGCGGTGTGCGGGGAGCCCTGGAAGTAGTAGCTGGCCTTCTGGAGCCCCTTCGCGCCGTTCTGCAGCTGTGCGAAGCCGCGGTAGTCGACGGCGGCGACGGCGTACGTGAAGCCCTGCGGCACGTGTACGTCGAGGTTCAGCTGGCAGTTCTTCCGTACGTCGGTGGGGCTGGCGCCGCCGCCGACCTGGGCGAGATAGTCGCTGTAGGTCACGGTGAAGGCGGTGTTGTCCTGGGCGGTCGCCACCGCGGCCGTTCCCTTGGGGCAGCCAGAGCCGTTTACCGTCTGGATGCCGATCTCGATTCTCTGAGACGGGACTTCGGATTCCGCTGACGCTGGCGCGCTTTGCGCGGACATGGTCGACGCGAAGAGTGCCGCGACCGCGCCACCTGCGAGAAGAGCACCTGACATGTTTGTCCTTTCGAGCGTCGTGAGCGGCGCCGGGGGACGGAATGTGCGGTGGCGCCGCACGTGGGGGTGCCGGTTTCCGGGCAGGCTTCGCCCGCACGGTGAACCGCGGGACTGTTCACCTCCGCGCATCCCGTACGGAATGGGCAGAGGGCATGGCAATTGCGCGTTTCGAGTGCGAAGAACGAGAGAGCTCTGCGCGGCGCGCAGCCGAACCGGGCCGGTCGATGCCCGCAGGTCGATCGAGGTTGCCGAGCGGTCGATCGAGGCGCCTCGAGACCTACACGTGGGGGGAGTTGCATACTTCCCGGCAAAACCCACTATACGAACGAGAGCGCTTCCTTACCAGGCTCCGAGATGCCTGCGGGCTGAGGATTTCAGGCCACTTTTCGCCGGTGCGGCGGCAAAGGAACGCGTCGCGGCTCGGCCGGACGCGAGCCGCCGCGGACGCTTTCTGAAACATTCCTCCGGATTGCCGCGGCGCCTTGGCGGCGACCCCCGCTGACATGGGCGGTCACTCGGGCGGAGGTGTCCGTCAGCGTACGGGCCGCATTGTCGCGCGGGCGTGCGCGGACCGGCGTGGAACGGGGCGGGTGCGGGCGGCCGTACGGTCCGCGCGGGGCCCGTACAAGGGGTCCTAGCGCTCTCGCCTGGAGGTTCCGCTTGTGCGTCCGGACGTCCGGATTCCGCCGGGTGGCGGCGGGGATTGATTGAAAGCGTCACCAATTCACGGTGCGGAGCGGCCGTGGCTGCGCAAAAGAACTCCCGCATATACCACGCGGGAACAGCTGCCTTGGGCGGCCTTTTTCCCGCCGGGATAACCCGCGGCGCGGCCGCGGCAGCCCCCGGTGCGGCCGTTCGGCGCTCGGGGTGACCTGGCAGTATGAACAGGTGCGCTACCGCTATTGCGTTCTGGGGACCACGCAGGCAATCCGCACGGACGGCACCACGGTGCCGCTCGGCGGGGCGCGGCTGCGCGCCCTGCTGACCGCGCTCGCGGTGGCGGGCGGGAGCACGGTGAGCACCGAGGCGCTGGTGCGGTCCGTATGGGCGGCCGGCGAGGACCCGCCCACGGAGGAGGTCGCCGCACTCCAGGCCCTGGTCGGGCGGCTGCGGCGGGCGCTCGGCCGGGAGGCCGTGGCCTCGGGCGCCGGCGGCTACCGGCTGGTGGCCGACCGGGACGACATCGACCTCTTCCGCTTCGAGCGGCTGGCCGATGACGGGGCCCGCGCGCTCGCGGACGGCGACGCGGAGAAGGCCGCCGGGCAGCTGGACGACGCGCTGGCGCTCTGGCGCGGGCCTGCGCTCGCGGACCTCCCCGACGGCGGCGGCGCCACCGGCGTACGCGCCCGCGCCCGGCACCTCGCCGCGCGCCGCGACCGGCTGGCGGCGGACTGCGCGCTGAGCCGCCCCGAGACGGCGCTGCCCGCACTGCGCGAACTCGCCGCCGCGCACCCGCTGGACGAGCCCCTGCACGCCCTGCACCTGCGCGCGCTGCGCGACGCCGGGCGTACGGCCGAGGCGCTGGCGGCGTACGAGGAAGTGCGGGTCACGCTGGCCGACCGGCTCGGCACCGACCCCGGGCCCGAACTCCGCGCGCTGCACGCGGAGTTCCTGGCTCTTATCAACATCTCACGCTGCCGCACAAGGCGTAGGCGTAAAGCCAGGGAGGCGCCGGATCGTTGAACAAACAAACAAATTGTTGTATCTTATTTTTTAAGGATCCGGCGCCCACAGGAGACTACACCCAACACTTCGTCGGCAGCGTCAGATGGGGATAAGAGACCACACGTACCGGGTCCCCCAACGCCAGCGGCTCCACGGCATCCCCTTCCACACGGTCAGAACCCATCACGCATTCAACACCTGTCCGAGCACCGGCCCTTGCCCTCCCGGATCGAAACAGGCACAAGGCGCAAGAACCGCGGTAAGCGCAGACGCAGACGCAAGCGCGGACGCAAGCGCAACGAAACCCCCCGGTTTTCCGGGGGGTTCCGTTGCGTGGGGGGTCAATCGCTGTGGAGATCAGCCGATCTGCGCGCCGAACTTGTCGAGAGCCTCACCGACGGGCTGGAAGTAGGTCTCGCCACCGGAGGAGCAGTCACCGCTGCCGCCGGAGGTCATACCCAGCGCCTTGTCCTCGGCGAACAGTGCGCCGCCGCTGTCGCCGGGCTCGGCGCAGACGTTGGTGTGGATGAGACCGTCGACCGTACCTTCGGGGTAGGAGACGGAGGCGTCGACCGCGAGGACCTCGCCGTCGTGCAGCTGCGTGGTGCTGCCGCTGCGCTGGACGGTCTGGCCGACCTGGGCCTCACCCGCGCCGGAGATGGCCTGGGTGCTGCCGTTGTAGAGGTTGACCTCGCTCGGGTGCGGGGTGTCGGCCGTGTACATCGCCAGGCCGTAGTCGTCGCCCGGGAAGCTGCCGTCCTGCGTGGCCGCGATTTCGCCGCCGCCCTGCGAGTCGGACCAGCTGTCGACGGCGTTGGTGCAGTGACCGGCGGTCAGGAAGCCGGCCTCGCCGTTCACGGTGACGTTGAAGCCGAGGGAGCAGCGGGAGCCGGAGCCATAGATGGCGTCGCCACCGGCGATCTTGGTGGTGAACTTGCCCTCGGTGCGCTTCAGTACGGCCTTGCCGTCCTGAGCCGCGACCTGCTTCTTCAGCTTGGCCAGCTTGGCGCCGGTGACCGTCTTGTCGGCCGTGATGACGACCTTGTTGGTCTTCGGGTCGACGGCGCGCGAGGTGCCCACCATGTCGTTCTCGGTGAGCGTCTTCTTGACGCTGTTCAGCTGCGCCATGGTGTGGTCGACGACCTTGGCCTCGGCACCGGCCGACTCGACCTTCGACTTGGCGGCCTCGTCCACGACGTTGACGACGAGCTTCTTCGCCTTGGCGTCGTAGTAGGCACCGGCGTCGCCCTTGATCTCGGACACGAGGTCCTGGGCAAGGGTGGTCGCCTTGGTCTGCGACATGGTGTCAACGGCCGGCGAGTCCGCCGCGTTGGCGTTCGACAGGGTGAGCGCTCCAGCGGCCAGGGCCGCCACGCTCGCTCCGGCAACGGCCATACGGCGCTTGGATATACGACGGTTGTGTCTCAACTCCGCCTCCAGTGGGGGTTGGGCACACCCGAGTCAGAGCGCGCCCGGAGGAAGTACGGACACAGGCCTTCTCACTTGAAGAAAGTCGCGTCCATGCCAACTTGCGCGCTGAGTATTGCGCGAACGTCGGTTAACACACAAGGGCGGAGGCGGGTGCTGTCCGGTAATTGCCCGTCAGATTCCGGATTCCGGGGGGTTTTCGCGCGGTTCGCGCAGAGATGTCAGCCCTGGACCGGGTGCGGGCTAGATCCTCTTCCGCCGTTCCTCCCGCCCGGACTCCGTCTCGGGCTCCGCCTCGGACTCCCGCCCGGATTCCGGCAGCGCCACGTCGTCCTCGGGCGGTTCACCCAGCACCAGCGGCTCCAGGGGCTCCAGCGCCTCGGTCTCGTCGAGCGCTCCGCCCTGCTCCAGGGACGCGAGCGACGTCGGCGACTCCGCGTCCAGCAGCGGCGCCTGCTCCTCCGCCTGCGCCGCGTCCATCTCGGCCGCGCGCTCCGACGCCGCGGCGTCGGCCGTGCTCTCGGCCGCGCGGGCAGCCGTACGCGCCGCACGCGCCCGCTGCTCCGCCTCTTCGCCGTGCTCCTGCGAGCCGTGCTGCGTACGGTCCAGGAACCGGAGCAGCTCAACGGGGAACGGCAGCACCAGCGTGGAGTTCTTCTCCGTCGCGACCGAGGCGACCGTCTGCAGCAGCCGCAGCTGGAGCGCGGCCGGTGTGTCGGCCATCGCGTCGGCGGCCTGCGCGAGCTTCTTCGACGCCTGCAGCTCGGCGTCCGCGTTGATCACCCGGGCGCGCCTGTCGCGCGTCGCCTCCGCCTGCCGGGCCATGGATCGCTTCATCGTCTCCGGCAGCGAAACGTCCTTGATCTCCACGCGGTCGATCGTCACGCCCCACTCCACGGCGGGACTGTCGATCATCAGCTCCAGGCCCTGGTTCAGCTTCTCCCGGTTGGAGAGCAGATCGTCCAGCTCGCTCTTGCCGATGATCGAACGGAGCGCGGTCTGCGCCATCTGGGAGACCGCGAAGCGGTAGTCCTCGACGCGGATGATCGCGTCCGCGGGGTCGACGACCTTGAAGTACACCACCGCGTCGACGCGGACCGTGACGTTGTCCCGCGTGATGCCCTCCTGCGCGGGCACCGGCAGGGTCACGACCTGCATGTTCACCTTCTGGAGCCGGTCCACCGCCGGGATGATCATGGTGAATCCGGGCTGCTTCAGGCCACCTCGGAGCCGACCGAGACGGAACACGAGCCCTCGCTCGTACTGCCTCACCACCCGGGCCGCCGCCATGACGTAGAGCACGCCACCGCCGAGCCCCGCTGCGACCAACTCCAAGACCATTACGGCCCCCAAAGTCCGGTATACACACAACGGTAAACCTCGTCCCGACCGGTGGTCGAGCCCCGCACCGATGTGCCTTGCGGCCACGTGGAGCGCACCGTACGGACACGACCCGTGCCCGTACGGTCAGCAGTCCCCTCACCACGGTGCGCAGTGCCGCCGGCGCCCCTCGTCAGCAGTCACACGAGCAGCAGTCGCAGCAGTCGCACTTGTGGCAACAGCCCTCGCGCTTCTTACGGCTCCACGGCCCCTCGTACTCCTCCTTGCAGCACATCCGGCACGTGCAGCACAGGGCGAGGAAGGCGCCGCAGCCGGCGAGGAACGACCGCTTCGGCGGCCTGCCGCCGGGCCCGGGGCCCAGCCCGCCGCCGTACGGGCCGCCGGGACCACCCGGTGCGCCGCCACCGTACGGATTGCCGCCGTACGGATTCCCGCCGCCGTAGGGATCGCCGCCGTACGGGTTCCCGCCGCCCGCCGGCGGCTGCTGCCCGTACGGATTCCCGCCGCCGGGTCCGTACGCGCCTCCGTGCGCACCGTGCACGCCCCGCCCACCGTGGACGCCGTGCGGCGCGCCGCCGTGCGCGCACGTCACCCCGAACGCCCGGTCCACCGCCCTCGGCAGCTCGTGTACGAGCAGCACGTGCGCCAGCCTGCCGTCGGTGAACTCCGCGTCCCGCAGGGCGAGCCGTACGCCGTGCGCCGCGTCGTCGCACAGCCGCCGCACCTCCGCCAGGGGCGTGGCGGTGGCCGCGACCGGGTTCCACGCGCCCGACGCCTCATCGGCCGTCAGATCCTCGACGGCGTCCAGGAGATGCGCGAGACGGCCGAACAGCCGCCCCGCCTCCGTCAGCGGCGCCACGTTCGCGGGCCGCCCGGCGAGCAGCGCGGTGTGCGCGAAGGCGGCCGCCGTCGCCGTCTCGGTGGGCTCCGTGACGGCCAGCAGCGGGCTGCCCGGCCGTGCGGCGGCCTCGACCTCCGGCTGCCGGTCGATGGCCGCGGTCAGGACGCCCGTGTCGAAGCCGAGGTCCGCTCCCGTACGCGCGCCCGCCTGGTCCCAGCCCGCGGCCACCCGGCGCGCGGCGGCGGCCACGGGGCGGCGCGCCAGCAGCCCGTCGCCGTCGGCGATGTGGTCCCGCGTCTTCGCGGAGGCGAGCACGAGCGACACGGACGCGGCCAGCCGCGCCCCTTCGCCGCGCGCGACGGACGCGGTACGCATGCCGCGCAGTGGGCAGGGCCCGGCCGTACGGCGCAGCTCCTCCGTACGCGGCGACTGCGCCTCGGTCAGCACCGAGACAAGCAGGCCGTCGTAGTTGGTCACCACCCTGGCGAACTGCCCGTGGTCGCCGCGGAGTGCGAGGCAGAGCCCGCACAGGTGCGCCGTCCACGATGTCAGCAGCCCGTCGCCCAGCCGGTGGCGGCAGGGCCTGACGATTCCGAACACGCTTCCCCCGTTCCTTTGTGACGCCGGATCACGTTATCCGGGGCACAAGCTCTCTCACCCGTCTGTCAGTGGTGGCCACCCGTCCGGCGGGACGGCGTGGATCCAGCACACCGTCACCACCCGTACACGGAAAGATCCCTGATCCGGCGCCATGTGTTCTGCACCAGAACCGTCACGAATCCCGTCTGTAGCGCCAATCTACTTGGCACAACCTCCGCATCATGCATGACCATAGGATTGCGGAACCCGCGGCGGTGCCGCTATCGACAGTTTTCGACGCCGCGACGCAGAGGAGAGGAGGCGTCCAATGGGATCGGTGCGCAAGGCGAGTGCCTGGCTGGGCCTCGTCGACGACAGCGAGATGCGTTACTACGACGACGACTACGCCGAGGGACCGGAGCCCGGAGACGCCGCTCGCGAACCGTGGGTGACGGACCCGCGGGTCCGGGTGACGGCCGAGGCCGCCCAGGATCAGGGCGCCCGGATCGCGACGGTCACCCCGGACGGTTTCCGGGACGCACGCGGAATCGGGGAACTGTTCCGCGACGGGGTCCCGGTGATCGTGAATCTCACGGGGATGGACTCGGACGACGCGAAGCGCGTCGTGGATTTCTGCGCAGGGCTGATCTTCGGCCTGCGCGGTTCCATCGACCGTGTGGCCACGCGGGTCTTCCTGCTGACGCCGGCCGAATACAAGATCGTGAACGGTGAGGACCGCCGCACCGAGGGCGGCTTCTTCAACCAGAGCTAGGGTCTGGCTGACAGACCCCGGCGAACGCCCGGCGTTGAGCCGGGTGCGCAGGCGGCGGCCGTACGAGCGCCGCCCCCGTGGTCCGACGGCCCGGGGGCGGCCGGGACGCGACCCGTCGCGCCGTCATGCCGCCGCGCCGACGCCCCTCGGCGCCCCTCGGCGCCTTTCCCCGGCCTCCCCTGTGGGCCTCCCGGCGACCTCCGCCGGGCTACGACCGGGTGACCCCGGTCGACACGAGCGGCCCGCCCGCCGCGTCCTTCCGTACGGTGTCCGTCCGCGCCACGTCGCCCCGCGCGGCGTCCCCGCGTGCCGCGTCATCCCGCGGCGTCTCCCCGTGCGCCGCGTCGTTCCGCGCCGACTCCTCCTCCTGCTGGCTCGCGCACTCCATCGTCCGCGGCAGCCGCAGCGCCGCGAGCGCACCGAGCAGCAGCAGTCCGGCGCTGACGAGCAGCGTCACGTGCAGCCCGTGTACGAACGAGACGCGCGCCGCGTGCAGCAGCACACCGCCCGCCGGGTCGCCGAGGTGGGAAGCGACGCCGTACGCCTCGCCCAGCGAGTGGCTCGCGTCGCCCCGCGCGTCGCTGGGCACACCGGACACCTCGCGTACGCGGGGGGCGTAGGCGGCGTTCATGACGCTGCCGAGGAGCGCGATGCCGATGCCCGCGCCCAGCTGGTACGCGGTCTCGCCGACCGCCGCGGCGCCGCCCGCGCGGTCCGCCGACGAGTTGCTGAGCATCGACTCGTAGCAGCCGAACAGCGTCGTCTCCAGGCCGAAGCCGAGCAGCACGAAGCAGGCGACGAGGAAGACCGGCCGGTCCTCCTGGCCCGTCATGGTCAGGAGGAGCACGGCGAACGCCGTGAGCAGGAAGCCGAACGCGACCATACGGCGCGGCCCCAGCCGGTGCAGCAGCCGCGACCCGGTGAGGCCCGCCGCGATGGCGGCCACGGACAGCGGCAGCAGCCGCAGCCCGGTCTCCAGCGGGGACAGTCCCAGTACGAGCTGAAGGTACTGCGCGGCGATCAGCGCCAGCCCGACCAGCGCCAGCACGGTGAGCACGATGCAGCCGACCGCGGTGCCGAACGCGGGGCGGGCGATCGCGGCGATGTCGATGAGCGGATGCGGGCGCCGCCGCTGCCGCCGTACGAACAGGATCAGCAGCGCCGCGCCCGTCGTCAGCGGCAGCAGCCCGTCCGGGGAGAGGGCGCTGCCGGAACCGGCCGCCTTCACGCCGTAGATGACGCCGAACAGCCCGGCCGCCGCCATCGCGGCGCCCAGCACGTCCCACGGGCCCTCGCGGCGGCTGGTGGACTCGGGCAGCAGCAGACGGCCGATGGGCAGGCTGGCCGCCATCAGCGGGATGTTGATCAGGAAGACGGAGCCCCACCAGAAGTGCTCCAGCAGCAGCCCGCCGAAGAGCGGCCCGACCGCGGCGCCGACCGCGGCGACGGCGCTCCAGATGCCGACGGCCACCGCGCGTTCACGGCGGTCGGGGAAGACCTGCCGGAGGATCGAGAGGGTGGCGGGCATGATCATCGCGCCGCCGACGCCGAGCAGCGCGCGGGCGCCGATGAGCAGCTCCGGCGTGTGGGCGTAGGCCGCGACGGCCGAGGCGAGGGCGAACAGGGCGTAGCCGAACAGCAGTACCCGCCGTCTCCCGATCCGGTCTCCGAGCGTGCCGAAGAGGATGAGCAGCGAGGCACAGACGAGCGGATACGCGTCGACGATCCAGAGCAGCTGCTGCGAACCGGGACGGAGGTCCGCTGCCACGGCGGGGACCGCGACGTGGAGCACGGTGGCGTCCAGGGCCACGAGAAGAAGACTGGCGCAGAGGACGACGAGAACGGTCCAGCGGTTCGCGGCACCGGCCTCACCGGGCGGCGGGCCCACTCGCTGTGCGGGGACGTCGGCCTGGGTACCGGCCGTGGGCGTCCCTGACATGTACGCACCTCCTCTTGCATCCGGCCTCGTCGTACCGGGGGGAAAGCCGGAGCGCTCCGGGGGCGGCGCCCGGCCCGGCACAGCGGGACGGATGGGCGTCAGGGTACGCGACGCGGCGCGGTGGTCGAGTGGCGCGTCTCACCTCGGACCGCAGGCGGGCGGGCGTACGGGTCCCGCGCGGGCGGGCGTACGGGCGTCGGAGGGGCGGCCGGCGCGGGCGTCGTACGGGCTTCGGACGGAGCGTTCGTACGGGCTCCCCCGCGCGGGCGGGTCCGTGCGGCCCGTACGCGGGCGGGCCCGCCGTGGCCGTACGCTGGCGGGCCGCGGGACCGCGTTCGGGCGCTCCGCGCGGGGGTACCCGCCCCTGGTCAGGGAGTCTGTGCAAGGGTGTGCGCGCACCCGGGAAGCGAAGGGATAATTCCGGATTAAGCACTGGTGAACGGAATACAGAGAGACCGGGATACGCCGTTGTTAAGCAACGCCTAAACGCGTGATCGGGAGCCCGGATAAGCCACCGGAATACGCGGGATAAAAGCCGGGATGAGACGCACTCCACATCACATCGTCATCACAAAGGCGGTGACTAGTACGTTCACCTCTCAGACGCGTTGTAACGTCGATTGGGTGCGTACCGAGCGAATCCTCGCCAGGCTCGAGCAAGAGCCTGAGCGACCGAGCAGCCGCGATGTCCCGCGGATGAGCCGACACCGCAGGGTGCTGTTCGGCTCAACTGTGGTGCTGTATGCGGTCATTGTCGCCGCGGTCCTCCTGAAGAGCATTCTCGTACGGGTGGACTGGCAGGTGATGCTGTTCCGGCCGTACAAGCAGTGGCCGGAGTACCACGCGTTCCTGGACTACTTCGTGGTCCTCGGCCAGCGCGCCCCGACCGCCGTGCTCGTCGCGGCCTGGCTCGGCTGGCGCTCCTGGCGGCAGCGCACACCGCGCCCCCTGCTGATCCTCGCCCTGGCGCTGCTGCTGCTCAACGTGTCCGTCGGCGCGGTCAAGATCGGGCTCGGCAGGCTCGGGCCGCACTACGCCACCGAGGTCGGCTCCGCCGAACTCTTCGCCGGCGGCGATATATTCCCCTCCGGCCACACCGCGAACGCCGTCGTGACCTGGGGCATCCTCGCCTACCTCGCCAGCACGCCGCGGGCCCGCCGGATGCTCTCGCTGGTCGCCGCGTTCGCCGCCCTCGGCGTCGGCGCCACCACGGTCTACCTCGGTACGCACTGGGTCAGCGACGTGCTCCTGGGCTGGGCGGCCGGCCTGCTGATCCTGCTCGGCCTGCCGTGGTGCGAACCGGCCATCGCCCGCGCCGAGTCGCTGGTCCTCGAGTACCGCGAGCGGCTGCGCGCCCTGCGCCGGCGGCAGGCTCCCCTGCCGGTGTCCACCGCGTCCCCGTCGCCGGCGCCCGCGCTGGGGCGCTCCAACGGCCAGTACTCGGCGGCCGGGCACCGGTCCGGCGGGCGTTCCCCGCGCCCGTACGCGGGTGCCGGGGCCGCGGCCGACGAGGAGTCGGCCTCAGAGCACCCCGAAGGTGAACCGCACGCCGAGGAGCCCGCCTGGCCGGCCGAGCCGCAGCCCTCCGACGGCGCCGCCGTGCCGCCCGTCCCGGGCACACCCGGCGCACCGCCCGCCCGCGTGCACCACACGGCGCGGCCGCATCCCGTACGCGCCGCGGAACGCGCCCCCGCGGGCCAGGGCGGCGGCGGCCGCCGCCCCGCCGGCACGGACCGCACGGCGCCGACGCCCACCGCACCCCTGGGCCCGCGCGGGAAGTGACGTACGGGCACGGCGGGGGCCGTACCCGTGGCGGGACCCGCAGGGGCGGTCAGCCCTTCCAGCAGCGGACGACCGTGCCGTCCTGTACGGCGAGATTCAGCCGCCCGGACAGGAACTCCATGGTGATGATCGCGTCCGGCGCGAGCACGCGCACCGTGGACCAGCCCCGCGCGTGTGCCCGCTGCTCCGCGGTCTCGGAGGAGAGTCCGACATAACGTTCGGGATCGTCACGTTCGGGATCGTCCTGCGGGGAGTCCGGAGCTGCGGAATCGGGTGCCATGGCAGCCACCGTACGACCTCGGGCGGGGCACCCGGAAGTCCCGCCCCTATCGTTGCCTCGTCACACTTGTGTCACGGGCCGCGGTCTGTTCGGAGTTGTGTTTGTCACCCGAACGTGGCTTTTCGACCAGTCGTATTTATCCGCGGAGAAAAGCCTCTCACCGGGGCTTCCGGAGAAATTGCGGTGCTCCCAATTCCGTTTCCGCGGGCGCACGGGAATAGCGTCTCGCGCGCGCACGCGACGTGCCGAACGGCTCAGCCGCGGCGGTGAGTTCCCTCTGCACCGGTCCCCGCGCCGGCCCCTTCGCGGCCGGGTGCGGCCGAGGGCGCACCCGCCACCGCGTCCGCCCCCTCGGGCTCCCCCAGCGCCCGCGACAGGCGGTCACGGGCGAGCCGGACGCGGTCCACGAGCGCCGCGGGCTCCCGTACCTCGAAGTCGATGCCGAGCATCAGCAGGTGGATCACCATGACGTCCAGCGAGTGCGCGCCCGTACGCAGCAGGCAGGTGTGCTCGTCGACCGCCTCCAGCGTGCCGGTGGTCGGCGAGATGTGCTCGGCCGCCTCCTCGATCGGCGCCCGCAGCAGGGCGGTCGCCTGCTCCGTGTACGCGCGTGTGGACACGCCCTGGGAGACCCAGGCCGCGAGGTCCTCGGCGGGCGGTGTGCGCGGGGCGAAGCGGGGGCCGTGCGGCGGCTTGAGGGTGATGCGGTCGGCCCGGTACGTACGCCAGTCCCCGCGGTCCGTGTCCCAGCCGACGAGGTACCAGCGGCGGTGGCTGCTCACCAGCCGGTACGGCTCGACGGTGCGGCGCGACGGCGTGCCGTCGTGCGAGAGGTACTCGAAGCGCAGCCGCTCGTGGTCCCGGCAGGCGTGCGCGAGTTCGGTGATGGTGCGCGGGTCGGCGGCGGGGCCGCGGTACTCGCGGGTCATCGACACGGTGTACGCGTTGAGCGCGCTGACCCGGCGGCGCAGCCGGTGCGGGAGCACCTGCTCCAGCTTGGCGAGTGCCTGTACGGACGCCTCCTCGATGCCCTGCACGCCGCCGTTCGCGGCGCCCTGGAGCCCGACGGCGACAGCGACGGCCTCCTCGTCGTCCAGCAGCAGCGGCGGCAGTTCGGCGCCCGCGCCCAGCTGGTAGCCGCCGGCGGTGCCGGTGCTGGAGTGGACCGGATAGCCGAGGCCGCGCAGCCGGTCGATGTCGCGGCGCACCGTGCGCGGGGTGACGCCGAGGCGGTCGGCAAGGTCGCCGCCGGACCATTCGCGGTGTGCCTGAAGCAGTGAGAGCAGTCGCAGCAGCCGTGCCGAGGTCTCCAACATGCCTCGAGTCTGGCAGCGGTTGCGGACACCCACGGTCCGCAAGGGGAGCGCCCGCGGCTCAGCCGGGCGGGCTCTGCAGCCGCACCGCGAGGTCGTTGTCGCGGGTGTAGTACGGGGTGGCCGTGCCGGCCGCGGCGGAGTGCGACGGATAGACGACGGTCCGCTTCTTGTCCGGAACGTCGTCCAGGATGCGGCCCACCCGTACCGGCGCCGTTCCGTCCGAGGGGCGCAGCCACACGTCCCAGACGCGGGGTGCGCGCGTGCCGTCGGCCGGGGCGGCGGCGTGGAGTGCGGCGTCGGACGCGTCGAACAGGGCGTCGAAGGGCAGCGTGGCGCTGAAGCCGGTGCCGCCGCCGGGCGCCTCGCGTACGCCGGCGGTGACGCACTCGGCGCCGCTCCGGAGCCGCGCCTCGAGCCGGGCGCCTTCGTCGAGCGGTGCGCCGAACAGCCGCCCGCGCAGGCTCATGCCGCCGTCCGCGACGCGCAGTTCCTGCAGTTCGGCGTGCGGCCAGCGCAGCCAGGCCCGTACGGCCAGGTCGCCCTGCCGGGCGGCGTACGGGATGCGTACGCCGAGCCAGGTGCGGTGCGCGCTCGGGTCCCGCTCGCCGAGCGAGCGCAGGTCGAGAAGTCCGGGGCGCAGGCGCTGCGGCTCGTCCTCGCCGAGCGCGACGTACGCGTCCCAGCGGCCCTCGGCCAGCGTCATGGTGCTCGGCAGTGCCGCACGCAGCCGGTCCTCGCCGAACGGGAAAAGCGGCAGGCGCACCCAGTGGTCGGCGGTGTCGGTGGCGTCGCCGGGCGCGAACGGGTCGGCGTGCTCACCGGAGTCGGCACGGTCGGCCGGGGCGGCGTGGCCGTAGGGGGCGGCGGCGCCGGGCGCGTGGGCGCCCGCGGGCGCGTACGCGTGGGCCGGGGCGCGGCGGCCGGGCGGGCGTCTCTCCAGCAGGAGCGCGGCGTCCCAGCGGCCGGCCGCGGAGCCGTCCGGCAGCACGAGGTCGAAGGTCAGGCCGCCCGCGGTGTCCGCGGTGCAGTCGGCTCTCAGCCCGGTGCGCGGAGGGTGCGAGCCGGGCGAGGCAGGCGAAGTGCCGCCCTCACCGGGGGTCCTCGGCAGGGTCATGCGGAGAGTCCTCCGAGCATGCGGGGGTGGAATGTGCGGTCTCGTAGCGAATTGCGCATCTTTCCCAGATTCCACGGGGCCGCGCGCTCAGTTCCCCCACTGACCGCCTGACACCTGGATAGACCCCAAAAGGCGTGCCGGGGTTGGCCCGATTCACCACCTTGTTCTGTAAGTGTTCTGACATTGTGAGGCGCTGATGGGAACCCTGACGATCACATTGCCTTCACTGGCGTTCGGGGACGGTCGCTGACGAGCGAAAGATGTCAGGGACGGTACGCGAGCTGTGGGACCGTATAGCAGTTTTCGGTCATCTCCTCCTGACCTGTCCAGGACTCCGCCGCGTCCGCGAACCACCTCGCCGCGGCCCGGCCCTCCAGCTGCCACTGCCGCACACCGCGAGGTGGTCCGTGTCCTCGTGCTTACGGCTGCTGCCGGTCGCCCGGAGCGCGTTGCGGCAACGTGGCGCGTTCTTGTAGTCCTTCGCGACCGACGACGACCGGTTCTGAACGTTCGTGACCTTCGCGGTGAGCCGTACGGCCGTCGCGGCCCGCAGCACCTCACACTGGCGCTGCGGGCCGCGACGGCCGTGGTGTACGAACTGCGGCGCGGGACGGTCGCGTTCAGCGGCGAGCCGTCCGAGCCGCCCCGTGGCGGAATCCGGGAACTAGTCCTCGTCCAGCTCCAGTTCGGTGCCGATGGCGAGCACGTCGGGAAGCGGCCCGACCGCCTCGCGGTTGGCCTCGTACAGCTCCGGCCAGCCGCCCGGCAGCCCGTACATCTGGGCGATCGCCCACAGCGACTCCCCGGCCCGTACGACGTGGGTGCGCGCCGTCCCGTCGCTCACGCCACCGCTCGGATCGGCGCCGCCGGCCCCGACGGGGCCCTCCTCGGTGACGTCCGCGCCGTCCTCGCCGGCGTCGTCCAGTCCGCCGGATCCGGAGCCGGCGCCCTCCTTTCCGTGCAGGCCGTAGCGGGCAGAGCAGACGGGCCAAGCGCCCCAGCCCTGCTCGGCCACGACGCGTTCGGCGACTTCGATCTGCTGCTCGCGGGTGGCCAGGTCGGCGCGCGGCGCGTGGCGCAGCCCGCCGTAGGCCTCCCAGGTGGGCTGCCAGAACTGGAGCCCACCGTAGAAGTCGTTACCGGTGTTGATGTCCCAGCGCCCGTTGCTCTCGCACTGGGCGATGCAGCCCCAGGGCCAGCCGTCCGACGCACAGTCGGCTGCTGCGGGGAGCTGCTCGGATCGGGGTTCGGCGGAAGTGGCGTAGGCCGGGGAGACGGGCAGCAGCACGGCGGTCACTGCTGCGGCGACTACGGCTCCGGCACGCATACGAACACACATCTGCGGCATCGGCACACGCTAGGCACGGCCCTCGGCGTGTCCCGTCCCACCGCGCCCGCACGGCCACGGCGCCCCACCCGGTCGGAGCAGACGGCGCCGGGCGCAGGGGCCCGCACGTCGGCCCCGTACGTAGCCCGATGCGGCGATTGACCGGGCGCCGACGCGTGACCGCGAGCACCGCGCACCCGTTAGCCCTACGGATCAGCCCTACGGACAGAACCGAGCGCCGTCCGGCCCGACAGCCTGACCAGCCTGGCCGGCGTACCCGTCCGGTCAGCCTGACCAGCCTGGCCGGCCGGCACCATCCCGACCTCGTTTCCCAGACCAGCCCGAACCCGCAAGTCCGAACCGCAAGAAGCCAGGAGTCCCCCGTGCCCCCCATGCTCGACGTCAGCGAAGACGTACGCGCCGAGATCGGCGAAGACGAAGCCACCCGGCTGCTCGCCGGGGAGAACGCCCCGGGCAGCTACGACTGCACCTCCTGCCGCACCCCCGGCGACACCGAGCGCGAGCGCACCAGCACGGTGCTGTTCGTCGGCGAGGAGACGGCCGTACTCGCCTTCGCCCACGCCACGTGCGTCCCCTCGCAGGTCGTCTCGGTCTCCGAGGAACAGCTCCAGGGCGCCGTACGCTCCATCACCGGCCAGCAGGCGGGCCAGCAGGGCGGCCAGCCCGGTGCGCCGGCCGGCCGGCAGCCCGGAGGCCGGCCCGGCCCGCAGATCGGCCAGCAGATCGGCCAGCAGCCGGTGCCGGACGGGGGCACCCAGCCCGCGACTGCGGGCGGAGGCCCCGGCGCCGCCGACAGCACGCCCGCCACCCCCGAGAGCGCGGCCGGTGCCGCGCCCCGGCAGGCCGTCCTCGGCGTGACCTGCGGGCAGGTGCTGATCGGCGACACGCTGCACCCCGCCATCGTCGTCGAGCCGAACGGGCCCATCGCCCGGCCCGGTTCGGACGGCCCCGGCGACGACTTCCTGCCGCTCCTCATCGAGCAGGGCTTCCACCCCGTGATGAACCTGGACCAGGTGCCCGCGCCCATCGAGGGCTGGTCGGTGCTGCTGGCGATGGGCCAGCTGCACGGCATCCTGCAGCCGCCACCGGCGGGTTCCAGCCAGCCGGTGTCGTGGTGGCAGGCGCACCAGCCGCTGGACGTCACGGACGGCTGGCGCACCGCGGCGAACAAGAGCCACACGGTGCTGGTGTACGCCGCCCCCGTCGGCTCGATCGGCCAGCAGCCGCGCGAGGACCTGCTGCGTGAGGCGCTGGAGCGGGCCGCGGCGCACGGTGCCCTCGTGGCGGGCTCGATGCCGCTCGCGGGCACCTGAGCGGCGCGGCGCGGAGGGCGCGAGCCGTCGTAACGGAGGGCCCGCGCTGCCTTCGTACACCCTGCGAACAGGTCATTCGCCGCGCGGGCCCGCATCCGCCGGGCGGCGTGGTCGTTTGACCAGTCGTGCAGCCCTACGAACCCTCCTCCCCCGTACGGAACCATCTCGGCCAGAGCCACCTCCCCGGAATGCGCGAGCCTGACACGGCATCACCCGGCGGATCGGGTACGCCGATCTACGACGCGCTGTACGCCGAGTACAGGCGGCTGTTCCGGGCGCTGCCCGGGGACCGTTCCGGCGAGGAGGACTTCAGGTTCGAGCGGTTCGGGACGGTGCACGGCACCGGTACGGGCCGCTGGGGCGACACCCTGCGGCAGCGCGGCGGAGCACTCCCCGCCGCGCTGCCGCCCGCCCCACGGGACGGCCACCGCTACGGGTTGTGACTGCTACTCCTCCCTCGCCTCCGGGCACTTGTACCCGGCGTCGACACTCCGTCGGCCCGCGGTCGCTCGTCCCTCGCTCCCTCGGCCTCGTCACTCTCGACACCGGCGCGCCCTTTGGCTCGCGAGGGGATCCCTCGCCTCCGGGCGGTTGTACCCGGCGTCGACACTCCGTCGGCCCGCGGTCGCTCGTCCCTCGCTCCCTCGGCCTCGTCACTCTCGACACCGGCGCGCCCTTTGGCTCGCGAGGGGGCCGCTCGCCTCCGGGCGGTTGAGCCCGGAGGCCCAGGCCCGCCGCCCCGGGGTCCGGCTACTTCTTCCTGCCGCGCTTCTCCCGCACCCGTACCGACAGGTGCACCGGCGTTCCCTCGAAGCCGAACTGCTCGCGCAGCCGCCGCTCGATGAAGCGCCGGTAGCCCGCCTCCAGGAAGCCCGAGGCGAACAGCACGAACCGCGGCGGCTTCGTGCCCGCCTGCGTGCCGAAGAGGATGCGCGGCTGCTTGCCGCCCCGTACGGGGTGCGGGTGCGACGCGACGATCTCGCCGAGGAAGGCGTTCAGCCGGCCCGTCGGCACCCGCGTCTCCCAGCCCTCCAGCGCGGTCTCGATGGCGGGCACCAGCTTCTCCATGTGGCGGCCCGTACGCGCGGACACGTTCACGCGGGGCGCCCACTGCACCTGGACGAGGTCGCGTTCGATCTCCCGCTCCAGGTAGTAGCGGCGCTCCTCGTCGAGGGTGTCCCACTTGTTGTACGCGAGGACGAGCGCCCGTCCCGCGTCCACCGCCATGCTGATGATCCGCAGGTCCTGCACGCTGATCGGCTCGGTGACGTCGATGAGGACGACCGCGACCTCCGCCTTCTCCAGTGCTGCGGCGGTGCGCAGCGAGGCGTAGTAGTCGGCGCCCTCCTGGAGGTGTACTCGGCGCCGGATACCGGCGGTGTCCACGAACTTCCAGGTCTTGCCGCCGAGGTCGATCAGCTCGTCCACCGGGTCGCGGGTGGTGCCGGCGATCTCGTGGACGACGACACGGTCCTCCCGGGCGACCTTGTTCAGCAGGGACGACTTGCCGACGTTCGGGCGGCCGATGAGCGCCACCCTGCGCGGTCCGCCGAGGACGGCACCGAAGGTCTCGGCGGGCGCGTCGGGCATGACGCGCAGCACCTCGTCGAGCATGTCGCCGGTGCCGCGCCCGTGCAGCGCGGACACGGGCTGGGGCTCGCCGAGGCCGAGCGACCACAGGTACGCCGCGTCGGCCTCGCCGGAGGGCCCGTCAACCTTGTTGGCGCACAGCACCACCGGCTTGCCGGACCGGCGCAGCAGCTTCACCACGGCCTCGTCGGTGTCCGTCGCGCCCACCTTGGCGTCCACGACGAACACGACCGCGTCGGCGGCCTCGATCGCGAACTCCGCCTGCGCGGCCACGGACGCGTCGATGCCGAGCACGTCCTGCTCCCAGCCGCCGGTGTCGACGACCTTGAACCGGCGGCCGGCCCACTCCGCCTCGTATGTCACACGGTCCCTGGTGACGCCGGGCCGGTCCTCGACGACGGCCTCGCGGCGGCCGAGGATCCGGTTCACCAGTGTCGACTTGCCGACGTTCGGGCGGCCGATGACGGCGAGCACGGGCAGCGGGCCGTGGCCGGCCTCGCCGAGCGCGCCCTCCACCTCCTCGGCGTCGAAGCCCTCCTCGGCGGCGAGCTCCATGAACTCCGCGTACTCGGCGTCGCCGAGCTCACCGTGCTCGTGCCCGTCGCCGGACTGGGTCTGGTCGTTCATGGTCTCGTCCTCGTTCACAGTCATGTTCAGTTTCAGCGGCCGGTGCGGCGCCTGGCGTCCGCCAGGTGCCGTGTCAGCCGCTCCTGGATGCGCGCGGTCGCGGCGTCCAGGGCCTTACGGGTACGGCGCCCGCTGCCGTCGTCCGCGGCGAACGGTTCGCCGAACACGACGTCCACCCGCCCCCGCAGCGGCGGCAGCGCCCCCACGACCCGGCCGCGCCGCTCCGCGGTGCCCAGCACCGCCACCGGCACGACGGGCGCGCCGGAACGTACGGCGAAGTACGCCAGCCCGGCACGCACCTCGCCGAAGTCACCGTTGCCGCGGGTGCCCTCCGGGAAGATCCCGAGGACACCGCCGCGCTCCAGCACGCTCAGCGCCCTGCCGATCGCCGCCCGGTCCGGAACGCTCCGGTCCACCTTCACCTGGCCGATGGACCGCAGGAACGGGTCCAGCGGACCGGTGAACGCCTCCTTCTTGACCAGGAAGTGCACCGGCCGCGGCGCGGTGCCGAGCAGCATCGGGCCGTCGATCAGATGCGCGTGGTTGCCGGCCAGGATCACCGGGCCGCTGCCCGGGACCCGCCAGGCGCCGAGCACGCGCGGGCGCCACAGCCCGTACATCACGCCGGTCCCGATCCGGCGTCCGACCGCCGCGCCCCTGGGTGGTGGGACGTCGTCGCTCACTCGGCCAGCTGCTTCTCTTTGACGAGGGTCACCACGCATTCGACGACCTGTTCCAGCGTCAGCTCGGTGGTGTCCACCTCGACCGCGTCGTCCGCCTTCTTCAGCGGGGACGTCTTACGGCTCGAATCCGCCGTGTCCCGCTTCAGCAGCGCCGCCTGGGTGGCGGCCAGGTCCGCGCCCTCCTTGCCGCGCAGCTCGCCGCTGCGGCGCGCGGCGCGCGCCTCGGGCGAGGCGGTCAGGAAGATCTTGAGGTCGGCGTCGGGCAGGACGGTCGAGCCGATGTCGCGGCCCTCGACGACGATCCCCCGGCCCTTGCCCTCCGCGGACGGGCCGCCCTCCGCGGCCTCCGCCGCGATGGACCTCTGCAGCCCGGTGATGCGGGCGCGCACCTCGGCCACCGCGCTGACGGCGCTGACCGCGGCGGTGACCTCCTGCGTACGGATGGGCCCGGAGGCGTCTTCGCCGTCCACCGAGATGGTGGGCAGGGCCGGGTCCGTGCCGGAGACGATCATGGGTTTGCCGGCCGCGGCGGCGACGGCGGCGGGGTCCTCGACGTCGATGCCGTTGGACAGCATCCACCAGGTGATCGCGCGGTACTGCGCGCCCGTGTCGAGGTAGCTCAGGCCCAGCTCGGCGGCCACGGCCTTGGAGGTGCTGGACTTGCCCGTGCCGGAGGGGCCGTCGATGGCGACGATGACGGGAGCCGGTGCGGTTTGCACGGTGGGTGTGACCTTTCTCGATGCACGGGCGCGGGGCGGTGGTACGGGGACGGCGTACGGGGATCGGGCCGCACGGCGGCCCCGCACAAGGCTACCGGCTGCCGCGGTGCCTCCGTCACTGCGTGCGCAGTGCCCACCCGCGCTCGCGCAGCGCCGTGGCGAGCGACTGGGCCGCGCCGGACTCGACCATCAGCTGTACGTGCCCGGCCTGCTGGCCGGTGGCGTGCTCGATACGGACGTCCTCGATGTTGACGCCGACGGCGCCCGCGTCCGCGAAGATGCGGGCCAGCTCGCCGGGGCGGTCGCTGATCAGGACGGCCACCGTCTCGTACGTGGCCGGTGCCTGGCCGTGCTTGCCGGGGACCCGCGCGCTGCCTTCCCGGCCGCGCGTCAGCACGTTGGCGAGGGCGAGGGAGCTGTTCCCGTGCTTCTCCTCGTCCGCGGACTGCAGCCCGCGCAGCGCCTGTACGGTGCCCTCCAGGTCGGCCGCCAGCTCCTCGAGGACGTCGGCGACCGGGCCGGGGTTGGCGGCGAGGATGTCCAGCCACATCGCGGAGTCGGAGGCGGCGATGCGCGTGACGTCGCGGATGCCCTGGCCGCACAGCCGTACGGCCGTCTCGTCGGCCTTCTCCAGCCGGGCCGCGACCATGCTGGACAGCAGCTGCGGGGTGTGCGAGACGAGCGCGACGGCGCGGTCGTGGGCGTCCGCGTCCATCACCACCGGGACGGCGCGGCAGAGCGCCACGAGTTCCAGGGCGAGGTTCAGCACCTCGGTGTCCGTCTCGGTGGTCGGCGTGAGCACCCAGGGCCGCCCCTCGAACAGGTCGGCGGTCGCCGCGAGCGGCCCGGACTTCTCACTGCCGGCCATGGGGTGCGTACCGAGGTACGACGCCGGGTCGCAGCCGCCCGCGCGCAGATCGCCGCGGAGTGAGCCCTTGACGCTGCCGACGTCGAGGTAGCCGCGGGCCACGTCCTGCCGCTGCGCCTCCAGGACGGCCTCGGCGACCCGCGCGGGCGGCACGGCCACCAGCGCGAGGTCGACCCGCCCTTCCGGGTCCCGGTCGGTGCCCGCGCCGAGCGCGGCGGCTGTACGGGCCCGCTCCGGGTCGTGGTCGCGCAGGTGGACGCGTACGCCGCGGGCGGCGAGCGCGAGCGCGGCAGAGGTGCCGATGAGTCCGGTGCCGATGACGAGAGCGGTACGCATTTACTGTGCGATGTCCTTGCGGAGAGCGGAGGCGGCGCCGAGATACACGTGCTGGACCTCGTCCCGTGCGAGATCCGTCTCGACATGGGCGAGGATACGCACGACCCGCGGCATCGCGCCCTCGACTTCCATCTCCTGCGCGCAGATCAGCGGTACGTCCACGATGCCCAGCTCGCGTGCCGCGGCCGCCGGGAAGTCGCTGTGCAGGTCGGGGGTGGCGGTGAACCACACGCTGATCAGGTCGGTGGGCGTGAGCCGGTTGCGCCGCAGCACGGCGCAGATCAGTCCGGAGACGCGGACGCCCATGTGGTCCGACTCGTCACGGTCCAGCTGCACCGCGCCACGTACCGCCCGCACCGCCACCTGTGCTCCTCTGCTCGCAGCCGCGTCCGCCCGGAGCCGTACCGCGCCGCACCGTTTCGTACCGCACTGTCCCTGATCGCCCCTGACTGTCCTGCATGGCGGCCAGCGTAATGCGGGTGCGGCCCGTACGCGCCCCGCGTCCGACCGGCGAGACCCGGGCCCGTACGTGACCCTGCGATGATGGCGCCGTGACCTCTGACGACGGCGCCGCGGCGGCTGCGTACGGGCCCGTCGCGCACGGGCCCCCGGCGTACGGGCCGCACGCACTCGTACGCGACCACACCGTCTACGCGTGCGTCATGGGCTCGCGCGCCTTCGGCCTCGCCACGGACGGCAGCGACACCGATCGCAGAGGGGTGTTCGCCGCGCCCACGCCGCTGTTCTGGCGCCTCGACAAGCCGCCGACGCATGTGGAGGGTCCCGCGGAGGAGCAGTTCTCCTGGGAACTGGAGCGCTTCTGCGTCCTCGCGCTGCGCGCCAACCCGAACATCCTGGAGTGCCTCCACTCCCCGCTCGTCGAGCACGCCGACGCGACCGGCCGCGCGCTGCTGGAGCTGCGGGGCGCGTTCCTGTCCCGGCACGCGCACCGCACGTTCGTCGGCTACGCGGACGGGCAGCGGCGGAAGCTGGAGGCGGACGTACGCCGGCACGGCGCGCCCCGCGGCAAGCACGCGATGCACCTGGTGCGGCTGCTGATGAGCTGCCGCGACCTGCTGCGTACGGGCGAGCTGCGGCTCGACGTCAGCGCGCACCGGGAACGGCTGCTCGCGGTCAAACACGGCGAACTGCCCTGGCCCGAGGTCGAGTCGTGGATGCGGCGCCTCCGCGCGGAGGCCGACGACGCGGCGGCCCGTACGCCGCTGCCGCCCGAGCCGGACACGGCGCGCGTCGAGGACTTCCTGCTCGCCGTGCGCCGCGCCTCGGCGGCGGCCGAGCCGCCCGGCGGACCACCCGGCGGACAGCCCGCGCGGCGCTAGACCCCCCGCAGCCGCGCCCGTACGACCAGCTCGTCGAGCGCGTCGTACCCGGACGGCTCCCCGGGCAGCCGCGACGCCTGCTGCGCCTCGTCCAGCACCGCGTGCAGCGCCGCCACCTCCGCCCGTACGGCCTCGGTGTCCGCCAGGCCGTCCGCCGACCCGTGCTCGGCGGCGGCCTTCGCCTCGATCAGCGCGGGCAGCCGCGCGGGCGCCTCCGGCACGCTGCCGAGCAGCGTCGGCAGCTGGGCGACGATCTCGCCGCTGCGCATGAGGTGGATGCCGGTGAGCAGCACCCGGTACGTGTAGAGCAGCGGCTTGAGGCCGCCGTTCCGCTCGTACAGCCGCCACTGCGTACGGGCGAACCCGCGGTAGTGGTGCGCGTGGTGCCGGGTGAGCACGCCGGGCGCCAGCGCGACGAGCTCGGCGTGCGTGTCCGTGGTGTGCGGGACCAGCGGGGAGAGGAGCTGCTCCAGCACGTATCCGTTGCGCCGGAGCATCAGCCGTACGAACTTCCGCAGGTCGTGCGTCACCAGATCCATCTCGACGCCCTCCCGCACCCACATCCGCGACCGGGTCTCCTCCGGCTCCCGCAGGCCGACGAGGTCGGCGGCGGGCAGCAGATGGACACCGCGCAGATCGACGTCGGAGTCGCGGGACGGAAACCCGTACAGGTGCGCGCCGGACACGGTCGCGAAGACCAGCGGGTGGTCCCGCTCCTGCTCCGCCAGCACGGGGGCCAGATCGGGCAGGGCGGGGTCCAGGAACGCGCCGGAGGGCCGGGACGGGTACGGAGACGTGGACGGCACGGTCAGAGGCCGACCTCGTTCATCAGCATGCCGACCTCGGTATTGGTCAGCCGGCGCAGCCAGCCCGACTTCTGGTCCCCCAGCGGGATCGGGCCGAAGCGCGTCCGTACGAGCTTGTCGACCGGGAAGCCCGCCTCCGACAGCATGCGGCGGACGATGTGCCGGCGGCCCTCGTGCAGGGAGACCTCGACCAGGTAGTTCTTGCCGGTGTTCTCGACGACCTTGAAGTGGTCGGCGCGGGCGTACCCGTCCTCCAGCTTGATCCCGTCCTTCAGCTGCTTGCCGAGGTCGCGCGGGATGGGGCCCTGGATCGCGGCGAGATAGGTCTTCTTCACGCCGTAACGGGGGTGGGTGAGGCGGTGCGACAGCTCACCGTGGTTGGTGAGCAGGATGATGCCCTCGGTCTCGGTGTCGAGGCGCCCGACGTGGAACAGCCGGGTCTCCCGGTTCTGCACGTAGTCCCCGAGGCACTGGCGGCCCTCCGGGTCCTCCATGGCGGAGACGACGCCGGCGGGCTTGTTCAGCGCGAAGAACAGGTACGACTGGGTGGCGATGGTCAGCCCGTCGACCTTGATCTCGTCCTTCGCGGGGTCGACCCGCAGGCCCTGCTCGCGCACGATCTCGCCGTTGACCTCGACGCGTGCCTGCTCGATCAGGTCCTCGCAGGAGCGGCGCGAGCCCATGCCCGCGCGAGCGAGGACCTTCTGCAGCCGCTCGCCCTCCTCCTCGCCGAACGTCTTCGGGAGCTTGACGGCGGGCTTGCTGTGCCGCGCCCTGTTCCGCTCCTCGATCTGCGCCTCGTACTCGCGGGGGCGCGCGGGCGCCGACGTCCTGCGGGCGCGGGCCTTGGGGGCGCCGCTCTTGGTGACGCTCTTGGGGGCGCCGGTGCCGGTACGGGCGCCGCCGGCGGCCGCCTTGCCTGCACCGGCCTTGGGGCCGGTCTTCGGTCCGGACTTCGCACCGCCGGGCTTGGCCCCGGCCTTGGGGCCGGTCTTCGGGCCCGGCTTCTGGCCTGCCTTGGCGCCGGTCTTCGGGCCGCTCTTCGGACCCGACTTCGGCCCGGCCTTCGGGCCGCCCTTGGCGCCCGGCTTCGTGCCCGGGGCGCTCGCGCCGCCGGCGCGGGCCGCGGGGTGGCCGCTCTTCTCGTGGCGCCGCTCCTCCGGCCGGAGCCGTGCGGATCCGGAACGCTTCGCGCCGTCGCTCCCCCGGGACGCGCCACCGCGTGCCGCCCCCTGCTTTCCTCCACCCTGGGTGTTTCGGTTACCGCCGGATTTACCGGTGTTACTGCCGCTGCTTCGCATCAATGGTCCGTCGTCTGGGGGTCTGCGCTGTCGTCTACGTCGAACGACGGCATTCCCTCCTGCGTATCCCCCTCCACCGCGTCCGCCTCGGGGAGGAAGGGCGCGAGTTCGGGGAGCTCGTCCAGGCCACGCAGGCCCATCCGTTCCAGGAAGTAGTTCGTCGTCCTGTACAGGATCGCACCTGTTTCGGGTTCCGCGCCCGCCTCCTCCACCAGACCGCGCTGGAGGAGCGTGCGCATGACGCCGTCGCAGTTCACTCCGCGCACCGCCGAGACCCGGGAACGGCTCACCGGCTGCCGGTACGCGACGACCGCCAGCGTCTCCAGCGCGGCCTGCGTGAGCCGGGCCTGCTGGCCGTCCAGTACGAAGCTCTCCACCGCGGCCGCGTACTCCGGGCGCGTGTAGAAGCGCCAGCCGCCGGCGATCAGTCGCAGGTCAAAGCCGCGGTGCTGCTGCGCGTACTCGTCGGTCAGCTCGCGCAGCGCGTCCGACACCGCGCGGCGCGGCCGCTCCAGCACCTTGGCGAGATGCTCCTCGGTGACCGGCTCGTCGATGACCATGAGGACGGCTTCGAGGGCGGGCTTGAGGTCGAGCGCGGCGACGCCCTCGGGGGCGGTGCCGGTCTCGTCGTCCGGCTCGGATTCCGTTTCCGGTTCCGGCGACGGGGTCTCGTACGGCTCTTCGCTCACGGCTCATCCTCTGGTTCTGGTTCCTGCCGCCGGGCGGGCTGCGGCGACTCCTGGTCGAACTCGTCCGTCACCAGCGGCTGTTCCTCATCACCGCCGCTCCAGCGGACGGTGAGCGGCCCCAGCGCCTCGTCCTGGTCGAGCGCCACCACACGCTCGCGGTACAGCTCCAGCAGCGCCAGGAAGCGCGCGACGACGGTGAGCCCGTCCGGTGCGTCGGCGACGAGCTGCTGGAAGCTGGCCTCGCCCAGCTCCCGCAGCCGGGACACCACCACCTCGGCCTGCTCGCGCACGCTGACCAGCGGCGCGTGGATGTGCTCGACGTACACCTGCGGCTTCGGCTTGGGCTGCATCGCCTTCACGGCGAGCTGCGCGAACCCCTCCGGCCCGATGCTCAGCGCCACCTCGGGCAGCAGCTCGGCGTGGTGCGGTTCGAGGCCGACCGTACGGGGGTGGCGGCGGGCCTCGGCGGTCATCCGGTCGGCGAAGATGTCCGCGATCTCCTTGTACGCGCGGTACTGGAGCAGCCGCGCGAACAGCAGGTCCCTGGCCTCCAGCAGCGCGAGGTCCGCCTCGTCCTCGACCTCGGCGGCGGGCAGCAGCCGCGCCGCCTTGAGGTCCAGCAGGGTCGCCGCGACCACCAGGAACTCGGTCGTCTGGTCGAGGTCCCAGTCCGGCCCCATGGCCCGGATGTGCACCATGAACTCGTCCGTGACCCGCGACAGCGCCACCTCGGTCACATCGAGCTTGTGCTTCGAGATGAGCTGCAGGAGAAGGTCGAACGGGCCCTCGAAGTTGTCGAGCACGACCTTGAACCGGCCGTCGTCGACGGCGTCCTCCTCGGCGGCGGCCTCGCCGTCGGCGGCGTCCCCGGCCTCCGGCTCCGCGTCCGGCCCGGCTGCCGCCTCGGCTTCCGGTCCGGGTTCCGTGACCGGCTCGGGACCGGGCCCTGCCTCAGGTCCGTAGGCAGGACCAAGCCCGGCACCCGGTCCGGGTTCGGGACCGTCTCCAGCCCCGGGGTCCGCCTCCGGCTCGGCCTCCGGTTCCGGCTCGGGGTCTGGCCCGCCGTCCCCGGGTTCCGGTCCGGGCTCCGGGACCGACTCGGGTTCGAGTTCCGGCTCGGCCTCCGGCTCAGGGTCCGGCTCGGGCTCAGGCTCCGGCTCCGGCTCGGGACCGGGCCCTGTCTCAGGACCGTACGCAGGACCCGGCCCGGCACCCGGCACGGGTTCGGGACCGGCCCCGCTCCCGGCATCCGCCTCCGGCTCGGCCCCCGCCGGTACGGGCTCCAGCCCCGTCGCGCCCCTGCCGCCGGGCGCGCCAGAGCCCGGGCCGCGGCCCAGGGGGCGGCGCGCGGAGCGGGGCGGTGGCGCGTGGTCGTCAGGTGTCGGCATCGCGGGGCAGCGTACTGGGCTTCACTCCGGGAGGACGTCCAGGCTCACCCCACCGGCCGCCTGCGGTTTCCATCCCGTACATCCCGCACGCGCCGGCTGAGCGGCTCAGCGGCCCCGGAGGCGGCGTACGAGGATGCTCGCGTCGCCCCGCGACTCGAGGTCCGCGAGGACCACCGCGACGGCTTCCCGGACGATGCGGCCCCGGTCCACGGCGAGGCCGTGCTCGCCGCGCAGGACGAGGCGCGCGTGCTCGAGGTCCATGAGCTCCTCGGCCGAGACGTACACCGTGATCTTCTCGTCGTGCCGTTCGCGCCCGCTGGGCCGCCGGTTCGCGCCGCGTCCGCGGCGGCCGGAAGTGCCCGCGTCCTGGCGGCTCTTGGCCTGGCCGCGGGCCGGAGCGGCGGAGGTGGCGGCCGCGGCCTGCGCAGCCGGACGGCCGAGCGCGCGGCGTCCCTCCTGCTGGTCCTTGCCCTTGTGCTGGGCGGAGTTCGGGCCGACGGTCTGGCCCCCGCTCTGGCCGCCCTGCCCTGTCTGAACGTCGCGGCCTGCCTGACCGTCGCCGCCCTGCTCCTGGTCGCGCCGGCCGTGCACCGTGCCCGGTGCCGCCGCACCGGCGGACGCCTGCTGCTCGCGCCCGTTGTGCTCACCGGAGCCAGTGCCTCCGGAACCGGCGCCACCGGCGGGGGCGTCCGCCGCCGTGCCGGAGGACGGCGAGCCGTACTCGTTCGCCGTCGTGTGCTCGCCCGTGCGCTCCTGGTCGGGCTCGCCGGCGGGTGCGGGCACCCTGGGTTCACCATTGGGCTGCTGCGGCGCCGATGGCTGGACCGCGGAGCCCCCCGTCGTACGGAACAGTTCGTCGGCTGCCGGGAGACTCACTCGGCGTGGCACCGGGCGAGCACCTCCCTGGCCAGCTGTCGGTAGGCCGCCGCACCAACGGAGTTGGAGGCGTACGTCGTGATCGGCTCGCCCGCGACCGTGGTCTCGGGGAAGCGCACGGTGCGCCCGATGACCGTGTGGTACACGTTGTCGTCGAACGCCTCGACGACACGGGCCAGCACCTCGCGGCTGTGCACCGTGCGCGAGTCGTACATCGTGGCCAGGATGCCGTCGAGCTCCAGCTCCGGGTTGAGCCGCTCCTGCACCTTCTCGATGGTCTCCGTCAGCAGCGCGACGCCGCGCAGCGCGAAGAACTCGCACTCCAGCGGAACGATCACCTTGTGCGCGGCGGTGAGCGCGTTCACCGTCAGCAGGCCGAGCGAGGGCTGGCAGTCGATGACGATGAAGTCGTAGTCGGGCAGCAGCGGCGTCAGCGCGCGCTGCAGTGTCGACTCGCGGGCCACCTCGCTGACCAACTGCACCTCGGCGGCCGACAAGTCGATATTGCTGGGAAGCAGGTCCATGCCCGCGACCGCCGTCTTCAGCAGCACCTCATCGGGCGCCATACGGCGCTCCATCAGCAGGTTGTAGACGGTGAGGTCCAGCTCCATCGGGTTCACGCCGAGGCCGACGGAGAGCGCGCCCTGCGGGTCGAAGTCGACCAGCAGCACACGGCGCCCGTACTCGGCAAGTGCCGCGCCCAGGTTGATGGTCGAGGTCGTCTTGCCGACCCCGCCCTTCTGGTTGCACATCGCGATGATCTTCGCGGGGCCGTGCTCCGCGACGGGACCCGGGATGGGGAAGTAGGGCAGCGGCCGGCCCGTGGGGCCGATGCGCTCGCGGCGCTGGCGCGCCGCGTCGGGCGCGAGCGTGGCCGCGTACTCGGGGTCGGGTTCGTACTCCGCGTCGGGGTCGTAGAAGTGCCCCTTGGGAAGTTCGCCGTAGTTCGGGTCGTAGTCGGCGAGTCGATTTGCGGACTGACCGTCCGCCGGGTCGCCGGCCATGGCGTTCACGTTGTGGCCGTCCATGCTCTGGTGGGCTGTCGTGCTCGGTGACGGGCTCTGGTGGGCAGTGAAGGCGCGGACAGCGACGGAGCCGACAGCTTCGGGCCCCGCGGGGCCCTGGCCCCGTACCGGCGCTCCTGGTTGACCACCCCCGGGAGTAAATGTCGACTCATTCACAAGTCGTCCTACCTCCTTGGCGACCAGGAAACATCCAGACAGGTCAGCGTTGCACCATGCCGACGATTGGCGACTCTATGGCGTGTCGGTGGTCCGCAGCAACACAATCCACCGGACACGGCACGATGTGTCGGCAATGGAACGCCCCGATGTCAAGGCCGCAAGGGGGGCGTCAACGGGGTTTGGCGGGGGCGCGAATCGGTTAAGCAGTTATGTTCAAGGCGAGTTGACTTGCGATTCCGTCCCCCGGCGTGGCGCACGCCGACGCCACCGTCCGCACCTCGGAGGGCCTTGACCTCCAAAACACAGACGGTGACGTGATGTTGCCGACGTTGACGCGCGGCGTGCGGTGCGAGACGTACGGCGCGGCGCGGAGCGGTCGTCGGGTCGACTTGTCAGCCGAGCAGCGTGCTCAGCTCCTGCACGGCCAGCCCGTGCGCCTCGCCGACCGGCCCGTAAACGACCTCGCCCTCGTGCGTGTTGAGCCCCTTGGCCAGCGTCGCGTCACGCCGCAGGGCGTCGCGCCAGCCGCGGTTGGCCAGCTCCACGATGTACGGGAGGGTGGCGTTGGTCAGGGCGTACGTGGAGGTGTTGGGCACCGCGCCGGGCATGTTCGCGACGCAGTAGAACACCGACTCGTGCACCGGGAACGTCGGTTCGGCGTGCGTCGTCGGGCGCGAGTCCTCGAAGCAGCCACCCTGGTCGATCGCGATGTCGACAAGCACACTCCCCGGCTTCATCCGGGACACCAGCTCGTTCGTCACCAGCTTCGGCGCCTTCGCGCCCGGGATGAGCACCGCCCCGATCACCAGGTCCGCCTGGAGCACGGCCTGTTCGAGCGCGTACGCGTTGGACGTGACCGTCTGCACGCGCGTACCGAAGATCCGGTCGGCCTCGCGCAGCTTGTTCACGTCCTTGTCGAGCAGCGTGACGTGGAAGCCCATGCCGACGGCGATCTGCGTGGCGTTCCAGCCCGATACGCCGCCACCGATGACGACCGCGCGGCCCGCGCCCGTACCGGGCACGCCGCCCGGCAGGACCCCGCGCCCGCCGGCCGAACGCATCAGATGGTACGCGCCGACCTGTGGCGCGATCCGGCCCGCCACTTCGGACATGGGGGCGAGCAGCGGCAGCGCGCGGCCGGCGGTCTCGACGGTCTCGTACGCGATGGCCGTGGTGCCGGACTGGAGCAGCGCCTCGGTGCACTCGCGGGAGGCGGCGAGATGCAGATACGTGAAGAGGGTCTGGTCCTTGCGCAGCCGGTGGTACTCCTCGGCGACCGGCTCCTTCACCTTGAGCAGCAGGTCGGCGGTGGCCCAGACCTCGTCGGCGGTGTCGTGGATGACGGCGCCCGCGCCGGTGAACTCGTCGTCGGGGATGGAGGAGCCGGTGCCGGCCCCGCGCTGAACGTGGACCTCGTGTCCGTTGCGTACGAGCTCGTGCACACCGGCCGGGGTGATGGCCACGCGGAACTCGTTGTTCTTGACCTCGCTGGGGATGCCGACCTTCACGTCGATCACGGTCCTTGACTGAGAGAGTGCGATAGGGACCAGGCACATCCCACTGCATCAGCATTCATGAGCCTTATGGGCAGATGCCGGATGCCATTGGGCTGCGCACAGCGGAACCAGTCTAATGAAGGATCCCGACCTGTCGAGCCTTGCAATGAGTCAATCCTTCTCGGAATGGCTATTACTTTCGCAGGTTGGCCCACTGACAGCGCTGTCCGTACCGCCGGTCGTCGGACCGGCACTCTCGGTGTCCCCGGCGGGGCCGGTTCCGGTAGCCGTACGGGTGCCGCGCCCCGTGCCCGTACCGGCGCCGCGCCCCGTGCCCGTACCGGTGCCGCGCCCCGTGCCCGTACCGGTGCCGCTCTCCGCGTCGCTCCCGGCGTGCCGGACCAGCCTCTCGGCGGCCGCGCGGTGGGCGCGCGCCGCCCGCTCGTCGCCCAGCCGCGCGCAGGCGTCGGCGAGCCGTACGCGCAGCGCCGCCTGCAGGCGTACGTCCTCGGTGCGCTCCGCCGCGGTCAACGCGTCGCGGCAGGCGCGCAGCGAATCGCGGTGCCGCCCCGCGTACTCCTGCACTCGCGCGAGCTCGCTGAGCGCCCTGGCGTGCCCGCCCGGATCGCGCAGCCTGCGGTGCGTCGCCGCCGCCGCGCGCCACTCGCGGAGCGCCGCGTCGAGGCGGCCCGCGCAGGTGTGCGCGCCGCCCACGCGGGCGTGCAGCCGCGCCACGCCCTCCAGGTCGCCGTGTGCCTGCCGCAGCGCGAGCGCCCGCGCGTACCAGTCGGCGGCGCGCGCCCAGTCCCGCAGCTCGGCGTACGCGCCGCCCAGTGACTCCAGCGCGCGGCTGGTCGCGGCGGTGTCCCCGGCGGCGCGGGAGGCGTCCAGGGCGGCGCGGTAACGGGCGGCGGCCTGCCGCAGCCGGCCCGTACGGGCGTCCAGGTCCGCGAGGTTGAGCAGCGCGGCGGCCCGTTCCCGCGGCCGGCCGTCGGCGCCACGGTCGGCGACCTCGAGCACCAGCTCGTGCAGCCGGTAGACCTCGGGGGCGGCCTCCTCCGGCCTGCGGTACGTCTCGTACGCGCGGGACACCGCGTGGATCAGGCGGCGCGCCAGGGTGTCCAGTTCGCCACCGCCCTCCGCGACCGCCGCCAGGGCGCCCGCGAGTATGGCGGGCCGCCGCAGCTCCAGCCACGCGTGGGCCGCCGCCGCGTCCGCGAAGCGCAGATCGCGCGGCAGCCCCGCGAGCTTCTTGCGCGCGGGCGACCCGTCCGGTTCACCCGCGGCCCAGGCCGCGCGCAGCAGCCGTACGGTCCGCTCCAGCATCCGGGCGCGGGCCAGCATCACGTCCGCCGGACGCTCCGCCGCCTCCAGCGCCGCGCGCAGCAGCGGGTCGAGGCAGCCCGGCACGGTGTAGCAGCCGGGCGCGACGGGGTGCAGCAGGCCGAGCGCGGCCAGCTCCGCCAGTGCGCTGCCCGCGGCGGGCACCGTGCACCCGGCGAGCGCGGAGGCCGTGTGCCAGTCCACGAAACCGGCCGGCGCCAGTGCGAGCAGCCGCAGCAGCCGGGCGGTGGGAGACGGCAGCGTGCCGTGTACGAGGCGGAAGGCGCGGCCAAGGAAGTCCGGATTCCGCTCGTCCATCGGCGGCGGAACCTGCTCCAGCTGCTCGGTCGCGTCCGACACCGACAGCTTCGGCCGCGCGGCCAGCCAGCCGCCGACCAGGCACAGCGCGGCAGGCAGATCGCCGCACGCCTCCGCCAGCGACTCGGCACGGCGCGGGTCCACGGTGATACGGGGCGCGGCCCCGGCGCGGGCACGCAGCAACTCGACGGCGGCGGCCCGGTCGAGCCCGCCGAGGGTGCACGGCCGTACATCGGAGACGCCCGTCAGCGGTCCGGAGGCGACGGCGACCACCAGGCAGTCGCGGCTTTCCGGAAGCAGTTCGAGGAGCTGCTCCGGCTCGGCCACGTCGTCGAGCAGCAGGAGCGCGCGGCGCCCGGCGAGCACCGTACGGAGCGCCTCCGTCAGCTCGTCCTCTCCGGCCCCGGCCACGACGGGTTCGGCGCCCGCGGCCGCCAGCAGCTCCCGTACGGTGTGCTCGGTCGGCACGGGTGTGCCGCCGGGCTCGGTCAGCCGGGCGCGCAGCACGCCGTCCGGATAGTCGGCGGTGAGCCGCCGGGCCAGCTCCTCGGCGAGCGCCGTACGGCCGGAACCGGGGCGCCCGGCGATCAGCAGCACGCGGCTGTGCGGGGCGGGGCGGCCGGCGAGGGTGCTCAGGCCCGCGCGTTCGATGTCGGCGCGGAGGGCGCGGAGTTCGCGTTCGCGGCCTGCGAAGCGGGGGGTTGTGCCGCCGCTGCCGTGCGGCTGCGGAGGGTCGCCCGGCCGGGGCGGCGCGCCGTCCCGCGCCGGTCCGCCCTGCCGGGGCGGCTCGCCGCGTCGCATCGGCTCGCCCCGCACTGCCGCCTGATCCGCCACGGGTCACGCTCCCGTCCACCTGAGCCTGCGCGTATGCCCCTCCACGCCGCGAGCCGCTGCCGCGCGTCTGCGGCCGCGCGTCGCGCTCGGGCGGCGGGGACGCACCGAGCGTAAGTCACCCGGCGGGTGGGGGCGGGCAGCGCGCGACGGGCGCACGGAGGGAAGATCACCGCATCGGATCCATCCGCCCACTCAAGCCCGTCCGGCGTTTGAGGACGGACCGGGGCGGCCACAACGCCGCGCGTGGTCCCTCAGCGGTGGGGCCACCCACTCAAGCCCGTCCGGCGTTTGAGGACGAACCGGGGCGGCCACAACGCCGCGCGTGGTCCCTCAGCGGTGGGGCCACCCACTCAAGCCCGTCCGGCGTTTGAGGACGAACCGGGGCGGCCACAACGCCGCGCGTGGTCCCTCAGCGGTGGGGCCACCCACTCAAGCCCGTCCGGCGTTTGAGGACGAACCGGGGCGGCCACAACGCCGCGCGTGGTCCCTCAGCGGTGGGGCCACCGGCAGGCCCCTCGTGGCCGAGGGCCGTCCTCAAGCGCCGGACCGGCTTGATGTGGCGCACGCACACGCCACACTGCGGCCACGCCGTAGCCGAGGGCCGTCCTCAAGCGCCGGACGGGCTGGGACGGGTGGCCGGGGGCCGTCCTCAAGCGCCGGACGGGCTTGAAGTTGCGGGCGAGCCCGTCAGGGGTCGAAGGGGCGGGCCGGCCACGGCGCGTCCGCCGGACGCAGCGCGTCCAGGCCGTCGCCCGCCAGCGCCGCCGACAGCGACATCGTGCCCACGACCAGCACGTTGTTGTGCAGGTCCCCGGCCAGTACCGAGCTGACCAGCTCCGGCAGCGGCACCCGCGCCTGCTCCATCTCGGCCTCCTCCTCGGTGGCGGCGTACCGCTCGCCGTCCGCGTCGGAGATCTGGCGCGCGAGGAAGACCCGTACGGCCTCGTCGGAGCCGCCGGGCGTCGTGTAGACGTCCGCGAGCACCCGCCAGTCCTCGGCCTTGATGTGCGCTTCCTCGTACAGCTCGCGCTGGGCGGCGTGCAGCGGGTTCTCGCCGGGGACGTCGAGCAGGCCTGCGGGGATCTCCCAGAGCTTCTGCCGTACGGGGTGCCGGTACTGGCTGAGGACCAGCACGCGGTCCTGTTCGTCCAGGGCGACGACGGCGACGGAGCCGGGGTGCACCTGGTAGTCGCGGTTCACGACGGTGCCGTCCGGCATCACCACCTCGTCCGTGCGGACGCTGGTCTTGTTGCCGCGGAACGGGATGTCGCTGGCGGTGACCCGCCACTCCTCCGGGCCGTCGGCGAGCCGTCTGGCCAGGGCTCAGCCCTCCTTCTCGGTGGTACGAGCACCCTCGGCCGTACGAGCGCCCTCGGCCGTACGAGCACCCGCCGCGCCGCCGCTCTGCCGCTCGACCGCGGCCTTCACCAGGCCGGCGAACAGCGGGTGGGGGCGGGTGCTCGTACCGCCCCACCTCCTCCCACCCCCTGATCCACGGAAGGTGAATCCGCATGAGCGTCAATGTCCGAATCCCGACCATCCTGCGTACGTACACCGGCGGCCAGACCGAAGTCACCGCGGAGGGGGCGACGCTGGCCGAGGTGCTCGCGGACCTCGAGGCCAAGCACACCGGGATCGGCCCGCGCGTGCTGGACGACGCGGGGAAGCTGCGCCGGTTCGTGAACGTCTACGTGAACGACGACGACGTGCGGTTCGCCGAAGGGCTGGAGACGCCCACGCCGGACGGCGCCGGCGTCTCGATCATCCCGGCCGTCGCCGGCGGCTGAACGGGCGCCCGAACGGGCAGCCGTCACGCGGCGGTTAACCGGGCATTACGGCCGAGGCTCGTTTCCGATTGCCCCCTCCGTGTCATACCGGAGGGGGCAATTAGAGGTTTAGAAAGGGAGTAGAGTGGGATGCGCTCCCTCCCGACGTGTATGCACGCATTGAGAACGCGACAACTTGTGCCCAGGTTTGGTGCCGCAATTGTCGCGTTAGTTCGTTATGCCCGATCCCAATTGCCCCCCTTTTGCGGTGTATTCCGGATTGCGGCCGAAATGCCGTGCCCAGAATTCTCGTCGGATTGACCTGTTGCACACGGCGTTCGGGCAGATACATTCAGCGGCGGTCGACGCGCTCCGGCGCACATCTCCGGCTGCCGCCGGGGGTGAGGTCTGACCCGGGTTCGCGAAGTGCGGGCTCGCGCAGGGGCCAGTAATAGGGGAGTTAGGCATGGCTCAGGGCACCGTCAAGTGGTTCAACGCGGAGAAGGGGTACGGCTTCATCGCGGTCGACGGTGGTGCGGACGTGTTCGTCCACTACAGCGCGATCCAGATGGACGGCTACCGCACCCTGGATGAAGGTCAGCGAGTCGAGTTCGAGATCTCGCAGGGTCAGAAAGGGCCGCAGGCGGACATGGTCCGCGTGGCCGGCTGAGGCGCCGACCAGAACCGACAAGCTTTACGAGGGGCCCGTTCCGCGACCACCACGGTCACGGAGCGGGTCCTTCCGCTTGTTCGCCGTCGGAGGATCGCGCTTGCACTCGAGGGGGTCGAGTGCTAATCATGGGCGTTAGCACTCTGAGAGTGAGAGTGACAGAAGGACCGGTTCGGTGAGGTCTGCGGACGAGTGGGGCAGGGAACCACCCAGTGTGCAGGCCGTCCGTCGCGGGCGCCAGCGCGGTCCGGAGAAATCCGCCCCCTCGCACCGGGTGCTGGGGGGATCTCCGACGTCCGGGAGGACCACTTCACATGGCCAAGATCATCGCGTTCGATGAGGATGCGCGGCGCGGCCTCGAGCGCGGGATGAACCAGCTCGCCGACGCCGTCAAGGTCACGCTTGGCCCCAAGGGCCGCAACGTCGTGCTGGAGAAGAAGTGGGGCGCCCCCACGATCACCAACGACGGTGTCTCGATCGCCAAGGAGATCGAGCTCGAGGACTCCTACGAGAAGATCGGCGCCGAGCTGGTCAAGGAGGTCGCGAAGAAGACGGACGACGTCGCCGGTGACGGCACGACGACCGCCACCGTGCTCGCCCAGGCGCTCGTCAAGGAGGGCCTGCGGAACGTCGCGGCCGGCGCCAACCCGATGGCGCTGAAGCGCGGCATCGAGAAGGCCACCGAGGCTGTCTCCGCCGCCCTGCTCGAGCAGGCGAAGGACGTGGAGACGAAGGAGCAGATCGCCTCCACCGCCTCCATCTCGGCCGGTGACACGCAGATCGGCGAGCTCATCGCCGAGGCGATGGACAAGGTCGGCAAGGAAGGCGTCATCACCGTCGAGGAGTCGCAGACCTTCGGGCTCGAGCTCGAGCTCACCGAGGGCATGCGCTTCGACAAGGGCTACATCTCCGCCTACTTCGCCACCGACATGGAGCGGATGGAGTCGGAGCTCGAGGACCCGTACATCCTGATCGTCAACTCCAAGATCAGCAACGTGAAGGACCTCCTTCCGCTGCTGGAGAAGGTCATGCAGTCCGGCAAGCCGCTGCTGATCATCGCCGAGGACGTCGAGGGCGAGGCGCTGTCCACGCTGGTCGTCAACAAGATCCGCGGCACCTTCAAGTCCGTCGCCGTCAAGGCCCCGGGCTTCGGTGACCGCCGCAAGGCCATGCTGGGCGACATCGCCATCCTCACCGGCGGACAGGTCATCTCCGAGGAGGTCGGCCTCAAGCTGGAGAACGCCGGTCTCGAGCTGCTCGGCCGCGCGCGCAAGGTTGTCATCACCAAGGACGAGACCACGATCGTGGACGGCGCCGGTGACACCGAGCAGGTCCAGGGCCGGGTCAACCAGATCCGCGCCGAGATCGACAACTCCGACTCGGACTACGACCGCGAGAAGCTCCAGGAGCGCCTCGCGAAGCTGGCCGGCGGCGTGGCCGTCATCAAGGCCGGCGCCGCCACCGAGGTGGAGCTGAAGGAGCGCAAGCACCGCATCGAGGACGCGGTGCGGAACGCCAAGGCGGCCGTGGAGGAGGGCATCGTCGCCGGCGGTGGCGTGGCCCTGATCCAGGCGTCCGTGGTCTTCGACAAGCTCGAGCTCGAGGGCGACGAGGCCACCGGTGCGCAGGCCGTCAAGCTCGCGCTGGAGGCCCCGCTCAAGCAGATCGCGATCAACGCCGGCCTCGAGGGCGGCGTCGTGACCGAGAAGGTGCGCAACCTGAAGGCGGGTCACGGCCTCAACGCCGCGACCGGCGAGTACGTCGACATGCTGGCCGAGGGCATCAACGACCCGGCCAAGGTCACGCGCTCCGCGCTGCAGAACGCCGCCTCCATCGCGGCGCTCTTCCTCACCACCGAGGCCGTCATCGCCGACAAGCCGGAGAAGGCGGCGGCCGGTGCCGCCGACCCGACCGGTGGCATGGGCGGTGACATGGGCTTCTGATCCTTCCGGATCAGCGGTTCCGCTGTACGCGCCAAGGGCGGCTCCCTCGGGGAGCCGCCCTTCGGCGTGCGTGGCCCCTCGACCCCCGGCCCGTGGCCTCCCCCTGGCCTTCCTGTGGCCTTCCCCCGGCCTGCCCGGCCTGAGTCGCGATCGTACGTTCGGGCGGAACGGGGGCGGCTGTTCAAGACTGACCGTTCGGCCGATGATTCGCGGCTTTTCTTCCTGTTTGCTGTGACTCGACATCATTTGCTCTTCGAGAACAGGAAGTTGCATGAACCGAACCGTCACCGCCCGCCCCGTCGTCGCCGGTTTGCTCGCCCTGGGCGTGCTCGGCGCGGGCGTCGCGTCCGCCGCGACCGCCGCCGCCGTGGGGGAGCCGACGCCGCGCGGCCCGCAGTCCACCGCGGCCGTACAGCCCGCCAACCAGCTGATCACCGCGCGGGCCGACGCCACCACCGTCAAGGCGTGGCAGCAGTTCCGTGTGCAGGGCAAGGCCCAGGGCGTGAAGCCGGGTTACACCGTGCTGCTGCAGCAGAAGCAGGGCGCGTCCTGGAAGTCGCTGCCCGTCTCCACGACCGTCAACCGCGACGGCTCGTACAGCCTGCGCGTGAAGCTGGGCGTCAAGGGCAAGAACCAGCTCCGTACGATCACGGGCCGGCACGGCGACGTCGTGTCGCAGCCGATGTCCGTGGTCGTCCGCTGAGACCCCCTGCTGACCGGCAGGTTGGAGGGCGGCCCCACCCCTGGCGGGTGGGGCCGCTTCATGCGTGCGCGCGCCGCTCCGCCGCGGGCGCTCAGAGCAGTTCGAGTCCGCCGTCGACCGTGAGGATCTGACCGGTCAGCCAGGCGGTGTGGGAGTCGCTGAGCCGTACGATCCACGCCGCGACTTCGGCGGGTTCACCGCGGCGCCCCAGCGGGATGCGCGCCGCCTCCTCGGCCTTGATCCGGTCGATCGCGGCGTCGGGGAGGCCCGAGGCCGCCAGGGCCTCGCTCTCGGTCGGGCCGGGGGCGACGCCGTTGACGCGGATACGGTCGGGCGCCAGCTCCACCGCCCAGCTGCGGGTCAGCTGTTCCAGCGCGGCCTTGGAGGCGGCGTAGTGGCCGGCGTGGGGCGCGGGCCGGTGCCCGTACGTGCTGGAGACGTTGACGATCGCCCCGCGCGCGGCCTTGAGGTGCGGCAGCGCCGCGCGGGCCAGCAGGCTCGGTGCGGTGACGTTCGTCGCCAGGATGCGCGCGATGCCGTCCTCGGTGGCCTCTGCCAACGGCAGTACGGCGAACGCTCCGGCGTTGTTGACGAGGACGTCGAGCCGGCCCCACCGTTCGACGGCGGCCCGTACGACCCGTTCGGGCCCGCCCTCCTCCGTGATGTCGGCGGGGAAGGCGGCGATGCCCGTATGGGCGGCGGCGGTCTTGTCGAGGGCCTCGGCCCGGCGGCCGACCCCGAGGACGTACGCGCCGGCCTCGGCGTACGCCTCCGCGGTGGCGCGGCCGATCCCGGAACCGGCGCCGGTCACGATCACGACCTGGTCGGTGAAGCTGCCGGCCGTCGGGGTCCGCACGGTGGTCCTCCAGTGGTCGCCGGTGTTCGATGTTCTGCGAACTTCGAACGAAGGTAGCATGAGCGCATGAAGGATCCGCATCACCCCGCTCCCGGCGAGATCACGCTTCCGCGCGTGCTGGCAGCGCTCAGCGACCCCATACGGCTCGGGGTCGTACGGCTGCTGGCCGACGGCCGCGAGCGCGGCTGGGGCGAACTGCGGGCGCCCGTGGCAAAGTCCACGCTCAGCCACCACATGAAGGTCCTGCGGGACGCGGGCCTCACGCGCACCCGTCAGGAGGGCACGCGCTGCTACGTCGAGCTGCGCCGCGCCGACCTCGACGCCCGCTTCCCGGACCTGATGGGGACGCTGCTGGCGGTGGCGGGCGCCGAGGGCGTCGGCGGGGACGTCACCGCGGGCGGCACGGGTACGGGCGGTGCGGGCGGCACGGCCGGCGCGGCCGGGAGCTGCTGAGGGAGGGTGCGGTTACGACCCGCCCGCCGCCTGGAGCGCCGCACGCAGATGGCCGTGCGAGTCGGTGAGCAGCCGGGCGGCGGTGGGGCCGTCGACATGGCCGAGGATGGTGAGGATCGCGTGCTTCACCTCGCCGTCCGTGGCCTCCAGCGCCCGTTCGATCTCGTCGTCCGGGGCGCCCGTCGCCAGGGACACGATCCGCCGCGAGCGGGCCCGCAGCTTCTCGTTGGAGGCGCGTACGTCGACCATCAGGTTCCCGTACGTCTTGCCCAGCCGGATCATGGTGATCGTCGACAGCATGTTGAGCACGAGCTTCTGCGCCGTGCCCGCCTTGAGGCGCGTCGAGCCGGTCAGCAGCTCGGGCCCGACGACGATCTCGATTCCGTGGTCGGCGGCCCCGGCCAGCGCCGAGCCCGCGTTGCAGGAGAGCCCGACGGTCAGCGCGCCCAGCGAACGCGCGTGCTCGACGGCGCCCACCGCGTACGGCGTGCGGCCCGAGGCGGAGATGCCGACGACCGAGTCGTCCGCGCCCACCTTCAGCTCGTCCAGGTCGGCGGCCGCCAGCCGGGCGCTGTCCTCGGCGCCCTCCACGGACTTGACCATGGCGGAGGGGCCGCCCGCGATGAGGCCCATGACCTCGTTCGGGCCGGTGTTGAACGTCGGCGGGCACTCGCTGGCGTCCAGCAGGCCCATCCGTCCGGCGGTGCCCGCGCCGGCGTAGAGGAGGCGGCCGCCACGGGCCATCCGTTCGGCGATGGCGTCGATCGCGGCGGCGATGCGCGGCAGCGCGGCGGCGACGGCGGCGGGGACGGTGGCGTCCTCCCCGTTCATGATCTTGGCGATCTCCAGCGTGGGCAGCTGGTCGATCTCGGACAGCTCGCTGCGGAACGCCTCGGTGGTCATGCTGTCCAGCTGGGCGCGCAGTTCGTTGTACGACGAGTCGGCGGTGGAGGTCATGGCGAGGAGCGGCTCTTTCCGGTGCGAGTGCTGATGCTGATGCCGTGGCTGATGCCGGTGCCGGTGCCGCGCTGCACGGCGGTGTGCCGGCGCGGGCCCGTACGCGGGTGCCGGACGCGCGTGCCGCGTGCGTACGTGCCGAGCGCGCGCCGTACGGTCCCGGCGGTGCGTGCCCTGCACGCGGTCCGTGCGGGGCGCGGTCAGCGCACCCGGGGCGAGTGGCGGTGTGCCAGCGCCTCGTACGAGGCGGACAGGGCAGGCGCGGCGGACTCGTACGTCCGTTGTGCCACACCTATGAACAGGCAGTCCACCACGAGGAGCTGGCTCGTACGGCTCGACATCGCGGCCGGTCTCAGCTCGCTCTCGCGGGCGGTCGAGGTGGTCAGCACATGGTCGGCGTACTGCGCGACCTCGCCGTCGGGCCGTCCCGTGATGGCGATGGTCGTCGCGCCGTGGTCGAAGGCGACGCGCAGCGGCTCGATCACGTCGACCGTGCGGCCCGAGTGCGTGATCGCGAGCGCCACGTCGCCGGCGCGCAGCTGCACCGCGTTCGTCACCGCGAGATGCGGGTCCGCGTGGGCGTGCGCGACCAGGCCGATCCGCAGCAGCTTCTGCGCCAGGTCCTGGCCGACGAGCGCGGACGCCGCCGCCCCGTACACATCCACCCGGCGGGCGGCGGCCAGCGCCCCGACGGCCGCCTCGACCTGTGCGGTGTCCAGCCCGGCCGCCGTGTCCGCGAGGGTCTGCTGCTCGTCCTGTGCGAGCTTGCTGATGACCTCGCCGATCGGATCGTCCACCGCTATGTCGGCGGTGACGGACGGCGCGGCACCCGACTCCTGCTGCGCGGCCAGGCCCGCGAGCGCGAGCCGCAGATCGCGATAACCGGGATAGCCCAGCAGCCGCGAGGTCCGTACGACGGTGGCCTCGCTGGTGCCCGTACGCTCCGCGAGCCCCGTGACGGTCAGTCGCGCGCAGCCCGCCGGGTCGTGCGCGACGGTCTCCGCCACGCGCTGCATGGAGCGGGTCATCGACGGCGCCATCGTGCGCACCTTGGCGGCGAGGGCGGCGGGCCCGGGCGGGCCGGCCGTACGGACCGGGGGCGCGGGTGCGGGGACGGGCGAGGGTGCGTGCCCGCCACGGCTGGCGAAACTTTCCTTCACGCTGTTCGTCACGGGCAAAAGATATTTTCATTCCTACTGGCCAGTCAACCCCCCGGTAGCAAGCGACATCCGGCGTGGACCCGTACTCGCGCGAACTTTGGTCCAATTGAGACATGGAGCAGCAACCGGAGGCCCAGCCCCTCGAACAGGCACTGCACACGGCGCGCGCCCGCATCCTCGCCGACCTGCACGCGAGCGACGTCGACCAGGCCGACGTCGTCTCGCTGGTGGAGGACGCCGTGGTGCACCGGCGCTGGTGGGTCGAACAGTGGCCGGACGGCGTCTCGTTCGTGGACGGCCTCGTCGCCCAGGACGTCCAGGACGCGCTGCTGGAACGCTACGGCCGCTGGCCCCTGTGCCCGGCCTGCGGCGGCGCCGACCTGCACGCCCTGGAGGTCGAGCCGGAGCTCGGCGAGAACCCCCACTGGGTGTGCGGCAAGACGTCCACGGCGGTCGCCCGCGTGGGGGGACTGGGACGGCTGACGTGACCGTCTACATCGATCCGCCCACCTGGCCCGGACACGGCCGGATGTGGTCCCACATGGTGAGCGACTCCTCGTACGAGGAACTGCACGCCTTCGCGGAGGCCATCGGCTGCCCGCGGCGGGCGTTCGACCGGGACCACTACGACGTGCCGTCGGAGCGGTACGCGGCGGCGGTGCGGCAGGGGGCGGTGGAGGTGGGCAGCAAGGACCTGCTGCAACGGCTCACCTCGGCGGGCCTGCGGCGGCCGCGGCCGCAGTGACCCCCTGCCCGGCGGCTGCGCCGGGCCCGGCGGCTACCCCCTGCCTTTCGGCTTCGTCGTGCTCCCCGGCTACGCCGACGCCTTCGCGAGGTACTGCTGCCAGCCCCCGGTGGGCGACTGCCCCACCTCCAGGCCCCGCAGCTTCTCCAGCACCGCCGGGTCCTGGGCGTCCAGCCAGTCGGTGAACTGCCGGAACGAGACCAGGCGTACGTCCTTGCGGCCGGCTATCTGCTTGACCGTCTCCTCCACGGCGTCCATGTAGATGCCGCCGTTCCACTCCTCGAAGTGGTTCCCGATGAACAGCGGCGCGCGGTTGCCCTCGTACGCCCGCTTGAACCCGGCCACGTACGCGCCGGTGGCCTCCTTGCGCCAGGCCGGATGGTTGGCGGGCGGGCCGTTCGTGGAATTCTTGGACTGGTTGGCGAGGATGTTGTAGTCCATGGACAGGACCTCGAACTCGTGCCCCGGGAAGGGCAGGGCCTGCAGCGGCAGGTCCCAGATCCCGTTCTTCTTCACCGGCCAGCGCTGGACGCCGCCGGGCGAGGAGGCGTCGTAGCGCCAGCCCAGCTCGCGGGCGGTGGGCAGCAGCTTCTCCTGGCCGAGCAGGCAGGGTGTACGGGCGCCGACGAGCTCCTTGTCGTAGTCGAACGGGAGCGGCGGCAGGTCGTGCCAGCCGGTGTTCGTCCGCCAGTTCTTCACGAACGACTTGGCCTGGTCTATCTCGTCCTGCCACTGCGCGGAGCTCCAGTGCGCCACGCTGCCGCTGCCTTCACCGCAGAAGTGCCCGTTGAAGTGCGTGCCTATCTCGTGGCCTTCGAGCCAGGCCCGGCGTACGTACTTCAGCGTCTCCTTGATGTTCGCGTCGCGGAGGTAGCCGATGTCGGAGGCGCCCACGGTGTTGTTCGGCGGCCGGTACAGCCGCTTCTTCGATTCCGGCAGCAGATAGAGGCCCGACAGGAAGAACGTCATCCCGGCGTCGTACTTCTTGGCCAGGTCGAGGAATCTCGGGAACAGCCCGTTGCCCACCTCCCCCGCGCCGTCCCAGGAGAACACCACGAACTGCGGCGGCGCCTGCCCCGGCTTCAGCTTGGCCGGCGCCTCGGGCTGCTTCGGCTGCCGCCCCGTGTACGCCGTGGAACCGTCCCCGATCAGCTTCGGGTTCTTCAGCGAAGGGCCGCTGTCTTCCGGGCCCACCTTGTCGGAGTCGTCGGAGCCGTCGGAGTCGGAGCCCCGCAGGTCGTCCAGGGTCCCGCAGCCGGCCAGGGCCAGCGTCGCCGCCGCTCCGGCCCCCGCGGTCAGCGCGGTGCGGCGGGATACGCGTGCGGCCGTGCGCGTGGCCGTGGCCCTGGTCGTGGCCGTGCCCGTACGTGTGTCGTCTGTTCGCGCCGTTACGGCCTCGGCTGCGGCCTTGGCTGCTGCTCCGGCCTCGGGTGCGCCGCCCGTCGTCCTCTTCATGCTTGCCTTGTCCCTCCCGTTTTGCGGTGTCTGCCGCCCGGCAGTCGCCCCCGGATGGTCTTACCGGGTAACAAGTGAGAGGTCCGTACCGGCTGGAAAGTTGCACGAGAGGCCGAATGAAAGTGCGAAGCGGTCAGGTCTTCACAACTGGTAGGCCCTGGTCCATGACCGGAAGGTGGCCCTCCCGTCCACGGACCAGTTCCGCGGCCTCGCGTGCTACTCCCGCGTGTCACATGGGTCAACTCACCCTGTGCTGGGGCGGATCGGTCAGCGTGCGTCCACCATTGGCTTGGCCAGCGAGGTGTTGTTCGCCAGGGCGAGCAGCCTGTCCCGCGAGCCGTTGAACTTGTTGCGGTCGACCGGGTTGATCCCGCCGATGTTCCCGCTGTCCGTGTACTGCCAGACAGTCCAGAACGGGAAGCCGGACGGGATGGTGGGGCTGCCGGTCGTCCAGTGCGCAACCCACAGCGGCGACTTGTCGCTCATGCCGCTCCAGTTGCCCGTGCAGTTCTTCCACCAGTCGGCCGTGGTGTAGATGACCACGTCACGGGAGGTCCGCGACTTGTAGGTCGAGTGGAAGTCGGAGATCCAGTTGCGCATCGAGGCCTGGCTCAGCCCGTGGCACTGCGAGCTGGAGCCGTTCTCGATGTCCAGCACGCCGGGAAGCGTGAGGTTGTCCGCGGACCAGGCTCCGCCGTTCTTGGCGAAGAAGTCTGCCTGCGCCGCACCGCTCGACGAGCCGGGGCGGGCGAAGTGGTACGCGCCGCGGATGACCTTGTTGTTGTAGGCGCCGGTGTAGTTGGCGCCGAACTTCGGGTCCTTGTAGGTGGTGCCCTCGGTGGCCTTGATCCAGGCGAACTGGATGCCGGCACTCTTCACCGAGCCCCAGTTGATGCTGCCCTGGTAGTGGGACACGTCGATGCCCTGGACACCGCTGGTGTCCTGCGCGCCGATCTGACGGCGCTCCTTGCCTGCCGCCTCCTTCTCCGCGCTGATGCCCATGCGGCCTTCGCCGAGCCGGTAACCTTCCTCCTCGCCGCCGGCCGGGGCGGCGTTCGAGGTCCCGACGGTCGTCAGCGTGAGGGCCATCGCCGCACCGACGACGCCGGCGGCCATGGCGGTCCTCCGTACGGCCCTGCTCGCGGTCGTGTTCACGGCCTGGTCCGCGGTCCTACGCGCGTAGAAGCTGTGGGGGGTGGGTCTGCGCATGAGTGCCTCCTGGGTCAGGGGTGGTGTCTGATGCAGACATGTCACAAATACGCGACAGCGCGGGCGACGGAAAGAGCGCACGCGACGTGCCTGTGGTCTAGTCCGCTGATCGCGTCTGTGAGCTGCGGGGATGATCGCCGCCGGGCAAAACTTTCAACCGGCGAACGGCCCTCATCCAGCCGCTTCGGCCCGTTGCTTGAGTACGGACGTCGGCCACGACATCGAGCCTGTCCGGCGTTTGAGGACGGCCCTCGGCCATGGGTTGCGTGTTGTGGGCCGCTCGGCTGGGCCAGCCACCGGCCGTTGGCCGCCCCGGTTCGTCCTCAAGCGCCGGACGGGCTGGATTGGACGGGGTGCGGGCTGGCGCCCGGTCGGCGTCAGTGGGCCGAGGGGCCCCGGCCGTACGCCGCCGACGCGTCCACCGACGCGTCCACCGACGCGTCCGCCGCCGGCGAAGCCGCCGTCCCCGCCCCGCCCGCCACCACCCGCGTCGCCGCCACCCGGCGGTGCAGCCGCGACGCCACCGCCGTCGTGCCCACGGCCGCCGCGGCCAGCGCGGCGCCCGTCCAGGCGACGGCCGGGTACCCCCAGCCCGCGCCGATGACGAGCCCGCCGAGCCACGGCCCGAGCGTGTTGCCGATGTTGAACGAGGCGGTCGTCGTCGCACCGGCCAGCGTGGGCGCCGCGTTGGCGACGTTGAACATGCGGGCGTTCAGCGCGGGCGCCGTCAGGAAGGCCGTGAAGCCGAGCATGAAGGCGAGTACGACCGTGGCGGCCGGGTTGTGCGCGACGAGCGCCAGCACGCCGAGTACGACGGTCGACGCGGCGATCCCCGCGTACATCGTGCCGAAGAGGTGCGCGTCCGCGATGCGTCCGCCCACCGCCGTACCGGCCAGCGCTCCGACCCCGAACAGCCCGAGGATCCACGGCACCCAGCTCTCCGCGAGTCCGGCGGTGTCGGTGAGCAGCGGGGAGAGGTACGAGAAGAGGGCGAAGACGGCGGCGGCGTTCAGTGCGATCGTCGCGAGGGCGAGCCAGACCTGCCGGTCGGCGTAGATGCGCAGCTCGTTGCGGAGGCGTGGTGCGTCGGCGCCGGTCGCCGGGCGCGTACGGGGCACCAGCGTGACGACGCCGACCAGCGCGACCGCGGACATCGCGGCCACCGCCCAGAACGCCGAACGCCAGCCCGCGTGCTGCCCGAGGAAGGCGCCCGCCGGTACGCCGGCGATGTTGGCGATGCTCAGCCCGCCGACCATGATCGCCATGGCGCGTGCCCGCGCGTTCACGGGCACCAGGGAGATCGCGACGGCCGCGCCGACCGCCCAGAAGCCCGCGCAGGCGAGCGCGCTGAGGACCCGTGACGCGAACAGCACCGCGTACGTCGGCGCCACCGCGCCCGCCACCTGCCCCAGCCCGAAGACGGTCAGCAGCGCGATGAGCGTCGTACGGCGCGGCAGCCGCAGCGTGGCCGCCGCCAGCGCCGGAGCTCCGACCACCATCCCGATCGCGAACGCGGAAACGAGCAGCCCGGCCTTCGGGATCGAGACGTCCATGTCCCGCGCGAGCGGCTCGAGGATGCCCGCGAGCATGAACTCCGAGGTGCCCAGCGCGAAGACGGACAGGCCGAGTACGTAGACGGCGACGGGCATGCGTACGCGGGCAGCCTTGGGCGACCGGGCCGGGGAGTGGGTGGGCATGTCATCTGCCAACTCCACCCCGGACCCCACTATTCCTCCCCGCGCCGCCGACCCGGCCGGACACCGTATGAGACACGTCACCGCGCGGCGCGCATCGCGTCGCGCGGCGTCCGGCATTCGGCGCGGGGATTCAGGCGCTGAGCAGGTCCAGTTCCGCGCGGACGTTGTGGCGGGCCGTGCGTTCCCAGTGGGTGCGGCCGTACGGGGTGCGGAACAGGTGGGGGAGGGCGAGGAGTTGGTGCAGGACCTGTTTGCGGCCCGCGCGGAAGGCGTCGTCCGGGACGAAGCCGTACTCCTGGCGTACGGCGGCGGCGTAGTGCGCGTACGCCTCGGGGGAGCCCGCCAGGACGGCCAGGTCGGCGTCGCACAGGACCTCGCCGTTGGTGTCGCCGGGGGCGGGGTCGTGGCCGGCGGTGAGCCGTACGAGGCGGGCGACCTCGGCCGTACGGTCGGCGGGGACGCCGGCCTCGGCGAGGGCGCGTTCGGCGAGGTGGGCGCTGCGCTCCTCGTTCTCGCTGCGGTCGGGGCGGTAGACGGCGTCGTGGAACCAGGCGGCGAGGCGTACGGCGTCCGGGTCGGCGGCGTGCCCGGCCAGGGCGTCGACGTGGTCGAGGACGGCGCGGAGGTGGTCGGTGGTGTGGTAGCGGCGCTGCGGTTCGGCCCAGCGGGCGAGCAGGTTCGCGCCGTACGCGGCCGGGTCGGGCGCGGGGTCGAGGGCCGGGCCGGAGGCGGGGGCGTCGGCGCGTACGCGCGCGAGCAGCGCGGTCCACCGTTCGAGCAGGCCGTCGTCCGTGCGGGTGGTGCTCATGGACACAATTGTGAGGGCCGTCTACCGGGTCCGCCGGGGCTGTGGCAGTCTTTCTTACATGTCTAGACCAATTCTCGAGGTGATCGCGCTCGACGCCGCCGACGCGCGCGCCGCTCAGGCCGGAGGGGCGGACCGCCTCGAACTGGTCACCGACATGGCGGCCGACGGACTCGTACCCAGCCGCGAGACCTTCGTACGCATCCGCGCCGCCGTCGACATCCCGCTCCGCGTGATGCTGCGCGCGGCGGACGGGTTCACCGTCGGCGGCGCCGAAGCGCTCGACGGGCTGCTCGCGCGGGCGCGGGAGCTGCGGGCGGCGGGCGCCGACGAGTTCGTGCTCGGCTTCCTGGACGAGGCGGGCCAGCCGGACCTGTACGCCGTCGGCGCGCTCGCCGAGGCGACGGCGGGCTGCCCGTGGACGTTCCACCGCGCGATCGACCGCGCCGCCGACCGCGACGGCCTCCGCAAGCAACTCGCCGACCTGCCGGGCCTCGACACGTACCTCACCGCCGGTGCGCCCACGGGCGTCGACGACGGCATGGAGGTGCTGCGCGCCGAAGCCGCCCGCAGCGCCGCACGCGAACCGGGCTACGGGCCGCGGCTGATGGTCGGCGGCGGCCTGCGGCTGGAGCACGTACCGGCGCTGCGGGCGGCGGGCGTCGACGCGTTCCACATCGGCGGCGCGGCCCGTACGGCGGGCTGGACGTCGCCGGTCAGCGCCGCCGCCGTACGGGAGTGGCGGACGGCGCTGGACGGCTGACGGGCGCCCGGCACCTCCGGCAGGGCCCGGGACCCCGGCGGCATCCGCGGTGGGGCCTCGACGGCATCCGCGGCATCCGCGGCGCCCCCGGTGGGGCGCCCGCGTGGAGTCAGCGTGCGGTGGTCGCCGTCCACGAGTGCGCCACGTCGACCACCAGCCGGTCGCCGAGCTGGAACACGCGGAACGGCAGCCGCGCCCGTACGCCCAGGCCGAGTTGGGTCCGGCCCTCGTAGCTCGCGCCGAAGCGGGCGTCGCGGAACGTGCGGTAGCCGCTGAGGCTGACACCCGGCAGCGGCCGGCCGCCGCGTCCGGCGTACGTCGGCTGGTGGGTGTCGGGGTCGTAGCTCGGCGCGAGCGCCACGATCTCGAGGATCGCCCCTCCGGAGATCGCGATCTCCCGGCCGGAGCCGTCCTGGTGGAACTTGTCGACGTACCGCACCTGGTAGCCGACGGTGCTCGCGGGCAGTCCGCCGCGTACGTCGAGGACCATGCGGTCGTAGCAGTCGTGGCGGCCTGTCCGTACGTTCGTCAGCGGCCGGTCGCCGGTGCCGTCGGCGGCCTTGGGCAGGCTGCCCCAGTTGACGACGCCGCAGCTCGCCCCGGCGGCGGCGACCCGTACGGGCGCCTCGCCACTGCTCGCCGCGGCGGGCCCGACAGCCACGGCGGCCAGGAGCCCGGCACTGACGACGGCGATGCCACCGGCGAGCGGCCTGGCGGCGGACGGTCTGCGTGCGGACGATCTCTTGTTGCGCATGGAAGCCCCCTCTGATGCATTCCTTTATGGCAACACATCAGACAAGCGGGACTTGAACAAAGTTGTACGGATTGACCCTCTTTCGTGCCGCCTCAGTCACCCCTTCCGCTTGACGCATGCCCATATGGGCATACGATTGCCGCATGGCACGAGCCGCGACGACGTCGGACGTCTTCAATGCGATCGCCGAGCCGCAACGCCGGGAGATCCTGGTGCTGCTGCGGGCGGGTGAGCAGCCGGTGACCGAGCTGGCACGGGAGCTGGGGATGACCCAGCCGCGCGCGTCCAAACACCTGCGGGTCCTTCGTGAGGTCGGGCTGGTGCGGGATCGCAAGGCGGGCAAGCAGCGCCTGTACGGCCTTGACGCCCGTGGGCTGCGCTCCGTCCACGAGTGGACCGGCGGGTTCGAGCGGTTCTGGAGTGAGAGCTTCGACCGGCTGGACGCGTACGTGCAGGACCTGAAGCAGGAAAGGCAGGAGGAGTAGCTCATGAGCACGACGGGACGAGGAGCGCGGGCGCAGTCCGCGACGGCCGACCGCGAGGTCGTCATCGCCCGGGTCATCGAGGCCCCGCGGGAGCTGGTGTTCGAGGCGTTCACCGAGGTCCGGCATCTGTCGCAGTGGTGGGGACCGGAGGGGTTCACCACGACCACGCAGTCGTTCGACTTCCGTGTCGGCGGGGAGTGGGACTTTGTGATGCACGGACCGGACGGGACGGACTACCCCGAGTGGATCACCTGGACCGAGATCGTTCCGCCGGAGCGGATCGCGCTGCTCCACGGTGAGTCCCGCGGCGACCCGAACGCCTTCGAGTCGGTCCTGACGTTCGAGCCCGACGGCGCGGCGACCCGGATCGAGATGCGCACGCTGTTCCCCACCAAGAAACTGCGCGACGAGGCGGTCGAGACGTACCACGCGATCGAGGGCGGCCGGCAGACCCTGGGCAACCTGGCCGCCTACGTCACCGAGACCGTTCGGAAGGGAGCTGAGGGCTGATGGCCGGGAAGGTGTTCTTCAGCGTGTCGATGTCGCTGGACGGCTTCATCGCGCCCGAGTCCGTCGAGGACCTGATGGGGCGGCAGTGGATGGAACTGCAGCAGTGGGTCTTCCCGCAGCGGTTCTTCCGGGAGAACCTGAAGCTCGGCGCGGGCGGCGAGGAAGGGCGCGACAACGACATCCTGCGGGAGACGTTCGAGCGCACCGGCGCGAGCGTGATGGGCAAGCGCATGTTCGACGCCGGCGAGCAGGCATGGCCGGAGGACGCGCCGTTCCACACGCCGGTGTTCGTCGTGACGCACGAGAAGCGTGACCCCTGGGAGCGGCCGGGCGGGACCACCTTCCACTTCGTCAACGACGGCATCGAGTCCGCGCTGGACCAGGCCCGCGAGGCCGCCGGTGACCGCGACGTCCGCGTCGCGGGCGGCGGCGCGACGATCCTGGAGTACGTGAACGCCGGCCTGGTCGACGAGTTCTCGATCGCGCTCTCACCTGTGCTGTTCGGCGCCGGAATCCGTCTGTTCGAGGGCGTGGACGCGGGCCGCGTGGCGCTGGAGCCGGTCCGCGCGGAGCCCTCCCCGAGGGTGACGCACCTGACCTACGCCGTCCGGGAGCGGTAGCCGCACGGCACACGGCACACGGCACACGCCACACGGCGGACGCCGGCGCGCCCCCTCACTCCCCCTCCGGCCCCGCCGTGCTCGCGCGCGGGCGGAGGGCCGTGCGGAGCACGACCGTCTGGAGGGGTTTGTCCGAGCCCGCGATGCGTTCCTGGAGCAGGGCCGCCGCCGCGACCCCCAGGTCGTACGCGGGCAGCTGCACCGTCGTCAGCGGCGGTCGTACGAGCGAGGCCCAGGGGACGTCGCCGAACGACAGGATGCCGAACGACGGCGGTTCGACCCCCGCCACCCGCAGCGCCTGGAGGGCGCCGACCGTCATCAGGTTGTTGGCCACGAACACGGCGTCCGGCGGTTCGGGGAGGGCGAGCAGCTCTTCCATGGCCGTACGGCCGCCCTCCACGCGGAAGTCCGCGTGCCGCGTGTAGGCCCGTATCCACTCGTCCGCGGCGCCGGCCTCGCGCATCGCGGCGCGGTAGCCGGCGAGGCGCTCCTCGGAGGTGGAGGCGCCGGCGGGGCCGGTGATGCAGGCGACGCGCTGGTAGCCGCGGTCCACCAGGTGGGCGGTGGCCTCGTCGCTGCCGTGCTGGTTGTCGACCATCACCGCGTCGACCATGGCGGCGCGGGGCCGCCGGTCGACGGCGACGACGGGCATGCCGCGCTCGGCGAGCGCGGAGAAGTCCGAACGGCGGCGGGAGGCGGCGGCGACGATGACGCCCGCCATCTGTTCGGCGAGGGCGATGTCGAGGTAGCGCGCCTCCTTCTCGACGTCCTCGTCGGTGTTGCAGAGGACGACGGACAGATTCGTACGCTGCGACGCGTCCTCGACGCCGCGGGCGAGCGCGGTGAAGAACGGGTTCTCGATGTCGGGGATCATCAGCCCGATCACGCTGGCGCGCTGGGTGCGCAGGGAGCGGGCGACCCGGTTGGGTGAGAAGCCGAGTTCGGCCGCGACCTGGCGGACGCGCTCGGTGCGCTCGGGGCTGACCCGGCCGCCGTTGAAGACTCTGGAAACGGTCGCGGGGGAGACGCCCGCCGCTCGCGCCACATCGCTGATCGTTGACACCGGACTCCTTCGCACAACCTCTTCGCACAACCTCTTGACACCGCTCCAGGCGAACTTTACGTTCGCGTGAAATGGATTTCAACGGCATCACCCCAAGCTGCCGCTGAGGCCGGGCATCCACCACCAGTGTCCCTCTTTACTAGGTGGGATACCCATGGAGTCCAAAGAAATCGATTTCACGATCCTGTAGGAGTGTGTGCACGATGCTCGACGAGCTGTCCAGGCGTACGGACGCGGTCTCCCGGTCCGTGAGCCCGGAGAACTTCACCGGCGCCAAGGGGGCCGGCGGCCGGGCCACCGAGGGTACCGGGGCGCAGGCCGCCGGGGCACTGGGCCAGGGCTGGAAGATCTCGCCGAGCATCGAGATCGCTCCCGGCGAGACCGCCGAGCTCGCCGACATCGCGGGCCCCGGCACCGTACGGCACATCTGGTGTACGACCGCCCCGCACCGCGCCTGGCGCGGCACGCTGTTCCGGGCGTACTGGGACGGCGCGGCCGAGCCGGCCGTCGAGGTGCCGCTGGGCGACTTCTTCTGCAACGGCTGGAACGTCTTCAGCCAGGTCTCGTCCGTACCCGTGGCGGCCAATCCGAACGGCGGCTTCAACTCGTACTGGGCGATGCCCTTCCGCGACCGGGCCCGCTTCACGGTGGAGAACCTGTCCGCCGAGACGGTCGTCCTCTACTACCAGATCGACTACGAGCTGGCCGAAGTCCCCGGCGACGCCTGCTACCTGCACGCCCAGTGGCGCCGCAGCCACCCCGTCCCGTACGGCGAGACGCACACGCTGCTGGAGGGGATCGAGGGCCGCGGGCAGTACGTCGGCGCCTATCTCGCCTGGGCCACGAACAGCCCGGGGTGGTGGGGCGAGGGCGAGCTGAAGTTCTACCTCGACGGCGACACCGACTTCCCGACGATCTGCGGCACCGGCACCGAGGACTACTTCGGCGGCGCCTGGAACTACGACATCGAGGGCCGCGGCTACACCGAGTACACCACCCCGTATCTCGGTCTGAACCAGGTGCTCAAGCCCGACGGGCTCTACCGCAGCCAGCAGCGGTTCGGGATGTACCGCTGGCACGTGCAGGACCCCGTCCGCTTCGCGCAGGACCTGCGCGTCACGGTGCAGTCGCTCGGCATCGGCCCGGGGCACGGCAACGGGCTGCCCCACCGGTACCGCCCCACCAGCGACGACATCGCCTCGACGGCGCTCTTCTACCTCGACGCACCCACTGCGTCCGTACGTCCCGCCACGCCCGGTCTCCTCACGCTCGAAGTGGACTAGGGCGCGGTGTCCACGGCCTGACGGCCGCAGTGGTGTTCACGGCCTGACGGCCGCACAGGGAGGAACCACATGACAGTCGACAGCACGCGCGGCGTCCCCAGGCGCCGCGTGCTCGCGGGCGGCGCGGCGGCGGCGGGGACCGCCGCGCTCGCCGGCTGCGGACTCCAGGCGAAGGCCGAGGGCGGGCCGATGCAGTTCTGGAACTTCTACGCCCCGCAGCGCTCGGACGACCCCGCCCTCGCGGCGCAGAGCAAGTGGTTCACCGATCTGGTCGCCAAGTGGAACGCCAGCCACAAGACCAAGATCGAGCTTCTCTATCTGCCGCCGCCCATCTACCAGACGGGCTCCAAGCTGCCGACGGCGTTCGCCGCGGGCTCCGGCCCGGACATCTTCCTCGCCAGCCCGGGCGACTTCCTCCGCTACTACAACGGCGGGATCCTGATGGATCTGACGCCGCACATGGACAAGGCGGCCGTCAAGGACTACTACAAGGACGCGCTCGCCAGCCGCATGGTCGACGGCAAGGTCTACGCCCTCCCCATGGAGGTCGAGCCGCTCGCCATGTACTACGACGTCAGCGCGTGGGAGAAGGCGAAGCTCTCCGAGGGCGACATCCCCACCACCTGGGACCAGTTGCTGGACGTCGGCGCCAAGCTGAAGTCGCCCACCCGGGCCGGGATCGTCACCGAGACCAAGCCCGGCTATCTGCAGAACTTCCTCTGGTACCCGTGGATGTGGCAGGGCGGCGGCGACGTACTCGACGAGAAGGGCCGCCCGTCGGTCGACACCAAGGCCGTACGGCAGGCGCTCCAGCTGTGGCAGGACGCCGTACGCCTCGGGATCACGCCGCGCGTGCCGCCCGCCGCGAACGATCTGATCGCCGCGTTCCGGGGCGGCAACGCCGCCATGTGGCAGAGCGGCATCTGGCAGGTCTCCAGCTTCCGCGCGTTCGCCCCGAAGTTCGAGTACGGCCTGTTCAAGCTGCCGACGCCGCCCGGCGGTACGTACAAGACGGCGCTCGGCGGCTGGTCGTTCTGCGCCAACGCGAAGGGGCGCCACCCCGAGGCGGCCGCCGAGTTCTGCGCCTGGGCGCTCGGCACGATGGAGGAGGAGTGCCTCGACCGGATGGTCGACTGGTGCGTCAAGGCCAAGTCCGACATCGCGCCCCGCAAGTCCGTCCTCGAACGGGCCACCCGCGCCGGCGGCTACGACCAGTGGGCCATGAAGTACTTCAAGGACGAGGTCTTCCCCGGCGGCCGGGCCGAACCGCGCTACCCGCCGGTGATCTACAAGGCGATGTCCGACGCCCTGCAGGGCGCGATGCTCGCCGGCCGCAGCGTCGACAGCGAGACATCACGCGCCGCGCAGTCCGTCGAGGCGTACGTCAAGAGCTACAAGGGGGCGAAGCTGGTATGAGCGACCTCGCCGCACCCGAACGCACGGCCTCGGCCGCACCGGCGGCACGGCCGAAGGAGCCGCCGCAGCCGCGGCTCTCCCGCAAGCACCGCGAGTGGCTGGCCGCCGCGCTGTTCCTGCTGCCCGACTGCATCGGACTGCTGGTCTTCGTCGGCATTCCGATGGTGCTGTCCGTGGTGCTGAGCTTCTTCCAGGTCAGCGGCTTCGGCAGCTACGAGTGGGTCGGACTGGGCAACTACGAGCGGATGCTGGGCGATCCGCTGTTCTGGGACTCGATGAAGATCACCGGCATCTACGTGCTGGTGCTCGTGCCCGTGCTGTTCGTGGTGAGCCTCGGGCTCGGGCTGCTCGTCAAGCAGAACCTGCCCGGCGTCAGCATCTTCCGCACGATCTTCTTCCTGCCGTACGTCATCAGCCTCGTCGTGGTCGGCCTGCTCTGGAAGTTCATGCTCGACGAGCAGATCGGCGTCGTGAACAAGGCGTTCCGCTCCGTCGGCCTGGAGGGGGAGTCGTGGCTGGGCGATCCCGACATCGCCCTCTACTCCATCATCGCGGTCTTCATCTGGGTGATGATGGGCTACTACATGATCATTTTCCTGGCGGGTCTCCAGGAGATCCCCCGGGAGTATTACGAGGCCGCCCGGATCGACGGCGCCGGCCCCTGGACGCAGTTCCGCACCATCACCTGGCCGCTGCTGCGCCCCACCAGCTTCTTCGTACTGCTGATGTCGACCGTCGCCGCGATCACCGGAGGCTTCGAGCTGGTCTTCGTGCTCACCGAGGGCGGCCCGGCCAACAGCACGTCGCTGGCGATCTTCTACATCTACCAACAAGCCTTCGTCTTCGGGGAGTACGGCTACTCGGCCGCCATGGGCACCGCCCTCGTGCTGGCGATGGTCCTCGTCTCCGGAGTGATCTTCAAGATCACGAAGGGCGGGAGGTTCGACGATGGCGACTGAGACCCGCTTCGCACCGGCGCGCGTGACGCGCATGAGCGCCGGGCGCAGAGGACGCATCGGGCTGACGGTGCTCGGCACCGTCCTGGCCGCCGTGGCCTTCTTCCCCGTGCTGTGGATGATCACGTCCGCGTTCAAGACGCGGGACACCGTGACCGACGGGAAGCTGATTCCCGACGAGTTCACCGTGCAGAACTTCGTGTACGTCTTCACCGAAGTCCCGTTCGTCCGCTACCTGCTGAACAGCTTCTTCATCTCCGCCGTGATCACCGTCGTGGCGCTGCTGCTGCACTCGATGGCGGCGTACGCGCTGGCGAGGCTGCGCTTCCCGGGCCGCGAGACGCTGTTCATGACGATCTTCTCCACGCTGCTGATCACCGCGCCCGTCGTGCTGATCCCGCTGTTCCTGGTGGTACGTGAGCTGGGGATGCTCGACTCGTACGCGGGCCTCATCATCCCGGCGATCTTCAACGCGTTCGGCATCTTCCTGCTCCGGCAGTTCTATCTGGGGCTGCCCAGAGAGCTGGAGGAGGCGGCGATCGTCGACGGCTGCGGGCACTGGCGCGTGTACTGGTCGATCGTGCTGCCGCTGTCCCGGCCGATCCTCTCCGCGCTGGCGATCTTCTTCTTCCTCGCCAACTGGAACTCGTTCCTCTGGCCGCTGGTCTCCACGACGAACCCCGACCTCACGGTCGTACAGGTGGGCATCGCCTCGTTCCAGTCGCAGTACGGCTCCAACTGGAACTACGTGCTGGCCGCGGCGGCGGTCGCGGCGGCGCCCATGCTCGTCCTCTTCTTCAGCTTCCAGAAGCAGATCACCGAGTCCATCAAGACGTCCGGGCTGAAGTGACGGGCGGCCCGGGCCGCTTCACACGCACCACCCGACCGGCACCAACCGGCACCACCGCAGTACCCGCACCAACCCCGCACCACCTGCCGTACGCACCGCATTTCGGCACGACACACATGGAGGACCCCCCATGGCACGCATCGGTCTGCTCCCGATTTCCGACGGCCGCGACTACGTCCAGCGGGACGTCACCGAGCACGTCGGACGGGCCGCGACCCAGCTCGCCACCGTGCTGCGGAACGCCGGGCACGAGGTGATCACCGCCCCCGAGCAGATCACCAGCAACACCCTGGCGACCTCGCAGGCCCGCTGGGTGGCCGACCACCACCCGGACATCACGATCATGCACCACTCCGTGTGGACGTTCCCGCACTTCACCGCGCTCGCCGCGGAGGCCACGCCCGGCCCGCTGCTGCTCGTCGCGAACATCGACCCGCAGTTCCCCGGCATGGTCGGCATGCTCGCCGGCGGCGGCGCGCTCGACCAGCTCGGCCGCACCCACGCACGCGCCTGGGGCGACCTCGACGACCCGGCGGTGCAGGAGCGGATCCTCACCCACGTACGGGCCGGGGCCGCCGTACAGGGCCTGCGCGGCTCCACGTTCGGGCGGATCGGCGGGCGGCCGATGGGGATGTACACCGCCACCGCCAACACCGACCAGTGGATGAAGGTCTTCGGCGTCGACGTCGAGGAGATCGACCAGTGGGAGATCGTACGCCGGAGTGAGAACGCCGAGCAGTCGCGCGTCAGCCAGGCGCGCGCCTGGCTCGAGAAGCACGCCGCCGGCGTGCACTACGACGGCGACCGCCTCACCCCGGAGCTGCTCGAGCGCCAGATCCGCACCTACTACGCGATGCGCGAGCTGATCGACGAGTGGAACCTCGACTTCTCCGGCATCAAGGGCCAGCCCGAACTCACCGCGAACTTCTGCACGATGGACATCGCGGAGGCGTTCCTCAACGACCCGTACGACTGGGAGGGCCCCAAGCCCACCCATGTCACCTCCACCGAGGCCGACATGGACGCCGCCATGACGATGCAGCTGCTGAAGCTGCTCTCGGGCGACCCGGTGCTGTTCGCCGACATCCGGCACTACCACGGCGACAAGGACGTCTGGGACCTGTGCAACTCCGGGCAGCACGCCACCTGGTACGCCGCCCGCTCCGACGACCCGGCGGAGAACCTGCGGCACGTCAACCTCTTCCCCGAGGTTTTCTACTTCCCCGCGGGCGGCGCCTCCGTACAGCACCTCGCGGCGCCCGGCGAGATGACGTTCGCCCGGCTCACGCGTGAGGACAGCGCGTACCGCATGCACGTCATGCGCGGAAACCTGGAGACGTACGACGACGCCACCAACGAGCGCATGATGCGCGCCTCCACCTGGGAGTGGCCGCACGCCTTCGCGTCGCTGAACTGCGAGGCCGAGGAGTTCCTCACCAAGTTCGGCTCCAACCACCTGCACGCCGTGCCCGGCGACTACGTCGCCGAACTGCGCGCCGTCTGCCGCCAGCTGGGCATCCGCTACGACGGGTTCGGGGACGCCGCATGACAGACGAGCGGGACCAGGGGGAACCGGCGCCACCAACGGAGTTGGCGCCGGAGCCCGCGTCGGGGGCGCCGGAGCCCGCGCCGGCGCCGGCCTCGGGGGCGTCCGCGCCCGCGCCGGCGCCGCTGCTGGCGATGCGCGACATCGCCAAGAGCTTTCCGGGCGTACGCGCGCTCAAGGGCGTACGCCTCACCGTGCACGCCGGCGAAGTGGTGGCCCTGCTCGGCGAGAACGGCGCCGGCAAGTCCACCCTCATGAACATCCTCGCCGGCGTCCACGCCGACTACGAGGGCGTCATCGAGTGCGACGGCAAGCCCGTACAGATCCACTCGCCCAAGGCGGCGCAGGCGCACGGCATCGGCATGATCCACCAGGAGCTCAACCTGGTGCCGGAGCTGACCGCGGCCGAGAACATCTTCCTCGGCCGCGAGCCCCGCACCGTACGCGGCACCGTCGACCGCAAGGCCATGGACCGGCGCGCGGCCGAACTCCTCGCCCGGCTGGGCCTTGAGGTGCCGCCGCGCCGGCCCGTCAAGCACTGCCGTATCGCCGAGCAGCAGCTCATCGAGGTCGCCAAGGCGCTCAACCTCAACGTCCGTCTGCTTGTCATGGACGAGCCGACTTCGGCGCTCGCCGACGCCGAGGTCCGCCGGCTCTTCGACGTCATCCGCGACCTGACCGCGGATGGCGTCGGAGTCGTCTACATCTCCCACCGGCTCGAGGAGCTGGAGGAGATCGCGGACACCGTCACGGTGCTGCGGGACGGCGAGTTCGTCGGCGAACGCTCCATGACCGGCACCGACCGCGCCGAGCTCGTACGGCTCATGGTGGGCCGCTCGCTCGGCGAGCTCTACCCGCGCGGCAGCGCGCAGCGCAGCGACGGGCCCGTACGCCTTGAAGCCACCGGGTTGAGCTGTGCGCCCGAGGGCGGCAGCGCGCTGCACGGGATCGACGTGACCGTACGGGCCGGGGAGATCGTCGGCCTGGCCGGGCTGATGGGCGCGGGGCGTACGGAGGTGCTGCAGGCGCTGTTCGGCGCGTACGGCGCGGCGCGCGTACGCGGCACCATCACGCTGGACGGGAAGCCGTACCGGCCGCGCAGCCCCGGGCACGCCCTGCGGAACGGGATGGCGCTGGTCGCGGAGGACCGCAAGGCGCAGTCGCTCGTACTCGCCAACACCGTCCGCTTCAACACCTCGCTGGCGTCACTGGCGCAGTACCGGCGCCCGTGGCGCACCGTCGACCGGCGCCGCGAACGGGCGGCGGTCGCGGAACAGGTCGGGAACCTCAAGGTCAAGACACCCTCGCTGAACGCGATCGTCGGCAAGCTGTCCGGCGGCAACCAGCAGAAGGTCGTCCTCGCCAAGTGCCTGCTGACCAAGCCCAGTCTGCTGCTGATGGACGAGCCGACGCGCGGCATCGACGTCGGCGCGAAGGCCGAGATCCACGCGCTGATGGACGAGTTGGCGCGGCAGGGGACCGGCATCCTCGCGGTGTCGTCCGAACTGCCGGAGCTCATCGGCATGTGCGACCGGGTGCTGGTGCTGTGCGAGGGGCGGCTGACGGGGGAGTTCCACCGCGACCCGGCACACGGCCCGCGCGCGGAGCAGGAGGCGCTGCTGACGGCGGCGATGGCCCGGGAGGCGGTCCTGGCGGAGGGGGCGGTCCGGGACGGGCCCGTAGCGGATGCGTCCGTACGGGATGAACCGGCGGCGGACGAGCCCGTAGCGGATGGGTCCGTACGGGACGATCCCGCGGCGGACGAGCCCGTACAGGACGAGCCGCCCCCAGACGAATCCGTCCCGGACGGCGAGAGCGGCACGGAAGACAACGACGGGACCTCGGGGGTTCAGGGCACATGACCGGTACGCTCACCGACGCACCACCACCGGAGAAGGAAGCAGCACCCACGCCACTGGCCCGCGTCCGCCGGTTCCTCCCGGTGCTGGGCTCGCTCCAGGGCTACATAGGACTCGTCCTCGTCGTCCTCATCGGCATCGTCACCAAGGGCGACGTCTTCCTCAACGAGACGAACCTGACCAACGCGGTCGGCGCCTTCTCCTCCCGCGGCATCCTCGCCGTCGGCGTCACCCTGGTGATCCTCACCGCGGGCATCGACCTGTCCGTCGGCTCCCTGATGGGCTTCTGCTCGATGGCGGCGGCGCTCCTGCTCGTGAACGAGCAGATGCCCGTATGGCAGATCATCCCGCTGTGCATGCTGGCGGGCGCCGCGTTCGGGCTGATCAACGGCATCGGCACCTCCATCCTGCGCATCCAGTCGTTCGTGATGACGCTCGCCATGCTGTCCATAGCCCGCGGCCTGGACAGAGAGATGTCCGACAACGTCTCCGTCGGCACCCAGGTCGCCAAGCCCGACGGCACGCTGACCCCGGAGTCGGAGGCGTTCCAGAAGCTGGGGACGCCGGGCAACAACGTCTTCGAGGGCACCTGGCTGCCGCTCGTCGGCAAGGAGGGCATCTACTTCCCGGTGCTCGCCTTCGTCGTGGTCTGCATCGTGTTCCATCTGATGCTGTCGCGCTCGACGTTCGGACGGCACATCTACGCGGTCGGCGGCAACCCGACCGCGGCCCGGCTCTCCGGGATCAACGTCACCTTCGTCATCATCGCCGTCTTCACCCTGTCCGGCATGCTCGCGGGCATCGCGGGGCCGATCGACGCCGCGTACAGCGCCTCGGCCGACCCGCTCGCGGGCAACTCGTACGAACTCGACGCCATCGCCGCCGCGGTCATCGGCGGCGCCTCGCTGGCGGGCGGCAAGGGGACCATCGTCGGCACGTTCGTCGGCGCGCTGATCCTGACGCTGCTCGACAACGTGCTCGGACTGAACGCCGTCAGCGACAACTGGCAGCTGGTGATCAAGGGCTCGATCGTCGTACTGGCGGTGGTGCTGCAACGTCCCGATCTGTTCCGCAGGAAGGAGAAAATCGCATGAGGCGTACGTATTCCGTGGGCACCGTCGCAGCCGCCGCCGTCCTCGCCCTCACCGCCACGGCGGGGTGCAGCTCGGAGGCCGGGGAGGCGAGCGACGCGGGGGACAAGAACCAGGACGAGTTCGTCGTCGGCTACTCGCAGGCGAACAACGCCGAGCCCTACCGCGCGCAACTCAACCTGCAGCTCAAGCACTTCATCAAGAAGTACCCGAAGCTGAAGCTGCTGCCGATCGCCGACGCGAAGCAGAACAGCGCGACGCAGGTCAGTCAGATGCAGAACTTCATCCAGCAGAAGGTCGACATCCTGATCGTCTCGCCCAACGAGCCCGCCCCGCTCACCCCCGCCGTCACCCAGGCGTGCGAGGCGAAGATCCCCGTGATCGTGCTGGACCGCACCGTGAACACCGACTGCTACTCCACCTTCATCGGCGGCGACAACTACGAGATCGGCAAGAAGGCCGGCGAACGCGCCGTCAAGGCCCTCCCGAAGGGCGGCAAGGTCGCCGAACTCCGCGGTGTGCTCAGCTCCCAGCCGCAGATCGACCGGCACAAGGGCTTCGCCGACGCGATCAAGGGCCACGACATCGAGGTCAGCGCGCAGCGCGAGGCCAAGTGGCTGCGCGGCGACGCCACGAAGATCATGCAGCAGTGGCTGCAGCGCGGCGAGGACTTCGACCTGGTCTACGGCCACAACGACGACATGGCACTCGGCGCCCAGCTCGCCGCCAAGTCGGCGGGCAAGGACAAGGACATGAAGTTCCTCGGGATCGACGGCCTCGCCATCCCGAGCGGCGGCATACGTGCCGTACAGCAGGACAAGCTGGAGGCGACGTACCTCTACCCGACGGGCGCGGAGGAGGCCGCGAAGGCGGCACAGGACATCGCGATGGGGAAGGACGTGAAGAAGAAGCAGGTCCTGCCCACCGAGGAGATCATGTCCGACAACGCCGCCGAGATCTACGAGCAGTTCGACATGAGCGGGAAGATCAAGTGATGCGTCATGCCTGAACGTGAAGCGCTGGTGCTGGGCATCGACATCGGCACGTCCAGCTCCAAGGGCGTACTCGTGCGTGCCGTGGACGGTGAGGTCGTCGCCACCGCCGTCCGCGAGCACCGTACGGACACGCCGCGGCCCGGCTGGGTCGAGCACGACGCGGAGGAGGTGTGGTGGGCCGACTTCCGGGCGCTGGCCGGGGAGTTGCTGGGTGCCGGTCCTGATGCCGCTGCCGGTTCCGGTTCCGGTTCCGACTCCGGTGAGGGCGATGACAGGAGGGGAGCCCTCGCCGGAGTCTGCGTCAGCGGCATCGGCCCGTGCCTGCTGCCCACCGACCGCGACGGCACGCCGCTGCGGCGCGCGATCCTGTACGGCGTGGACACCCGCGCGTCCGACCAGATCGTCGCGCAGGCCGCCCGTTACGGCGGGATGCGCGTGCTGGAGCGCTGCGGTTCGCCGCTCACCAGCCAGGCCGTCGGCCCCAAGCTGGCGTGGCTGCGGGAGCGCGAGCCGGAGACGTACGAGCGGACGCGGCGCTGGTTCATGGCCAGCTCGTGGCTCGTGCACCGGCTCACCGGCGCGTACGTCCTGGACCACCACTCCGCCAGCCAGTGCACGCCGCTGTACGACCTCGACGAGGAGGAGTGGATCGAGGACTGGCGCGAGGAGATCGCGCCGGGGCTGGAGTGGCCCGAACTGGTCTGGCCGTCCGACTCCGTCGGCGAGGTCACGGCCGCCGCGTCCGAGGCGACCGGCATCCCGGCGGGCACACCCGTGATGGCCGGAACGGTCGACGCCTGGGCCGAGTCGACGGCGGTCGGCGCGACGAACGTGGGCGACCTGATGCTCATGTACGGCACGACGATGTTCCTCGTGAACGTCGTCGACGAGCCCGTACCGGACGGCCGCCTCTGGTCGACGGCGGGCGCCTTCGAGGACACGTACTGCCTCGCGGGCGGCATGGCCACCTCCGGTGCGGTGACCGGCTGGCTCCGCGACCTGACGGGCGCCGACTACGCCACGCTGACGGCGGAGGCCGCCGAACTCCCGCCGGGTGCCGAGGGCCTGCTGATGCTGCCGTACTTCGCGGGCGAACGTACGCCGGTCTTCGACGCGGACGCCCGCGGGGTGGTGGCGGGGCTCACGCTCCGGCACGGCCGCGCGCACCTCTACCGCGCGGCGCTGGAGGCCACGGCCTTCGGCGTACGGCACAACCTCACCACGATGAGCGAGGCGGGCGGCGACCTGCGGCGGCTGATCGCGGTGGGCGGCGGCGCACGGGAGTTGTGGACGCAGATCGTCTCGGACGTGACGGGCCGCGAGCAGAACATCCCGCGGCACACGATCGGCGCGGCGTACGGCGACGCGTTCCTGGCGGCACTCGGCGCGGGGCTCGCCCGGCGCGAGGACATCGAGGTGTGGAACCCGACGGAGTCGGTGGTCACCCCGGACCCGGAGCACGGCAAGACGTACGACGAGCTGTACCGGCACTACCTGGCGCTGTACCCGGCGACGCTGGAGGTGACCCACGCCCTGGCGGCCCGCCAGCACGCGGACGCGGGCGGGCCGGACGCCGGTTCCGATTCGGGGCCCGGTTCCGATTCCGACCCCGGGAGCGAGCCGGGCTGAGACCTGTGGTCCCGGACCCTCCCGGCCACCCCATGGTCCGGGACCACAGCCCACCCCCCATACGGGCGTGTACGCGTGCCCCGTCCGTACCGGCGCGTCGGCGCCGTCGCGTGCCTACACCCCCCTCGTAAGCGCGCGGCGGCGCCGTACACCGTGCGCCGTCAAACCCCCGTGACACCACGGTGGTCGGCCCACTCCTGCCCGGCCGCAGCCATCACCGCCAGCCACTCGGCGTCCGGCCTCCGGGCCGCGAAGTCCCGGTACATCCGTACCGTTGCCGCCGCGAACGCATCGACCGCGCGCCGCTCCGCGTGCCGCCACGCCGCACACCATGCCGCCCACGACTCCGCGGACGCGGCATCGTGCCCGGCCGCCACGAGCTGTACGACCAGGCACGCCGGGTCGATGAAACCCGCGCCGCGGGTGGGCCATGACCAGTCGACGGCCCACGTCTCCCGTTCCCCGATCAGGAGATTGCCGGGGTTGATGTCGGTGTAGAGCAGCGCATCGCCCTGGAAGAGCGCGGCTTCCTCGGCGTCCCGGGCGAACGGGTCCCACCGGGTCTCCAGCCACTCCCGAACCACGTCCGGCGGGCTCAGCCGACCGATGCGCTCCAGGACGCCGACGACCGCGGGCAGATCGGCCGAACCCCACGTGAAGTCCGATGGCCGTCCTTCGACCACGTTGAAACCGAGCGCCAGCCACTGCTCGTCCTCCGCGTTCCAGCGCAGAGCCGGAGAGACGGCGCGTACGGACGGGTTGACGAGCCGTTCCCGGATCAGCGAATCGCGTCGGCCCCCGGGCCGGTTGCGGATCGCCTTCACGAAGAAGGGTCCTCGTTCGCACTCGACCACGGCGGTGACATCCGAGCTGTGCCCCGCCGAGGTGTGCCGGACGTCGGTCACATCCCCGGTGTGCGGGCGGATGAGAGCCCAGAACGCTGAGGGAACGGCCTCGTTCATGATCCTTCAGTTCCTCGGGTTGCACGAGCTGCCGGGGAATCCCGGAGTGCATTCCTGATCGGGCCCGCAAGCACCGCCCTTGGCCGTACTGCGAATCCGCGCGTTCGCCTCGGCCATGGAGACGCCGCCGAGGATATCGGCCAACGAGCCGTCACGGATGTTCCCGACGCCCATCCAGTCGGAGAAGACGCACGGGGCGACCGTGCCGTCCGGGCCGACCACGGCCCGGCCGGTGCCGCACCGGCCGCAGAGACCGGACGTTGCCGGAGCACGCCCGTCCGCGCCGCGTCCGAACGGCCGGACGCGGTCGACGCTGATCATCGTCACGCCCAGCGCCTGGAGTTCCTGCTGTGCTTCGCCGATGCGCTGCGTTTCGTCAGAGGCGATGATCCCGGCACGCAGCGGGATGCCGAGTCGCACCGCGTGCTCGATGTTCGCGCGGGTCCGGTGGTGGCTGCGGCGGCCGGTGACCGCGTCGTGTTCTGCGGCCTGGTCCGAGTAGTACGACGTCGCGAGCGAGATGCCTTCGCGCCGTAAGAGGGTCCACCATTCCGGTGTGACGTGTACGAGGTTGCTGAACACCTCCACCTGGAGTCCGAGGGCCAGGGCATACCCGACCAGTTCGCGGGCGTGGGGGTGCATGGTCGGTTCCCCGCCGATGAACTGGACTCCGCGCACGCCGCAGTCGGCGGCCTGGTCCAGGACGCAGATCCAGTCCTCGCGGGCCATGGTGCCGTGCCTGCCGTCGGGACCCGACGCGTTGTAGCAGTGCCGACAACCGAGTTGGCATTTCCGGGTCAGATCCAGCCACAGAAACCGGGGCGCGGTCCGTTCAGTCGGCGACGCTTTCGTGAGCCTGGTCATTGTTGTTCCCCTCTCGCTGTGTGCCTGCGCCTGTGCAGGCGTGATGTCCGCTGAGCTCACCTGGTCGTACGTCTCGGCAGCACGGTGCCGTCTCCGGCGATGCCTGCTGCTCGCCGCTCGGCCTCCATCGCGAGCCGCACCTCATCCGGAGGGCACTCCCACTCCCGCCCGCCGCGCGGAGGACGCAGCAGCACGTACGGGCCGTCGGTGGCCATGAGGCGGCCGAGCTTGTCCAACCGCCGGTCGATCAGCCACGTTCCTTCCCGGTACATCAGCTCTGCTCAGTGCTGCGCCGGCGCCCTACCACCTCGGTCAACTTCCGTGCGGTGGCCAGATCGACGGCGCCGAGGCTGAGGAGAGCGGCACCCCCGTCGTCGGACGCGCTCCAGGTCGAGTGGTGCAGTTGCAGGGAGGGCAGCGTGATGCCTGCCTGGGCCAGCGCTTCACGAAGGCCGTGCAGGACGACCTCGGCGTTCTGGATGCGTTCTGTTCCGATGTGGTCAGTGGCCATGGGCGTGCTTCCTCTGGAGGGACGTCGTCGGGATGCGGCCACAGCACAGGCGCACACGTTGTCACTGTGTGCGCCTAGACTTGTTCACTCTGTAGCCGCTCCCATGAACGTACGGTGAGCGGCCCGGTGGAAAAACTGACCCACAGTACGGGTTGCGCAGAGTCCCATAGCGGCGGAACTGAGGACAGGACTGCACAGGAGGCACCCCTCTATGCACAGAACACTGACTGGGGGCGGGAGTTCGCGCCGACCCGTACGTGAGGGGGTGGTTACGGGGCACCTTTTCAAGATCACGCGCGAGCGGGCCGGACTGACTCAGCGCGGTCTCGCGGAGGCGACGGGCGTGGACGTGACGACCGTGCAGGGCTGGGAGTCCGGGCGCCGACCGCTTGCTGCCGTGCCGTCGGCTCATTTCCGGTCGGTACGGCGTCACTTGCTCCGCTGCGGGGCGGATCCGGCACTGCTGGTGTTGTTCGATGTGGCGATGGATGCCGACGCTGTCCTGAGCCACGCCCTGCATCACAGGGACTCGTCAGCGGACTTCCGGGCGCACCCGTTGGCGGGCTGGGTGTTCAACCGGACCTCAACACACATGATCGCTTGGGCGCTCGACGGCGCCGCGCCCGCCGCCGTACCCACCGCACCCACTGGGATGCCCCGCAGGCGCGGGCCGGTACCTGATGGCCCTCTGCTCGCCGAGCCTGAACGCCGGGCCGTCTTCGCGCACTTGCGCCGTTACGCCGAGATCGCAGACCGTGCGGGCGAGGACGGTGCTCTGCTGCGCCGGCAGGCGGTGTACCTGTGCGGCTACGACGCGGCGCCGGACACTCACGCCTGGCTGGCCCGTATGCGCGCCGGAACGCGGGTGAGGAACGGCCCGGCAGCCTGGGTGGATACGCGGTCGGTGGCCACTTCCCTGACGCGGTACGGCGAGTACGACGAACTGCGCAGGTTCATCGAGTGCGGCCTGTCCGGCGAACGGGGCGAGCGGGCGAACCTGAACTACTGGGCCCACTGGCTGGGACTGGACGTGCTGCCACGGGCGAGTGATGCGTTCATGGGCGACCGGTCGCTGTGGGACGGTGGCGCGCTGTTGCGCAGTCTGGCCGACCGGCTGCGTCCGGAGTTGGGGTGTGTGGAGCTGAACGTCCATTCCGTGTGGGCGTTGCTGGCCGCACGCCCCGGCCTGCTGGCCACGGACCCCGCTCTCGCCTCCGAGCTCAAGGGGCGCGTGGTGACATTGTTGGACGGCGGTGCGGTTTCCGCACGGTCGCGGCGCGAGTTGGAGACCCTGCATTACGGTCTGAAGCTCAACACGCCGTGATCCACCGGAGGGACAGACCGCATGTCTGACGATCAGCGTGCCAGCGGGACCGCGGGCTATCTGATGGAGATGGGCGCGCTCAAGCGAGGGAAGCGCACGGGCTGGTGGATCGTGGGCGTCAAGGATCCGGAGACGATCGCCGAGCACAGTTTTCGGACGGCGCTGATCGGAGCGGTGCTGGCGATGATGGAAGGAGCGGACCCCGCGCGCGTCGCGCTTCTGTGCACCTTCCACGACACGCAGGAAACGCGGGTCGGAGACATCCCCTGGGTCGGGCGGCGGTACCTCACCGCGGCGAAGAACGAGGACGTCACCCGGGATCAGCTCGCCGACGCGCATCCGGCTGTGGCCGCAGGCATTCAGGCCGTTGTCGACGAGTACGAGACCGGGGACTCCCTCGAGGTTCTGGTCGCGCACGACGCCGACAAGCTGGAGTGCGTGATCCAAGGGCTGGAGTACCTCGAGCAGGGCTACCGCAACGCGCGGGAATGGGTCGACACCACACGGTCCCGGCTCAAGACCCCGTCGGCGATGGCGCTTGCGGACGCGGCGGAGACGATGTCGTCGCTCGACTGGCAGCGGACGTACCTGCGGTAGGACGTACCTGCGGTAGGACGTACCTGCGGTAGGACGTACCTGCGGTAGGACGTACTTGCGGTAGGCGGCGTGGGGGCGGGTGAGCGACCGCCGCCCGACGGAGCGGTCAGGCGGCGGGGCACAGTGCCGCGGGGGCGGCCGGGGTCGCGTCGCGGGTCACCGTTGCGGGTACGGGGCGGGCGGGGCCCCCAACCCCCACCGGCAACGGCACCGGCGCCCCCACCCGGGTGCTGGTGCTCAACTCCGGCTCGTCGTCGGTGAAGTACCAGCTGCTGGACATGGCGGACGGCGCCCGGCTGGCGACCGGGCTGGTGGAACGGATCGGGGAGCGCACCTCCCGGCTGACGCACACCCCCCTGAACGGCGGCGGTGACGGCGGCAGCGGCAGCGGCGGAGAGACCCGTACGCACGACGCGCCCGTCCCCGACCACGACGCCGCCCTGAAGGCCGCCGCCGACGAGCTGGCCGCGGACGGCATGGGCCTGGACTCGCCCGAACTGGCCGCCATGGGCCACCGGGTGGTGCACGGCGGCAGGCGGTTCACCGAGCCGACACTGATCGACGACGACGTGCTGAAGGAGATCGAACGGCTCGTGCCGGTCGCCCCGCTGCACAACCCGGCGAACCTGCGGGGCATCCGTACGGCGCTGGCCCTCAACCCGCGGCTCCCCCAGGTCGCCGTGTTCGACACCGCGTTCCACACCACCATCCCGGAGTACGCCGCCCGGTACGCGATCGACGTACGGACGGCGGACGAGCACCGCGTCCGCCGCTACGGCTTCCACGGCACCTCGCACGCGTACGTCTCGCGGCGGACCGCCGAGCTGCTCGGCCGTGACCCGTCCGAGGTGAACGTCATCGTGCTGCACCTGGGCAACGGCGCGTCCGCGTCGGCCGTACGCGGCGGGGTGTGCGTGGAGACGTCGATGGGGCTGACTCCGCTTGAGGGCCTGGTGATGGGAACCCGTTCCGGTGACACGGACCCGGCGGTGATCTTCCACCTGGCCCGGGTCGCCGGGATGTCGGTCGACGAGATCGACACCCTGCTGAACAAGAAGAGCGGGCTCGTCGGCCTCTGCGGCGACAACGACATGCGGGAGATCCGGCGCCGGGTCGACGCGGGCGACGAGACGGCGTCGCTCGCGTTCGACATCTACGTGCACCGGCTGCGGAAGTACATCGGCGCCTACTACGCGGTGCTCGGCCGCGTGGACGCGGTGGCCTTCACGGCCGGCGTGGGCGAGAACTCGGCGCCCGTACGGGAGGCCGCCACGGCCGGGCTCGAAGGGCTGGGTCTCGCCGTGGACCCGGCGCGGAACGAGGAGCGCGCCGCCGTGCCCCGGCTGGTCTCCCCGGAGGACGCCCGGGTCGCGGTGGCGGTGGTGCCCACGGACGAGGAGCTTGAGATCGCACGGCAGACATACGCACTGGTCAAACACGTGTGACCGGGCTCAGTACGTGAGCCGGCTCACCCCCGATACGTTTCGCTCCTGAACAAAGTGAAAGGATGCCGCCCATGCGCCGTTCCAAAATCGTCTGCACCCTGGGCCCCGCGGTCGACTCCTTCGAGCAGCTGAAGACGCTGATCGACGCCGGCATGAACGTGGCCCGTTTCAACATGAGCCACGGGACCCACCCCGAGCACGAGGAGCGGTACCACCGGCTCCGCAAGGCCGCCGAGGACACCGGCCGCGCGGTCGGGGTGCTCGCCGACCTGCAAGGGCCCAAGATCCGCCTGGAGACCTTCGCCGAGGGCCCCGTGGAGCTGGTGCGCGGTGAGGAGTTCACCATCACCACGGAGGACGTCGCGGGCGACAAGTCCGTGTGCGGCACCACGTACAAGGGCCTGCCGGGCGACGTCGCCAAGGGCGACCCGGTCCTGATCAACGACGGCAACGTCGCGCTCCAGGTCATCGAGGTCGACGGGCCGCGCGTGCGCTGCATCGTGATCGAGGGCGGCGTGATCTCCGACCACAAGGGCATCAACCTGCCCGGCGCGGCCGTGAACGTGCCGGCGCTGTCCGAGAAGGACGTCGAGGACCTGGAGTTCGCGCTGCGGATGGGCGCCGACATGGTCGCGCTGTCCTTCGTACGGAACGCCTCGGACGTACGGGACGTGCACCGCGTGATGGACCGGGTCGGACGCCGCGTCCCGGTGATCGCGAAGGTGGAGAAGCCGCAGGCCGTGCAGAACATGGAGGAGGTCGTCCTCGCGTTCGACGGCGTGATGGTGGCACGCGGCGACCTGGCGGTGGAGTATCCGCTGGAGAAGGTCCCGATGGTGCAGAAGCGGCTGATCGAGCTGTGCCGCCGGAACGCGAAGCCGGTGATCGTGGCGACCCAGATGATGGAGTCGATGATCACCAACTCGCGGCCCACGCGCGCCGAGGCGTCCGACGTCGCGAACGCGATCCTGGACGGCACGGACGCGGTGATGCTGTCCGCGGAGTCGTCGGTCGGGCAGTACCCGATCGAGACGGTCAAGACGATGTCGAAGATCGTCGAGGCCGCCGAGGAGGAGCTGCTGAGCCGCGGCCTGCAGCCGCTGGTGCAGGGCAGGAAGCCGCGTACGCAGGGCGGTTCGGTGGCCCGCGCCGCCTGCGAGATGGCGGACTTCCTGGACGCGAAGACGCTGATCGCGTTCACCAAGTCCGGCGACACGGCCCGCCGCCTCTGCCGCTACCGCGCCGTCCAGCCGATCCTGGCCTTCACGACGGACACCCCGACGCGCAATCAGCTGTCGCTGAGCTGGGGCGTCGAGACGTACGTCGTGCCGCACGTGAACACGACGGACGAGATGGTCGACCTGGTCGACGGGGAGCTGCTGAAGCTGAAGCGGTACGACGCGGGCGACACGATGATCATCACCGCCGGCTCCCCGCCCGGAGTGCCCGGCACCACGAACATGGTCCGGGTGCACCACCTGGGCGGCGAGGCCTAGGGCCGCGCCGTACGTACGCGCCGCGCGTTGTGCGTACGCCCCGCACACGCCGGACGGGCTGGAGAGTGTTCTCCAGCCCGTCCGCTGCGCCGCGCCGCGTTCCGTTGCGTCGCGGCTAGCGCGTGATGCTCTGGTGCAGTCCGGGCACCGTGAGGGTGCCGCCGAACTGGCCCGCCTGTGTGACCTTCACCTTCGTGAAGAACACCTCGGGCAGGTTGACCGGCGGCGGGTGCTCCGGATCGAAGACGATCGGGATCAGCCCGAACAGGTTCCCCTGCAACCGCTCGGTGTACATGGTGACCTGGCCGTCGCGGATGGTGGACGTGGAGCCCTTGGCCGCCTGTACGTGGTACTTCGCGCCGTCCTGGCCCTCGACGATCTGGTGCAGGTCGCCGATGTCGAGGCTGGACGCCGTGAACTTCAGCGCCTGCTTGGACTCGCCGTTCGCCATCTTGACGTTGACGACGCCCTTGTAGTCGAGGCCGTGCAGGGCGAGTGAGGAAGCCTCCAGGTACCAGGGCTGGTTCGGGAGGGTGGCGGGGGTCTCCTGGTCGCTGCCGGCGACCTTCTTCTCCTCCACGCACGGGAACGGCTTCTTCCCGTCCTCGTCCTCGCCCGCCTTGTCCTTGGCGTCCTCGCCGTCCTTCTCGTCCTTGCCGGACTTGTCCCCGGTCTCGGACGGGGACGGCTTCGGCAGCTTGTCCTTCGCGTCCTCGGCACCCTTCCGCAGGCCGTCGGTGGCGTCCTCGACACCCTTCTCGACCTTGTCCGCGGTGTCCTCGACCGGGTTGCGGCTCTCGTCCCCGGCGGAGGGCGACGGCTCGGCGGCGGGCTTGTCCGCCTCCTCGCGCTCCTCCTCGGCCTCTTCCTGCTCGGCCTTCTCGCCGGGAGTGAGAACGTCCTTGATCTTGTCGCCCAGCCCCAGCGGGTCGAGCGGGTTCTTCGGCTCGGACTCCGAGGGCTCGGGCTCGGGGCTGTCGGCACCGCCGTCCCCGGACGAGCCGGAGTCCGTGCCGGAGTCGGAACCGGAATCCGAACCGGAGCCGGACTCGCCGTCGGAGGACCCGGATGTCCCGGAGGGATCCGGCTTCTTCGCCTCCGCCTTCTCCCTGGCTTCCTCGGCCGCCTTCTCGCGCTTGGCCTTCGCCTTGGCGGCGGCCTCGGCCTTCTCCTTGGCCTCCTTGGCCGCCTTCTCGGCCTTGGCCTTCTCCTCGGCCTTCTCCGCTTCCTCTTCCTTGTCCGGCGCGGACACGCAAGGCCCGTCCTTGAAGGGGTTCTTGGGCTGCGGTTTCGCGCTGGCCAACTGGGGCGTGAGCCCCATGCCCATCAGCACGGCGGACGGCATCGCCGCCATGGCTATCGCCTTGCCGGCCGGGACGTGCAGCCGGGTCAGCAGCGGTTTGCGGGGAGCGGCATGCCGCGGGCCGCCTCTCTCACGGCCGGCGTCCGTCGAGGCGGTCGCGTCCTCCCGCATCTCGTCACCCGGCACCGTGCCTCCCGTTCGCGTGGTTCGCGTCGGCTCCGGTCGGCGATGCCGAAGCGGAAGCCGTTCCAGTGACTGACAAGTCGTCCGTGTCCCGCTCGGACGCGGAGGCGTCCGAGGGTGACGCCGTATCGTCCGTGTCGTCCTTCCGGTCGCGCTCCCGTACGGGTTCGCCGGGCGCCCAGGAGACACCGAGCGCACCACCGATCAGCCCCAGCAGGAAGCCGATCAGAAAGGCACCGAAGTTCGAGACGACAAGCGAGACCAGGGCCAGCAGAATCGCCGCGACACCGGCGAACACCCGGGAGTGGGGCTGGTACCACATGGTCAGCCCGAGTACGACCAGCAGCACGCCGATGATCAGCGAACCCGCGCCCGCGGTGGTCGACATCCGGATGGTCAGCGAGCCCAGAGTGAGATTCTGGTACGGGATGTACATGATCGGCAGACCGGCGAGGAGTGTCAGCATCCCGCCCCAGAACGGACGCTGTCCTCGCCACACCCGGAAATTCGCGCGCATCCGGTCCAGCCGGTCGGTCGGCCGCTCTCGCGTGTCGGCGCTCATACGTACAGCTCCTCGGGGACTGGCACAAAGCTTGCTTGTGGAGCGGCCGTACGGGCGCGGGGAAGGGGGGTGCCCCCGCGCCCGTACGGATCAGTGCCTCAGTAGCACTCGTGGGCGCCCTTCTTGACGGCCATCTTGAGTCCACTGAGCTTGAATGTTCCGGCCGTTGTGGCCCATGCGCGCTGCTTGACATCGGTGAAGACGACGCTCTCCGCCTGCTGGGCGAAGGAGCCCGGCAGGTACTTGTCGCCCTTCTGCGGGCCGGGGCCCTTGGTGGTGTCATCGACGGAGACGCCGATGTCGATGTTCTTGAACGTCGCGTTCGTCGACAGGTCGTCCGCGTCGATGTACAGCTTCTTCGCCTCGACGGGGGTGCTTCCGGCACCCGCGCTGAGCTTCATCGACACGTCACCGAAGACGGGGACGGGTATGACGACCGACTGGCAAAGATTCTTGATCGATGCCTCGTTCATACCGACGACCGTGACGGGCTTGTCGCCCTTCTTGGTGCTGTCGATCGCGCCGTACTGAGCGAACCCGGTGCCTTCGAGCCGGTCAGCGGTCACCTTGAACTGCTGACCCGACACACTGAACGAAGCCGCCAGCGCGCCCTGGGACAGGGCTACTCCGATGGCGGCAGTAGCGGCAACGCTGGGCACCATGACAACGGCGAACCGCTTCCATCTGGTCCCGCCACGAGCCAGGGACTCCATGACTTTCCTCCTTCTCGGACGTACATCTCCGGCACGAGCTGCGGACCCATACCTGGGATGGGAGAAGTGCTACGTCCTCGGGAAGGAGCGCCGTCATCTGGAGCGTACTTCTACGTGCGTTCCGAGCTGTCGGCGATCACCCCCGAGCGACAACCACTGGCCACGCTCTCGCGCAACCCTGCATGGCGGACAGGCTCCGCCGGGCGGCAGAGACCCCCCTGCCCGCGGACCGGCCAAGGTGCCACCGGTCCACTCGGTGGGGACCCATCGCCCTTGGGTGCCCGACTGGTTGGCGGGCCGGGAAATGGACCGAGCCTGGCCGATCGTGGTGCATCTGACGCTGACGCACAAGGGGTTCATTACTTGCGAGTAACGCTTGGATAACCGGGAAACCTCCGGATGATGTCGGCCGGACACTCAGGGTCGCCGAGAAACATCGCGGGACAAGTGGATTATTCGGACATGTCCGGGTGGTTTTCCGCCTCGTTTTTACTACGAGTAACAGCGGCTGCGATTGCCAAGTTTTGGCAAAAGCAGCCGCTGATGTCGCTAAATCAATGAGTGGCGTGGGCCGTTGCGCACGACTCAGAAGAGGACGCGCGCCAGCGCGCTACGCGCAGTCACCACACGCGGGTCGTCCGCCCCGATCACCTCGAAGAGTTCGAGGAGCCGCAGCCGCGCCCGCTCCCGGTCGTCGCCCGCGGTCCGCTTGACGGTCTCCACGATCCGGCCGAACGCGTCCTCGACATGCCCGCCGACCAGATCGAGGTCCGCGGCCTTCAACTGCACGTCCACCGCGGTCGGCTGGTCCGCCGCCTCCTTGCGGACCTGCTGGGCGTCGAGGTCCTGGACCCGGGCGAGCAGCTCGGCCTGCGCGAGCCCGAGCCTGGCCTCGGTGTTGCCCGGCTCGTCGGCGAGGACGTTCTTGTACGCCTGGACCGCGCCGTTCAGATCGCCCGCGTCGAGCGCGCTGTGCGCGGCGGCGAGCGCCGGGTCCTCCGGGGGCTCGGGCGCCGCCGGCGCCTCCTCGCCCTCCGCCTCCGCGCCCTCGGCGTCGCCTTCCGGCACGCCCTGCAGGCCCGTGATCCCGAAGCGCTGCTCCGAGACCTGGATCAACTGGTCGAGTGTCTCCCGGATCTGCTGTTCGGGGGCGGCTCCCTGGAACAGCGGCAGCGCCTGGCCGGCGACCACCGCGAAGACCGCGGGGATGCCCTGCACACCGAACTGCTGGAAGAGCATCTGGTTGTGGTCGACATCGATCTTGGCGAGCAGGAAGCGTCCGGCGTACTCCTGCGCCAGCCGCTCCAGGACGGGCCCGAGCTGCTTGCACGGCTCACACCACTCGGCCCAGAAGTCGATCACGACGGGGACCTCGGCGGACCGCTGGAGCACCTCCGCCTCGAAGCTCGCCTCGTCGACGTTGATCACCAGGCCGGACGGTGCGGCACTGTCGCCGCGCTCGGCCGCGTCGGCCCGCACCTGCTCCGCCTTCTGCTTGGCCTCTCCGGCCGCCTTCACCGCGGCGAGGTCGACCACTCCGCTCATGGACATATTGCGTGGCTGCATGAGACCAGTCTCCCCCTTTCGCGCGGTGTTCGTTACCGGGTCCCCACCCGGTGTGTGGCTGTCGCGCCGATCATCGTTCCGCTACGACTTGTAGCGTAACAGCCCCGCCTCCAGCCCGTCCGGCGGCCGGGAAGGCCCCCGCCGCGGCGAAAGTGCGCCGGGGCGCTGCGTGATGGCCCACTGGCAGACCGTGTCCGCCGCGGACCCTCCTCAAACGCGGGAGCGGATACGGGGGTCGGTAGGGTGCCGCCATGGCCCGACCACGCAGCGCCGCCGCGGACCGCGCGATACTCGACGCGACCCGTGCCGCGCTCGTCGAACTGGGCTGGTCCAAGCTGACGATGGGCGATGTCGCGGCCCGCGCCGGTGTGGCGAAGACCACGCTCTACCGCCGCTGGACGGGCAAGAGCACGCTCGTCGTGGAGGCGGTGGCGGCGCTCTTCGACGAGCTCGAACTCCCCGACCGCGGCAGCCTCCAGGCCGATGTGAGCGGCGTCGTCCGGTCCTTCGCCGCGCTGCTGGAGCGGCCCGAGACGGCCACCGCGCTGATGGCGCTGGTCGCCGAGTCCACCCGCGACCCGGTGCTGCGGGACCGCATCCGTACGGCGATCGTGGACCGGCAGAAGCGGCTCGTGCTGGAGGGGCGCGCACGCGCGCAGGCCCGCGGGGAGCTGCCCGCGGACGAGGACCCGGCGGCGGCCGCGCGGCAGGCGGACCTGATCTTCGACGTGATCGCGGGCGCCGTCGTGCACCGGGTGCTCGTGAGCGCCGAACCGGTGGACGACGCCTGGGTGTCCGCCTTCACGGGCCTGCTGGTGTCCGGGCTCGGCTCACTCGCCTGAGCCCGGACGGACGAAGCACCGGCCCGCCGGAAGCAGCGGGGCCGGCGCGCGCTCAGAAGCCGGGCGGCTCCGTGTAGACGCCCCACTCGTCGCGGAGCACGCCGCAGATCTCGCCCAGCGTGGCCTCCGCCCGCACCGCGTCGAGCATCGGCTCGATCATGTTCGCGTCCGTACGGGCGGCCGCGAGCATCGCGTCCAGTGCGGCCCGTACGGCGGCGTCGTCGCGGGCGGCCTTGCGCTCGCCGAGGATGCGGACCTGGTCGCGCTCCACCTCGTGGCTGACCCGCAGGATCTCCAGGTCGCCGGTGACGGAGCCGGTGTGGCAGTTGACGCCGACGACCCGCTTGTCGTCCTTCTCCAGCGCCCGCTGGTACTGGAAGGCCGCCTCGGCGATCTCACCGGTGAACCAGCCGTCCTCGATGCCGCGCAGGATGCCCGACGTCATCGGCCCGATGGGGTGCTGCCCGTCCGGCACCGCGCGCCGGCCGCGCTCCTTGATCTGCTCGAAGATCTTCTCGGCGTCGGCCTCGATACGGTCGGTCAACTGCTCCACGTACCACGAACCGCCCAGCGGGTCCGCGACGTTGGTGATGCCCGTCTCCTCCATCAGCACCTGCTGCGTGCGCAGCGCGATCTCGGCGGCCTGCTCGCTGGGGAGCGCGAGTGTCTCGTCGAGGGCGTTGGTGTGCAGGGAGTTGGTGCCGCCGAGGACCGCGGAGAGCGCCTCGACGGCCGTACGGACCACGTTGTTGTACGGCTGCTGCGCCGTGAGCGAGACGCCGGCCGTCTGGGTGTGGAAGCGGAGCCACTGCGCCTTCTCGGACTCCGCGCCGTACACGTCGCGCATCCAGCGGGCCCAGATCCGGCGCGCCGCGCGGAACTTGGCGATCTCCTCGAAGAAGTCGAGGTGCGCGTCGAAGAAGAAGGACAGGCCGGGCGCGAACGTGTTGACGTCGAGCCCGCGGGACAGCCCCAGCTCGACGTACCCGAAGCCGTCCGCGAGCGTGTACGCCAGCTCCTGCGCGGCCGTCGAGCCGGCCTCGCGGATGTGGTACCCGGAGACGGACAGCGGCTTGTACGCCGGGATGCCGCGCGCGCAGTGCTCCATCAGGTCGCCGATCAGCCGCAGGTGCGGCTCCGGCTGGAACAGCCACTCCTTCTGCGCGATGTACTCCTTGAAGATGTCCGTCTGGAGCGTGCCGTTCAGCACGCCCGGGTCGACGCCCTGCCGCTCCGCCGCCACCAGGTACATGCAGAAGATCGGGACGGCGGGCCCGGAGATCGTCATGGAGGTCGTGACGTCGCCCAGCGGGATGTCCCGGAACAGGACCTCCATGTCGGCCGCCGAGTCGATCGCGACACCGCAGTGCCCGACCTCGCCGAGCGACTTCGGCTCGTCCGAGTCGCGCCCCATCAGGGTGGGCATGTCGAACGCGACGGAGAGCCCGCCGCCGCCCGCCTCGAGGATCATCTTGTACCGCTCGTTCGTCTGCTCGGCGTTGCCGAAGCCCGCGAACTGGCGGATGGTCCAGGTGCGTCCGCGGTACCCGGTGGCGTGCAGACCGCGCGTGTACGGGAACTCGCCGGGCCAGCCGATCCGTTCGAACCCCTCGTACGTGTCCCCCGGCCGCGGGCCGTACACCGGGTCGACCGGGTCGCCGGACAGCGTGGTGAAATCCGCGTCGCGGGTGCGCGCGGCGTCGTAGCGCGCCTGCCAGCGCAGCCGGCCTTGCTCGATGGCCTCAGCATCCATGCGGTTCTTCGCCTCTCCGCGAGCGCGCGGCCCCACGGGGTCTCCGCGGGCGGCTGCGGTCGGTTAATTACTAGGACGTCCTACTAATTGTCTGCCCGAACCCTGCCCGGCGCAAGTGATGCCGTACGAGGCTCGCGTCACGCCGGAGCGCCGCCGTAGCGGATGACATGCGTGGGCACCACCGTGCGGCGGGCGGGCAGCGGTGCCTCGGAACGGTCGTTGATGCGGTCGATCAGCATCTGGGCGGCGCGGCGCCCTATCTCGTCGGCGTCGTACGACACGATCGTCAGCGGCAGCCCGAGCACCTCCGCGAGATCGAAGTCGTCGAAGCCGGCGAGCGCGACCGGCCGCCCGAGCGTGCGCACGGCCCTGATCGCGCCCTTGGTGAGGCGGTTGTTGGTGCAGAACAGCGCGGTCGGCGGCTCCGGATCCGCCAGCAGCGCGGTCGCGGCGCGCTCGGCGGTGCCCACGTCGGCGAGGCCGCGGCGGATGTGGCGCTCGTCGGGTTCGACGCCGGCCGCCTCGTGGGCGGACCAGTAGCCGCGGAAGCGTTCGGCGCCGGTGTAGAGGGCGGGCGGGTTGCCCAGGAAGCCGATCTTCCGGTGGCCGTCGGCGAGAAGCTGCCGGGTGGCCTCCTCCGCGCCGCCGAAGTCGTCGACGAGGACGCAGTCCGCGTCCATTCCGGCGGGCGGCCGGGAGGCGAGCACGACGGGCATGCCGCGCAGGGCGCTCGGGGTCAGATGGCGGTGGTTGCTGCCGGCGGGAACGACGATCATGCCGTCCATCTGCCGGGACGCGAAGTCCGCCACGGCGCTGCGCTCCCGCTCGTACTCCTCCGCGGTGTTGCTGAGCACGACGCGCAGACCGTGCTCGGACGCCACCTCCTGCACGCCGAGGGCGAGGCGCGAGTAGAAGGGGTTGGCGAGGTTGGTGACGATCAGCACGATCATTCCGCTGCTGCCGAGCCGCAGCCGGCGGGCGGTCTCGTTGCGCCGGTAGCCGAGGGCGTCGACGGCACGCAGGACGCGTTCCCGTGACGCCTCGCTGACCCGGGCGTCGTCCTTGAGCACGCGCGAGACGGTCATGGCGCTGACCCCGGCACGGGCGGCGACGTCGCGCATGGTCGGTGCGCCGGCGTCGCTCGCTCGACGCTCTGTCATGGCCTGGCCTTCCTTCGTACCGTCAGACACCGTGCTCCGTGCGGTCGTACGGCAGCGGGTGTGCCGCCGGCGGGACACCCGGGCGGCGACATTCTAGGCGGGCCGGGCGGGCGGGGCGGGGCCGCCGGTCTGCCGCAGCACCCAGTGCGCCGCGCCGATCAGCGGCGCGTCGGCGGGCCGCGCCGCCGTACGCAGGTCCACCGCCTCCATGGTGCGCCCGTCCTCCCGCGCGCCGGCGTCCAGCCCGGCCCGCAGGGCGGGGGCGAGGAGGTCCCAGGAGGCCGCCATGGAACCCCCGACGACCAGCACGCCCGGCCGGAACGCGGCGCACCAGGGCGCCAGCGCCCGGCCCAGCGCGGAGAGGCAGGCCGTGAGCGCCGCCCGCGCGTGCGGGTCGCCGCGGCGGGCGAGCGCCGCGATGTCGCTGACGTCGGGTCCCTCGCCGGGGGCCGCGGTGTCCGCGCCGCCCGCACCGCCCGCACCGCCCGCACCGCCCGCCGTACGGGCGTAACGTGCGCGGATCGCGCGGCGCGAGACAACTTCCTCCAGCGGCAGCCCGCCGACGTTGATCCGGTGGACCCTGCCCTCGGGCGGCACCGAGGGCCCCTCGGTCACCGGCCGCCCGCCCCGCAGGAACGAGGAGCCGACGCCCGTACCGAGCGTGAGGCACAGCGCCCGCTCGTGGCCCGCGGCGGCACCCGCGTGGTACTCGCCGACGGCGAAGGCGTCCGCGTCGTTCAGGAAGCTGACGTTCCGCGGGCGCGGCAGCAGCCGTTCCCGCAGTCCCGCCCCGACGTCCACGCCGTGCAGCGACTCGAACTTGCCGATGCCCCGGAACCTGCCGACGCCGCTCCCGTAGTCGAACGGTCCCGGGATCGCGACGCCCCAGTGCGCGCCCTCCGGCACCTCGATGCGCCGCGCCGGAGCGGCGAGTGCGTCGAGGATCTCCCCGGCCCCCGCGTCGGCGGGCACCGGGCGGCGTACGACGCTGCCTTCGACCGGCCGGCCGTTGTCCGTGTCGACCAGGGCCGCGGTCACGTGCGTGCCGCCGATCTCCAGCACCGGCACCCGCGTCACGCCGGCCTCACCAGCGCCTTGACGACCTGTGCGGGACGCGTCCCGGCGGGGTGCAGCCGGTACGCGCCCACGGCCGCCGGAACGGTGAGGGTCTCGGCGAACGCGAGGTCGTGGCGCCGGCCGTCGGCGGTCTCCACCACGACGCCGTCACCGGCGGTCACGTTGAGGACGTGGAAACGCCCGTCGGTGTCGTCCTCGGCGGGCCCGGTGCCGTCGAGGACGAAGCGGTGGACGGCGTAGAACATGTCGGGCAGCTCGCCGAGCAGCTCCTCGCGCCAGCCCTCGCCGGAGCGCACCGTACGCGGCCGCTGGACCAGGTCCCGTACCACGTCCCCGCCGCGCCGCGCGGTGTCCAGATTGGCGAACGCGTGGCGGTGCGAGAGCGGCCGGGGCACGCCGGACGTGGAGCGGCGCAGCCAGTCGTAGAGGCGCAGGGAGTAGAGGTACGGCGTGGCGCTGATCTCCAGTACGAGATTGCCCTCGCCGGAGGCGTGCGGGACCCCGGCCGGGATCATGAACAGCTGCCCCGGCTCGGCGGAATGCGTCTGCACGTGGTCCTCGACGCGCAGCGGCGTGCCGTGCGCGGCGGACTCCTCGACTTCCTTGCGCAGGACGTCCACCTCGGCGCTCTCGCGCAGCCCGAGGTAGACGCGGGCGCCGGGTTCGCTCGCGGTGAGGTAGTAGGTCTCGTGCTGGGTGTACGTCCAGCCGAAGACGTCCCGCATGTACCGCTCCTGTGGGTGGCAGTGCACGGAGAGGCTGCCGCCGCCGACAGTGTCGAGGTAGTCGAAGCGGATCGGGAAGGAGGTGCCGTACCGGCGGTGCACGTCCGGGCCGAGGAACCGCTCGGGGTGCAGGACGCACAGCAGCTGGAACGGCAGCTCGACCTGGGCGCCGGCGTCCCGGCCGACGAGTATCCCGGACTCGGGGGCGATCAGCTCGTAGCCGAGGGCGGTGTTCCCGCCGTCGGGCGCGAAGCCGAGCTCCCGTTCGGCCCAGTGGCCGCCCCACGGGGTGGAGTTGAAGTACGGGCGGGTGCGCACCGGGCCGCCGGCGAGGCGGTCGAGGGTGGCACGGAGGGCGGCGCCGTCGAGGGACGCGGGGGCGTCCCGGTCCTGGAGGTCGACCCAGCGGTCGATACGGGGGGCGAGCGCGTCGCGGTGGCGGTCGGTGACGGGCCAGTCGGTGTAGAAGAGGCTGCGCAGCTCGCCGGGCACGCCGGGACGGCCGAGGTTGGCGCCGACCGGCAGCGTGCCCCGGGCCACGGCCCTCTCGGCGTACCGCTTCGGCAGGTCGGCCCACCACAGCAGGTCGGGTGAGCACAGGGAGCTGCCGGGGCCGTAGACGAGCAGGACGCCGTCGGCGGGGCGGTCCACCGTGAGCGGGCCGTCGAAGAGGTCGGCCACGGAGAACTCGGCGAGCGGCAGGAAGAACGCGTCGGCGTCCGCGTCGGGCACGCAGAGCCGTTCCACGGCGGCGGCGGACCAGCGGTCCCGCGCGTCGAGCAGCGCCACCTCGACGGAGCGTGCGCGCAGCGCCGCGGCGAGGCCCTCCGCGGCCGCGTTCCAGTCCAGGGCCGCGGGCCCGTCGAGGGCGAGCACGGCCGGGCCGGCCGGCAGGCCGGCGACAGCGGCCTCCCAGCCGCGGACCACGGCACCGTCGGTGGCGGCGTAGCGGGGGCTCAGGTCGTACGGGCGGGCGCGGTGCACGGGCACTCCTGGATACGGGGGGAGACGACCGAACCAATGGTACCGATAACACGAGACTCCAACAAGGCTACGATCCCAGCACCCACAGTATCTGTGCAGCTAGAGCAGCTCTCGTGTGGAGATGTCGACGCGAAGCCTTGTGCGCCAACGATGGTGTCGTTAACATCCTGGCAATCCGAACCGCCGAATCCGTGCGGTACGGCGAGATCTCCGAGGGAGGACCGGTCCCTCGTCCCCCACCACACGCCAGAGCAAGGGATCCCTGCCGGGGAGCCCGGAGGGAAGGGAATCCATGAGATCAACCGGCGAGGCGGCGCAGCGGCCGCACCCTCCACTCGCCCGTCGCGGCGTGCTGGCCGGCCTCGGCGCGGGCGCCGTGGCGCTCGTGGCCGGCGGCTGCGCCCGCGGGGACAGCACGGCGGTGCGGCCCGGCACCACGTCGCTCGCCAACGACAACGCCACCTGGGACGAGGGCTACGCCAGAGCCGGACGGGAGCTGGAGAAGCTCACCGGGTACACGCTGCGACCGCTGTCCAACCCGAACCCCACCTCGTTCAAGCAGGTCACACAGATCTCGCTGCAGACGACGAAGGCCGCGGACATGGTCAAGTGGGGCTCGGGCTACGTCCTCAAGTCCCTTGCCCGCACGGGCGAGCTGTCCGACCTCTCGCGGATGTGGGCGGCGTACGAGCGAAAGGGCTGGGTCACCAAGCCGGTGCGGGACGCGATGTCGTACCGCGGCACCGTCTACGGCGTCCCGCTCTACGAGTCGTACTACGTCCTCTTCTACAACACGGCCGTCTTCCGCGAGCACGGCCTGCGGGCACCGGACACCTGGCGGGAGCTCCTCCACAACGCCGAGGTGCTGAAGAAGGCGGGCATCACCCCGTTCGTCGCCACGCAGAACGGCAACTGGCCCGCGTACGAGTGGTTTCAGGAGCTCGTCAGCAAGGTCGACCCGGAGTTCTACGCGGAGCTGATCACCGGGACGGCGAGCTACACGGATCCCCGGGCGAGGAAGGCCATGGAGATCTGGCAGGACTTCATGGACAAGGGCTGGATGACCGCGGCCGACTTCGACCAGAACACCGGCCCGGCCGCGCTGAAGGCGGGCAGGATCGGGATGTTCCTGCACGGCTCCTGGCAGTCGCAGGGGATCTCCGCCACCGGCATGAAGCCCGGCGCCGACTTCGACGCCTTCGTCCTGCCCACCGTCGGCTCCGCCACCCGCAAGTCCGTGATCACGGAGTCCGGCGCGCTCGCCGTCCCCCGCAAGGCGGTCTCGCACGAGGCCGCCATGGCCAACGCCGCGAACTGGCTCCATCCCAGCGTGCAGCGGGTGTGGACGGACTTCCTCCAGGACTCCTCGGCCAACCCGCTGTCGCGGCCCGGCAATCCGTTCCTCGCCAGGCTCAAGGAGCGGGCGCGGAAGGAGCGCTGGATGCTGCTGCCGCGCTACGGCGAATCGGGGCCGCCCAACCTCATCCAGGGCAACACCGACGCGCTGGGCGGCTTCATGACGAAGGCCTCCTCCGCCGGCGCCACGCTGCGCGGCATGCAGGAGCGCGCGGACGAGGAGTGGGCGACGTGGAACAGGGACGAGTCATGAGCACGTCCCTCGACCGGCAGCCCCAGCCGCTGCCCCCGTCCGCCGAGACCGCCCCGCGGCCCGGCCCCGCGGCCGCGGGCGCCGTACGGCGGCCGCCGCGCCGGCTGCGCGACAGGGTGGCGGGAGCCGGGTTCCTGGCGCCCGCGGTGCTCCTCGTCGGGGCCCTGCTGCTCGCCCCGTTCGCGGCCACGCTCTACCGGAGCTTCTTCGACGACCGGCGGATCTCCGGCTTCGCCGGCCTCGACAACTACACGCTTTTCCTCACCGATCCGGTACTCAGCCGCTCCGTGCAGAACACCCTGATGTGGGTGGTCGGCACGGTCGCGCTCCCGCTCGTGCTCGGCCTCGGCATCGCGGTGCTGACGGACGGCGCCCGCTGGTCCCGTACGGCGCGGCTGTTCGTGGTCCTGCCGTACGCGATCTCCGGCTCGGCCGTCGCGGTCGTGTGGAACTTCATCCTCAACACCGAGGGCGCCGCCAACCAGGTACTCCGGGCGTTCGGGCTCGGTTCGCTGGCCCAGGGCTGGCTGCTGGAGTGGCCGGGGAACACCCTCGTGATGATCGTCGCCAACACGTGGCAGTCGGCCGGGGTGGCGGTGATCCTGTTCCTGGTCGGCCTGCAGACGATCCCGCCGGAGACGGTCGAGGCGGCGTCGCTGGACGGCGCGGAGGGCTGGCGGAAGTTCTGGTACGTCATCCTGCCGCAGCTGCGTACGGTCTCCGTGATCGTCATCGGCACCAGCCTCGTGAACGGGCTCAAGTCCTTCGACCTGATCTGGGTGCTCACCCAGGGCGGCCCAGGACGGCAGTCGGAGACGCTCGCGGTCTCGATGTACCAGGAGACGTTCCTGGCCCTCCGGCCGGGGGCGGGCGCGGCCGTCGCGGTCGCCCTCACCGTCATCGTGCTGTTCGCCTCGTGGCTCTATCTGCGGCGCCAGCTGACCCCGAAAGGCGACTGATCATGCGCACTGGACGCAGTACGGCGGAACGCGGCACCGTCCGCGGCGCGGCCGGCAAGCCGGAACGCGGCACCGTCCGCGGCGCGGCGGCCCGTACGAAGACGCCGCTGACGTACGGGCGCCTGGCGCGCCGTACGACCGTGGTGGTCATCTCCCTGCTCTGGGCGCTGCCCACCTGGCTGCTGGTGGTCAACGCCCTCGTGCCCGCCGCCGAGTACGGCGGCACGCCCCACTGGTGGCCGCAGGGCTTCGGCCTCTTCGACAACATGTCCGAGGCCTGGACGCAGGCCCACCTCGGCCCGGCGATGGGCAACAGCCTGCTGTACGCCGTCACCAGCGCCGGTGCCGCCATCGTCGTGGCCACCACGGCGGCGTTCGCGACGGTCGTCATGCCGGTGAAGCACAAGACCCTGTGGTTCTGGCTGATCTACTCCGGAACGCTGCTGCCGCTCCAGGTCTTCCTGCGGCCGCTGTTCCTCGCGTTCGCCGACACCGGGCTGTACGACGCCCAGTTCGGGCTGTTCCTCGTCTACGCCGCCATCGCCATCCCGTTCGCGTACTTCATCATGCGCAACTTCGCGCTGACGCTCCCGCCGGAGGTCATCGAGGCCGCCCGGATCGACGGGGCCTCGTGGTGGCGGATGTTCTGGCAGATCCACGTGCCGCTGTCGAAGTCCGCGATGGTGGCCGCGTTCGTCTTCCAGTTCGTCGCCGTCTGGAACGACCTCCTCTTCGGCATCACCCTCTCCACCAGCAGGAACATCCGTCCCGTGATGGCGGCGCTGGCCGAGCTCCAGGGCAACTACTCCAACGTCGGGCCGCCGGTCGTCCTCGGCGGCGCCCTGCTCGTCTCGCTCCCGACCGTCGTCCTGTTCTTCTCCGCACAGCGCTTCTTCGTCAGCAGCCTCAAGCTCCACGGCTGAACCTCCGCGCGTACCAGCCGCACACCGGACGCACGCCAGCCGTCCTACGAAAGGCAGTCCACATCATGGTGAAGACACCTGCCCGTACGGTGATCGCCCTCGCCGTCCTCTGCACAGCGGTGTGGGGCACCCCGGCCGCCGCCGCGGGCCCCGACGAGCCCGGCGGCTCGCAGAGTTCCGCCGCTCCGGCCTCCGTGTGGAGCCAGCGCGCCACGGCCACCTACGCCTCGCTCCAGGAGCACCTCTACCAGGGCGCCGACGAGCACGGCCTGTACCTGGAGAAGACCCCGCGCAAGGACGGCGAGAACCCGTACTCGTACCTCTGGCCGTTCCGCGAGGCGGCCGCGGCCGCCGTCGACATGTCCGAACTGCCGGGCACCGGCAAGCGGTACGCCGACGACGCCGACGAGCGGTTCGACACGCTGGAGCTGTACTTCAACCCCCGTGACGGCAGGCCCGGTTACGACTCGTACCTGCCCGCGCCGCTCGGGCAGGGCGGCGACGTCTTCTACGACGACAACGCTGTCGTGGGCCTCACGCTCCTCGACCAGTACCGGGCCACCGGCGACGCCGCGCTCCTCGACCGGGCCGCCGGGACGTTCGACATCGTCAGCCGCGGCTGGGACGGCGACCCGGCCAAGGAGTGCCCCGGCGGCATGGACTGGGTGGACTCGCCCAGCAACGACATGCGCGCCGCGAACGTCACCGGTCTCGCCGCCCAACTGGCCGCCGAGCTGTACGAGATCAAGCACGACGAGCGCTTCCTGGCGAGCGCGAAGCAGTGGTACGAGTGGAACTGGTCGTGCCTGCGCCAGTCCCCCGGCCTCTACAACAACAGCCGCGGCGACGACGGCACCGTGAACACCACCCTGTGGACGTACAACTCCGGCGCCATGATCGGCACCGCCGCCACCCTCTACCGCGTCACCGGCGACGACGGCTATCTGAAGCGGGCCGTGGAGGACGGTGAAGGCTCCCTCGCGTACTGGAAGCAGGGCGAGCGGCTGCACGACCAGCCCGCCATCTTCAACGCCATCTACTTCGACAACCTCCGGCTGCTGAACGAGGTGCGGCCCGACCGCGAGTACCGCGAGGTGGCCGCCGCGTATGCGGAACGCACCTGGAAGGAGAACCGGACCCCGGCCGACGGGCTGTTCCGCTTCCAGCCCTCCGGCGGCGGCGACCACGACCCCGACGCCCAGGCGGAGACCCTCGAGCAGTCGGCGATGGTGCAGATCTTCGCGGGCCTCGCCACGTACCGCCGCTGAGCACCGCAACGTACCGCCGCTGAGCCGCGGCTCCGAGTCGCACCGCACCGGAACCACAGAGAGTGGAGACCCTGCTCATGCCCCGCCCCGAACTGGCCCGTCCCTCCTGGTGGGACTCGGACATGGCCCGCGACATCCTCCGCGACCGAGGGGTGTCCGCCACCGGAGTCCTCGGCGGACACCGGGTCACGTTCTCCTGCGAACCCCTGCTGCGCCACGACGGCGACGGCGGCCTGCTCCAGTCCGTACGCGTGGCGGCGGAGCGTACGGACCGCACGGGCCCCGCGGCAGGTACGGCCCGTACGCCCGCCCGCGCCCGCGTCACCACCGTCTCCGGCGCCGCCGTGCGCTGCGACGTGGTGCGCGGGCCCGGGGGCAGCACCCGCCTCCTGGTGCCGGAAGTGGACGCGCCCACACCGGTCCTCGTCGAACTCCCGGACCTGGCCGAGGGCGAGACCGCCGAGGTGCTGCTGACCCCGCAGCGCCACTGGACGCTGCACCTGGTGCAGCACGCCCACCTGGACATCGGCTACACCGATCCGCAGGGCACCGTCCTGGCGGAGGGCCGCAAGTACCTCGACTCGCTGCTCGAGCTGTGCCGTACGACCGACGCCTGGCCGGACGAGTCGCGGTTCCGCTGGGCGGTCGAGGGGTTCTTCAGCTACGAGAACTGGTCCGCGAACCGGCCGCCCCGTCTGGTCGCGGAGTTCCTGGACCGCGTGCGCGAGGGCCGTATCGAGCTGGCCGCCATGCCGTTCAACCTGCACACCGAGACCTGCTCCACCGACGAACTGCACGAACTCCTCCGCCCGGTACGGGAGTTGCGCGAGCGGCACGGAGTCGCCGTCACCACGGCCATGCAGACGGACGTGCCGGGCCAGGTCGTCGGCCTGCCCGACGTCCTCGCGGACAACGGCATCCGCTACCTCTCCGTCGCGCACAACTGGGCGGGCCGCGCGGTCCCCCACCGCGTGGGCGGCCACGACCTGCCGAGGCTGTTCCGGTGGCGGGCGCCGAGCGGGCGCGAGGTGCTGGTGTGGCGCACGGACACGCCGCACGGCCTCGCGTACATGGAGGGGTCCGTCCTGGGCTTCGACGAGTCCTTCGACCGCGTCGACGATCTGCTGCCGCACTACCTCTCGGCGCTGGCGAACCACCGCTATCCGCACGAGGGTCGCGGCATTCCGGGATTCCCGATCCTGGACGAGGACTTCAAGGGCGACCCGTACCCGTGGGACATCCTCCATCTGCGGGTGCTGGGCAAGTTCGCCGACAACGGCCCGCCGCGCCGCATCATCGCGGACACGGTGCGCCGCTGGAACGAGGAGTGGGCCTTCCCCGCCCTGCGCACCTCCCGCAACGAGGACTTCTTCACCGACGCCGAGGCACGCCTCGGCGACCGGCTGGAGACGTACGAGGGCGACTGGACCGACTGGTGGGTGGACGGCGTCGGCGCGGGCGCCGTCCCGCTGGCCGCCACCCGCGACGGGCAGGCGGCGCTGGCCGACGCGCAGACGGTGGCGGGGCACGCGGAGATCCTGGGCGCCCGGGACGGCGCGGAGATCACGGCCGCCGCCCCGGAGGTGTACCGCGCGGCGTCCCTGTTCAACGAGCACACCTGGGGCGCGGGCGACCCCTGGACGCACGGCGACCACGGCCACTCCTCCGGGGAACGGCAGTGGCACTGGAAGTACGCGCAGGCGCTGCGCGCCCACGACGAGGCGCACACGCTGCTGGACGCGGCCGGAGCGGGGCTCGGCCAGCGGCTCGCGCCGCGTGAGGGCACGCTCGCCGGCTACTACGTCGTCAACACCCGGAGCTGGCCCCGGTCCGAGACCGTACGGCTGTTCCTGCCGGAGAGCACCGTCCCGCTCGACGACCGCGTGCGCGTCCTCGACGCACGCGACGGGACGCCGCTCGACGTGGTGGAGGAGGCGCAGTCCAACGACCGCCACCGGGCCGCGGGACGCTTCCTCCTGTTCCGGCTCGACGGCGTGCCCGCGCACGGGGCCGTACGCGTCGACATCGAGCCGGGCGAGGCGCACGACCCCGTGCGCGGCGAAGAGCCCGCCGAACCTGCCGGACCTGCCGGACCTGCCGATCCCGCCGTGCTGGAGAACGACCTCCTCCGCGTCCACGTGGACCTGCGTTCGGCGTGCGTCGACTCGGTCGTGGACAAGCGGACGGGCCGCGAACTGGTCCGCCAGGACGCGACGGTCGGCCTCAACGGCTATCTCTACGACGAGTACGCGACGGCCGGCGGCTTCAACCACCAGTCCAGCAAGACCACCGCCGACGCCTCCATGCACCTGCTGGCCTCGCGGAGCGCGGCGCCCCCTGCCGCGCTCGTGGAGCGGACGTCGGACGCGCTCGGCGAGACCCTCGTCTACGAGTGCTCCCCGGCGGGGACGCGGCGGCTGCGCGTCACCGTACGGCTGCCGCGCGCCGGCGCCCGTATCGACCTGGAGAACAGGGTCAGCAAGGACGCGACGCTGACGAAGGAGAGCGCGTTCTTCTCCTTCCCCTTCGCGATGGAGTCCCCTGTCGTACGGATGGAGGCCACCGGCGGCATGACGGGCACCGGCCTGCCCGTGGTTCCCGGATCGGCCCCGCACATGCGGGCGGTACGCCGCTGGGTGAGCCTCCGGGAGGGCGGTACGGCCGCGGCGCTGGCCACGCGGGACGCGCCGCTGATCCAGGTGGGCGGGATCGCGGTTCCCTACGTGCCGTACCCGCAGTCGCTGGCCCAGGAGGAGCCCGGGACCGTCTTCTCCTGGATACACAACAACATCTGGGACACCAACTTCCCCTCCGAGCAGGCCTTCGACCACGTCTTCCGGTACAGCGTCGGCTGGTCGGAACCGGACCCGGACCCGGACCCGGAACGAGAACCGGACGGGGCGCCGGAGCCGGACAAGGCCGCCGGTCCCGTGCTGGGCATGCGCACGGCCGCCGTCGACAGCCACCCGCTGGTGGCCGTACGGGCGGGCGGCACGGCCGTACGGCGGCCGCGGGAGTCGTACGCGCTGCTGGCGCTCGACGACCCGCGGGTGCGGGTGGTCGGCCTGACCGTGCCGGAGCCGGGGCGGGTCCTGGTGCGGCTGCAGTCCTTCGCCGAGGAGGCCGTGACCTGCCGGCTCACCCCCGGATTCCCCGTCGCCGAGGCGGTGTCGGCCCACTACCTCGGGGCGGCGGGCGCGGCGCTGGAACGCGCCGCGGACGGCTCCGCCCTGGTGCCGCTGCCGCGGCTCGGCACCGCGGCGGTGTCGCTGGCCCTCTCCACGGGAGCGGACTGAGGGCCGGTGGCAGGGCGCACCCGGCGCCCGGCGGAGCTCAGGCCTTCGCCGGTGCGCCGGGCGCGTCCGCCAGCAGTGGCTCGACCTCGCGTACGACCTTGCGCTCGACGAAGAACGCGGCCGTCGGGATTGTCCCGGAGAGCAGCACCCACAGCAGCTTGCCGAAGTGCCAGCGGGCCTTCTGGCCGAGGTCGAAGGCGCAGACCAGATACACGATGTAGAGCACGCCGTGGAGCTGCGAGACCACGAACGTGAGGTCCTCGCCCTTCTCGAAGCCGTACTTCATGACCATGCAGCCGCACAGGAGCAGCAGCATGACGGCGGTGACGTAGGCCATCACCCGGTAGCGGGTCAGCACGCTCTTCTTCATGCGGACGAGCGTATCCGCCGCTTACGGGGCGATCTTCACACCCCCCTGGCCCGTTACTCGCGGGCCTCGAAGTCCTCCGCCGCCACCCGCAGCGGGCGAAGCAGCGCGAAGATCTCGGCGCAGCCTTCCGCGTCGTACGCGCCCAGCCCGAAGTCCATGTCCATCAGGTCGCGGGTGGCCGCGTCGCACACCTCGCGGCCCTTCTCGGTGATGGAGGCGAGGGTGCCGCGACCGTCGTTCGGATTCGGGCGCTTGGCGACCAGCCCGGACTTCTGCAGCCGGTCGACGGTGTTGGTGACGGAGGTGGGGTGGACCATGAGCCGCTCGCCGATCTTCGACATGGGCAGCTCACCGGCCTGCGCGAACGTGAGGAGCACCAGCGCCTCGTAGCGCGCGAACGTCAGCCCGTACGGCTTGACCACGGCGTCGACCTGGGCCAGCAGGATCTGGTGCGCCCGCATGATCGACGTGATCGCGGCCATCGAGGGGGCGGCGCCCCAGCGGCGCGTCCAGAGTTCGTCGGCGCGCGCGATCGGGTCGAACGGCAGGCTCAGCGGCTTCGGCACGCGCTCGACCCTATCGGGCGGCCACATGCCGGCCATAGCCGTCTCACACACCGACCGCCGGGCCCGGCCGTGCCCGCTTCGCGGCGTCCGGTCCCGCGCGGTGGCGCCGTACGGCCCGCACGACCGCGAGGGCGCACACCGTGCCGGACGCGCCCGCGCCCGCCGCCACCCAGTGCGCGGGGGCGAACTCGGCGGCGAGGCCGCCCGCCGCCATGCCGATGCCCTGCCCGGTCATCAGCCCGCCGGACAGCAGCGTCATCGCGCGCCCGCGCAGCTCCTCCGGTACCGCGTCGAAGAACCAGCGGTCGAGGCCCAGGATGTACGCCATCCCCGTCCCGGTCAGCACCAGCAGCGCCAGCGACGCCACCAGGCCGGGCCGGAACGCGAACAGCACCAGCGGCAGCAGCAGGCACGCGGACAGCGGCAGCACGAGGCGTTCGCGCGCGGCGGGGCGCAGCCACGCGCCCGCGGCGAGCTCGGCGAGGGCCGAGCCGACGGGCATCGCGGCCAGCAGCAGCCCGACGGCGGCCGGGCCGGCGCCCAGCCCGTCGGCGTACGCGGGGGCCAGTGCCTCGGGCACCACCAGGAACGCCGACGGCACCCACGACAGCGCCAGCAGCGCCCGTATCCGCGGATCGGCGAGCAGCGCACGGATGCCGCCCCGGGTCCGTACGGAGGCGGCGGGCGGCCGTTCGCGGGTGCCGCGGCGCAGGATCAGCGCGGACAGCAGGAAGCAGCCGACGGTGATCAGCAGCGCGGCCCGCGGCGTCACGACGACGAGCAGCAGCCCGGCGGCGGCGAAGCCCGCGATCTGGGCGCTCTGCGCCACGATCCGGATCAGCGACCGGCCCAGCACGAACGCGTCCCCCGCCAGGATGTGGCCAAGGCTCGCCGCCCGTACGCCCGTGAACAGCGGCTGTACGAGCGCCGCCGCCGCGCGCAGCGCGAGCAGCACCGCGACGGGGGCGCCGGGCAGCACCATCGCGGCGACGCACGCGGCGCACACCAGGTCGCAGCCGACGAGCACGCGCCGCGCGGGGTACCGGTCGGCGACGGGCGCGAGGACGGCGCCGCCGGCCGCGAACGGCAGGAAGCCCAGCGCGAACGTGAGCGCGGACAGCAGCGGCGAGCCGGTACGGGCGTAGACGAGGACGGGCAGCGCGATGCCCGAAACGACGCTGCCGAGCATCGACAGCACGTGCGCGGCGAAGACCGCCCGGAACTCGCGGACGGCGAACACCTCGCGGTATCCGGCGCCGCGCGCGCGGTCGGCGGGCGGCACCGCGGGAGGCGGCACCGTACGGGAGCGGATCCGGGAGCGGGTGCGCTGGTCGGGCATGAGCGCAGCGTGCCGGGCGGCCGGCGGCGGACGTAGTCTTTCGGGTCAGGGCGAATCATCCGGGCGACACCCGTACGGGTCGGGGAACGGAGGGGTGCCGATGCCGTTCCGGCTGCACTTCGGCGCCGAGGACCTGCTGCGCTGCCGCTTCGCGCTGTCCCCCGCGTGGGAGACGCAGGAGGCCGTACGGCTGCTGACACGCCCCGGGCAGTGGGGCCACCACCTGCCGTGGCTGCGGCGCAGCGCCCCGGCCGCACGCGAACTCCGGCTGCAGCGGCTGTGGTTGCTGATGCCCGCACGCGGCTACACCCCGGACTTCCTCGCCCCGCTCCCCGACAGCCCGCTCACGTCGTTCGACGACGAGATCGCGCGCGTACGGGAGACGGATCCGGAGCTGGCGCGGGAGGAGATCGCGTGCTCCCTGGCGGACACCCCGGGCGCGGCCGAGTCCGCCGCGGGCCGCGCCATGCTCTCCGACCCCGCCGCCGCCGTACAGGCGCTGGCCGACGCCACGACGCGGGCCTGGGAGGCGCTGATCGAGCCGTACTGGCCGCGGCTGCGCGCGCTGCTGGAGGCGGACATCCTCTTCCACACCCGGCGGCTGGGCGAGGGCGGGCTGGCCGCGCTGTTCGAGGGCCTGCATCCGCAGGTGACCTGGGCGGACGGCACCCTCACCGTGGAGCGCTCCGTCGACTTCTCCCGGCGGCTCGACGGCAGCGGGCTGATCCTGATCCCCAGCGTCTTCGTCTGGCCGGACGTGATCAGCGGGTTCCGGCCGCCGTGGCCGTCCGCCGTCGTCTATCCGGCGCGCGGCATCGGCTCGCTGTGGTCCGGGCCCGGACCCGGCGGCGCCGCAGGCGGCATCCCGGCGGCGCTCGCGCGGCTGCTCGGCCCGAACCGCGCCGCCGTGCTCTCCGCGCTCGGCGAGCCCGCCACCACCACCGCGCTCGCGGACCGCCTCGGCCTGGCGCCGTCCTCCGTGTCCGTGCACCTCGCAACGCTGCGCGCCGCGGGCCTGCTCACCTCGCACCGCGTACGGCACCAGGTGCGGTACGAGCGGACGCCGCTGGGCATCGCCCTGGCGACGGGCGACGTGCCGGGCGACGGCCGTACGGACTGACCGCGGGCGCCCTCCCGTACGACGGCCCGCCACCGCCGTACGGCCCCGCCCGCGCTAGGGCCTGTCGTCAAAGTCCCGCCTTGCCCACGACGCCCTGCACGCACATCTTCCCCCTGGGCCTTGACGGCCCGGGAGGTGCCCCCTGCGTTGTCGCACCGCCCGAGTAGCCCACTACGAGGACGGCACTCCGCCTTGCAGCTGCACGCACCGGACGCCGTGGGCACCGCCTTCGGCGGACAGCGCTACTTTGACGACAGGCCCTAGCCGGAGCTCGTCGCCAGCGCCGGTTCCGGCTCGCTGTGCACCGGCGTCTTCTCGCCGAGCATGACGCCCTCGCCGCGCACCGTACGGCGGTCGCGTATGAGGTTCCCGCCGGGCGGGCGCCCGTCGCGGTACTCGCAGTACCACCACGCCGCCGGAGCCAGCGCCACGACCAGCGCGAGCAGGGACCACATCCGCATCGCCACGTGCGTGTGGCCAAGCACCACCGAGGCCAGCAGCGAGAAGCCCATCACGCCGGCCCAGGCCAGATGCGTACGGAAGGTGGCGGGCTGGTCGAGGCTCGCCGAGCCGCCCTTGGGCGTGACCACGAAGCGGCACGGGCGGCGCAGCGCGGCGGATGCCAGCGAGCGGGCGTAGATGGGCGCGGAGAGCGCCGACATGGCCATCCCGGCGAGGCCGCCGGAGCCCTTGGGCTCGTGCGGCGAGACGTTGTGCCGCCGGTTCCAGAGGTAGATCCCGATCTGGAGGGCCGCCGCGTCGGTGTAGAGCATGAGCCAGACGGACGGCGAGACCTGTGTCCCGGACGCCCCGAACCACAGGAACAGGGTGCAGCTCAGGGCGCCGAGCATCCAGGTCAGAGCGCTCATGGGGTAGTAGGCGAGCATCAGCGAGTAGCTGAACAGCCGCCCCGCGGACAGCCGGTGCGAGGTGCGGCCGTACTGCTTGAACAGCGTCTCGTACGTGCCGCGGGACCAGCGCAGCTGCTGCGTGAAGAAGTCGGTCCAGGAGACCGGCCCCTCGCCGACGGCGAGCACGTCCGGCGTGTACACGGAACGCCAGGGGCGTCGGGTCTTCGGATTGCGGCGCCGGTGCAGCTCGAATCCGGTCGCCATGTCCTCGGTGATCGAGTCGCAGAGCCCGCCGATGGACTTGATGGCGGCGATGCGCACGCAGTTGTTCGTGCCGACGAACATCGGGGAGCCGTAGCGGTTGCCCGCCCGCTGGATCAGCGCGTGGAAGAGGAACTGCTGGCTCTCCGCGAACTTGGTGACGGCCCGCTCGTAGTTGCCGTACACCTGCGGTCCGACGACGAACGCGACGTCCGGGTCGCGGAAGTAGCCGAGCATCCGCTCCAGATAGTTCGGCAGCGGCACGTGGTCGGTGTCGACGGAGGCGAAGAAGTCGTAGTCGTCGCCGTGCGCGTCGAGCCAGGCGTTGTAGTTGCCGTGCTTGGTCTTGGCGCGGTGCGGGCCGCGCGGCCGGTTCCAGTCGGCTATGCCCTTGCGGGTGAAGTGCCGTACGCCCAGCTCCGCGCAGAGCGCCTTGGCCTCCGGGTCGTCGCCCTCATCCAGCAGCCAGACGTGCAGCCGGCCGCGGTGCCGCAGCCGTACGGCGGCGGTGAGGGTCGCCCGTACCATCGCGATCGGTTCCTTGCCCGGCACGTACGTCGTGAGGAACGCGACGCTGCTGCCCTTCTTCGGGCGTACGGGCACGGGGTCGCGGGCGACGAGCGCGGCGTGGACCACGGATATGACGTTGACGAAGCGGAACAGCTCGATCAGGCCGATGGATATGAGCATCAGCCCGTCGACGACGACCAGCCACAGGGCGCCGTTGTCCCGGCGCGTCCAGTGCGAGGGCCACATCAGCCAGAGGAGCAGCACGAGCGAGACCGAGGGGGCCGCGGCCATCAGGGCTATCGCACGTATGCGGTGCGGCTCCCGGGACAGCAGGCTGCGGTAGCGCACCCGGTACTCGGGGCCGGCCGTGGCGTACGGCCCGGCGATTCGGCTGTGTGTCTCGTAGTCGTAGCCCTCCGGCGGCACAGTCCCTCCAGCAGGTCAACTCGGCTGACATACCTAACCAAAAGGGACATGTCAGTCCGTGTCGAACCGGGAGGGGCCGTGCGGGGGTCACACGCCGTCAGAAGTCCGTGCCGTACGTGAGGCGTACGGCAGGCACGCGTTCAGCCGCGCTCCGGCCGTCGCGTCAGGGCTTGACGGTGCCCTCGACGCGCTCCGTGCGGGCCCGCGCGGCGATCACTCCGGCCTGCTCCTCACGGCGCAGCACGCGGTCGCCGTACAGGCCGCCGAACGGCAGCACGGCGAGCACGAAGAAGAACGCCACCCGCTTCAGCGGCCACTTCGTGCGGTTCCACACGTCCGCGAGCAGCACGACGTACGTGACGAACAGCAGCCCGTGGATCAGCCCGAGCGGCATCATCAGGAAGTCGATGTCGGAGACCCGGCTCAGCAGCGAACCGAAGAGGAGCAGCGCCGGGAACGAGAGCGCCTCCGGCACGGAGACGAGGCGCAGACGGTGCAGGGCGGCGGCGGTCTTGATGTCCACGAGAGTGCCTTTTGTCGGGGATCGGGCTGTGGGTGTCGGAACCCGCCCATTGTCTCAGGCGGCCCCCGCGCGCCCCCGTACGGGTCCGGTTCCGGGCACGGGCCGGGTGCGGGCCCTGGTCTCCGCTCCCGCGGGCCGGTTATGTTCACCCTTGTGGCTCAGTTCCTCCTTCAGGGCAGCAAGGTGCTCGCCGTCACACTGGCCGGCGACGCCGTCAAGGCGAAGAACGGCTCGATGGTCGCCTACGACGGCCAGATGGCGTTCAAGAAGATGTCCGGCGGCGGTGAGGGCCTGCGCGGCATGGTCACCCGGCGGCTCACCGGCGAGCAGATGACCGTGATGGAGGTGAAGGGCCAGGGCACCTGCTACTTCGCGGACCGCGCGAGCGACATCAGCCTCGTCCGGCTGAACGGCGAGACGCTGCACGTCGAGTCCAGCAATCTGCTCTGCGCCGAGGGCACGCTGCGCACCGGCACCGCCTTCACCGGGCTGCGCGGCGCCTCGCAGGGCAACGGCCTGTTCACCACCACCGTCGAGGGCAGCGGCCAGGCCGCGCTCATGTCCGACGGACCGGCCGTCATCCTCCGGGTCACACCGGGCACGCCGCTGCAGGTCGACCCGGGCGCGTACGTCGCGCACACCGGCAGCCTGCGGCAGGACTTCCAGTCCGGGGTGAGCTTCCGGACGATGTTCGGCGAGGGCTCCGGCGAGTCGTTCCAGATCCGCTTCGAGGGCGACGGGCTCGTCTACGTGCAGCCCAGCGAGCGGAACACGCTCGGAGGTGAGATCTGATGCCCTTCCGCGAGGTCAGCGCGAAGATGGTGGAGGCCCAGGTGGCCCCCGGTCAGCGGCTGTTCAGCCAGCGCGGCGCGATGATCGCGTACAAGGGCGAGGTGTCCTTCACGCCGAACATGCAGAGCGGGCAGGGCGGCGTGATGTCCATGATCGGCCGCCGCGTCGCGGGCGAGGCCGCCCCGCTGATGACCGTGGAAGTTCCCCTCGGGCCTGGCGGCCCTGGGGATACCCCACCGGGCCAGGTGTGGTTCGGGCACGGCGGCCACCACATCCAGGTCATCGAGCTCTCCGGGGACACCCTCTACGTCGAGGCCGACCGGCTGCTCGCCTTCGACGGCACGCTCGAGCAGGGCACGATGTTCATGGGCTCGCAGGGCGGCGTGATGGGCATGGTCCGCGGCCAGGTCACCGGCCAGGGCCTGTTCACGACCACGCTGAAGGGCACCGGCGGCGTGGCCGTCATGGCACACGGCGGCGTCATCCAGCTGCCCGTCACCGGTGGCCGTCCCGTCCATGTCGACCCGCAGGCGTACGTGGCGCACCACGGCGACGTACGCAACAAGCTGTCCACCGCGCTCGGCTGGCGCGACATGGTCGGCCGCGGCTCGGGCGAGGCGTTCCAGCTGGAGCTGTCCGGCGAGGGCACGGTCTACGTACAGGCGAGCGAGGAGAAGCTGTGAACGCCACGGACGCCCTGGACTTCCACACGCTGCCGGCCAACGACAACGTCAACCCGTACACGTTCTGCGTCGACCTGCGCGGCCAGTGGTTCCTGCAGAAGGGGAAGATGGTCGCCTACTACGGGCAGATCGACTTCAACGGCATCGGCCACGGCCCGCTCGACCGGCTCGTCGCCGGCAGCTTCCACTCACCGCTGCACGCCGCCGACTGGGTCGTCGCCGAGGGGCAGGGGAAGATGCTGCTCGCGGACCGGGCGTTCGACGTCAACTCGTACGACCTGGAGCAGGGCAACCTCACCATCCGGTCCGGGAACCTGCTCGCCTTCGAGCCGACGCTGTCGCTGAAGCAGTCGATCATCCCCGGCTTTCTCACCCTCATCGGCACCGGCACCTTCGTGGCCGCCTCCAACGGCGAGGTGCACTTCGTCGAGCCGCCCGTACGGGTCGACCCGCAGGCGCTGGTCGGCTGGGCCGACTGCCCGTCGCCGTGCCACCACTACGACCACCGGTACATGCGGGGCGTACTGGGCGGGCTGCGGGCGCTGACCGGGATGGGCGGGGCGTCGGGCGAGGAGCACCAGTTCGAGTTCGTGGGGACGGGGTCGGTGCTCATCCAGTCCACCGAGGTGCTGATGGGGGACCTGGCCACCGGCGCCGTACCGCGGCAGGCGGGCGTGCCGGGCGGTGGCGGAGGCGGCGACGGGACGCGGCAGGGCGGGCAGCAGACGCCCAGGACGCCCGGACAGCTCGGCGGTCTGCAGCGCCGTTTCGGACTGTGAACTGACCGTGAACACGCCAGTACAGATCTCTGGGTAAGGTCGCGTGGTATGGACACCGAAAACGGCAGTCTCTGGCTCACCGAGGACGAGCAGCGGGTGTGGCGTACGCACCTCGACGTAAGCCGACTTCTGATGCATCAACTGGAGCGCGACCTCCAGCCGTTCGGCCTCACGAACAACGACTACGAGATCCTGGTCAACCTCTCCGAATCCGAGGACCACCGGATGCGGATGAGCGAGCTGGCCACGCGCACGCTCCAGTCGAAGAGCCGCCTCTCGCACCAGATCACCCGCATGGAGAACGGCGGCCTGGTGCGCCGCGAGAGCTGTGACTCCGACAAGCGCGGGCTGTTCGCGGTGCTGACGCAGCAAGGCTGGGACACGATGCGGAACGTCGCGCCGCACCATGTCGCGTCCGTACGGCGGCACTTCATCAGCCAGCTGCCACCGGAAGCGCTGGCGGACCTGCAGAAGGCACTCACGCCGGTCGCCGAACACCTGCACAGACTGCGCGGCGTCTAGCCGCCACCTGCTCCCGCCGCGACGGCGAGAACCACGACGCCCGAGGGCCCGGCGGCATCAACGACGGCCTCGGGCCGTCGCGGGGGCCCTCAATCGCCGGACGGGCTTGATTGTGCAGGCAAGTTCAGCGTGAGCAGGGCGCCGCCCTCCGGGGCGTCCGTCGCCGACAGCGTGCCGCCGTGCCGCACGGCCACGTCGCGGGCGATGGCCAGGCCCAGGCCCGCGCCGCCGTCGTCGCGGCTGCGGGCGTCGTCGAGGCGTACGAAACGCTCGAAGATCCGCTCCCGTTCCGGCTCCGGCACGCCCTCCCCGTCGTCGGCGACCTCCAGTACGGCGCGGCCGTCCTCCCGCCGCACCGAGACCCGTACCGCCGCGGCGGCGTGCCGCTGCGCGTTGTCCAGCAGGTTGCCCAGCACCCGCGCGAGCTGCGCGCGTGAGCCCGTAACGGTCACGTCCGCCAGTTCGGTGGCGGCCACCGGGTGCGGGTCGCCGGTGCGCCGCTCCAGTTCCTCCCGTACGAGCCCGGTCAGCGCCACCCGCCCCTCGCCCGGCCTCCCCCCCGCGTCCAGCCGGGCGAGGAGGAGCAGGTCGGCGGCGAGGGCCTGGAGCCGTACGGTGTCCTGCACCGCGCCGTCCACGTCGAGCAGTTCGGGGTGGGCGGCCCCCACCTCCAGCTGGGTGCGGAGGGACGCGATGGGGCTGCGCAGTTCGTGGGAGGCGTCGGCCACGAAGCGGCGCTGCCGGTCCACGGAGGTCTCCAGGGCGGCGAGCGTCTCGTTGGTCGTACGGGCCAGCCGCGCCACCTCGTCGCGGGCGGCGGGCTCGGGCACTCGGCGGGACAGGTCGGTGCTCGCGGTGATGTCGGCCATCCCCCGCCGGATGCCCTCCACGGGCCGCAGCGCGCGCCGGGTCACCAGCCAGGTGACGCCGCCGACGACGGCCAGCACGGCGGGCAGCCCGATCAGCATGGCGCGGCTGACGGAGGACACGGCCTGCTCCTGGCCGGCCAGCGACGTGCCGGCGTAGACGCTCACGGGGGTGCCGTCGCGGGTGAGGGACTGGACGGCGACGACGCGGAAGTCCTGTTCACCGGTGACGCCGTCGCCGCTCGCGAGTTCGCCGTCGTCGTCGACGGGGAGGCTGAGGGTCGCGTCGTCGCTGTCGCGGTCGAGCTCCACGGGCTCGGGGGGCGGCGTGGTGACGATCGGGGTGGGGTCGGAGCCGCGGCCACGGCCCTGGCGGTCGTCGCGGTCGTCGTCCGCGTCGTCTGAGTCGTCGGCGTCGGAGCCGGAGTCGGAGTCGCTGTCGTCCGCGTCGTCGGGGTCGGATCCGGAGTCGTCGGAGTCGTCCGTACGGCCGTCGTCGTCCCTCCCGGTGGGCCGGATGGTGCTGGGCTCCGGGTCGGGCCGCTTCTCGGGCGGCCGGTCGAAGCCGCCGAGCGCCGGGCGCCCGCGCAGCCCCTCGGACGCGCCGAGCACCTTGCCGTCCGCGTTCACGATCTGCACGGGGTCGTCGCTGTCCAGGCCGTCCACGTCGGCGAGCTTCCGTACGGTGGCGTCGCTGACCTGCGCCGCGACCTCGCGCGCCTCCGACTCGGCCTTCAGCCGCGCGTTGTCCGCCAGCCCGCCCCGCAGCGCGGCGACGACGGCCAGGCCCGCGGCGATGAGCGCGACCGCCACGACGAGGGTCGCGCCGACCGCGGCCCGGGTCCGTACGGAGCCCCTACGCACCGGCGTCCACCAGCCGGTAGCCCGCGCCCCGTACGGTGCTGATCCAGCCCGCGCCGAGCTTGCGGCGGAGGGCGCTGACGTAGACCTCGACGATGTTCACGTCGCCTTCGTACGCGAAGTCCCAGGCGTGCTCCAGGATCTCCGTCTTGGAGACCACCTCGCCGGCCCGCGTGGCCAGCTGCTCCAGCACCGCGAACTCCTTGGCCGTCAGCGCCACTTCGCGGGAGCCGACGGACACCCGCCGGGCGCCCGGGTCCACCGTCAGCTCCCCGAGGCGCAGCACGGCGGCCCCGGCGCGGGTGCGGCGGCGCAGCAGGGCGCGTACGCGGGCGACCAGCACCACGTACGAGAAGGGCTTGGTCAGATAGTCGTCGGCGCCCGTGTCGAGGCCCTCGGCCTCGTCGTACTCGCCGTCCTTGGCGGTCAGCATCAGGATCGGCGTCTCGTCGCCGGCGGCCCGGAGTGCGGAGCAGACGCGGTAGCCGTTCATGCCCGGCAGCATGATGTCGAGGACGATCAGGTCGTACGCGCCCTCACTGGCGCGGTGCAGGCCCTCGAGGCCGTCGTGGACGACGTCGACGGCGAAGCCCTCCGCCGTCAGCCCTCCGGCGAGGGACAGGGCGAGGCGGCGTTCGTCCTCCACGATCAGCAGGCGCATGCGTCCAGCTTGCCCGACGGCACCTGAAGCGATCTTCAGGGAGCTTCAGCGTGGCTTCAGCAACGCCTTGCGACGGTGGACCACATCAGCGACCACCAGGGAGGAACACCATGACCCGCACCGCTTCGAACAAGAGGAAGCTCCTCGTCGCCGCCATCGCCGCGGCCGCGGTCGCCGTCGGCGGCACGGCCGCCTTCGCCGGCGACGGCGGTTCCGGTTCGGACTCCGGCTCCGGCGACAAGGCGGCGGCCCAGTCCAGCGTGCGGACCACGGACGACGACGCGGACGACCGGGACGACCGCGACGACCGCGACGACGACCGCTCCGACGACCAGGGCGACGACCGCGACGACGCGCGCGGCCTGGCGCAGGCCAAGATCGACGCCGGCGAGGCGGTCGAGAAGGCGCGCGCGGCGGTCCCGGGCGGCGTGGTCGAGTCCGTCGAGCTGGACGACTACCGCGACAAGCTCGCCTGGCAGGCGGACGTCCACGGCAAGGACAACAAGTGGCACGAGGTCAGCATCGACGCGGTCAACGGCAAGGTCCTGAACCAGCACGTGGACCAGGACGACGACCACGACGACGACAGCGGCCGCGACGACCGCGACGACCGCGACGACCGGAACGACGACTGACCCTCGGGATGACTGACCTCTGAGTTCCCAGGTACCCGAACAAGCCACCGCCCGTCCCCGCCCCCCGTCGGGGACGGGCGGCCCGCGTCGTGCGGCCCGTCGGGCGTCCGGCCACCGGCCCGGCCCTGACCCCGGCCGGAGCTAGCTGTATTGATCATGAGCGTTGTTGACACTGGTCGGTCTTGATCACGGCGAAGACCTCCGGTGTGGTGGAGGTGTCTAGGCTTCACCGCACACGGAGGTCTTCGTGTCCCACCGTAATGCCCGGCTGACCGTTCACGGCAGGAGGATCCTGGTCGAACGCGCGCCTGACACGCGCCCTGCGCCCCGAACCCCTCATCCGCCGACGCGGCGAACGGCCACGACGGCGAGAGTCCGGCGGCACACCCGACCACCCCGCAGTGGCGGCGACCAACCGCGCGCGCCCGGCAATTCCGCCGGACCCACACCACCGTGGTCACCCGCCGTCGCGGCGGGATGAGGTTGCGGCATCAGCCGAACCGCCCCGGCGCGGGGGCCGGAGGCGTTAGCGCGACGTGGGCATCGCGTACGCCGTGGCGATCAAGTCGTAGCTGCGGACGCGGATTTCCGGGGTGTGGGCGTTGGCCGTGATCATCAGTTCGTCCGCGCCCGTGCGCTTGGTCAGCGCGTCCAGGCCGTCGCGTACGGCGTCGGGGGTGCCGTGGATGACGTTGCCGAGCCAGCCGTCGACGAAGTCGCGTTCGACCGGGCTGAAGGAGTACGCCTCCGCCTCCTCCGGTGTGGGGACCAGCCCCGGGCGGCCCGTACGGAGCCGGAGCATGGCCAGGGCGCCGGTCAGCACCTGGCGGCGGGCCTCGCGTTCCTCGTCCGCGGCCAGGGCGGACACGCCGATCAGGGCGTACGGCTCGGACAGCGCGGCGGAGGGGCGGAAGGACTCGCGGTAGAGCTCGAGGGCCGGGATCGTGTTGGCCGCCGAGAAGTGGTGCGCGAAGGCGAACGGCAGGCCCAGCTGTCCCGCGAGGCGGGCGCTGAAGCCCGACGAGCCGAGCAGCCACACCGGCGGCCTGCCGCCGTCGCCGCCCTGTACGGGGCCGGGTACGGCGTGGATGCGGGCGTAGCGGTGGTCGTCGGGGAAGTCGTCGTCGAGGAAGCGGGTGAGTTCGGCGAGTTGCTGCGGGAACTCGTCGGCGCCCTCGCGGAGGTTGTCCGTCCGCCGGAGGGCGGCGGCCGTCGCCCCGTCGGTGCCGGGCGCGCGGCCGAGGCCGAGGTCGATACGGCCGGGGGCGAGTGCCTCCAGCGTGCCGAACTGCTCGGCGATGACCAGCGGCGCGTGGTTGGGCAGCATCACGCCGCCGGAGCCGAGCCGTACGCGTTCGGTGTGGGCGGCGAGATGGGCGAGGATCACCGCCGGGGAGGTGCTCGCGACGCCCGGCATGGAGTGGTGTTCGGCGACCCAGAAGCGGGTGAAGCCGCGTTCCTCGGCGATCCGGGCGATGCGCGCGGACGCGCGGAGCGCTTCGGTCGCGGTGCTGCCGACGCCCACGGTCGCCAGGTCGAGGACGGACAACGGCACGGGGGCGCTGCCCCTGGCCTCGAAGGGGGTACCTCCCGGGCCCGCAGGGCCCAGGGGGCGGATGTGGTCGGTGCGGTCGTCGGCCACGGCTGGCCCGCCTCCCCTGCTCGTTGCTGCTCGTGCTGCCCGTGCTGCCCGTTCGCGGCCCCTCCGCACTCGACGGTCCGGGCGGTACGAAGCGGTACGGGCGCGCCCCCGCGCGGCGGCGCGGCGGCGCTCGTACGAACCGGGCAACCGGCCGCGCCCCCGCGCTATTCCCAGGGGGCGGGCAGAGGAGAGGGACGCGTCAGGCGAAGAGCTTCCCCAAGGCGGGCGTGTGCACCGTGCGGTCCAGGAGGCGCAGGCCCTCCCAGACGGTGACCTGGTTGGCGGTGAGCACCGGCTTGCCGAGTGCCTCCTCCAGGTCCGGGATCCAGGCGGCGGTGTGCAGCGCGGTGTCGGGCAGCAGGACGGCCTCGGCCTCCGGGTGGTCGCCGCCGCGTGCCAGGGCGAGCACCTCCTCGCGGCCCCAGGTGCCGACCTCCGCGGCGGTGATGATGCCGCTGCCGCGCATCGAGACGACCTCGGAGCCCGCCGCCTTCAGGAAGGCCGTGAACAGCTCGGCCACGTCCTCCGGATAGGTCGCGGCGATGGCGACCCGTGCGGCACCCAGCTCCTGTACGGCGTGGGCGAAGGCGAAGGAGGTGCTGGACGCGGGCAGCCCGGCGTTCTCGGACAGCTCGCGCGCCTGCGCGTGCGCGCCGTCCCAGCCGTAGACGAAGCTGGCGCTGGTGCACGCCCATACGACGGCCTCCGCGCCGAGCGCCTTCACCTCCTCGACCTTCGCCGAGAGCCGGTGGGCGGAGCCCATCTCGAGGAGCGCGTCGACGCGGTGGGCGTCCTCGCCGATGTCCGTGTGGACGAGCGGCAGCCGTACGTCCTCCGCCCCGGCGTCCCGGAGGATGCCCTCCAGCCGCGGAAAGTCGTCCTCCGCCGAGTAACCGGGGTAGAGGAACCCCACCGCCTGTGCCATGTACGCCTCCTGAAGCGTCGAACTCGGTCCTGTGATCGTGCCGTGCCGTGCCGTGCCGCGGTGTGTGCGGAAACACCCCGGGTGCGCCGCGTGCCGCGGCCGTACGTGCGGGCGCCGGGCCCGTGGCCCGGCACGTATGTGTCGTGTGTCTCGCTCGTGCGCGCGCGTGCGCGCACGCGCATGTCCGGTCGCCGGTACGCCGCAGCCGGTACGCCGTACGGCCGGCTCAGCCCGCGGGCTGTGCCCCGCCGCCCCGGTCGTCCGTGCCGGACGGCGGGAACGGCTGGTCGTACGGGGCCGGCGGCTCGCCGCCGCCCTCCAGGTCAGCGCCCGCGAGTGCGGCCTCCGGTGCCGCCGGCGGGGGCGGAGCCGTGTCCGCGTCCGCGGGGGACGCGGCGGGTGCGGGGGACGCCGGCGGCGCGGGCGCCGGGTCGGGCGCCATCGCCGCCGGCCCGCGTCGCGCGACGGGGTCGAGCAGCGCCTGGTAGGGGCCGACGGCCTCCTTGCCGATGCGCTGCAGCGCGGCCCAGACCGTCACCTGGTTCGCCGACAGCACCGGCATCCGCAGCTCCGCTTCGAGCTGCGGGATGACGTCGTACGTCGGCAGGTTGGTGCAGCTGATGAACAGCACGTCCGGGGCGTCGACGACGGCCTCGCGGGCCATGTCGACCACGTCCCGGTACGGCACCCGCCAGATGTGCCGGGTCAGCCCGAGATAGCTGCGGCCGGTGACGGCGATGCCGGCCTCGCCGAGGTAGTCCTCGAGCGAGTCGGTCACGGACTTGGTGTACGGGGTGACCACCGCGACGCGACGCGCGTCGAGCTCCTGCAACGCCTCGAGCAGGGCGCCGGAGGTGGTGAGCGTGGGCACCTCGCCGGCCTGCTGCATGGCAACGCTCATGGCCTTCTCGCCCGCGGTGCCGCCGACGAAGCTGCCGGATGTGCAGGCGTACGCCACGACCTCGGGGGACACGGCGGTCAGGGCGAGCACGGCCTCGTGCAGCGTCTCGTGCTCACTGACGAGCCGGGCGAGGTCGAGGCTGACCTCGACGGGGACAAAAGGGGTGCGGGTGAGGTGCAGTGAGACGTCGTCCGGCACCCAGCGCCAGAGCTCACGGTCGAGCGCGAAGTCGAACGGCGCGACGATTCCGACGCCGCGCTGCGGCTGCGGTCCACCGAGGAAGGAGACATCCATTTCGAGCCCCAAAGAGACGGAGGGGTGGCACAGGCCAGAAAGAAAGAGATAACCGGTCAGACGCCGGGAACGCCGGGACAGATGCCTTTGTTGACGAAGGTAGTTCGCCGTCCCTACCGTGGTCAATCCTCGCATCTGCGACGACTCTCCGCGCCCGAGCCCCATCACAGTCGGCTCCCGTTTCGAAACGGTTTCCTGCCTATGTCCGAAACATGTGTTCTTGTCCTGGATGCCGACCCTCTTCCCCGGCTCGAACGGCTCGAGGGACGGGCACGAATCGTGCACGCCGACGAGAAATCCCTGGCAGAGCGGCTGCCGGAGGCCGACGTGCTGCTCGTCTGGGACTTCCTCTCGAACGCCGTACGGGAGGCCTGGCCGGGCGAGGGTGCCCGGCCGAGGTGGGTGCACACGCCGAGCGCGGGCGTCGACCGGCTGCTGCCGGAGCTCGCCGGTTCGGACGTGGTCCTGACTAATGCCCGCGGCGTCTTCGATCAGCCCATCGCGGAATATGTGGCAGGGCTGGTTCTGGCCATGGCCAAGGATTTCTTCGGCAGCCGGGAATTGCAGCGCCAGCGGCGCTGGCAGCACCGGGAGACCATGCGCGTCGGCGGGTCCCGCGCGGTGGTCGTCGGCTCGGGCCCGATCGGCCGGAAGATCGGCCGTACGCTCCGCGGACTCGGCGTCCAGGTGGACCTCGTCGGGCGTACGCAGCGGGACGGCGACCCGGAGTTCGGGCGGGTGCACGGCAGCGGCGCGCTGCACGGGCTGCTCGGCGAGGCCGACTGGGTCGTGTGCGTGGCGCCGCTCACGGAGGAGTCGCGCGGCATGTTCGACGCGGCGGCGTTCTCCCGGATGAAGCGGAGCGCCCGCTTCATCAACGTCGGACGCGGCCAGCACGTGGTGGAGGACGACCTCGTCGAGGCACTGCTGTCGCACCGGATCTCGGGGGCGGCGCTGGACGTGTTCATGGAGGAGCCGCTGCCGGTGGAGAGCCGGCTGTGGGACGTGCCCGGACTGCTGGTCTCCCCGCACATGAGCGGCGACACGGTGGGCTGGCGGAACGATCTCGCCGAGCAGTTCCTGGACAACTTCGACCGCTGGTACGCGGGCGAGCCCCTGCTCAACGTGGTGGACAAGGACCTCGGGTACGTCCGGGCGGACTGACCGCCCGCAATTCCCCGGCCCTCCCGTACGGTTCCGCCGCGGCGCGGACCGTACGGGCCGTATGGTCCCGGCGGCCGTACGGACCACCGCCCCCGGTCCGCCGATCCACCGGACCGCAGATCCACCGGACCGCAGATCCACCGCTCCACAGGACCGTCGCTCCACCGATCCGTTGCCGAACCATCCGAGGAGGATGCGTTGTCCGATCTCACCGCACTGACCGCCGCCCGGCTCGTGGCGGGGTACGCCGCCGGGGACTTCTCGCCGGTCGAGGTGGCGCGCGCCGCCCTGGAACGGGCCGAGGCCGCGCAGCCGCGCGTGAACGCGTTCGTCCGGATCAACGGCGAGGTGGCGCTCGCGGACGCCCGCGCGAGCGAGGAGCGGTGGCGGCGCGGCGAGCCCGCCGGGCTGGTCGACGGCGTGCCGGTGACCGTCAAGGACATCCTGCTCCAGCGCGGCATGCCGACCCTGAAGGGCTCCTGGTCCGTACGCGAGGACGGCCGGGCGTGGGACGAGGACGCGCCCTCGGTCGCGCGGCTGCGCGAGCACGGCGCGGTGTTCCTGGCGCGTACGACCACACCGGAGTTCGGCTGGAAGGGCGTGACGGACAGCCCGCGGCACGGCGCGACCGGCAACCCGTACGACCCCGAGCGCACCGCCGGCGGCTCCAGCGGCGGCGGCGCGGCGGCCGTGGCGCTGGGCGCGGGGCCGCTGAGCCTGGGTACGGACGCGGGCGGATCGGTCCGCATCCCCGCCTCGTTCAGCGGGATCTTCGCGCTGAAGCCGACGTACGGGCGGGTGCCGATGTATCCGGCGAGCGCGTTCGGGACGCTGGCGCACGTCGGGCCGATGACCCGGGACGCGGCGGACAGCGCGCTGCTGATGGACGTGATCAGCGCGCCCGACCCGCGCGACTGGGCACAACTGGGGCCGGTGCACGGCAGCTTCCGGGACGGGCTGTCCGGCGGCGTGGCCGGGCTGCGGATCGCGTACTCGCCGACGCTCGGCGGGCAGGTCGAGGTCGACCCCGTGGTGGCCGCCGCGGTGCGGCGCGCGGTGGAGCGGCTGGCGGAGCTGGGCGCCGTGGTGGAGGAGACCGATCCGGACCTGCCGGATCCGGTGGAGGAGTTCCACACGCTGTGGTTCAGCGGCGCCGCCCGGATCACCCAGGACTTCACCGACGAGCAGCGGGCGGCGATGGACCCGGCGCTGCGCGAGGTGTGCGAGGAGGGCGCGCGCACCAGCGCGCTGGACTACCTGGCGGCGGTCGACGTACGGATGGCGCTGGGCCGCACGATGGGCCTGTTCCACGAGCGCCACGACCTGCTGGTGACCCCGACGATGCCGATCACCGCGTTCGCGAAGGGCGTCGAGGTCCCGGACGGGTCGCCGCTCCCCCGCTGGACCAGCTGGACGCCGTTCACGTACCCGTTCAACATGACGCAGCAGCCCGCCTGCTCGCTGCCCTGCGGCGTGGACGGCGACGGGATGCCGGTGGGCGTGCAGCTGGTGGCCGCACGCCACCAGGACGCCCTCGTACTGCGGGCGGCGCACGCGCTCTACGAGGCGGGCGCCGCCGACATCCCCGGGCCCGGGCCGGTCTAGGGCCCGGCCCCGGCCTACGGCTTACGGGGCGGCTACTGGACGCGCCGGAAGTTGAGGGTCTCGCCGATCGCGCCGGCCCGCCAGAGGTCCTGGCAGGCGTCGGCCATGCGGTCGAGGCCGTCCACTACCGAGCCCCAGACGATGCCGGGGACCCAGCCGGCGTCGCCGTTGATCAGCAGGTTGTTGCGTTCGTAGAAGAGGGCGAGGTCGACCACCGTGGTGCGGCCGCGGTGGTCGGCCTGCTCCTCGTAGCCGTAGGACGAGGTGGCCAACTGGGTCTGGGTGAAAGTGAAGTAGCACAGATCACCCGGAATGGGGGTGATGGTGGGGTTCTCGAGCGGCGGTTCTTCCGGTGCGAATGGCGGGATCAGTGCGTAGATCTCGTTTCGGGCGTATTTGGCGTGGTAGACATCGCCGCCGAGGGGCAAGGCGTTCCACACCGCCTCGCAGGTGATCGGCGCCCGGTCGTCGAGCAGCTTCGCGGTGCAGCTCACACCGCGCTTGTCCAGGGACACTTCGATGAAGCGGTCCGGCATCATGCCTCCCTCGGTCAGTCGTTTACCTGTCAATACTGACGTAGCGGTCAACACCACAACGACCACGTCAAGGGCTGGAAACGATTCGCATAACTCTCGGCTGCCTGGGTAGCCGCGCGCCCATGGCTCCACCACTTAGGGCGAGTACGCCATTCAACGGAAAAGGGATCAGCCGCCGCTCACTGCTCGCAGGAGCGGCGGCGGCGGGTGCGTTCGGCGTGGCCGGATGCAGCCGAGCACCGGACGAAGGGGAAGTGGAAGGGGGCGACCTCCTGGAGAGGCTGCGGGACAAGGGGAGCGTCCGGATCGGCATCGCGAGCGAGCCGCCGTTCGGATACATCAACGACGAGGGCGATGCCACGGGGGAAGCGCCGGAGATCGCCAAGGTGATCTTCAAAAGACTCGGCGTTCCCGAGGTCAAGGCGATCCCGGTGGACTTCTCCGCACTGATTCCCGGCCTCAAGGCACAGCAGTTCGACATCGTCTCGGCGGGGATGTACATCACCCCGGACCGTTGCGAGCAAGTGCTGTTCGCCGATCCGGAATACATCATGCCGGATGCCTTCATCGTGAAGAAAGGCAACCCGCACAACATCAAGACGTACCAGGATATCGCCGACAAGAAGCTCAAAATCGCTTCCGGTGAAGCTTATGCCGAAATTGCGACGGCCGAGTCGTACGGTCTCAAGGTGGAGATCTACCCGGACCAGGTCGCGGGCCTGAACGCCGTGACGACCGGCCGTGTTGACGCGTTCGCGGGCACCAACGTCACTGTCGAGACCGTGGTGAAGGGCGCCCGCAAGGCCGAGGCCACCCCGGCCTTCACGCCGAAGACGGCGGACGGCAAACCCGCCATCGGCGCGGGCGGCTTCGCCTTCCGGCTCAGCGAGAAGAACTTCCGCGACGCCGTCAACAAGGAGCTGCACAAGCTCAAGCAGAACGACTACGAAGAGCTGCTGAAGATCGTCAGTCCCTTCGGTTTCGGCAAGACCGAGATGACCGACCTGACCGCGAAGGAGCTGTGCGGCTGATGATGACTTCAGGCATGTTCACCACATGGTTCCTGCCGGGGATCTGGATCACGATCCAGGTGACCGTGTTCAGCGCCGCGCTGGCTGCCGCAGTCGCCTTCATCATCGGACCGCTGCGCACCTCGCCGTACTGGATCGTGCGCTTCCTCGCCGGCACCTACTTCGAGATCTTCCGCGGCACGTCGGCACTGGTGCTGATGTTCTGGATGTTCTTCGCACTGCCCCTCTTCGGCTGGCAGCTCGTCCCGATGTGGGCCGGCGTGAGCGCGCTGGGCCTGACGTACGGCGCGTACGGTTCGGAGGTCGTACGCGGCGCACTGGCCGCAGTCTCCCCGGCCCAGCGCGAGGCGGGGATCGCGCTGAGCTTCACCAGGCTGCAGCGGCTGCGGCGGATCGAACTGCCGCAGGCGTGGCCGGAGATGATCCCGCCGTTCAACAACCTGCTGATCGAACTCCTCAAGGGCACCGCCCTGGTGTCGGTCATCACCGTGGCGGACATGACGTTCGCCGGGAACCTCGTGCGGCTGGGCAGCAACGAGAGCGCGCCGATCTACACCCTGCTCCTCGTGCTCTACTTCGTGCTCGCCTTCATCCTCACCCGCGGCATGCGGGCGCTGGAGCGGCACGCGAGGGCCGGGATCGGCCAGGCGCCGGAGAAGAAACCGGGATTCATCAGCCGCAAGCTCAGCGAGCGCGGTGAGCGTGCGCAGGCCGGCAGCCAGGCCGCGGGAGGTATGGGATGAACAGCTGGGACTGGTCCAACGTCGACGCGTTCATGCCGCGGTTCTGGGACGGGGTGCTCGTCACCCTGCAGGCCCTGGTCCTCGGCTCGCTGATCGCCTTCTCCCTCGGTCTCGTATGGGCCATCGCGCAGCGCTCCACCCTGGTGTGGGTGCGCTGGCCGGTGACCGCGGTCACCGAGTTCATCCGGAACACGCCGCTGCTGGTGCAGCTGTTCTTCCTGTTCTACGTGCTCCCCGAGTGGGGGCCCACCATGTCACCGCTGACCACCGGCATCATCGGTCTCGGTCTGCACTACTCGACCTATACGGCGGAGGTATACCGCGCCGGCATCAACGGTGTGCCGGTCGGCCAGTGGGAGGCGGCCACCGCGCTGAGCCTGCCCAAGGCGCGTACCTGGACCTCGGTGATCCTGCCGCAGGCCATCCGCCGTGTGATTCCGGCTCTGGGCAACTACGTCGTGTCCATGCTCAAGGACTCGCCGATGATCGCCGTCATCGGGGCGTTCGAGATGCTCGGCGAGGCCCAGGCATACAGCAATGAGACGTTCACCACCGAGGCCATCACGGTGGTCGGTGTCGCCTTCGTCCTCATCGCGTACCCGGCTTCCCTTCTGATTCGAGCCCTGGAGCGTCGTCTTGTCCGCTGAGAACAAGTCCCCGAAAGAGACCGCGAACCCCGCCACCGACGGCAGCGAGCTGATCCGTTTCGACGGTGTCACCAAGCGGTTCGGCAGCAACGTCGTCCTGGACCACATGGACTTCACCGTGTCGTCCGGCAAGCACGTCACCCTCATCGGCCCCTCCGGATCGGGCAAGACGACGATCCTGCGGCTGCTGATGACCCTGCTGAAGCCCGAAGAGGGCACCATCAAGGTCGCCGGTGACTACCTCACACACGAGGAGCAGAACGGCAAGCTCGTGCCGGCGGGCGAGAAGCACATCCGCGAGGTGCGCAAGAAGATCGGCATGGTCTTCCAGCAGTTCAACCTGTTCCCCAACATGGGCGTCCTGCGGAACATCACCGAGGCCCCGGTGCACGTGCTCGGCCTGTCCAAGGACGAGGCCGAGGAGCGCGCCCGCGAGCTGCTCGAGATGGTCGGCCTGACCGAGCACATCGACAAGTACCCGACCCAGCTGTCCGGCGGCCAGCAGCAGCGCGTCGCGATCGCCCGCGCGCTCGCGATGCGGCCGCAGGTGCTGCTCCTGGACGAGGTCACCTCGGCGCTGGACCCGGAGCTGGTGGCGGGTGTGCTCGACGTCCTGCGGGACATCGCACACACCACGGACATCACCATGCTGGTGGTCACGCACGAGATGAACTTCGCGCGGGACATCTCGGACGACGTGCTGATGTTCGACGCCGGCCGGGTCATCGAGTCCGGTCCGCCGGAGAAGATCTTCTCCGAGCCGGAGCACGAGCGGACCCGCGAGTTCCTGAGCGCGGTGCTCTGAGTACGGCGCTCTGAGTACGGCGTTCCGAGCCGTACGGACCCCACGCACACGCGGCCCCCGTCTCCTCCCAGGAGGCGGGGGCCGCGCCGCACCCGCTCAAGGCATATGCCGAATGCAGCAACAGCCGATTACCGATGGCCTGTTGGCGGCTATCGTGTGACGGGTACGCGTGACCCCCCGCTCTGGTCACGATGCAGACGGTCACAACCTCCAGGGGGCACCGTGGCGCTCAGGCCGGAACCCACCGCACCGTTCCACTCGGTGCAGTACGCGCTGCGCGTGCTCGAGTCCGTCGCGGGACACCGCGACGGCGCCACCGAGGAGCAGCTGTCCCGTGAGACCGGGCTGCCCTCCGGCCATCTCGCGCACCTGCTGCTGATGCTGCGCCGCGAGGGCTATCTGGAACAGATCGCGGACGGCACGTACGTCGTCGGCGAGGGCCTGGTCCTCCTCGGCTCCGGCGGCGGCCGCGAACGCGCCCTGCGGGAGCGCCTCGACCGTACGCTCTCCGAGCTGCGCGACTCCCTCGGTGCGGCGATCTACCTCAGCCGGTACACGGACGGCGAGCTCGAGGTGATGCAGACGTCCGAGGGCCCGAACGCGCCGCTCGTCAACGAGTGGGTCGACTTCCGGTCGGCCGTCCACGCGACCGCGATCGGCAAGTGCCTCCTCGGCCAGCTCGACCACGACGGGCGCAAGGACCACCTGTCCCGGCACCGGACCGCGCGGCTCACCTCCCGCACCATCACGGACGAACGGCTGCTGCTGAACGCCCTCGACCAGCAGCCGCCCACGGTGCCGGTGCTGGACCTCCAGGAGTACGCGGTCGGTACGGTCTGCGCCGCCGTCCCCGTCACCGCGGGCTCGTCGGTCGGCTGCCTGGCGCTGTCCCTGCCGGTCGAGGACGCGCACCGGTTACGCCAGTCCGCGGAGGCGCTCAACAAGCGTGCCGCGCCGGTGATGCTGTCGCTGGCGATCTAGCGCGGGCCGCCGGGCCGTACGGCCCAGGCCCGGGTGCGCCCGCGGATGGTCGGGAGCACCGGTCCGGACCAGGTAACATGGTGGCGTCACCAGGCGCCGCTAGCTCAGTTGGTTAGAGCAGCTGACTCTTAATCAGCGGGTCCGGGGTTCGAGTCCCTGGCGGCGCACAGACGCTCGCCGGAAGGCCCTCTCGTACAGCGAGGGGGCCTTCCGCACGTTGGTCTGGTGAATTCCCGGCATGATCGCGCGGAAACTGGCCCGCATGGCGGACACGGCTCACGCGCTCGACGTGGCGGACACGGACCCCATGGCAGCTCACCGCGGGCAGCGGCCCGACCCCGCACGCTGGGGTCAGCGGCCGGTGGATCACCCACTGCTCGGTGCCGCCGTGGAACTCGCGGGCAGCGACCGGGTGCTGCTGACCGGCAGACTGTCCCCCGCCGCACAGCCCTGGCTCACCGACCACTCGGTGCACGGCTCCCCGCTGTTCCCCGGCTCCGGCTTCGTGGAGCTGGCGCTGCGCGCGGGCGAGGATGTCGGCTGCGGCACGCTCGAGGAACTCGTCGTGGAGGCGCCGCTGTTGCTCGACGAGCACGGTGCGACCCGTATCCAGGTCTCCCTCGGCGAACCGGACGCCGCGGGCCGCCGGAGCGTGGAGGTGTACGCAGCCGCGGACGACGGCAGCGGCAACGAGCCGCTGTGGCGGCGGCACGCCGGCGGCGTGCTGAGCGAGGCGGAACCGGAACCGCAGCCCCGGCCCGAGGCCGGGACCCGTACGGACGCCGTCGCGCATGCGGACGCGGACGCCGAAGTGGACGCCGGCACCGGCGCGTTCGGCACCGCCGCGTGGCCCCCGGAGGGCGCCGAGCCCGTACCCCTCGACGGCCTCTACTCCCGCCTCGGCACCGGGGGTTACGGCTACGGCCCCGCGTTCCAGGGCCTGCGCGCCGTGTGGCGGCGCGGTGACGAGACGTTCGCGGAGGTCGCGCTGCCCGAGGACGCGCCGCGCGACGGGCGGTTCCGGCTGCACCCCGTACTGCTCAACTCCGCGCTCCACCCGGAGGGCTGGGACGAGCGCGCGCGGCTGTCGTTCTCCTGGCACGACGTACGGCTGCACGGCGACGGCGGCCCCGACGGCGCCACCACCCTGCGCGTACGGCTCGCGCCCTCCGGCGACGGCGGTGTCGGTCTGCTGGCGGCCGACCGTACGGGCGCGCCCGTCGCCACCGTCGGCTCGCTGCGGACCCGGCCCGTACGGGCGGACGTGCTGCTCGCCGCGGGCGACCCGGTGGCCGACGTGTCGTACCAGGTGGACTGGCTGCCGCTGGCGTCGCCGGGTTCGAGCGGCGTGCTGGAGCACGTCGTCGCGCACGAGTCGGGCCGGGACTGCTGGGCGGTGCTGGAGGAGGAGCCGTCCGGGGTCAGCGGCGCCGCCCGCAGCATCGGGCTGTGCGTCGACACGTACCCGGACGTGGCGGCGCTCGCCGACGCCGTACGCGCGGGCGCGCCCGCCCCCGGCACGGTCGTCGTGCCGTGCCTGCCCGCGAAGGAACCGGTGTCCGAGGCGGTACGGGCGACGGCCGGGCGGGCGCTCGCCGTGGTGCAGGACTGGCTGGCCGCGGACGCCCTGTCCGGCACGCGGCTGGCGCTGGTGACGCAGGGCGCCGTGAGCACGAGGCCGGACGACGACAGCAGCGGCGACCCGGCCGCCGCCGCGGCCTGGGGCCTGGTGCGGTCCGTGAACGGCGAACACCCGGGCCGTACGGTCCTCCTGGACGTCGACTCCGACCTCACGTCCGGCTTCTGCCCCACCGAGGACGCGCACGCGCTCGGCGTCCAGCTGGTCGCCGCGCTCGCCTCCGGCGAGCAGCAACTCGCCCTCCGGCGCGGCGTCCTGCGCGTCCCGCGCCTGACCCCCGGCGCGCACGCCTCCGCGCCGCGCGCGTGCGCCGGCCGCGAACTCCCCGTACACCTCGACCCCGAGGGCCTCGCCCTGGTGACCGGCGGTACGGGCATGATGGGCGCCGTCTTCGCGCGGCACCTGGTGCGGGCGTACGGCGTACGGCACCTGCTGCTCGTCTCGCTCGACGGGCGGCAGGCCGAGGTGTCCGCCGTGCTGGAGGACGAACTCACCGCGCTCGGCGCCTCGGTGACGTTCGCCGCCTGCGACCTCGCGGACCGCGACGCGCTGGCCCGCCTGCTGGGCGGACTCGACCGGCGGCTGACCGCCGTCGTGCACACGGCGGGCGTCCTGGACGACGGCCCCGTCACGGAGCAGAGCCCGGAACGGCTCGACACCGTACTGCGCCCGAAGGTCGACGCCGCCGTGCACCTCGACGAACTGACACGCGACCTCGACCCGGAGATCTTCCTCGTGTGCGCCTCGGTGGCGGGCGTGTTCGGCGGCCCCGGGCAGGCCAACTACGGTGCCGCCAACGCCGCGCTGGACGCCTTCGCCGTGCAGCGCCGCGCCTGCGGGCGCCCGGCGACGTCCGTGGCGTGGGGCGTGTGGTCGCCGCGGCGGGGCATGGCCACGCAGCTGACCGGCGGGCACTGGGCGAAGGTGACCCGGGCCGGGGTGCTGCCGGTGTCCGACCGGCAGGGCACGGCGGTCTTCGACGCGGCGCTGGCGGCGCCGCGCGCCGACGTGGTGGGCGTACGGCTGGACCTGCCCGCGATGCGGCGCCGGTACCGGCCGGTGCCGCCGTTCTTCCGCGAGGTCGTACGGCCGCCGGCCGGCACGGGTGCGGATGGCTTTGGCGCGCACGGCAGTTGGGGCGCCGAGCTGCGTACGGCGCCGGCCGAGGAGCGCGAACGGCTCCTGCTGGACCTCGTACGCCGCTGGGCGGCCGGCGCGCTCGGCGCCGAAGGGCCGGAGGAGATCGCGCCGGACGGCGACCTGCTGGCGGCCGGGCTCGACTCGCTGGGTGCCGTCGAACTGCGGGCCGCGCTGGCGGAGGCGACGGGGCTGCGGCTGCCGCCGACGCTGGTGCTCGACGAGCCGGTGCCGGCCGGGCTCGCGGCGCGGCTCGCGGAACGGATGCCTGCGCCGCCGCCCTTGCCTGCGCCTCCGCCCTCGCCTGGGCCGCCGGCGGGCGGCCGCCTGCGCGCGGCGTTCCGCCGCCTCCGCGCCCGCCGCCGCCCGTCTGGCACTTGAGGAGGCCCTCAGCCACACTCCGGCCCGTCCGGCACGTGAAGACGGCCCCCAGCCACCGACATGCGGCAGCCGCCGGTGAACAATCACCGCATCACACGCCAAGCGCACCCCGGAACCGGGCCGAGGTCCGTCCTCAAACGCCGGACGGGCTTGATCTCGTCGTCAGTCCGGCACGAGGGACAGCGCGAACGCGTGCCGCGTCACCGTGCTCGACTTCAGGCCCGGGTACTGCTGCACCCGCCGCCACGCCGCCGTCGGGGAGCCGACGCCGTCACCCGGTGCGGCGAGGGCGTCGATGTGGGCCTGCTCGCTCTCCCATTCCGCGTAGTTGAGAACGTGCGCACCGTCCGTGCTGACGTGGAAGTGGGCCGAGAAGCCGCCCGGGTGCGGGTCCGGCTCGTCGTCGAGGGCGTCGAACACCGCGTCCACCCACGCCCGTTGGCGTCCCGCGTCCGGCCCCTCGAACTCGATCTCGACGGTCACGATGCAGCCCGGCACCCGTACGTCACCGGCCGCACCGCCCGGCGCGACGACAGCGCTGCGGTACCGGTCGTACACGCGCAGGCCGAGCCGTTCGGCATCGGGCACCGCCTCGAAGATATCGGCGAGGCGCTCGTCGCGGTGGTGCTGCTGGAAGACGCGGAGCGCCTCCTCGCTGGTCCACTGCGAGTAGTGGAGCAGGGTGTGCCCGTCGTTGGCGGTGTAGAGGCTGTACGAGAGCAGGTCCGCGGTGGGCCACGGCCTTGACTCCCAGGCGGCGGCGATGGCGTCGACGGTGGCGGCCTGCCGGTCCGGGCCGTTCGTACGCCACCGGCTGAAGACGGCGACGCCCAGGTCGGGGCGGTCGAGGCGGGGCGGGGTGTGCACGGCGGCCGTCATGGCGGTTCTCCTCTGGGTGACGCCTCAGGGTGGCGCCTCGGGGGCGCCTCGGAGGCGGTGTTTCCGGCTGACGGTGACCACCCTGCGACTTCAACTTCGGTTCAAGTCAACAACTTCCGATCAAGTCAACCGCCGTCCCGCGCACCACGGATCGGCGCGTCAGACCGGCAGCCCGGAGTACCCGCGCAGGCCCGGCGGGTCGGCCGCGCGGCGGCGGGCCGCGAGGAGCAGCGTGACGACGGCGCCCGCGACGGCCCAGCCGGCGAGCACCCACATCGGTGCGGCCAGCGCGTGCCCGTGGAAGTAGACGGTGTTGCGTACGGCGCTGACTCCCGCACCCGGCGGCAGCCAGTCGCCGATGGCGCGCCAGAAGGCGGGGATCATGTGCTCCTGGTACGCGCCGCCCGCGCTCGGGTTGCCCAGTACCACCAGCAGCACGATGGCGAGTCCGATCCCGAACACGCCGAACAGCACCTGCAGCGCGATCGTCAGCGTGCCCGCCGCGAAGACCACGAGGGCGCCGATGCCCCAGAGTTCGGGGAGATGGCCGGGCAGCGCGCCCAGTACGGGCCCGACGATCACCGCGCCGCCCAGCCCGGACACGGCGGCGTACACGGCGGTCGCGGCGAGCCGTACGACTGCGCGGCGCAGCGTCGCAGGCCGCGCCCCTGCGGTGACGCCGAGCATGGAGGCGGCCAGATAGCCGCCCACGAGCCAGCCGACGACCAGGTAGAAGGCCGTGAGGCTGCCCTTGTCCTGCGCGCCGGCGGGCGCGATGTCCTCGGTGGTGAGCGTACGGCCCTGGTCCCGGGCGAGTTCGCGGCCGATCTCGGTGACGGCCGAGGTGACGGAGCTGCCCGCGCCCGAGGCGATCAGCAGGGTGTCCTGGCGGCCGTCGGGGTTCATCACGTACGCGCCCTGGGCATCGCGCCGCATGATGCGTGCGCGTGCCTCGCCCTCGTCCCGTACGACGGTGCTGCGTACGGGTTCGCCGGGCAGCGCGTCGAGCCGGTCGGCGACCCGGTCGGGGGCGACGACGGCGAGCGGTACGCGCTGGGGCTCGGGATGGTGGAAGGCCCCGATGTAGGAGAGCAGGAAGCCGAGTTGGACGAGGAGGACGCCCAGCATCAGCAGGAAGGCGCGGGGCGTGATCGCGTCGCGGAGCTCGGCGACAAGGGGGCTGTTGCGCATGGGACGTATCCTTACGGGCGATTTGTCCCATGCTTACCCCACGCGGGTCCCGCCCGGGCGGCGCGGCGCGCGGCCCGGGCGGGATGCCCGTGCTTACGGGTACGGCGCCCACACTCGGGCACGCAGCCGGGCCCGTACTCGGACCCGCGCCCGCGCCCGTACCCGGCTCACATCCGTACCCGAGTCACACCCGTACCCGTCAGAACTCCACGTCCGCGCAGGAGTAGAACGCGTTGGCGGTGTCCGCGATGTTCCACACCGCGACGATGAGGTGGCGGCCGGACTTGTCCGGCAGCTTGCCCTCGTGACTCTCGGTCGCCTCGGGCTGCTTGCCGTCCATCGGCACCGTCAGGAACGGCTCGGACTCCAGGTCGGCGCGGGTGAGCTTGGAGCTCGGGTCCCAGCCGTCCTTGGTGACGAAGTACTGGTAGTCGGTGGTCGAGTGGCGGGCCGTGTTGGTCCAGCTGAAGGTGTGGTTCGCACCGCCGCTCAGCTTGGTGGTGGGCCACTCGCCGCCGCGCGGGTCGTCGAGTTCGGCGAAGCCCTCGTTGCCGCCGGCGCAGATGGTGCCGTCCTCGGGGCCTGCCTCGGGGAAGCCCTTGGGGCCCTCGACGCTCTGCGGCTCGTGCTGGACGGCGCCGCAGTCGGTCACGGTGCCCTCGGCGCAGTGCACCTGGCGGCTGGTCGGGGAGGAGGCGTAGCCGTGCCCCTGGGCGGAGCCGGTGGTGACGAAGATGGTGGCGCCCGCGATGCCCATGGCGGCCACGGCCGTGATGACGGTCTTGCGCTTGACTGTGCTGCGCTTGCGCATGCTCGCTCCAGTAGACGTGGGGGGTCCGCGCGCATACGAGCCGTACCGGCCGGGGCCGGCCCGGCTCACGTGCGGTTCTGGTCCAGGACTGGTCCAGACCAGAACTACGAAGCTAACGCCGGTGATTGGGCATGTCCAGACCAATGACGGATCGGTTCCGGGCCGTGCGCTCCGATACGGCTTCCATGGTCCGATACGGCTTCCGTGGCGATTCGCCCGCCGATCGGTGAGACTCGGCGCATGCCCCCGGAGAAGATCGGCCTCCGCGCCCTCAACCGCGCCTACCTCGCCCGCCAGCTCCTCGTCGAACGCAGCCGGATGAGCGTCCTCGACGCGGTCGAGCACCTCGTCGGGCTCCAGGCGCAGGCGCCGAAGCCGCCGTACTTCGGGCTGTGGTCCCGCGTCGCCGGCTTCCGCCCCGACCAGCTCGGCGACCTCCTGCTGGACCGCAGCGCCGTACGGATCGCGCTGATGCGCGGCACGGTGCACCTGGTGAGCGCGCGCGACTGCCGCTGGCTGCGCCCCCTGACGCAGGTCATCTACGAGCGCACGCTGCCCACCGCGTACGGCAGGCAGCTGGCCGGCGCGGACCCCGCCGAGATCGCCGCCGCCGGCGCCGCGCTCCTCGCCGAACGCCCGCGCACCGCGCAGGAGCTGGGCTCGGAGCTGCAGCGGCGCTGGCCGGAGCAGGAGCGCCGGGTGCTGTCGCAGGTCGTACGCTTCCTGCTGCCCGTCGTACAGCTGCCGCCGCGCGGGCTGTGGGGCCACCCGGGGCAGCCGACGTACGACACGGCGGAGCGCTGGACCGGCGAGCCGCTCGCCGCCGACGCCTCGCCGGAGCGGCTGGTGCGGCGGTATCTGGCCGCGTTCGGGCCCGCGTCCGTACGCGATGTGCAGGTGTGGTCCGGGCTGACCCGGCTGAACGAGGTGCTGGAACGGCTGCGGCCCGAGCTGCGTACGTTCGCCGCGGAGGACGGGCGCGAGCTGTTCGACCTGCCGGACGCGCCGCGTCCGGACCCCGGACTGCCGGTGCCGGTGCGGTACATCGCGGAGTACGACAACCTCATCCTGTCGCACGCCGACCGCACCCGTGTGATCAGCGAGCCGTACCGGAGGCGGATCGCCACCCGCAACGGCCAGGTGCCCGGCACGTTCCTGGTGGACGGCACCGTACGCGGGAGCTGGCGCACGGAGGTGAAGCGGAAGCGGGCGACGCTGACGGTCACGCCGTTCGAGCGGCTGCCGCGGAGCGCGGAGCGGGAACTGGAGGCGGCGGGCGGCGAGTTGCTGGCGTTCGCCGCGGAGGAGGCGGCGGAGCACGAGGTGCGGTTCGACGCGGCGGGGTGAACGCGCGGAACGGACCGCGCCGGACGGCCGTCACGCGTTCCGGCGGGCGGCCCTTGCGCGGTGACGGACCCTCGCGGGATTCGATCGGCATTCCAGGCGGGTCGGCGACCATGCCGAGCGGAAGCGGATCCCGACGGAGGAGTGGTATGGCGATGTCATCACGTGTGCGCACATCCCCCGGCGCGGGCGCCATCACGGGGCCGCCGGCAGCGGTGCTCTCCGGGCTGCCGGAAGTCTCCCGTCTGGACGAGCTGCTGTCGGAGGCGGCTCAGAGGTCACCGGACGAGACGGCGCTGCGTACGTCCCGCGGGATGCTGACGTACGGCGAACTGACCGGCAGGGTGAGCGCGTTCGCCGGTGCGCTCCGCGCGCTGGCCGGCGGGCCCGGCGCGGTCGTCGCGGTGACCGCTGAGCTCGGCTCCGCCTTTCCCGTGGCCTACTTCGGGGTGTCCCGCGCGTCGGGCGTCAGCGTCGTCCTGGATCCGCTGCTGCCGGACGGCCGGCTGGTCCACGCGTTGCGCGTATCCCGGGCAACGGTGGCCGTGGTCACGCCCGATATGCACTGCCGCCTGCTGGCGGCGCGCGACCGCCTTCCCGACCTCGCCGAGCTGGTCGTCACCCGTCGGGATGCCGCGTACAGCCCGCCGGACGCGCCCACCGTCGGCGAACTGGTCCGGCAGGGACCCCCGCACACCGCCGGGAGCGGGGACGAACGGAGCGCGGACGAGCCCGCCTCCCTCCAGTTCACCGGCGGAACGACCGGCGGACCGAAGGCCGCGCGGCTGACGCACCGGAACCTGACCGTCAACGCGGCGCAGACGGCGTACGGCACCCGGCTGACCGGCTCGTCCGTGCTGTTCCACCATCTGCCGGCGCTCCAGCCCGGCCTTCTGGCCGCGAGCGTGGCGGCGGGAGCGGCCCTCGTGCTGCACGAGGGCGAGGACCCCGCGGAAGCCGTACGCGCTGCCCGCCGGTGCGGCGCCACACACTTCCACAGCCTTCCCGCACGGCTGGCCCGGCTGGCGGCCGACGCCCGGCTGCCACGGCTGCGCGCCCCGGATCTCCGGGCGATCGTGTCCGGAGGCTCGGCGCTCTCCGAGCGGACGGCGGCGACGCTCGCGGGGCGCTTCCGCGTCCCCGTCGTCCAGGGATACGGGCTCGCCGAGACCGCCCAGGCCACGCACCTGGACGACCTCGCCCACCCCAGGCCGGGCTCCGCCGGGGTGCCGCTGCCCGGAACGCAGTGCCGTATCGCCGACCTGGTCACCGGCGCGGCGCAGCTCCCCGGGGCACGGGGCGAGATCCAGGTGCGGGGGCCCCAGCTCATGCGCGGATATCTGGACCGGAAGGACTCCGGCATCGGCCCCGACGGCTGGTTCGCGACGGGAGACCTCGGCTACGTCGACGCCGAGGGCCGCCTGTTCGTTGTCGGACGCATCGGGGACGCCTTCATCTGCGACGACCGTATGGTCATGCCGACCGAGATCGAGCGCGTTCTCAGCGGCCACCCGGCGGTCGACGACTGCGTGGTGCTGGACCGCCCGGAGCCGTCGCGCGGTGCGGTCCCCTGTGCGCTGGTGGTGGCATCCGACGCCGTGGAGCCGGGTGATCTGGTGGCCCACGCGAACGCCCAGCTGCCGTACTACGGACGGCTGCACGATGTGAAGCTGGTGCCCGGCATCCCCCGCTCCCCCACCGGCGGGGCGCCGCGCCGTGAGCTGCGGAGGTGGTTACTCGCACTGCCCCGGTGACGTCAGTACGGACATGTCGACCAGCCCGCGCAGTCCGTGCACGAACGCGTCGGCGTCCCAGTCGCCGAAGAGCGCGGCCTGTACGAGATACCCCTGCAGCACACCGCCGAACGTACGGGCCAGGTCCTCCGCGTTCACGAGCGGGTCGACCCAGCCGAGCTCCTGGTACTGCCGTACGAGCACCACCCACTGCTCGATCACCGAGCTGAAGCCGGCTGCCATCATCCTGGCGAACTCCTCGTTCCGCAGTGACTCTCCGAACACCTGGATGAGCAGCTGCGGCAGGTCCCGGTCGGCCTCGGGGGCCGGTGCGTTCCCCCTCATCCGCGCGAGCACCGAGGCGACGACCGTGTCGGGCCTCGGCGGCGGATCGGAGGTGACGACGGCGGTGTACGCCTCGTGGACGCTCTCGAGTGCCTCCGCCACGATCACGGCGACGATGTCGTCCTTGCCGCGGAAGTAGCGGTAGACGGAGCCTGCCGACAGCCCTGCCTCACGCAGGATGTCCTGCATCGATGTGGCGTGGAAGCCGTTGCGGGTGAAGCAGGCTCTGGCGCCTCGGAGGATCTGGCGGCGACGGGCGTCGGCGGCGCTCCGGGGGGACACGGCCATGCTTTACCCTAAAACGAACGTTCATTCTTGACAAGCAACGGGCCTCTTGGTGCACTGGCGTACAGAGAGAGAACAAATGCTCCTTCTTTTTGAGAGGACACATGTCCGCCCCTCCTGCACCCCACGGTTCCCCCATGTCACCGGGGCGCGCGCTCGTCGCGGTCCTCGTCCTCGTGCCGCTGATCGTCTCCTTCGCGCTCTGGGCGTTCGTCTGGCCGGCGGCCCGCACCGCTCCGCGCGAGGTGCCGATCGGGCTCGCCGGCCCGGCCGCGGCCACCGCCCCGGTCCAGGACAAGCTGACCCGCGCCGGCGACTCCTTCGACGTCCACCGCTATTCCGACGAGGCCCAAGCCCGCGACGCGATCGAGCAGCGTGACGTGTACGGAGCCATCGTCGTCACCCCTGACGGCCCCAAGGCGCTCACCGCGAGCGCCGCCAGCCCACTGGTCGCCCAGCTGCTGCAGACGACCGTGACGCAGATGGCGGGTGGCTCCGCACAGAGCGACGCGCCACCGGTCAGCGACGTCGTCGCCACACCTCAAGGCGACCCGCGTGGCACGGCGTTCAGCACGAGTGCTCTGCCACTGGCCATCGGAGGCGTGGCGGCCGGAACGCTGATCTTCATGCTGGGCCTGCGCGGCACGCGCGCGCTGGTCGCACTGGTCAGCGCGGCCGCCCTGATCGGCCTCGTCGCCACCACACTGACCCACAGCTGGCTGGAAGTGCTGGGCGGCAACTGGTGGGCCGAGGCCGGTGCGTTGTCGCTGTCGGCGCTGGCGCTCAGTTCCATCGTGGCCGGGATGGCCATGTTCATGGGGACAGCCGGTATCGGAATCGGAGCGCTGCTCGCCGTGATGCTGGGCAACCCGTTCTCCGGCGTCACCTCCGCACCCCAGATGCTGCCCGAACCCTTCGGGGCGATCGGTCAGTGGCTGCCGCCGGGCGCCGGCGGGAGTCTGCTGCGGTCGGTCTCTTTCTTCGACGGAAATGCCATGACGCAACCCGCGCTCATCCTCTCCGGTTGGGCGTTGGCCGGCCTGACGCTCGTGGCGGTCAACGGCTGGCGCAACCGGACCGGGGCTCACAGCAGTTCGACCTCTCCCGAATATGTTCCCGCGTCCGCGGCCTGAACGGGCACAATGACGCATTATGACGTTGATCATCCGGCTGGACTGGTCAACACCGGGCGGAGGGAGTAGGACCACACACCTCGAACGCGGGCGTACGGTGCGCCGTCGCCCGACTCCGCCGACCGAGCATCCCGAAGAAGTGCGGGTGCGCTGCCCGGTACATCCGATCTCCCCCGGTGACGTTGTCGGCAGTCCCCCCGCAGACTGATCCCAATTCATGTTCCATTGATGCCCGCTTGCGGCCTTCGATCAGTTCGGAAACACTCGTGTCAGCGCGTACGGAGCTGCACGGCGGGGATGACCGTGACCTGTCCCCGCCGTACGCCAGAACACGGGGACATGGGGGAGCTATGCCCGAACTGAGGGTGCTGTTGGCCGAGGACGCTCATATGGTCAGGGGCGCGCTTGTCGCCCTTCTGAAGCTGGAACCCGACCTGAGAGTCGTCGCTTCCGTCGACCGGGGGGACGCCATCGTCCCCACCGCCGTGGCGACGCAACCTGATGTCGCGGTGATCGACGTGGTGATGCCGGGCCTGGACGGACTGACCGCCGCGGAAGAGTTACGGCAACACCTGCCCAACTGCGGGACCTTGATCCTCACAGCCGTCGAACGGCCCGGCACTCTGCGGCGGGCTCTCGACATGAAGGTCGGCGGGCTGCTGTTCAAGAATGCGCCGCCCGAGCAGTTGAGCAAGGCCATTCGCTCCGTGGCGACCGGGCAGCGGTTCATCGACCCGCAGGTCGTGCTCTCCGCATGGGACTATCTGGAGAATCCGCTTTCACCACGCGAGCTGGATGTTCTCCAAATGGTTGCGGAAGGTGCCGATCCAGTGGAGATCGCGAAATCCCTGCATCTGTCGAAAGGCACGGTGCGGAATTACCTGACCACCATTGTCACCAAGCTCAATGCGCGGAGCCGGGTCGACGCGGTGCTCATCGCAAGGGAGGCCGGATGGCTTGCCTGAGTGCCCGTGACTCGGTTCGTCCGCGCTCTTTCGACATGCCGTAAATAGCGCGGAAGGAACGCACAGATTAACCGGACATGACACCTGGAGAGAAGGCACGACGAGCGTTCTACGGAACGGGTACAGGCTGTCAAGAATGCCCGTATATGAATCTTTCATGTATCAGGTCATGACCTGAACACTAGGCGTCAGTCAACGCGTATGACATTCTCGTCCTCAGTTCCATTTGCCATACCAGTCGCTTTCGAGGGGGACCCCCGGGAGGCGCTTCTCAGACGAGAGAGAGGCACAGTGGAGATCAATGTCCTGGGGCCGCTACGCGCCCTTGAACATGGAGTATCGATAGTGCCGAGTGCGGCGAAGCCTCGGCAGCTGCTGGCCTTGCTCGCGCTGCGGGCCGACAGAGTCGTGACCGTGTCGACACTCATGGAAGAAATCTGGGGCGAGTCGATTCCCCGTAGCGCTTCCACCACGTTGCAGACGTACATTCTGCAACTCCGGCGGAAGATCAGCACCGCCCTGGGAGCGCAGTCCGGGCTCCAGGCGAAGGACGTGCTGGCGACCCAGCACGGCGGCTATCTGCTGCACACACAGCAGGGTCTGATCGACTGTCAGGAGTTCGACCGGCTCGCCGAGGCCGGCCGGCGCGCGATGGAGGCGGACGACGCGCACCGCGCCTGCGACCTGTTCCAGCAGGCGCTCGCGCTCTGGCAGGGGCCCGCGCTGGTCGACGTACGGGTGGGCCGGTCGCTCGAGCTCGAGGTCCTGCGCATCGAGGAGACGCGGATGGCCACCCTGGAACGCTGGGTCGAGTCCGGTCTGCGGCTGGGCAGGCACGGCGAACTCATCCCGGAACTCCAGGTCCTGGCGGCCGAACACCCGCTGCACGAGAACTTCTCGGCACAGCTCATGGTCGCGCTGTACCGGTCGGGGAACAGGTGCCGCGCGCTGGAGGCGTACCAGCGGCTGCGCGGCTCGCTGACCGAGGAGCTGGGCCTGGAACCATCGCTCAAGCTGCAGCGGCTCCAGCAGGCCATCCTGACGGGCGCGCCGCTGGAGGAGCAGTCGCCGTTGCTGCTGGAGGCGTACGACGCCGGGACCCTGCCCGCACCGGGCCCCTGCGCGGTGGCACCAGCGCGGCCCACGGGCGTCCCGGCGGGCGGACGGCGGTCGCACGCCTGACCGCCGGCCGGTGCTCGGGCGATTCCGCCGCAGACCGTGACCGGTCTCCACCGGGCCACGGAACCGCATACCTCACCCGGATCCCTGCCCCCCGTCAGGGATCCGGGTGAACCCACGTCCGCGACATGCCCAGGGAGCGCCGGCAATGCGGCAACCACGTGCGGCACGACCGCCGGAGTCGGCCGGCCCGGCGGACTTCGTACCCGTGCGGTGGGGCGGCCGGCTGGAGCGCCTGGACGTGCTGGGCCAGCTGATCCGCCCCCTTTTCCGGTCGGACGTACGGCTGGGGCTCGGGAACGGCCTGGACGGCTTCGCCGCTTCCGTTCCGGTGTGGTCGGCCGGCAGCACGGAGCAACGCCGGTACGTCAGCGGCCTGTTGATGTCCGGAGAGCCCGTGGCCCTTCTCGGAGCCGGCCGCACGGAACAGGTGTGGGCGCGGGAAGAACCGTACGGCTGGCGGCTGACGGGAGTCGCCGAGGCGGCTCGCGGGCTGGAGCCCGCCCGTGCCTTGCTGGTCACCGCTCGCACCCCTGCCGGGCCGCGGGGCGGCAGACGTACGGCGCTGCTGGTGGACACCGCCACACACGTCCCGGGCCGCGATGCCGGCCGGCCGGTCCCGCGCGATGCGGTCGTCGGGGAGCTGGGGGGCGCCGCGGAACTGTGGCTGCGCAGCGCACCGCCGACCCACGCCCTGGTGGCGCCCGCGGCGGTGGCCGCCGGGGACACCGTGCTGCGCACGGCGCTCCGGTGCGTGCGGGACGCTGCCGGCACGGGGCGGCAGCCGGACGCGTACGGCCTCGACGCGGTCGCGGGTGCGTTCCTCGATCTGCTGACCGCCGACTGCCTCGGGCTTGTGGCGGCGCGCGCCGTCCAGCTGCTGCCGGACAACGCGGTCGTGTACGCGGCCGCGGCAGCGGCCTGGGCCCCCGCGGCGCTGACCGAGTCCGGCTACGACCTGGCGCCCCTTCTGGGCGCCGGGCTGTTCGCCCGTACGGGGCCCTGCGGCTCCTTCAACCGGCAGTTGCGCGGACTGGCGCTGCCCGCCCGCCGGTACGCGCCCGTCGCGTCGTGCCGGGCGGTGCTCGCGGCTCAGGTGTCGGCGTTCGCACAAGGGCCGTGGTTCGCAGACGAGAACGGAGCACCACCCGGGCTGTACCGTCCCGGCGACGGGCTGCCGCCGTTGGACATCCGTCCGTATCCGCTGGCCGCGCCGTCGGATCCGCTGGCGGGCTCACTGATCACGCTGGCCGCGCGGGCGGGAGGGGAGGGTGACGTCGCCGCCCACCCCGGCTGCGCCGGGGCGCTGAGCGCGGTGCTGCGCGTGCTCGTGGCCGAACTGCGCGAGGTGCACCGGTCCTTGGCCGCGTACAGGCCGGCGGTCACCATGGCCGCGGGCCCGCGGACGTACGGGCTGACCAGCCGCTACGTGCTGCTCCTGGCCGCCGCCGCCTGCCTCGGCGTGTGGTGGCACCGCTGGCGCGGCCCGCACGGCGGTTTCCTCGCCGACTCGTGCTGGGTGACCGCGGCGCTGCTGCGCATCGCCGCCCGGCTGGGCTCCGTCGGCACCGGCCCGGCGCCGTGCTGCGAACACGTGGTGCGGCGGGAGGCGTATCTGCGGTTCGTGGAGGGACGGAGCTACGACCTGTACGCGGCGCCGATCGACGGCCCGGACGTCCGCCGTTCCGGCCGTGAACGCCCGCCGGATGACCGCGGGAAGGCGGCCCTGTGAGCGTACGGGCCGACCGCCGGCCGCTGCTGCACGCGCCGGGAAGCCGTACGGACTGGCGGCCCGTACTGGACCGAGTGGAGCGGCACGGCTTCGCCGTCGTACACGGTCTCCTGGAGCGCTGGCTGCCGGACGGCCCCGGAGCGGGAGGCGAGTCCGCGGTCCGCGCTCTCCTCGGCCGGGACTGGGAGCGCTACCGGTCGATCGGGCACCCGGCGGCCCGCCGACGGTTTCTCGCCTCCCGCGCGTTCCTCAAGCACGCGTGCGCCCACGTCCTGGGGGTGCGGCCGGAATCGCTGGACCTGGCCCGCCTGCCGGGCGGTGCCCCCTGCCTGCGGGGCTGCGAAGGACTGCGCGTCAGTCTGAGCCACACGGGAGGGGTGGCGCTGGTGGGCCTCAGCACCCGCGGCCGTATCGGAGTGGACGTCGAGCCCGCCCGCAGGCGGATCGCCGGCACCGGGCTGGAGGCCGAGATGTGCGCCGCCGGGGAGAGAGAGGCCCTCGCGGCGCTGCCCCCGGCCGCCCGGAACGCCGAACTCGTACGGCTCTGGACGCTCAAGGAGGCGTTCACCAAGGCCATCGGGCAGGGGCTGCGGTTCCCGTTCACCGAGTTGGCCTTCTCGCCGCCGGCCGCGGGCGGTGCCCGGGAACGACTGCGGGTGCTGGCACCGGACGGTTCGCCGGGCACGGGCCCCGAGTGGGACTTCGTGAGCACCTGCCTCCCGGACGGGCGCCATGTGGCCGGGGTCGCCTGCGAGGAGGGCGCCCCCGGCACAGCCGGCACGGGACTCTTCCCGGACTCCTGGGACGAAGAGGTGCTGCACGTGCTGCGCACGCGCGGACACGGCCGTACGGCGGAAGGCGCGCCGTAACGCCGCACGGAACGTCAGAAGTTCGGCTTCGCGGAAGGCGCCTCGAGGTCGCCCAGGTAAGGGTGCCAGAGGTGGCCGGGGTCGGCCTCGACGGCCTCGACGATCTCCCGCATGGCGGACAGGGCCTTGGGCTCCTCGTCGTCGTAGACATCGCCCTGGAGCATCTTGAGGACGTCGAGACGGTACCGGTCGTCCTGCACGAAGGCCGTGAACAGGATGTTGAGGCGGTAGTAGATCGTGATGAACTCGTACCAGTTCCGCACGCCGCGGCGCAGCTTCTCCTCGTACCGGGCGAAGCGCGGCTTGGAGAAGTCGCCGGCCTGCACGGCAGCGATGATGTCCTGGCTGGCGATGCGGGCGCTGTTGAGGGCCACACTCACCCCGCTGGAGAAGATGGGGTCGACGAACCGGGCGGCGTCACCGATGAGGACGAAGTTGTCGCCCGCGATCTGCCGCATCCCGTAGCTGTAGTCGCCCTCGGTCTTCAACGGCTTGACCTGTTCGGCGTTCTTGAGCACGTCGAGGAGTTCCGGCCGGCTGGCGACGGTCTCCCAGAAGAACTTCTTCCTGTCGCCCTCGTACTCCCTGAACCGGGCCTTCTGGCTGACGACTCCGATGGACGTGACCGTTTCGGTGATCGGTATCTGCCACACCCACGTGTCGCTGACGGGCAGGAAGTGGATGAAGATGTAGTCCGCCTGGTCCTTGTTCACGGCGAGTGCCTTGCGGTCGAGACCGTCGAACCAGGTGTGCACGGCGTACTGGTTGAACACCGGGTCGGCCACCTTGAACTTCTCCTGGCTGCCCAGCATGGTGCGGCGTCCGCTGGCGTCGACCACCATCCGCACGGGGACGTGCACCTTCTGCCCGGCCATCTTGGCCTCGATGACGGGCAGTTCGCCGTCGAAGTCGACCTTGCCGACCCGGACGCCCTGATACACCTTCGCGCCGAGTTCCTCGGCGTGCTTGAGCAGGATCAGGTCGAACTTGCTGCGGTCCACGTGGAAGGTGTGGTCGCGGTCGACGCCTTCCTGGTCCCGTTCGCTGAACAGGATCTCCGCGGCACGGAAATCATGCGTCAGTCCGCGGAAACCGTTGTGGTCGATGTCCCGGTCCTCGGCCGAGGTCCATGCCGCGCCGAACTTCTTGGGGAAGCCGGCCTTCTCCATCTTCTCCATCGCGCCGATCTCCACGAGAACGGGAGTGGTGGCCGGCACGAGGGACTCACCGACGTGGTCCCGCGGGAAGTTCTCGCTCTCGAAGACGGCGACCGATATCCCTGCCTTGGCCAGGTACGAGGCCATTGTCGAACCGGCCGGACCGCCGCCGATGATACCGATGTCGAACTGCGCGTCCACTGCGTACTCCTCTTGTCGTGGTATGGACTGTGGTGAGCTGCCGAAGCCGGTCTCCGCCTCCCTTTCCGGCCCCTCACGCCGACTGCGGGGCGAGTCCGTACACGAGGTCGGTGACGGCGTCCAGGCTGGCGAAGTGCCGTCCCGTGATGTGCGTCGGCGGCACGACCACATCGAGTTCCGTCCGGATGAACGCGAGCAGCAGCGAGGTGTTCATGGAGGTGAGCACGCCCCATTCGAGAAGCGGCGTGTCCGGCGCCAGCTCGGTCACATCGCTGTCGTCGAGGAAGTTCTCCTGTACGTACTGCCTGATGGCGTCGTAGATGGTGTCGCGGTCCGGATGCACGGGTTCCTCCTGGTAAGCAGAGAGCGTCGGTGCGTGCTCGACCACACAGAGATTGGGCGACGCCGCTGGAGTGCGGCTTGTATTCCGCTCAGGTACGGAGCGGAGGCGAGGGTTCTACGGCCTGCGCCCCGCTCGTCAGCCTGGCCAGGCGGGCCGAGAGCACGGGCGGGAACGCGGGCTCGTTCAGGAAGAAGTGACCGCCGGGCAGCAGCGTGAGGTCGAACTCCGCGGTGGTCTCCCGCGCCCAGCCGAGCACGCCCTGAGCGTCCGTCAGCCGGTCGCGGCGCCCGGCGAACGCGGTCACGGGGACGTCGAGCGCCGGCCCCGACGGGCGCGCGTAAGTCTCCACGAGCCGCAGGTCGTTGCGGATGGCCGGAAGGAAGAGGCGCAGCAGGTCCGGCTCGGCGAGGAGTGATTCGGGCAGGCCGCCGTAACGGCTCAGCGCGGTCACGAACTTGTCGTCCGGAAGGCTGTGGATGGGCCGGTGCGACAGCGGTTCGGCCGGCCCATTCCGGCCGCCGACCAGGAGGGCGACCGGCGGCACTTCCAACTGGTGGAGCCTGCGGGCCAGTTCGACGCCGAGGATCGCGCCGAAGCTGTGCCCGAAGACGGCGAACCGCTCACCGTCGGCGGCGGGCCTGATGGTCCGCACCAGTTCCGCGACGAGCAGCTGGAGATCCTCGACGAGCGGCTCCCGTATGCGGGTACCGTGCCCGGGCAGTTCCAGGGGGCGGACACGTACGGAGGCGGGAAGGAAGTCGGACCACCGTCTGTACACGGCCGCGCTGCCGCCCGCATGCGCCAGGCAATAAAGCGTGAGGGAGTCGTCAGTGTGCCGGTTACGGGAATAGGACTGCACGGTCGTCATCTGGCTCCCCCTTGATGGCATCCCTGGAAAGGCGACGCTGATTCGCCAACGCACACAAGACCCAAATCGGTGCAATGGGTCGGGCGCTTACGGAGGCTACATGACGGCGCCGACTTGTCGAGGGGATGCCCGGTGTGCAATACCGCGCCCATTCACGTTCAAGTGGTTCTCGAGTTCCGGTTGCGACAATGCCGCAACGGATTGGGTTCAGGCGGCGAATGTCCACACGGCACGGGTTCTCGACCGGGCCGGGCGGCGGCGCGGCCTGACGGCATGGACTCTGCCGAAGCCAGCGGAGGAGACCGACACGTGACCGCACGCGAGTCCATTGCCATTGTCGGGGTCGGCTGCCGGTTTCCGGATGACGCGGACGGCCCGGACGCGTACTGGCGTTTGCTGCGCAGCGGCGGTGACGCCGTTACGGAATTTCCCGCCGACCGCGCGGACGACATCGGCATCGTCCGCCCCGACCCGGGCGCGCTCGGGGATTTCCCGCTCCGCGGTGGATTTCTGCGCCGCGTCGACCGTTTCGAGCCCGCGGTGTTCGGTATTCCCGCGCACGAGGCACCGGGCATGGACCCGCAGCAGCGGCTGGCGCTGGAAGTGGCCTGGGAAGCCCTGGAACACGCCGGGTACGCGCCGGACTCGCTCGACGGCACCGCCACCGGCGTGTACCTCGGGGTCAGCAGCTCGGACTACGCGCGATTACGACAGCTGTACGGCAATCCGCGTGACGTCGACGCACACCAACTCCTCGGTGAGCGCAGCTATGTCGCCGGCCGGATCTCCCGGGCCCTCGGACTGCGCGGGCCGAGCAAGGTGACCGACACCGGCGGATCGTCCTCCCTCGTGTCCGTGCACGAGGCATGCCAGGAACTGCGGGACGGCGGGTGCGACCTCGCGCTGGCGGGCGGCGTGCACCTGCTGCTCTCCCCCTTCGGCTTCGCCCTGCTGGAGCGCGCCGGCGGCCTTTCCGCGCAGGGCCGCTGCCGGACGTTCGACGCCGCCGCGGACGGCTGCGTACGGGGTGAGGGCGCCGCCGTGGTGGTGCTCAAGCGATTCGCCGAGGCGGTGCGCGACGGCGACACCGTGCTGGCGGTGATCGAGGGCTCGGCCGTCTGCCACGCCGGGCTGGACGACGGCCCGGAGGGGCCGGGGGTGGCGACGCGCCGGCATGTGGTGGAACGGGCGCTGGCTCGTGCGGGGGTGAGCGGCGCCGAGGTCGACTACGTGGAGGCGCACGGGACCGGTGTGCCCGAGAGCGACGCGGCCGAACTGCGCGCCCTCCAGGCCGCGATCGGCTGCCTGCGCCCCCCGGACTCGCCGCTGCTGGTCGGCTCGGTCACCGCGAACATCGGCCACCTGGAAGCCGCCGCGGGAATCGCGGGCCTGGTCAAGCTGGTGCTGTCGCTGCGGTACGGCGAGATCCCCGCGCAGGTGCACTTCCTGAATCCCACTCCGCGGGTCGACTGGTCACGGCTGCGGATCGACATCGCCCGGCAGACCCGCGCCTGGCCTTCCGCCGCCGGACGCCGCCCCATCGGAGGAGTGAGCGGTTTCGGCGCCAGTGGTACGAGCGCCCATCTCGTGGTCGCACTGCCTCCGGAGCCCGCACCGGAGCCCGCACCGGAGCCCGTACCCCGCCACGAGCGGCACACCGGGCCCGGCGTGCTGCTCGTCTCCGCGCACACGGAGTCCGCGCTCACCGAGCTCTCGCGCCGCTACACCCGCGATCTGCGGCGCTCCGTCGGACTCACCCACGCCGACGCCTGCTGGACCAGCCAGGTGGGCCGTGCCCGGCAGTCGTACGGGATCGCCGTGGCCGGCGACTCGACCGACGAACTGGCCGAGGCGCTGGAGGCGTACAACCGCGGCGAGCCCGACACACGGGTGCGCATGAGCAACCGGTCGGGCTCCGAAGGCAGCGGCGTCGCCTGGCTGTTCCCCGGACACGGCACGGAGCGGTTCGGGCTGGTGCGCGAGCTCGCCGGACTGCCCGCGTTCCGCGCTCCGTTCGAGGAGTGCCGTGCCCTCTTCGAGGAGATCCTGGACCGGCCGGTGGACCCGCTGCCGGTGCCCGGCCCGGCGCCCCGCCCGGAGCCCCGGCCCATCGCTCCGCCCGAGTTGTTCGCCGCGGAGTACGCGCTCGCCCGTATGTGGCTCGGCTGGGGCCTGCGCCCGGCGGCGCTGCTGGGCCAGGGCTGTGGCGAGATCGTCGCGGCATGCGTGGCGGAGGCCGTAAGCCTGCCGGATGCCGTACGGCTGGTGGCGCTGCACACGGAACTCACGGCCGGGACGGCGGACGAGGCGGTGCCCGACGGCACGAGCCCCGGCGGGCGTCTCGACGCCGCGGCGGACGGTATCCGTTACGCACCGCCGGTCTTCCCGCTGCTGTCGCAGGCGACCGGGAGGGCGTGGACCGCGCCGGCGGACGGGGCCGGACGCCGCGCCCTGCCGGCTCCGGAGCCCGTCCGCTTCCGGGCCGGACTGACGAACCTGTACCTCGACGGGGTGCGTACGTTTCTGGAGCTCGGCCCCGGGGAGCTGCTGAGCCTCGGCAACAAGGCGGTCGACGACCCCGACTGCGCGTGGATCCCGTCCCTTTCCCCACCGGACCGGCACGGCCGGGGCCCCGACGGGCGCGCCGGGACGCTGCTCGCGCTCGGCTCCATGGCGCTGCGGGGCGCGGAACCCGACTGGCGCGCCGTTCACGGGGACGCCCGGCCGCGCCGGGTGCCGCTGCCGACCTCCGTGTGGCGGGGCTCGTCGTACTGGTTCGAGAAACCGGCCGGTGAGCGGGCCGCCGAGACGGACGGCTCACGGCGCAGCAGCGAGCCGCTGCTCGGGCTCGGTCAGCGGCTGCGGGGCGCCATCCCCACGTACGAGATCCCGCTGGACGGCAAGTTCTGGGAACCGTTCGTACGCACCGACCAGCACGGCCGCCGGTATCTCACGCTGGGGCCGCTGGGGAAGGTCGTGCTGGCCGTCGCGGGGGACGCGCTGGGCGGGCGCTGGACCTGCATGGAGGAGCTGATCTCCCATCAGCTGATCCCGATGGACGGCTCCAAGAGGCTGCTCCAGCTGACGGTCCGCTCGGCGGGGCACGGCCACGCGACGGTGGAGTGCCACTCGGTCTCCGCGCGCGAGGAAGCCGCGGGCGCGCCCTGGCAGTTGCACGGCCAGGCCATTCTGCGGCGCCGGCTCACCACCCGGCCGCGCCGCCCCGATCTGCAGTTCCACCGGTACGGGGACAGCTTTCCGTACCAGACCGCGTCGCTGCACCCCGCGCTGATGGACCGGGTCACCAGCACGCGGCGCGGCGGCGACGGGGTGCTGGTGGCGCTCGCGCCGGACGACATGGAGAGCAGCCACGGCCTGGTCGCGGCCGTCGACGCCGCCGTCGCGGCGCTGTTCTGGGACGTCGGCGCCCCGGACCACGAACCGGGCGAGAACGGGTTCGCCCGGGTCCTGCGCGACGTGACCTGCGAGGAACCGCACCGCATCCGGTACGTGCGGGCCACGGCGCAGCCCACCGGAGACGGGCCTGAGCACACCTCCCGTACCAGCCGGGAGGTGCGGGGGGAAGCGGAGTTCTACGACTACGACGGCGCCCATGTCGGCGGCATCCGGGAGCTGTTCGTCGTCGAACCGGAGACCGTCAAGTCCGACAGGACACCCTGGCAGCACCCGGACGACCTGCTGATGCGGATCGAGTGGCAGCGGACCGGACGGCTTCCCGGCCCGCGGCGGCTGACCGGCGAGAGCGTGCTCCTGCTGCCCGACGGGGAGGGCGTCGCGGCACAGCTCGAGGCGGAACTGCGGCAGCGCGGCGCGCACTGCCTGGTCGCGGAGCCGTACGAGGCGGTGCCCGATCACGCCGTCCTGGCCCGGCTGCTGGACCGCTGGCTCGCGGACGCGGGGGCGGACGCCCGTACCCGCCGGGTCGTGGTGCTCACCGGCCTGGACGCCCCGGTGCCCGACGAACTGGACGCCGAGGACCTGCTGGAGTACCGGCAGCGGACCGAACTGACCGTGCTGGCGCTCGTCCAGGAGCTGGCGGCGGCACCGGAGCACGCGTCCACCTCGGTGTCGCTCGTGACCCGCGGGGCGATGCCCGTACTGCCCGAGCACGCCGTGACCTGCCCCGTGGCGGCCACGCTGTGGGGGCTCGGCCGGGCACTGGCCGTGGAGCGCCCGCAGCACTGGGGCGGCGCCGTCGATCTGGACCCGGTCGGCCCGTCCCGGGACGAGGACGGCACGGCGTTGCTCGCGGCCCTGCTGGACGTGGCCGCCGAGGACCAGCAGGCGCTGCGCGGCCGGGACCGCTACGTCGCCCGGCTCGTACGGCAGCGCACCAACCCGCGGCAGCTGCGCCGGCAGCCGCAGATCCGCACCACGGGGTCGTACCTCATCACGGGCGGCTTCGGCGGGATCGGGCAGGCCGTCGCGCACTGGCTGGCGCAGCAGGGGGCGGGCCGCCTGATCCTGCTCGGGCGCACTCCCCTGCCGCACCGTTCCGACTGGGACGCGCCGGGGCACTCGACGGCCGTACGCGCGCGGATCGCCGCCGTACGGGATCTGGAGGCCACCGGGGTGCCGGTGGAGGTCGCCGTGGCCGACGTGAGCGACGCGGAGCAGCTGGGGCAGGTCGTCAGCGGCTGCGCGGGCAGTGCCTATCCGCTGTGCGGCGTGGTACACGCCGCGGGCTCCCCGGCTCCCCAGCCGCTCCAGGACCTGGCCGCCGAGGACCCGCACGAGTACGACGCGGTATGGCGGCCGAAGGTGGTCGGCGGCTGGCTGCTGCACCAGCTCACCGAGGACCTCCGGCTCGACTTCTTCCTCAGCTTCTCCACCGCCTCGACCGTCTGGGGCGAGCGCCACCAGGCGGGGAACTGCGCCGCGAACGCGTTTCTGGACGGGCTGGCGGAGTACCGGCACGCGGTGGGCGAGGCCGCGCTGACCGTGAGCTGGAGCCCGTGGGAGACCGCGTCCAGCCTCTACGACGAACGCGCGCTGGCGACCCTCGCCGCCCTCGGTCTGCGGCCACTCGCTCATCCGCAGTGCCTCCAGCTGCTGGGCATGCTGCTGGCCGGGCCCGCGCCGTCCGCGATCGTGTGTGCCGCCAACTGGCAGGTGTACAAGCCGATGCTGGAGCAGCGCCGGGCCCGGCCGGTGCTGCGGGGCCTGGGCTAGTCTTCTGAGTCGGGAATTCTGTTCAGATAGCTGGCGAGGCGTTCGAGGATCTCGTCTGCGGTCTTGGTCCACACGTAGGGCTTGGGGTCGGTGTTCCATGCGGTGATCCAGGCACGGATGTCTCAAAAGAAACAGGAGGGGTAATAGAGTATGAGACAAATGACGAATAAAGTTGAAACGGATGAGCAGTAAGTGAAAAAAGACAAAAGTAAATAAATGAGTAGAAAGGGGAGGGTGGATGTGGAATGAGGTTATTATTTTTTTTTTTACAAGCGGAAGAGGGCATCCGAGATGGGCGCCCTTCTGTTGGGCTGGGATATGTTTATAAGAGACGTCCTCCCCGCCACTCTCAACGTATAGCGCACGGGGGGCCTTGCGGCAAGGCCCGGGTCGTACCGCACAATCGTCGGCCAAGGCCAGGACCTGCGGAAATCCGTGATCCGCGAAGTACGCGGCGTATGTATGTCGTTGTGGGCATACGGGCGCGCGGCGGCAGGTCCGCGGGGCCATCTCGTGGAGTGGGGGGATCATGACTGACGTCATCATTGCCGGCGGCGGCCCGACCGGCCTGATGCTGGCCGCCGAACTGCGCCTGCACGGCGTGCACGTGGTCGTACTGGAGAAGGATCCGGAGCCGCCCGCGTACGTCCGCGCGCTCGGGCTGCACGTACGCAGCATCGAGGTGATGGACCAGCGCGGCCTGCTGGACCGGTTCCTCGCGCTCGGCACGCGGCATCCGGTCGGGGGCTTCTTCGCCGGCATCCCCAAGCCCTCGCCCACCCGGCTGGACACCACACACCCGTACGTCCTCGGCATCCCGCAGACCACCACCGACCGCCTGCTGGCCGAGCGCGCCGCCGAACTCGGCGCCGACATCCGGCGCGGCCACGCACTGGCCGGGCTGAGCCAGGACGAGCACGGAGTGGCCGTCGAACTGTCCGACCGTACGGTGCTGCGCTCGCGCTTCCTCGTCGGCTGCGACGGCGGCCGCAGCACCGTACGCAAGCTGCTCGGCGTCGGCTTCCCCGGCGAGCCCACCCGTAACGACACGCTGCTGGGCGAGATGCGGGTGGACGTGCCGCAGGAGACGGTGGCCGCCGTGGTGGCCGAGGTACGCAAGACGCAGCTGCGGTTCGGCGTCGGGCCCTTCGGGGAGGACGTGTACCGCGTCGTCGTACCCGCCGACGGGGTGGCGGAGGACCGTACGGCCGCGCCGACCCTCGACGAGTTCAAGCGGCAGCTGCGCGCCTGCGCGGGCACCGACTTCGGCGTGCACTCGCCGCGCTGGCTGTCCCGGTTCGGCGACGCGACCCGGCAGGCCGAGCGGTACCGCGTCGGCCGCGTGCTGCTGGCCGGCGACGCGGCGCACGTCCACCCGCCGATGGGCGGGCAGGGCCTCAACCTCGGCATCCAGGACGCGTTCAACCTCGGCTGGAAGCTGGCCGCCGAGGTCAACGGCTGGGCGCCGGAAGGGCTGTTGGACAGCTACCACGCCGAACGGCACCCGGTGGCCGCCGCCGTACTGGACAACACCCGCGCGCAGGCTGAGCTGATGTCCACCGAACCGGGGGCCCGGGCCGTACGGCGGCTGGTGGCGGAGCTGATGGACTTCGAGGACGTGAACCGGCACCTGACGGAGAAGATCACCGCCATCGGGGTCCGCTACGACTTCGGCGACGGCGACGGCGACGGCACAAGCGACGGCGACGGCGCCAGCGACGGCCACCCGCTGCTCGGCCGGCGGCTGCGGGACATGCGGCTGAAGCAGTCCCGCCTCTACGAGCTGACACGCGGCGGCCGTGGCCTGCTGCTCGACCGGACCGGCCGGCTCTCGGCGGCGGGCTGGGCCGACCGTGTCGACCACGTCGTGGACGACGCGGACGACGCGGACGACGCGGACGACGGCGAGCAACTGGACGTACCGGCGGTGCTGCTCCGCCCGGACGGCCACGTGGCCTGGGCGGGCGAGGACCAGACGGACCTGCTCGCGCACCTGCCGCGCTGGTTCGGCGCACCCGCCGGTACGGGGGCGGGGGCCGGTACGGGAGCGGGCGCGGCGACGGGTCAGCGGGTTTCCGGTTCCTCCGGTGCGGCGGCGGGCGCGAAGTCGTACACGGACCACTCGGTGACCGGCACGTAACCGAGGCGCTGGTAGAGGGCGTTGCTGGTGGCGTTGGCGGGGTCCGCGAAGAGCACGACGTCCGTCGCGCCCCCGGCCAGCGCGGCCCGGCTCACCTCGGCCGTCACGGCGCCCGCGTAGCCGCGGCCGCGGAGGTGGGCCGGGGTGTAGACGGGGTCGATCCGGACCATGCCGGCGACCATCGACGTCGCGGCCGCCATGGCGACGGGAGCGCCGTCCGGGGTCTCCCAGAACGTGAAGTGCCGGTCGGCGAAGCGCGAACCGGCCCAGGACCGGGCGCCCACGGCGGGCACTTCGCCGACGGTGTCGACGAACTCGCCGCACCAGCGCACCCGTAGCTCGTGGTCCTCCTCGCCCACGGCACGGCCCCGGCCCTCGGGGAGCGGCTCCGGCGGGGTGAGCGTGCCGAGCCGGTACAGCCGGATGCGCGTACCGAGCGCCGGCGCCGCGCCCGTGTGCCGCTGCCATGCCCCGGCGAAGGCGGTGGCGGTGCCGTGGTCCGCGCTGACGGAGGGCAGGGAGTGCCCGAGGCCGGCCAGGCGGGCGGCGAGGGCGTCCGCTTGCCCGTGGGTGAGGCGGGTGGGGCTCAGACCGCGCGACGGAAGCCGGTAGCAGGCGGCGCGGACCGTACCCGCCTGCTCCAGCAGGCCGAAGACGGGGACTTGGGTGCCGTACGGGTCCGCGCCGCCCGTGCCGTACGCGTCCGCCCGACCCGTGCCGTACGCGCCCGCCCCGCGCGTGCGCAGCTTCTCGGTCACGGTCAGCGGCATGGTGTGCAGGGCGGGGCGCGAGCGCAGGAAGTGCCCGGCGCGGGCGAGGAAGTCGTCGACGTCTTCGGTGAGTTGCCAGTCGTCCGGTCGCATGCTTCATGGTTCCGCACGCCGCGGACCCGCCGCGCGGCGGCCTCCCCGTTACGGCATAGGAATCCCCTATACCCCCTGCTGAATTTACGTCTTTGCCTCTCATTCTTTTCCGTACGTACCGTGAACCCGCAACTGACACCCGCCTGGAAAGAATTCGAGAGGACCGGTGGCATGACCACGACCGAGAACGGATCGGGAACCCGAGAACTCGCGGGAAAGCGGGCCCTGGTCACCGGCGGCTCACGCGGAATCGGGGCGGCCATTGTGCGCCAATTCCTGGACGCGGGCGCCGAAGTGCTCACGAACGCCAGGTCGGCAGCGAGCACGCCGCACGACGGTGCCACGTTCGTGGCGGCCGACGTACGGACACGGGCGGGCGCGGAGACGCTCGCCGCGGCCGCGCACGAACTGCTGGGCGGGGTGGACATCCTGGTCCACAACGTCGGCGGGGCCGGGCCGCACAAGGGCGCGCTGGCCATCCCCGACGAGGAGTGGCAGGACACGCTGGCCCTGAACTTCCTGGCGCCCGTACGGCTCGACGCGCTGCTGGCACCGGGCATGCGGGAACGGCGTACGGGCGCGATCGTGCACGTCTCGTCGGCCGCGACCCCGCTCGCACCACCGCCGTTCCTGCACTACACGGCGGCGAAGGCGGCGCTGGAGAACTACAGCCGGGGACTGGCCGCGGAGCTGGCCCCGTCCGGAATCCGGGTCAACACCGTGTCCCCCGGCAGAACCGCCACCCCCGGCGGCGAGGCGACGCGGGAGCAGTGGGCGCTCCTCGACGAGGGGCCGGGCCAGGACACCACGGCGCCCCCGATAGGTCGCGACGGCCGTCCCGACGACATCGCCGACGCGGTGCTGTTCCTCATGTCGGACCGGGCGGGCTGGCTGACCGGAAGCAATCTCGTCGTGGACGGCGGCGAGTTCCCCAGAGGCTGAACCGCTTCCGGAATTTTTCAGAACTCCGGGACACCACGAAAGGTCACACGGAATGGAATTGCGGGGAAAGACCGCACTGGTCACCGGCGGCACTTCCGGCATCGGGCTGGACACCGCACGGCAGCTGGCCCGCGCGGGCGCCGAAGTCGTCATCACCGGCCGCGACGTCCAGCGCGGCAAGAACGCCGTGCACGCCGCGCGGGAGGACGGCGCGGTCCGGTTCATCGCCGCCGACATGGCCGACCTGGACTCCGCCGCCGAACTGGCCCGCGACAGCGGCCCGGTGGACGTCCTCGTCAACAACGCCGGCACCTTCCCCACCTCGCCCACCGTCGAGCAGAGCGTGGAGGGCTACGAGCAGATCTTCGCCACCAATGTGCGCGGCGCCTACTTCCTGGTCGCCACCCTCGTGCCGCACATGCTGGAGAAGGGCGACGGCGCCATCGTCAACGTCACCTCGCTCGCGGCGTTCCGCGGCTTCAGCGGCGCCTCCGTGTACAGCGCGTCCAAGGCCGCGCTGACCTCGCTGACCCGCACGTGGGCGGCGGAGTTCGCCGAGGGCGGCGTACGGGTCAACAGCGTCTCGCCCGGCCCGACCCGTACGGAAGGCGTGCTGGCCGAGTGGGGCGAGGAGGGCAACGAGGGCGTCGCCAGGGACCTGGGCCTCCAACGGACGGCCAGGGCACCCGAGATCGCCGAGGCGATCTGCTTCCTCGCCTCTCCCCGCGCCGCCTACATCACCGGCACCACGCTCCACGTCGACGCCGGCGGCAGCGCCTTCTAGCCCTCCTGAGAGCAGCCGCCCCCAGGGCGCGCGCCCGGCCGTCAGGGCACCGGCGAGAAGGCAGCGGGCTCAGACCAGGTCTCCTGGCGCAGGAGTTCGAGCAGCGCCGTCTCCGCCGGGCCCGCGTCCTGCCGGAGCACGGCGATGACCGGCTGGGACACGGCGGGGAACACCGGCCGTACGAGGTGCTCGTGCCCGTGCGGCACCGCGGAGGCGGGGACGAGCGTCACCCCCAGCCCATGGGCGGCCCAGCGTACGGCCGTCGCCGTCTGGGACGCGCGGGCGGCCGTGACGGGGGTCAGCCCGTTGTTCCGCAGCACGCTCACCAGTACGCCGTCGAGCGCGCTGTCGCGGTCGAACCGCACCCACGGCTCCCCCTCCAGCTCCCGCAGCCCGACCCGGTCCGCGGCGAGCAGCCGGTGCCCGGCGCCCAGCGCCACGGCGAACTCCTCGTCGCCGAGGTGGTGGGCGTCGGCGGGGGTCCGCTCGCACTCCGCCATCAGCGCGAGGTCCAGGACGCCCCGGCGGCACAGCGACTCCAGCTCGGCGGAGCTCGGCTCCTCGAAGACGGTGACCTCCAGCCGCGGGAAGCGGCGGCGCAGCGCACCCAGCGCGCCGGGCAGCTGCCGCGTACCGAAGCCCATCTGCACCGCGACCACCAGCTCGCCCGCCAGATCGTCGGCACCGGCCTGCGCGGTCGCCCGCGCCCGCCGCGCCGCGCTCACCGCGACCTCCGCCTCCCGCAGGAACGCGCGCCCGACCACGGTGGGCACCAGCCCGGTCGGCGTACGGGCGAACAGCCGCACGCCGAGCTCCCGTTCCAGGCCGCGGATCTGCTGCGACACCGACGGCTGGGCGACGTGCAGCCGCTCCGCCGCCGCCGTCACCGAGCCCTCCTCGGCAACGGCCAGCGCGTACTCGTACTGCCGAAGGCTCACCGGCTCCCGCCCCTTCCCGTCTCTGTCCGTCCCGTCCGTCCCGCTGTTCTCACCGTCCCGCTGTTCTCACCGTCACAGCAGGCAACCCGGCCGGGGCGGCGGGGATTCCCCGCGGGCACGCCACAGCGCGGGCACGGCTACGGCGCGGGGGCACGCCGCGGGCACAGGCGCGCTACTACGGCCGGCGCCCCAGGTACGCGGCCAGCCGGGTGTAGACGTCGGCGTCGTCGGCCACGGGGACGACCGGGCTGAACGGCCCCTGCTCGCTGCGCTCCTCCGGCGGCGCGAACTTCGAGAACCCCTCAAGCGCCCGCGCGCCGAGGTCGGGGTCGAGCTCGGCGAGCCGCCCGGTGGCATGTGCGAGGTCCCAGGAATGGGCCGTGAACTCGTGGGTGTAGGCCTCGAGAGCGTCCCGCCCGCGCAGCGTGGCCCACGGCAGCTCGACCATCCGGTCGAGCTGCCCGTCCCCGGCCCACACCCGCTCGGCCTCGCCACGTGCCTCGGCGAACGCGCGCGCCCAGCCGTCGTCGGCTATGCCCTCGGCCACATCGGGCACGCCGCGCGCATCGCCTCCGCTCCCGGCACGTTCGAGCTTGTGCAGCACGGAGACCACATGCCCGAGCAGCGCGCGCACGTCGTAATCGGCACAGGGAGTGCGCTTGCCCAGCTCCCCGGGGCTCACTGCCGCGACCTGCTGCTCGGCTTGATCAAGCGCCCGGACGAAGGCCGGACGGGGGTCGTGGGCCGGCTCTGTAGTCATGCTCGGGAGCGTACAAGGGCCCACTGACAGTCCGGTGTTGACGAGCCCCGGCCACCCGGTGGAGCAGTGTCAGCGGTGTCCGCTTGGATGTGCCGTATGACTGTCCACGATGTCGCCGCGGTGCTGCCCGGCATCCCGGTGTTGCGAGACCTCTGCAGGTCGATGGCCATGGCCGACGCGGTACTGAACCCGGACGACGAGCCGTACTACTCGTTCAACGCCGGCTGGTCGGAGACCGAGGAGCTCGCCTCGATGAGAACCGGGTCAGGTGACGAGTTCGACATCGTCTTCTCGTCCGCCGGCGCGTACATACGCGGCTTCGATCACGAGTCTCCGCTGAGTCCGTACCACCGGGACGACGTGCCCGCGCCGTGGCCGGGCGTGGTGGACACGGTCCCCGCCGTCTTCCGCGGCCTCGTCAGCGAGCCCGCGTTCACCGATGAGGACGGCACGCCCGTGGTGACGGTGTGCATGTGGCGGCAGGAGGGCGACGACCGCTGGCAGGCCGGGCAGATCGACTTCCCCGGCGGGCATCCGGACCCCGACGGCTCGGATTGGCTGTTCGGGCTGCTTGCCGACCCGACTCCCGAGGCGTTTCAAGCGTTCGCGGAGGACTACTACGAGACCGCCGTCGACATCGAGGCCGTGCGGCACGTCTACGGCCTGCGTCCGCTGGACCACTCCGCAGTCGCCGGTCTCAACCCGGACGCGTCCTACGACGATCTCGTCGCGGCGGCGGAAGCGATCGGCTACCCCCTCGCGTGACCATTGGCCGTACGACTGCCTGTCCGTACGCCTGACCGTCCGTCTGCCTGACTGTCCGTTCGCGGTCGCCAACCCGCCTGCCGCGAACGCGGGATGCCGCCGGACCGGCCTACCGCTGCCCGCAGCCGGGCGGCATGATCTGTGCCGGGAGGTGGTGGCGGTGGAGCCCTTGGCGGAGTCCGACCCACGGGAGATCGGGCCGTACCGGTTGCTGGCCGTGCTGGGCCACGGCGGCATGGGCCGGGTCTTTCTGGGGACCGGGCCGGACGGCCGGCCGGTGGCCGTCAAACTCATCCGCGCGGCTCTCGCCGACGACGCGCGCCACCAGGGGCGGTTCAGGCGGGAGGTCGCCGCCGCGCGCAGGGTGCGCGGCGCGCACACCGCCCCCGTGCTCGACGCGGACCTCGACGCGCCCACACCGTGGCTGGCCTCGACCTTCGTCTCCGGCCCGTCGCTGCAGCAGGTGGTCGATGCCGGTGCGGCCGGTGGCGGCATCGGCGGCGGCGCCGATGCCGATGCCGCCACCGTCGGAGTCACCACCGGATCCACCGGAACGCTTCCGGAGAAGGCCGCCCTGCGGCTGGCCGCCGGTCTGACCGCCGCCCTCGACGAGATCCACGGGGCAGGGCTGGTGCACCGGGACCTCAAGCCGGACAACATCCTCCTCACCGATGAAGCCACCACGACGGGCGTCCCGCTCGCCGGCCAGGGCGGGGTGCTCGTCAACGACGAGGGCGTCCGGGTGGTCGATTTCGGTATCGCGCTGGCCACCGACGACGCCCCGGGCAGCACCAGGCTGACCCGTACCGGATGGGCCGTCGGCTCGCCGCCCTACATGTCTCCCGAACAGGTCGAAGGAGCCGCGATCACGCCGGCGAGCGACATCTTCTCGCTCGGTGCCGTGCTGGTCATGGCCTGTACCGGAGCGAGCCCGTTCACGGGAACGTCGATGCCGCAGGTGCTCCACAGCGTCCTGCACTCCGAGCCCGACCTGTCGGCGCTCCCCGACCGGATACGCGCGGTCGCCGAGGCATGCCTCGCCAAGGACCCGGCCGAGCGGCCCGGCCTGGGCCGGCTGCAGGACCTCATCGGCCATGCCGCCGCGTCCACCCGGCCCTGGCCGCCGCGCGTCAACGACCTCGTACGGGACCAGCGGGCCGAGGTCGACCGGATCCTCGGCCCCGCGGGCGGGGCGGCCACCACCGGAGCGGAGGGAGACGGCAAGATCGACGAGGAGACGTGGAGCAGCAGGGCGACCGATCCGATTCCGTTCACCGCGGACGCCCTGCTGCCGGAGAAGTTCGTCAACGATCTCGACGGCGAGTACGTACGGGTGGCGGCGGGCCCCCGCCCGGCCGAGGAGGCCGGACCCAGGAACCTGACCTCCGTACTCACCTCCTGCGACTGCTCGCAGGTGATGGCCGGGGTCTATCTGGAGCAGGGCAGCCCGAACCCGCCCGTCCTGGTCTCCGTCACCGTTGTCCCCATGCCGGACAGCGCGATGGCGAGCATGGTCTACAACTTCCTTCTCCAGGACGGCGAGTGGGAGAAGAAGCTGACGCTCTGGTCCGCCCAGTCCCACAGTGACGGCAGCCCCCGCCGCGGCGACTACGGCGACGGTTTCTTCGAACGCGCCCACATGCGCACCTCCGGGCGCTACGTGATCACCGTACGGACCCTGCGCACCGACCTCCTCGCGGAGACCTGGCTCTATCCGTACGTGTACGCCGCGACGACCCGGGCTTCGCGCTCCTGCGGCCCGGAGAACTACGGAAAGCGCTGACCGCACCGCCGAGGCCCCTCGCACCGCCGAGGCCCGCGTCGGCTAGCAGGTGAGGGCCTCGGTGATCTGCCGGGTGGTCTGCGCGGCGATCCGGGGGTTGACGGCGGCGTAGGAGGTGTAGGCGTTCAGGCCGGTGGCCAGAGCCCAGCCGCGGCCCCGCAGCCAGGTGGCGTCGTCCACGCCGAGCGTGTCGCGGAATGCGGCTCGGCTGCCGGCCGTCATGAGGGTGAAGGCGATCATCAGGTCGCACGCCGGGTCACCGATGCCGAGCCCGCCGAAGTCGATGACGGCGCTGAGACGGCCGTCGACGGTCAGCAGGTTGCCCGTGTGGAAGTCACCGTGGAACCAGACCGGAGGGCGGTCCCACGCGGGGGCGCTCATGGCCGCGTCCCACAGCTCGGTCATGGCCGCGGCGTCGAAGACGCCGTCGACCTCGGCGATGGCGTACCGCGTCGCGCGGTCCCGGTCGGCCAACGACCAGCTGCCGAGCTCTCCGCGGCCGGTCTCGGCGGGAACGCCGTCGGGTGCGAACTTCTGCAGGGACCGCAGGAAACGAGCCAACTCGGCTGCGGCGCCGGTGGAGTCGGCCAGTGCGTCGACGGTCGCCACCTCGCCGTCAAGCCAACGGGACACCGCCCACGGCCACGGATATCCGAAACCGGGCTCCCCGACCCCCACCGGCACCGGAACGGCCAGGGGCAGATGCGGGGCGAGCCGGGGCAGCCACCGGAACTCCTTCCGCGCCTGCCCGATGGCCCCGGCATGGCGGGGCAACCGTACGGCCAACTCTTCGCCCAGCCGGTAGATCACGTGATCGCAGCCGGCCGAAGCGAAGAGTTCCAGGGGCAGCCCGGCCCACCGCGGGAACTGCGTGTCCACCAGACGCCTCACGAGCGCGGCGTCGATCTCGGGCCGGATGTCCGCGGTTCTCGCCGTTGCCAAGCCAGCTCCTGCGGTCGGTCCGCACCGTACGGCGGACAGCAGCGGCCATCACAGCGCCTCGCGGCAGCGCCTGTCGACCGGTTATCGACCCCTCCGCCCTTCCTGGGGCGTCGCTCGCCGACTGTCACATGCCCGCGGCCCACCGCCCGTTCCACCGGCTTCCGGGACAGGATGGGGACATGCCCCGTAACCGCCCGGCGGCGTCCGTCCATGCCGCAGTCGTCGCCACCCGAGGAAGGCAATCCCCATGAACGGATCGACCCTGCTCAAGACCGCGACCGCCTGCGCGGAGGAGCTTCCCGGAGCGCTGCCGACGCATCCCTTCGACCCGCACACCTACGGCATCGACACGCGGGCGGCGCGGTGAGTGCGGCCGACGACCGGCTCCAGGACACCGCCCGCCAGGTGGCCCTCGCCCTCCCCGACGTCAGCCACGGCCGCCCCTTCACCCCCGCACTCGACGTGTACAAGGTCGCAGGCAAGGTGTTCCTGATCGTCACCGACGACCCGGACGAGCAGATCATCACGGTCAAGTGCGAACCCGAGCACGCCCGCGCGCAACAACGCGGCTACCCCACGATCACACCGGGCCGCTACCTCGACAAACGGCACTGGATCTCGCTCGGTCCGGGCCCCGGCATCACCAAGCGGCTGGTCACGGACGCGGTCGAGCACTCCTACGACCTGGTCGTCGAAGGACTGCCGCGACGCGACGGCCCCGGCACGCGGTGAGCGCCGCGCGCCATTCCGCGACCGGCTGAGCCCTCGCTCGGCACGGTGACGAGGGACACTTTTGCAAGCACGGCGCTTGCAAAAGTTAGCAGCGCCGGGCACGGTGGAGTCATGGCTTCCCTGAACGTCGGCGGGCTCGGCGAGTTCCTGCGGGAGCAGCGGCGCACCGCGCAGCTGTCCCTGCGGCAGCTCGCCGACGCCGCCGGGGTGTCCAACCCGTACCTCAGTCAGATCGAGCGCGGCCTGCGCAAGCCGAGCGCCGAGATCCTGCAGCAGCTGGCGAAGGCGCTGCGGATCTCCGCCGAGACGCTGTACGTGCAGGCCGGGATCCTCGACGAGCCGCAGCGCGACCGGGACGACCTCGGCGTGGCCGCCGCGGTGCTCGCCGATCCGTCGATCAACGAGCAGCAGAAGCAGGTGCTGCTCCAGATCTACGAGTCCTTCCGCAAGGAGAACGGGCATCCGGCGACACCGCCGCCCGCGCCGCAGACGGAGCAGCGGGCGGACGAGCAGGCGGAGGAGCGGGCGGGCGACGACCCGGAGCAGACCGCCGACGCCACGGCCGACGGGAAGCCGAAGCCGCAAGCACAGCCGTAAGCCGTAAGCCGTAAGCCGTAAGCACAGCCGTCACAGCAGACACCAGACACCACCGCACGTCCTGGAAGGGATACGGCACATGCCCCTCGCCGACGACATCCGCAAGACCCTGACCGACCCGACCCCGCTGTACTTCGCCGCCGGCGTCATCGACAAGATCCGCGAGGAGGCCCCCGACCGCATCGCGGCCGTACGCGAGGCCGACCCCAAGGAGGTCCAGCAGAAGGTCACCACGCAGGCCAAGGAGACGCAGGCCAAGGTGAGCGAGGCGCTCGGGCACATCGACACCGACGTGAAGAAGCTGCGCGAGCAGGCAGAGACGCTCGCGCTGCAGAGCGTGGGCGTGGCCGCGGAGTACGCGGTCAAGGCCCGCGAGACGTACGACGAGCTGGCCGAGCGCGGCCGCGGCGCCGTGCAGACGTGGCGGGGCGAGGAGCCGCGCGACGTGCCCGAGGTGACGGTGGAGCGCACGACCGTACGCGTCGCCGAGCCGCCCGTCGCGGAGCCGCCCGCCGCCACCCGGAGCGGCCGGAACGGGAAGGCCGAGGACGGCGGCGCCGGCACCCGTACGACCCGCGATGCCGCGACGACCGCCAGTGAGAAGCCGCGCCCGGCGGCCTCCAAGGCGACGCCGAAGACCGCGCCGAAGACAGCACCCAAGACCGCCTCCAAGGCGGCGCCCAAGGACAAGCCGGCCGCCGCGAAGAAGACCGCCACCGCGCGGAAGACGGGCACCTCGGCGAAGAAGCCGACGACGCCCGAGTCGGACAGCTGACCCAGCGGGCCGGGCACAGAAGGCGTGCCCGGCCCGTTGTACGGGTAGCGTGGGCGCTACGGCTCCACGTGCGCCACGTGCTCCACGACGGATGACTGACGACGACCACCGACGGCGAACAAGGGTGTGTGCATCATGTTGGTGCAGGAATTCACGGCATCGGTCTGGCTGCTGATCGGCATCGTTCTGCTCGCGCTGGCCGTCTTCGCGTTCATCGACGCCGCGATGCGCCGGCAGGACGCGTATCCGGCGGCGGACAAGCAGAACAAGCAGTTCTGGATGATCATCCTGGGCATCACGGTGGCGGTGAACCTGCTGATCCCGATGCTGTTCCTGCAGATCATCGGCCTGATCGCGACTATCGTCTACATCGTGGACGTCCGCCCCGCCCTCAAGCAGGTCATCGGCGGAAACGGGCGCCGGCAGGGCGGCAGCAGCAGCGACGGGCCGTACGGGCCGTTCAACGGCGGTCGCTGACCCCCGTCACCGCGGAAACGCCGCGGAAACCCCCGCAGCATCCCCCGTCACCGCGGAAACCCCGGTCACCGCGGAAACGCCCCCGCTCACCCGCGGTCCAGCAGCAGCACCGCCACGTCGTCCGTCAGCTCGCCGCCGTTGAGCCCGCGGACCTCCTCCATCGTCGCCTCGAGCAGCGCCTCGCCGCGCCGCCCCTGCGCGAGGAAGCGGGCGACGATGTCGACCATGCCCTCCTGGCCCAGCCGCTGTCGGCCCGTGCCGACGCGGCCCTCGATCAGCCCGTCCGTGTACATCATCAGCGACCAGGCGCGGCCCAGCTCCACCTGACGCCGGGGCCAGCGTGCCGACGGCAGCAGGCCGAGCGCGGGGCCGCTCTCGTCGTACGGGAGCAGCCGCGGCCCGGCGCCGCCGCAGCCCGCGATGAGGGGCGACGGGTGGCCCGCCAGGCACACGCCCGCGCTGCGCCCGTCGGGGGCGATGTCGACGGTGCAGAGGGTGGCGAACACCTCGTCGGTGGGCCGCTCGTGCTCGATGACCTTCTGCAGGGTGCCGAGCAGTTCGTCGCCGCACAGTCCGGCGAAGGTCAGCGCGCGCCAGGCGATGCGCAGTTCGACGCCGAGTGCCGCTTCGTCGGGCCCGTGCCCGCACACGTCGCCGATCATCGCGTGCACGGTGCCGTCGGCGGTACGGACCGTGTCGTAGAAGTCGCCGCCGAGCAGCGCGCGGGACCGGCCGGGCCTGTAGCGGGCGGCGAACCGCAGGTCGCTGCCGTGCAGTAGCGGGGTGGGCAGCAGGCCGCGTTCCAGCCGGGCGTTCTCCTCGGCGCGCAGGCGCGACTCGGTGAGCTGGCGCTGGGCGAGGTCGGCGCGCTTGCGTTCGACGGCGTAACGGACGGCGCGGCCGAGGAGGCGGCCGTCGAGCTCGTCGCGGAAGAGGTAGTCCTGGGCGCCGACGCGTACGGCCGCGGCCGCCCGTTCGGCGTCCGCGCCGTCGGTCAGGGCGAGTACGGCGTGCCGGGGGGCGAGGCGGAGGACGCGGCGCAACATGTCCAGCTCGTCCTCGTTGTCGGGTACGTCGGAGCCGTCCGCGCCGCCCGCACCGCTCGCACCGCCGCCCGCACCGCTCGCACCGCCGTTCGCACCGCTCGCACCGCCGCCCGCACCACCCGCGCCGCCCGAACCGCCCGAACCGCCCGAACCGCCCGCGCCCGCCTCCGTACGGAGGGTGAGCGACAGGTCGAGCAGGATGCAGTGCACGTCGTCGGTCAGGAGCCGCTCGGCCTCGGTGAGGTTGCGGGCGGTACGGGTCCGGATGGGCTCGCTGGGCGCGCCCAGCAGCGCGGGCACGCTGACACTCCCGGTCGGGTCGTCTTCGATCACCAACAGGGTGAGCCCTGCGCTTCCGGCCCCTTCCCCCTGGGGCTCACCCTGGTTCGGGATCACCGCGAGCGGCGAGGCCGCCGTGTTGTCCCGATGCACGGGTACCGGCATGACTGCGATTCCTCTTCCCTCCCCCCGAGGGCGCGGCACCCCTGGTCGCCAGGCGCCGCAGGCGACACTAGCGCCCTGGCACACCCGTACGGAATGCCTGCAGGCAACATGCTCTTGTCATATGCCAGATGTCACGTCCCGTGCGTACGCCCGCCGCGAGCCGCCGCCGGCCGGCCGCCCGGCCGGCCGGCCATCAGTCCTCCGCCGGTCCCCCGTGTCAGCCGCCGTCCGCCGCCGCGTCACCGTCCGGCCGTACGACGCCGAGGATCGGCATCGAGCCCGCGCCCTCCACCGTGATCTGCCGCCCCGTGCGCGGCGCGTGCACCATCGAGCCGTCGCCGACGTACATCCCGACGTGGCTGGCGTCCTTCTTGTAGATGATGAGGTCGCCCGGCCGCATCTCCTTGATCGGCACCTTGGGCAGGGACTTCCACTGCTGCTGCGACGTGCGCGGCGGGGTCTCGCCCGCCGCCTGCCACGCGCGCATCGTGAGTCCTGAGCAGTCGAAGGTCTTCGGGCCCTCGGCGCCCCACTCGTAGTCCTTGCCGACCTGGTCGGTGGCGTACGCGAGCGCGCGCTTGCCCGCCTTCGACGCCTTGCCGCGGATCTCCTCGAGCACGCCGCTCTCGAGCCAGCGGGCCTGGCGCGCGTCCGCGGCGCGCTTCTCCAGCTCGGCCAGCTCCTTGAGCTCGTCCTTCTCCAGCTGCGAGCGCAGCTTCTCGGCCTTCTTGAGGCGGTCCTCGACGGTCTTCTTCGCCTTGGCCTTCTTCTTGCGGTTGCTCTCCAGCCGCTGCCACTGGTCGGCGGCCTCGGCCGCGTACCCGTCGAGCCGGTTGCCGGTGTCGGTGAGCTTGCCGAGGAAGCCGCGGGTGGCCTGCTGGCCCTTGCGTACGAGTCCGGCCTGCCGCATGAACTCCGCCGGGCTGTTGGCCAGGATCAGCTGCGCCTCGTCCGGCATGCCGCCGCCGCGGTACTGGGCGCGGGCCATCGCGCCGGCGCGGTTTTTGAGGGCGTCCATCTTGCCCTTGTTCGCGGAGATCTTACGGTTCAGCGCCGATACGTTTTTCCGCTGCTGCTTGGCCTTCTCCTCCGCCGCGTTGTACTCCTCCGCCGCGGATTCGGCCTTGCTGTGCAGGTCCTCGATCTCCTTGCGGACCTGCTCGAGGCTCTTCTCGCCGGAAGCGCCGGAGCCGCCGGACCCGTCAGAGCCGCCAGAGCCGCCAGGACCGCTCGCGGACGGCTGCGGATCCGGCGCGGGCGGGTCCGCGTACGCGCTCCCCGCCAGCGGCCCGGCCAGTACGCCCAGTACGCACGCCACGGCCAGCGCCACCCGGCTCCCGAGCGCGCGCCCGCCCCGTACGGTCCCGCGCACCGTCCCGCGTACGGAACCCGCCCCGCGTACGGAACCCGCCCCGCGTACAGAACCCCTCGGCTGCCGAGTCACCGGCCGCACCCCCTTTGCCTTCCGGCTCAACTCCCGCTCTGGTCACGTCAGCTGGAGCGGATGCTGCCATGCGGCCGCCGAAACGAACAGGGCGCCATGGCCCGTACGGGCAAGCGGACCGAACGACTCAGGTCTCGGCGAGGTCACGGCGGCTACCGCACTGACCGCCGAGGTTCACTTTGCGTTCACTCTCGGCCATGGGCCGCTTCACCTGTTCTGCCTAATTTCAGCCTTACAGCCCGCGCGCCCACGCCACGAGGCAAGGACCGCGCGACCTAGTGAACGCATACGACGGACTCCCGATCTCTTCGCGCGCCGACCCCACCGGCGGGCCCCAGGAAGGAACTGAACGAAAGTGAAGCTTCAGCGCACGAACCGGCTTCGCGCCCTCGCCGCCGGCGCTCTCGCGGTCTCCGGTGCCCTGGTCCTCACCGCCTGTGGCTCGGACGACAACTCGGGCAGCGGCGACGACGGGTCCAGCAAGGCCGCCAGCAACATCAAGTGCGAGGGCAAGGGCAACCTGCTCGCCTCGGGCTCCAGCGCGCAGAAGAACGCCATGGACGTCTGGGTGAAGAACTACCAGGCCGCCTGCCCCGACACCCAGATCAACTACAAGCCCACCGGCTCCGGCGCGGGCATCCAGGAGTTCCTCCAGGGCAAGACCGCCTTCGCGGGCTCCGACTCGGCGCTCGAGCCGGAAGAGGTCACGCAGTCGAAGAAGGTCTGCAAGAGCGGCCAGGGCATCGACCTGCCGCTCGTCGGCGGCCCGATCGCCGTGACGTACAACGTCTCCGGCGTGGACAACCTCGTGCTGGACGCCGACACCCTCGCCAAGATCTTCGACTCGAAGATCACCAAGTGGGACGACGCGGCCATCAAGAAGCTCAACCCGGACGCCAACCTGCCGTCCACCAAGATCCAGGCGTTCCACCGCTCGGACGACTCCGGTACGACGGACAACTTCACCAAGTACCTCAACAAGGCTGCGCCCAACTCCTGGAAGTACGAGCCCGCCAAGAAGTGGGCCGCCGAGGGCGGCCAGTCCGCGGACGGCTCCTCCGGCATCGCCACGAACGTCAAGCAGAACGACGGTGCGATCGGCTACGCCGAGCTGTCCTACGCCACGGGCAACAACATCCCCACCGTGAAGCTGGACACTGGTGCGGACGCCCCCGTCGAGGCCACCACGGCGAACGCCTCGAAGGCCATCGCCGAGGCCAAGGTCGTCGGCAAGGGCAACGACCTGGCGATGGACCTCAACTACACGACGAAGGCCGCGGGCGCGTACCCGATGGTCCTGGTGACCTACGAGGTCGCCTGCGACAAGGGCAACGACAAGGCGACGCTCGCCGCCACCAAGTCCTTCCTCAAGTACGCCGCCAGCGCGGACGGCCAGAAGGCGCTCGCCGACATCGACTACGCGCCGATGCCCGACGAGATCATCACGAAGGTCCGCCAGACCATCGACAGCCTCGCCTGACACCCGGACCGGCGGTCGCCGACGCCGGCTGGCAACAGCCCGTCGGCGGCCGCCGGTTCCGAGTGACCGAGCGCGTCCCTGAGTTTGGCAGTCCCGACAACTGAAACGTCAGGTTCCGCAGCCGAGCCGCCTCCCCGCGCCGCGCGCCGCGGGACCGACGTGGACCATCCGGTGCACCGCCGCCCGGGACCCCGCCCTGACACGCGGGCCTCCCTCCAGACCGGAGAAACCATGAGTATTGATTCCGCACCCGCTTCGGCCTCGCCGCCACCGCCGACCCCTGTGAGCACCGCCGGCGGCAAGAAGCCGACCCGCCCCGGCGACCGCGTCTTCCTCGGGCTCGCCCGCGGTTCCGGCATCACGCTGCTGGTCATCATGGCCGCCATCGCGGTCTTCCTGACGTGGCAGGCCACGAAGGCCCTCGGCGAGAACGAGGGCAACTTCCTCACGACGTTCGAGTGGGACGTCAACGCCGAGCCGCCGGTCTTCGGCATCGCGGTCCTCGCGTTCGGCACCGTCGTCAGCTCCATCATCGCGATGGTGCTCGCCGTGCCCGTCTCCATCGGCATCGCGCTGTTCATCTCGCACTACGCGCCGCGCAAGCTCGCCACGCCCCTCGCGTACGTGGTGGACCTGCTGGCCGCCGTCCCCTCCATCGTCTACGGCCTGTGGGGCGCGCTCTTCCTGGTGCCGCACCTCACCGGGCTGTACGAGTGGATGGACGAGTACCTCGGCTGGACCGGCATCTTCGAGTACAACGGCGGAGCCGCGCGCTCACTGTTCACCGCGGGCATCCTGCTGGCGATCATGATCCTGCCGGTCGTCACGAACGTTTCCCGCGAGGTCTTCAAACAGTCCCCGAAGATGCAGGAGGAGGCCGCGCTCGCGCTCGGCGCCACGCGCTGGGAGGTCATCCGGATGTCGGTGCTGCCCTTCGGCCGCTCCGGCGTCATCAGCGCGTCCATGCTCGGCCTCGGCCGTGCGCTGGGCGAGACCATGGCCGTGGCCACGGTGCTCTCGCCGAGCTTCCTGATCGCGCCCAGCCTGCTCGACCCGGGCGGCGGCACGTTCGCCCAGAACATCGCGGCCTCCTTCAAGGAGGCCTCCCCGGCGGGCGTCGGGCGTGAGGCGCTCATCGCCTCCGGCCTGGTCCTGTTCGTCATCACGCTGCTGGTCAACGGTCTCGCCCGGCTGATCATCGCGCGCCGCAAGGAGTACTCGGGGGCCAACGCATGACCGACGTCACCCTGGACAAGACGCCCGTCGACGAGGTGCCCGTACCCTCCGCTCCGCTGCGCCAGCCGCGGCTGCCGCGCTGGGCCCCGTTCGGCCTCGCGGTCCTCGCCGCCGCCCTGGGCTGCGGCATCGGACTGGCGGCCGGGCTGGACAGCCGTATCCAGTGGGGCCTGATCGCGGCCGTTCTCTACGTCGCCATCACGTTCAGCCTGACGACCGCCGTCGAGGGCAAGCGCCAGGCCCGGGACCGGCTGGCGACCAGCGTCGTGTGGGTCTGCTTCCTGATCGCGGTCGTGCCGCTGCTCTCCCTCATCTGGGAGACCGTCGCCCGCGGTTCGAAGGTGCTGGACAACACGTTCCTCACGCACTCCATGAACGGCGTGATCACCCTGCAGCCGGGCGGCGGCGCGTACCACGCGCTGATCGGCACCCTCGAGCAGATCGGGCTGGCGAGCCTCCTGGCCGCGCCGATCGGCCTGCTCACGGCGATCTACCTGGTCGAGTACGGGACCGGCAAGCTCGCCAAGGCCATCACGTTCTTCGTCGACGTCATGACGGGCATCCCGTCGATCGTCGCCGGTCTGTTCGTGCTGGCCTTCTGGATCATCTACCTCGACATGGGTTACTCGGGCTTCGCCGGCGCCATGTCCCTCGCGATCCTGATGATGCCCATCGTCGTCCGGTCCACCGAGGAGATGCTCAAGCTGGTGCCGAACGAGCTGCGGGAGGCGTCTCTCGCGCTCGGCGTGCCGAAGTGGCTGACGATCCTCCGGGTCGTGCTGCCCACCGCGATCGGCGGCATCACGACCGGCGTCATGCTGGCCATCGCCCGTATCGCCGGTGAGACCGCGCCCATCCTGCTGCTGGTGTTCGGCGCCTCGTCGATCAACGCGAACCCGTTCGACGGCGCCCAGTCGTCGCTGCCGTACTACGTCTACGAGCAGTGGAAGCTCGGCAACGAGGCGTCGTACGACCGAGCGTGGGGCGCCGCCCTGCTGCTGATCGCGTTCGTCATGGTGCTCAACCTGCTGGCGCGCGGCATCGCCGCCTGGAAGGCACCCAAGTCCGGCCGCTGAGGCCCCCGAGACCCCTGTCTGCTGGGGCCGAACCCCAGACCCCCGAGGAGTGATCCGAACCATGGCCAAGCGCATCGACATCAGCGGCCTATCCGCCTACTACGGCTCGCACCGCGCCATCGACGACATCTCGATGAGCGTCGAGCCCCGCTCCGTCACGGCCTTCATCGGCCCGTCCGGCTGCGGCAAGTCCACCTTCCTGCGCACCCTCAACCGCATGCACGAGGTCACGCCCGGCGGCCGGGTCGAGGGCAAGGTGATGCTGGACAACGAGGACCTGTACGGCTCGGGCGTCGACCCCGTCTCCGTACGCCGCACCATCGGCATGGTCTTCCAGCGCCCCAACCCGTTCCCGACGATGTCCATCTACGACAACGTCGCGGCCGGCCTGAAGCTCAACGGCAAGTACAAGAAGTCCGAGCTGGACGGCGTCGTCGAGAAGTCCCTGCAGGGCGCGAACCTCTGGAACGAGGTCAAGGACCGCCTGAACAAGCCCGGTTCCGGCCTCTCCGGCGGCCAGCAGCAGCGGCTGTGCATCGCCCGCGCGATCGCGGTCGAGCCGCAGGTGCTGCTGATGGACGAGCCCTGCTCGGCGCTCGACCCGATCTCCACGCTGGCAATCGAGGACCTGGTCGGCGAGCTCAAGTCGAAGTACACGATCGTGATCGTCACGCACAACATGCAGCAGGCGGCGCGCGTGTCCGACCGTACGGCCTTCTTCAACCTGGCCGCGGTCGGCCAGCCCGGCAAGCTCATCGAGATCGACGAGACCGAGCGCATCTTCTCCAACCCGGCGGTCCAGGCGACCGAGGACTACATCTCGGGCCGCTTCGGCTGACGTGCTGGTTCTCTCCCGCCGGCGGTGCCGGTGGGGGAGCCGCCTCGCGGTGCTGCATGGCGGTGCCACCGCAAGGCAGGGCCCGCTCCTGGCTCCCGGGGGCGGGCCCACGTCTGTCCCCAAGCCGTCGCTTGAGGACGGGCCGCAGCCACCGCTTCAAGCCCGTCCGGCGATTGAGGACGGCCATCGGCCACGACGGACCGGCAGTGGGCCACAAGCATCGCGACCACGCAACGGCCGGTGGCCGCCCCGGTTCGTCCTCAAACGCCGGGCGGGCTTGGGTGGGTGGCCGCTCAGGGCCGCTCGCGGGAGCGGGACGAGCCGGGCCGGGACGAGCCGGGCCGGGACGAGCCGGGCCGGGCCGGGCGGTCAGGAGACGAGCGTGACCGCCGCGTAGCAGACGGCCGCGACCCCCGCCGCCGCAGGCATCGTGATGAACCACCCCGCCACGATGTTCTTCGCAACTCCCCACCGCACCGCGGAAACCCGCTTCGTCGCGCCCACGCCCATGATCCCCGACGTGATCACGTGCGTCGTCGAGATCGGCGCGTGGAAGAGGAACGACGCCGTGTACATCACGGACGCCGCCGTGGTCTCCGCCGCGAACCCCTGCGGCGGGTCCAGTTCGATGATCCGGCGCCCCAGCGTCCGCATGATGCGCCAGCCCCCCGCGTACGTGCCGAGCGACAGCATCAGCGCGCACGTGATCTTGACCCAGGCCGGGATCTCGTTGTGGTCCTGTACGTCGGCGATGGTCAGGGCCATCACCACGATGCCCATCGTCTTCTGCGCGTCCTGCAGCCCGTGCCCCAGCGCCATCCCGGCCGCGGACACGGTCTGCGCTATGCGGAAACCCCGTTTGGCCTTGTGCGGGTTGGCCTTGCGGAACATCCACATGATCGCGAGCATCACCAGGTAGCCGAGGCCCATGCCCACGATCGGCGACAGGAACATCGGGATGACGATCTTCTCGAGCACGCCCGACCAGTACACCGTGATCCCGCCCGCGAGCGCGGCGCCCACCATGCCGCCGAACAGCGCGTGGCTGGAGGAGGACGGCAGCCCGTAGTACCAGGTGATCAGGTTCCAGACGATGGCACCGACCAGCGCCGAGAAGAGGATCGCCATGCCGCCCGAGCCGTGCGGGGTCTCGATCAGCCCCTCGCTCACGGTCTTGGCGACGCCGCTGCCGAGGAACGCGCCCGCGAGGTTCATCACGGCGGCCATCAGCAGCGCGGCGCGCGGGGTGAGGGCCCGGGTCGAGACGGACGTGGCGATCGCGTTCGCCGAGTCGTGGAAGCCGTTGGTGTACGTGAAGAAGAGCGCGACCCCGATGGTCACGACCAGCGCGAACGTGTCCACTAGCGGTCAGGACTCCTTGACCGCGATGGTCTCGACGGTGTTGGCCACGTGCTCGAACGCGTCCGCGGCCTCTTCCAGCGAGTCCACGATCTGCTTGAGCTTCATGACCTCCATGGCGTCGAACTTGCCGTTGAAGAGGTGCGCCAGCAGCTTCCGGTGGATCTGGTCGGCCTGGTTCTCGAGGCGGTTGACCTCGATCCAGTACTCGGTGAGGTTCTCCATCGTGCGCAGGTGCGGCATGGCTTCGGCGGTGAGTTCGGCCGCCCGCGCCAGCACCTCGATCTGCTGCTCGACCCCCTTGGGCAGCTCCTCGATCTGGTAGAGGACGACGAGGTCGACGGCCTCTTCCATGAAGTCCATGATGTCGTCGAGCGACGAGGCCAGTTTGTAGATGTCCTCGCGGTCGAAGGGCGTGATGAAGGAGGAGTTCAGCTGGTGGAAGATCGCGTGCGTCGCGTCGTCCCCGGCGTGCTCCGCGGCCCGCATCCGCTCCGCGATCTCGGCGCGCGCGGAGGAATCCGCCCCGAGCAGTTCCATCAGCAGCTTGGAGCCGGTCACGATGTTGTCCGCCGACGCGGCGAACATGTCGTAGAAACTCGTCTCCCTTGGGGTCAGACGAAAGCGCACAGGGGTTCCTCGGTGGGCATCGATTTCTCTGGGGGTCGGTCTCGATGATGCTAGGCGCATCATCCGGCCACGGCGAACCGGCGTTCCCCAGTGTCACCCATCGGACGACGGGCTCCACACGGGGCTCCGGAAATTGGGGTATAGTATACCCAGTGGGGGTATACGACCCGCTCTGTTACCGCCTTCTCCTCTCTCCACCCCTTCGGGAGGATCCCCATGACAACGGCCGAGAACACTCCCGTCGCCGCCGTGACGGCCGATCCGAAGACGGCCGAATGTTGCTCTGCTCACGCCGCGACCGGTGAACACGGCTACACGAAGGACAAGGACGCCCACCTCAAACGGCTCCGCCGGATCGAAGGCCAGGTCCGCGGCCTCCAGCGGATGGTCAACGAGGACGTGTACTGCATCGACATACTCACTCAGGTCTCGGCTTCCACCAAGGCACTCCAGTCTTTCGCGCTCCAGCTCCTGGAGGAACACCTGCGGCACTGCGTCGCGCACGCGGCGATCGACGGCGGCAGCGAGATGGACGCCAAGGTCGAGGAGGCCACTGCCGCCATCGCGCGCCTGCTGCGTACGTGACCCGCCTCACGCGTACCCGGCTCACGTGTACCCGGCTCCGGCCTACGGGACACGCCCGTACGGGACTTGCGCGGAGGTGCGTACGGGACATACACCACGTACCCGTACAGAACGGGGCATCGTACAGAGGGCAGGGGACGGCGGCACCGAGCTGAGCACTACGCCGGGCAGCGCACCGGACACCGCGCCGGACACGCGCTCAGCACCGCGCGTGCGGCGGGCACGCGGAGTCGTCGCGTCCGTGTTCCACCACGCGCAGCACCTCGTCGATACGCGCCACGCTGAGCCGTTCCTCGCCCGCCAGCTCCGCCGCCGCGGCCGCGATCATCAACTCACCGCACAGCTCGATCTCGGCGAGGGCGACATGGTCCTGGACCGCACTGCTCCGTGATCCGCGGGAGTTGCCGGGCACAGACCCTGATACCGGTACAGGCACACGCACCACCTCCTCGTGCTCCGAGGCGCCGGAACGCCGGATTCCCAGAGTAGGTAGGGGCGCACCCTCCGCGCATGGCACTTCCGAACCATTTCGGGACTGCCCGTACCGCCCGCCTACGGTGCGGCGATCTTCCCGGTGTAGATGTCCTCCGGAGCCGGCATCGCGACGTCCACCGGAGCACCGAAGCCGAACATCCCGGTGGTGGACGTCACCGTGGTGTCCGAGCCGTGCCCGCTGCCGCCGCCACCGTTGCCGTCGCCGGCGGCACCGAACGTGAACCGGTGCTGCACCTTCCTGAGGCGCGCCTGCCCATCGAGGAAGGCGTCAAACGACACGGTGTCCTCGGCGAATCCGCGCGCGGCCGCGGCCAGTTGCTCGCGTGCCGCGCCCGTCGCCGCGCGCGCCGCCGCACCCAGGTCCGTGACCCCGCTGTAGTGCCGGACGACGGCGCCGTCCATGCGTTCCGTACCGACGTAGCTCAACTCGCGGGCGCCGCGCAGCAGTTCGGCGGCGGTCAGCGGGTCGGTGGCACCGCTGGTGACCAGGTTCCCGTCAGGCAGCGTCGTGGTGTCCACGCGCACCCACTTGTCGGCGGGCACGCCGGCGCCGCGGTTCTTCATGTACAGCGCGCCCGGCGTGATCAGCTGCGTGATCGGCTTCCCGGTCGGCGCGCCGGACGGCTCCTGCGGGCGCGACACCTCGAGACGGCCGGTCCTGCGGCCGTAGTCGAAGCCGCCCGTGCCCCGGATCGTGACCCGGGTGCCGCCGCTGGCCATGCGTACGGAGGTCCGCGTACGGGAGGTGCCCGCGCGCTCCAGCGCGTCGGCGGCGCCGCGTACGGCCGCCAGCGGGTCGCGTTCCGGCTTGCCGTCCGCGGTGGCCGAGTCGGCGGCGTTGTCGGCGTCGCCGGCGCCGTCGGGGCCGTCCGTGGCGGCGCCGGTCGTCGCGCAGCCGGTGACCACGACCGTACAGACGAGTGCGGCACCCACCCCGGCAGCGGCGGCCGCAGCCGCACCCCTACGCCCGTGCCGTCCCGCGACCATGTGTCTGCCGACCCCCACAACCCGTCCTCGTAACTCGCTCCGCTTCCGCTAACGAGGACCCGCGGCAGCCGTCACGCTCTCCTTCGCGCCCCCGCCCTGGCAGTACGGTGGACGGGTGCGCCCTGAGAACAGCACGAGCGGCATGGCATTCCGGTCCGGCACCGGCCCGGCCGCCCAAGGACCCGAGGCGACGGCGGCGCAGGACGAGGCCGCCCACGACACGACCACCGTGGAGCACGGCGCGTTCTCGCACGCGCGCTGCGGGTGCGGCTGGCGGGGTCCGGCCCGGCGCTCCAGGGACCGCGCGCGGTCGGACGCGACGGCGCACAGGGGCACGGTGTAGGGCGCGGGGGCACGGCGGGAGCGCGGGGCGGCGCGGCCTGCGCGGGCCCGCGCCGCCGGGCGCTGCACCCGTTAGGCCCTTACGCCGTTACGCCCTTACGCCCGTTACGCCGCCAGGTCGCCGTCGTACGGCTTGCCGGCGCCCGCACGCTCGTCGCCCGGGTCCGACGCGGGCTCGCCCTCGCCGCTGCCGCCAGTGCCGCCCGTACGGGCACCCGTACCGTCCGCGCCGCCGTCGGCCGCGACCGCGGCGACGCCTGCCGCAGGGGCCCACACGAGGCCGCCCACGCGGGCCGAGCCCGCGACCGTCCGCACCAGCGGGGTCAGCAGCCACAGCGCGACGGGCGCGAGCAGCAGGGCCGCCGCCGTGCCGAGCGCGAGCCCGCCGATGACGTCCGTGGGGTAGTGCACGCCCATGTACACGCGGCAGAAGCCCTCGAGGAGCGCCAGCGCGAGGCCGACCAGGCCGAACCGGCGGTTCACCATGAAGAGTCCGACGGCGAGCGCCATCGCGAGCGTCGCGTGGTCGCTCACGAACGAGAAGTCGTTCTTCCCGGTCGCCAGCACCTCCAGCCCCTTGTGCTCGCGGAACGGGCGCGGCCGCTCCACCAGTCCGCGCACCGGGATGTTCACCAGCACCGCGATGCCCGCCGCGAGCGGTCCCCAGATCAGCGCGGCCATCGACGTGACGGCCGTCTCACGGTCGGCGCTGCGCCGCCGTACGGACCACCAGGCCCAGCAGGCGACGAGGACGAGCGCGGCGAGGATGCCGTACTCGCCGATGTGACCCGCCGCACGGTCCGCCCACGCCGGTGCGTCCTTGGCGAGCCCGTTGATGTCATAGAGCAGGTCGACGTCGGGGTTGTCCCATCCAGCCATCGCGGTACGGCCCCTTCACTCCTAGTCGAACTGCGCTGCCGATCCCCGTACCCCCGTGGTCGTGATTACGGAATGCCCATTCCGCACGAGAGAACGCCCGGCACCCCGCCAGACGTTCCTGTCTCCACCGAAAGATCACCCTGACGTTATCGAAGGGAGACCCATCCGCGCAGCTCAGGGCCTGCGCCTCACAGAGAGTTCACAATCCTTTGCGACTTCTGTCGGTTGTGCTTCGGCTCGGCGGCGGCCGGGTCGCGGCCGCGCGGCACGAACCGGTGCCCGTCAGTCCGCCGTCGGCCGTGTCGCCCCGAAGTAGTCCGGGGAGTCGATCGGGTCGAAGCGGATCTTCGCGCCCGTGTACGGCGCGTCGATCATCTGACCGTCGCCTACGTAGATCCCGACGTGGTGGATCGACGCGGGGTCGTTCAGGTCGTGTGCGAAGAAGACCAGGTCGCCCGGGAGGAGTTCGTCGCGCCCCGGGTGCGGGCCGGTGTTCCACTGCGCGCTGGCGAGGCGCGGCAGCTCGATGCCCACGGCCTTGTACGCCGCCTTGGACAGCCCGGAGCAGTCGAACCGGCCGCCGTCCTCGGGCGTACCGTCGCCGCCCCACAGATACGGCGTGCCGAGCTTCTCCTGCGCGTAGTTGATGGCGCCGGCGGCCTGCTTGGACGGGTCGACGCGGCCCTTGTTCGCGGCGAAGCTCTTCTCGAGCTTCTGGATCACCTGCACGTAGTTCTGCGTCTCCGAGTACGGCGGGACGCCCTGGTACTGGATCACGCGGTACGCGCCCGCGTTGTACGCCGCGAGCATGTTCTCCGTCGGATTGCCGGGCACGTCCCCGACGTAGTCCGCCAGCTCGCAGTCGTACGAGGCGGCGGACGGGATCGCGTCCTTCGGGTCCCAGACGTCCCTGTCGCCGTCCTTGTCGCCGTCTATCCCGTGCGTCGCCCACGTGCCCGGGATGAACTGCGCGATGCCCTGCGCCTCGGCGGGGCTCTGCGCGTCCGGGCGCCAGCCGCTCTCCTGGTACAGCTGCGCGGCCAGCAGCGCCGGGCTGATCTCCGGGCACAACTGCCCCCACTTGCGCACCAGATCCTGGTACGCGGCGGGCACGGTGCCCTTCGCCAGTCCGGTCGGGCGTCCGCCGCCCCCGCCACCCATGATCGAGGAGGCGGCCACATACGTGCCCACGACAAGCAGTGCCATGAGCCCCGACAACACCGCGGCCCCGGCCCCGACTCCCACCCACACCTTCCGCACGTCTCAACCATCCCCCAGATAGCCCGTGATGTCACAAGACAGCGGTAGAGTCATAGGAGTGCGCGGGGCGACCGCGCCGGGCGTCCCTGACGTCAAGTCACACCAAAACCAACATTCCGAGCGGGGCGGTGAGTTACGCATGATCCTGGCAGCTGAGAAGGGTGACATCACCACCATCATCGGTGGAATCGCCCCCGACTGGGGGCCGTTCGGGTCACTGGGCAACGAAGCACGGGTGATGATCGAGGTCGTGATGGCGGTCGCCATTCTCATCTGCCTCGGCATCGCGATCTGGGGCGCTGCCAAGCAGCGCATCGGTGCGACGGCGCTGCGCGACACGTTCAGCGCGGAGCAAGGGAAGGGGCTGATCGTCGCGGGGCTCACGGGCGTGTTCATCATCGGCTCACTCGGCACGCTCTTCACGATCGTCTACGGCATGGCGGTGTAGGCCGGGGCTGCTTTCGGCCGATATTCGGCTGAATTTCGGCCGAATTCCGCCGCCGCCCGTCACCCCGCAGCTCGCCGCCCGCTTTCCGTCGTCGGCTGCCGCAGGTTGTCGCCGGCTGCCGCCGGGTGTCCGGCGTCAGCCGCTCAGCGGCAGCGGCCTGGCCACCTGCTCCCAGCGGGTGTCGAACCACTGCCGGATCTGCTCGAACCGGGCGTCGTCCAGCGGTGACGCGCCCGGCGCGCTCCGGGTGAACGGGAACAGGCTGCCGTCGCTGTACAGCTCCAGGATGTCGAGCGTCGCGCCGTCCGGGTTGTTGTACATGTGGCTGCGGCGGATGCTGTAGAAGCCGGTGAGGATCTCCGCGTTGTTGATGATGTAGCGCTTCTCTCCGGGGATCGTCGGCATGCCCCGGATCTCCACCCGTACGTCCTCCACGAGGTGCGCCTCGGCGAGCGTCGTCAGCGAGTGCTCCAGCGCGCCCGCGTACGTGCGGATGACGTGCCGCAGCCGTTGCAGCGGGCGCGGGTCGTCGGGGTCGTCCACGTGCCGCGGATACGGATGCCGGGTCTCCAGGTCGGGCAGCAGCACCCGGACGGCGATGGACTCCGGGCGCTGCTCGCCCTGCCGTATCTCCGCGGCCTGGTTCTGGATCGCCTTGCTGAGCGTCTCCACCGTCAGTGACCACACGTCCAGCGACACGTGCTTCGCCGAGAACGCGCGCGCGATGTGGTGCGCCAGCGGCTGCAGGCTGCTGCCCTGCTGAGCCACCCGCGCGGCCCGCCCCGGCACGCCCTCCTCGATCAGCCCCTCCTCGCGCAGCAGTTGCAGCGCGCTCTGCACGGTGCCCCTGCCCACGCGGTAGCGGCGCTGGAGCTGCTGCTGCTTCGGCAGCGGCCGGTCCTGCCCGATTCTGCCGTCCAGGATCATGGCTCGGAGATCGTCCGCAACCCGCCGGTACCGGGGAATTTCGACGCTTCCGTCGGCCCCCGTGTCCCCCGCGTCCCCGCTCTTGCCCGCAGTCGTCGAAGCCACTTGCCGAGGCTACAACTGCCGTTCACACCGGGACAGATGGCCGCAACTTCCGGTCATCTCGGCGGATGCCCGTACCTTGCCCGCGTCATGCCGCCGACGGGTCGGCCGTCTCCGGTCAGGCTGGTCCGGTCGTTCGGAGTTGGTCAGGGTTGGTCAGGGGTAGGAGTCGAATCTACGAAGTACGCGACCAATGGCAGTGCCTCAATGAAGAGTTACTGCCAACGGGGATACCAACCGAAGGTATTCCACTCGGAAGGACGTGATCCGCAGGAGGTGAGGGCCATGGCGGCATTGGTCCGCACAAATCTGCTCATTGAGCTGCTGTTCCAGGTCGCCGTTGACCTGGCTGTGACGATTGGCTGGCACGGTGCCATGGTGGTCACCCTGATCACTGTGCTTGCGCGGGGACTTCGGCGGAATCCGATGCCCCAGAACCTGGTCTGCGTGACGAGCGTGCTGCTCGTACTGATGCTGATCGCGGACCGCCAGTGAGGCCGTAGCGCCCACGAACACACACGCACCGCCTCATGACTAAGGCTCCATGGGGCGGGCGATGGTGTCCCAGAGCGAGTCGAACCACAGCTTCGTCTGCTGTACGTACGCCTCCGTCACCTGGTCTCCCGGCACCGCCGTGTGGCGGAAGAGGATGCCGTCCAGGCCCAGCATGTCGTAGATCTCCATCGGATCGCGGCTGAGCTCCACGCGGCGCGGCAGCACTTGGTAGTGCCCGGTGAGGACCTCCTCGCCGTTCAGGATGAACACCCGCTGGGTCGGCGTGATCGACACCTTCCGCGCCTCCACCCGGACCTCCGGCACCAGCTCCCGTACCTCCAGCATCCGCAGCGAGTGCCGCAGCGAACCCCAGATGTGCTCGGTCACCTCGCGCAGCCGCTCGCGCGGCCTGCCGTCCAGCGGATCACCGACGACCTGCGGCAACGCCAGCGGATTGTCCGGGTCCGGCAGCAGGATGCGGACGCGCAGCGACTGCGGGCGCGGCTTCCCGGCGGTCACCGCGACCACCGGGCCGGCCAGCGCGGAAGCGAGCGTCTCCCCGCTCGCGCAGTACGCGTCGATGCTGACGTGGGTGCCGCGGAACGCCCTGGCGACCCGTTCGGTGAGCTCCAGCCCGGCCGTACGCGGCACGTGCTGGCGGCCGAACGGCGCCTCGCCCGGCGCCGCGGGGCGGTCGGGCACGTTCTGCACGACCTCGGCGGGGGTGCCCTGGCGGGCGCGCTTGATCAGCCCTTCCCGTTCCAGGAGTTCGAGGGCGCGGCGCACGGCGCCGCGCGGCACCGAGAACTGCTCGCTGAGGTCCGCCTGAGTGGGAATCTGCTGGCCTATCCGCAGCTCGCCGCGGGAGATGCGGCGCCGCAGCCCTTCCGCGACGACATCCCGCGGGCTTCGTTGTCCATCTGCTGCCATGCTGTCACTGGACACGGCCATTAGCCTACAACAGCCTGCCATTGAACAGGAGTTGTGCGGCAGGTTCACGCTCGTTCACCAGGGGCGGCCACTTCGGGTGGCCATTGAGGCACCAGCCGAGCGCCAACCGGGCGCCAACAGGCCGCTAAATGGAACGGCGCCGGGAGGACACAGCACGTAACCTGCGGCCCATGGTGTCGACCTCACTGCCCTTCGAGCGGTACCGCTCCGAAATCCTCCGGCAGACGCGGCTGTTCCGGGAGACCCTCGCCGGTGCCGACCCGTCCGCCCAGGTGCCGAGCTGCCCGGACTGGACCCTCCGCGAACTGGCCGTCCACCTGGGCGGCGCGCACCGCTGGGTGCACGAGATCGTCCGTACGCGGGCGCAGGAGGAAGTCCCGGACGAGGCGGTGCCGGAGTTCGAGGGGCCGCCCCCGAAGCACGAGGCGGCGGCGGATGCCGCGGCCCTCGACGAGTGGCTCGCCGAAGGCGCCGAACTCCTCGCGGGCGCGCTGCGGGACGCCGGACCGGAAGCACGCCTGTGGACCTGGTCGGAGGAGCAGAGCACGGTCTTCTGGGCGCGCCGTATGACGCACGAGACGGTCGTCCACCGCGCCGACGCCTGCCTGGCGGCGGGACAGCCGTACGAGGTCGCGCCCGAGGTGGCGGCGGACTGCGTGGACGAGTGGCTGGACATCGTGTGCAGTCCGGAGGCCCAGGCGTACGACGAGCAGCTGCTCCAGCTGCGCGAACGGGCCGGGGACAGCCTCCACTTGCACGCGACGGACACGGGCGGGGGCGAGGACGGGAGCGGCGTCAGGGCGGAGTGGCTGATCGAGCTGGGCCCGGACGGCCCGCTGTGGCACCGTACGCACGGCACCGCGACGACGGCGCTGCGCGGGCCGCTCACCGACGTGCTCCTCGTCTTCTACCGCAGGCTGGCGCCGGACAGCGACCGCGTCGAGGTGCTGGGCGACCCCGTGCTGCTGGACTTCTGGCTCGAGCGCACCAGCTTCGGCGGCTGAGCCGCCCGGTGCGCCCGCGGTTCCGCGCGCCGGTACGCCCGCGCGGGGTTGCGACCGCGCGGGCGTAACCCCGCGTGGGCGCCCTTCCGCCCCGGCTACAGGTCGAGCTGGCACTCCACCGCGCGGTGCGTCGGCACGTAACCCAGCGCGTCGTTGATGCCCCGCATGTACGGGTTGCTGTCGGCGGTGTCCGTCAGCAGACCGCTCAGTCCGGGGTGCCGCTCGCGCACCTGCCGTACGGACTCGGCCTTCATCCGGCGCCCCAGCCCGCGCCCGCGGTGCTCCGGCAGCACGCCGGTCCCGTAGTGCTGGCCGTCGCCCCTGCCGTCGCCCGGCACCACGAGTTCGGTGAACCCGGCGATGGTGCCGTCCGACTCGTCGACCGCGGCGACGGTGTACAGCAGGTCGCCGCGGGCCGCGACCGCCTCGGCCACCTCGCGGACGCGGGCCACGTCCCACTCGACGGTGCCGTAGTCCGTGTCGTCCATGGGCATGTCGTCCATGGCGCGACGCGAGTCGGCGAAGGTACCGGCCAGTTCGTCCGGGACGGTCCCGGCCCAGGACCGCAGCCGGTAGCCCGGATGCGGCCGGCGGGCGGCTGCCGCCGGTCCGGGCAGGTCGGCCGGTCCGGCCCCGGTGGACAGCGGCAGGCGGGCGAAGGTCAGCGTGAGGACCGTACGGAACCCGCGGGCGGCCAGGAACCGTTCGCCGGCCGAACCCGCCTCGGCCTGCGCGAGGACGCGCCCGCGCCCTTCGGCCCGCGCGGCGCCGACCGCCGCGTCGAGCAGCCGGGACCCGACGCCCGCCCGCCGTTCGGCGGGGTGGACGGCGAGCCGCAGCTCGGCGAGATGGCGCTGCCCGTCCCGGTGGAACAGCCGCAGGAACGCGGACCCGAGGGGCACGCCCGCGGCGTCGGACGCGAGCCACGCGAGACGGTGGCTGGACGGGGGTTCCGCGGCCTGCGGCGACGCGGAAGCGCCGGGGCCGGGATCGGCGCCGGGGTCGGTCAGCGGGGTGATGCGGGGCGTGTCGACCGTAGTGCGACCCGTAGTGCGAGAGGACAAGACGTCTCCGTGGTGAGGTGGTGGAAGGTGGCAGTGCTGCGCTGGCGCTGCTGCGGCTCGGGCGTGCGCATGAGCCGTACACCTCCCTCCCTGTCCGGTCCTTCCGTGCATCCGGAACCCGGAACGTAACCGCCGACGGGCCGCCGGGCAACGGAATATCCGCGGGCCCGTGGTCGGTCACACGTGCAGCGTGCCGTCCAGGACCGTGACGGCGCCGCCCGTCAGATGTACGCGGTCGCCGCGCACGGCGGTGCGTACCAGCCCCGAACGCGGTGACGCCTGGAGGCCCGTGAGCCCGTCGCGGCCCAGTCGCGCCGACCAGTACGGGGCGAGCGCCGTGTGGGCGCTGCCGGTTACGGGGTCCTCGGCGATGCCCTCGTTCGGCGAGAAGAAGCGGGAGACGAAGTCGTAGCCGAGCCTGTCCGTACTCGCCGGCGCCGTGATCATGACGCCGCGCAGCCCCGCCTCGCGCACGACCGCCGCCAGCGCGTCCGGATCGGGGCGCGCGGCCCGTACGGCGTCCTCGTCCTCGAGGACGGCCAGCAGGTCGCCCAACGCGCCGGTGCCGTACGTGGCTTGGGGCTCGGCGCCCAGCGCCGCCGCCAGCCCGTCGGGCACCGGCCTCTCGGTGCCGGGTGCGGCGGGGAAGTCCAGCGTGATGTCACCCTCCGGTTCGGCATGGGCGACGAGGACGCCGCTGAAGCGGCTGTGGAACCGTACGGTCCCGGCGATGCCCCGTTCCATACGGAGCACGTGCGTGGTGGCCAATGTGGCATGGCCGCAGAGATTGGTCTCCATGACGGGAGTGAACCAGCGCAACTCCCAGTCCACCGCGGACTCCCCGCCGGCCGCCTCGGGCCGCGGCCGGGCGAACGCCGTCTCCGAGTGGTTCACCTCGGCGGCGACCTGCTGCATCCACGCCTCCTCCGGCCAGTCCCCGGCGGGCAGCAGGCAGACACCCGCCGGGTTCCCGGCGAACGGGCGGGCGGTGAAGGCGTCGACGATGTGGATACGCGTGGCGCGCGATGTGGCGGACATGCGGGAAAGCTAGCCGTGCCCCGCACCGGCCCAACAGGTCCAATCGGACGACAGTGGACTGATGCGGGGCACGGTGGCCCTTACGGTGGACCGGACACGGCTGCCCTTACGCGCCTAGGCGCCTACGTGCTTACGCGCCTACGCGCCTACGGCGTCCCATCCGCCGTACGGGCGCGTGATCACTTCCATGCCGTGACCGGCGGGATCCATGAAGTACACGCCGCGCCCGCCGTCGTTGTGGTTGATCTCGCCGGGCCGCTTCCAGTGCGGATCGGCGGCGTACTCGACACCGCCGTCCTTGATCCGCTGGAAGATCCCGTCGAACTCCTCCTCGGTCACGAGGAACGCGTAGTGCTGCATGACGATCGACTCGGGATCGATGGACGCGAAGTCCAGGGTGACGCCGTTGCTGGTCTGCACGGGGATGAACGGGCCCCACTCGGCCCCGGTCTCCAAATCGAGGATGTGCGCCAGGAATTCGGCGGAAGCCCGGTTGTCACGGGCGTGAATGATGGTGTGATTCAACTCGACTGACACGGTGGAATGCCTCCGTCAGGCATCTCACGGGCACCTCCACGCCTCACCCGGCCGGTGACCGACGCGCGATGCCGTCCTCCGATCGTAGATCGGCCCCGCGCGCCCTGTCACGACAGATCCGGACCGCCTCGGCAAGATCCGGTGCACGCGACAGATTTCGGTCGCGTGCCGCCGGCCGGGGTGCCGCGGGTGCCGCCGGGGGCGGGAGCGCACGTTGGTACGGGTGTGCGACCGCTGCGCCCCCGGCTGCCTCCGGCAATCCGAGGAGATGCCCCGGTCCCTCCGTCTCACTGGACCCACGCAGCCGGTACCCCCGCTAACGTCGTGTGAGGGGACAATGCAGTGACGGCGGTTGACTGACTGAGAGTTGCTGAGAGTTGAGGGGCACGTCCGGCATGAGCGTTGAGGGAGCACGTCCGGCATGAGCATCGGCGGCGACGGGTACGACGAGCGCGGTCGTACGGGCGGCGAGACGGGCCCGTCGAGAAGACGCGGTTCGGCCGGCGACTCCGCGGGCGGCACCGGCCGCCTGGGGACGCGCACGCGGCTGCCGGGCGAGGACGGCGACGTGTACGGCGTCGGCAGACGCTCCGCCGGCCGCCCCGGCCGCAGCCTGGTCACCGTGGTGGGCGTCGTGGTGCTGCTCATCGCGGCGATCGCGTTCGCCAACCGCAGCGGTGACGGCGGCGGTTCGGACTCCGGCGGCACCCGCGCGGACGACGGCAAGGACGCCGCCGCCCAGCCGACGGCCCCGACGGGCCGCGAGCCCGTAACGGACAAGAACGCCGCCACGGGCATCCCGTCCGGCTTCGCGCAGTCGGAGCAGGGGGCGCAGAGTGCGGCGGCGAACTACATGGTGGCCCTCGGCGGGGACGGCATGTTCGACAGCGCGAGCAGGAGCCAGATCGTCGACGCCGTCTACGCCCCCGACATCGCGGCCACGCGCAAGGCCTCGCTGGACAAGGTCTACGGGGACGCCGCGTTCCTGAAGCGCATCGGGCTGAAGAGCGACGGGTCGACTCCCTCGGGCCTCACCTTCATCTCCCGCGTGATCCCCGTGGGCACGCAGACGCAGGAGTACGACGAGGGCAGCGCCAAGGTCAGCGTCTGGTACTCGTCGCTTTTCGGGCTCGCGGGCACCGATTCCAAGAACCCCGTCTCGGAGAGCTGGTACACCACCACCTTCGATCTCAAACGGGCCGGTGACGACTGGAAGGTGGTCGACTTCAAGCAGAAGGACGGCCCGACGCCTGTCGGCAGGGACCAACAAGCCTCTCGTGCCGAGGAGATGAGTGAGGCCGTGGAAGGGTTCGGAGGGTTCACCTATGCCCGTTGACACACGGCGGTTCCTGACCGTGGCTTCCCTCGTGGCAGGAGGTCAGGCCGCCGGGCTGGTCCTGGCAACCCGTGCCGCGGCGGCACCGTCGCCCAAGCCGGAGGACGACGCGTGCGACGAGGTACGCGGACCGGCCAGGGATTTCTGCGAGGACGACGGTGGCGGCGGCGGAGGCGGCGGTGAGCAGCCCGAGCCCGAGTATCTCGTCGACCCCCTCAACTCCCTCGCCAAGGGCTTCGCCGAGGCCGCCGCGTGGACCATCCACAAGCTGTCGGACCTGGTCAACGAGACGTCCACGGTCGACTTCACCAACACCTCGTTCCTCCGCCAGTACGCCATCGTGTTCGCCGCGTCGACCATCCTCACGCTCGTCCTGTGGCTGCTCGCGGTGGCCAAGCGGGCCGTGCGCGGCGTGCCGTTCGTGGAGGCGTTCACCGAGGCGATCGGCTTTCTGTGGCTGGTCGTGCTGGCGTCCGCGTTCACGCCGCTGGTGCTGTACACCGTCGTCACCGCGACCGACTCCGTGACGGCGGCCATCGCGACGGGCACGAGCAGTGACACGGACGCGTTCTTCGGTACGTTCGCCGAGGCCCTGGAGAAGGGCACGGGCATCGGCGGCGGGCCGATCATGCTGATACTGGTGTCGCTGATCTCCGTCCTCGCCGCCGGCGTGCTCTATCTGGAGCTGGTGCTGCGGGCGACGCTGCTGTACGTCGGGGCGCTGCTCGGCACGGCGGTGTACGCGGGGCTGGTGGACAAGAACCTGTGGGGCAAGGTGCGCCGTTGGGCGGGCCTCATGATCGCGGTGGTGCTCGTCAAGCCGGTCATCATGATCGTACTGAGCCTGGCGGGCGCGCTGACGACGTCGGAGGGGCCGAACTCGGTTTCGGCCATCGTGTCCGGGCTGGCGATCATCATTCTCGCCATCTTCGCCTCCGCGATGATCTACCGCTTCGTGCCCGGCTTCGGCGACGAGATCGTCAACTACCGCAACGCGAGCCAGGACGCGGCGTCCCGTACGTCCGCCGCGATCGTCGCGTCCCCCGCCACGACGCTCCGGCAGGGCATCAACACCCACGGCGCGCGCGGCGGAGGCGGCGGCAGCGGAGGCGGTGGCGGCGGAGCGGCCGGGGACGGCGGCGGTGCGTCCCGCCCCGCGAGCCCCGTCTCCGGCGGCGTCGCCGCGCACAGCACGCGCGGCGGCGACAGCGGTGGCGGCGGCCCTGGCTCGTATACACCTCTGTCGCCGCCGACGAAACCTGCGGGTTACGATCGTGGGTGCACGAGCCGGTGGCCCCGCGGCACCAGTTGATACCCCCGCAGTGGGACACCCCGACCCCGCCCCCGGGGTTCGGGCCGCCGGTCCCGCCCGGCGGGACCGGGCCGTCCGGCGGCGGGGGCGGCCGTCGCCGCCGCAACGCCCTGCTCACCGTCCTCGCCGTCCTGCTCGCGGCCGGACTCGGCACCGGCGGCTGGCTGATCGCCCGGGACGGTTCCCGTACGGGCTCGGAGTCCGGGCCCGCGGCACGCGACGACTCACCGCTCCCCGAGCACCGTGCGAGTGCCGGGATCGCCTGGACGAAGCCCGCGCGCCAGGCGCCCGAGCAGGCACCGGCGCCCGGCACCTGGTTCACGGACGAGGCGGTCGTGAAGACGCAGCCGGACGAGGTGGTGGCGCACGACCTCGCAACCGGCAAGAAGAGGTGGGGCGTTCCGCTCCAGGGGCGGGTCTGCGGCACCTCCGTCGAGTCCGCCGCGGGCAGGGCCGCCGTACAGCACGGCGACGAGTGCCGCTCGCTGACCGTCGTCGACCTGGAGGAGGGGAAGCGGCTGTGGACGCGGCAGCTCACCGACCCGGACGACCCGGAACGTTTCGAGGCGGGCGAAGTGGCCGTCACCGAGAACACCGTCGGCATCGCCTCCCTCAGCGGCTGGTCCGTCTACCGCATCGACGACAGGAAGCGGCTGCACGGGAGTTCGCCGACCAGCGAGTGCGGCGCCAAGGGGATGCGCGGCGGCGAGCAGCTGGTCGTCACCGGCTACTGCGACAACCTCGGCAGCAGCGAGGTCTGGGTGTACGACCCGAAGACGGGCAAACCGGACTGGACCTGGGACGTGCCCGGTGACCTCGAAGCGCTCAAGATCCCGTCGACCTCGCCGCTCGTCGTGGCGCTCGGCCGCGAGGAGACGGGCGAGGTCGAGTTCCTGATGCACCTCGAAGGCGAGGGCAGGAAACCCGTACGCATCGACATGAAGCGGCAGGCGCGCTACATCTGCAGCGACCAGAACGCGCTCTGCCCGGGCATCGTCGTCAGCGACGACGCCGTCTACGTGCAGGGCGAGTCCCACAGTTCCGCCGGCGACGGCGGTGCCACCGTCAACTCCGTCCTCGCCCACGACCTGAAGACCGGCGCCGCCGTCTGGGTCGGCGAACCCGAGGACAAGCGGGAACTGGTGCTTGCCGGCACCGTCGACGGCGACTTCGTCGGCTACGAGCCGCCCACGGGCGAGAAGGGCGGTGCCCTGCTGCGCTACGACCGGAAGACCGGCAAGCGCACGGTCTACGAACGCCACCCGGCCCAGACCAGCGAGCAGGAGATCGGCCTGGCCGAGGACGCGCTGCCGGTGCTGCACCGCGGCATGTTCTTCCTCGCCGCGCAGGAAGTGACCTCCGAAGCACCGGAGGAAGAGACGGCGAGCCCTCTCGTCGCCGCCTTCAGATGACGGCCGTTTTATTCGAAGCGGCCCGTGCCGAGGTCCGTCTACCATGACCGCCCGCCGCGCCGCCCCCGCCGTCGCCGCGCGCTTCCCGAAACCGGAGTTCACCGCCTGTCATGACACAACCGCCCGCCCCCAACGGCCCGGACAACACCCCGTACCACCCGCCGTACAACCCGCCGCCCCAGCCCGGCTGGCAGGGCCCGAACCCGTACGCGGGCGGGCAGCAGCCCGCGGTGCCGGGCATGCCGCCCGCCCCGCCCACGCTGCCGCCGCGGCCTCCGGGCGGGCCGGGTGGGCCGGGCGGACGGCGCAGGGGTGTGATGGCGGCCGTCGTGACCGCCGTGGTGGCGGCGCTCCTCGCGGGCGGCGGATGGCTGGTGTTCGCCCCGGGTGACGACGGCGGGGGCGGTGGCGGCGAGTCGAAGGGGAAGCCGTCCGCGCCGCCCAAGCCCGAGTACGCGCACAAGAAGGTCAGCAGCATCGCCTGGCAGGCGCCCGCGCCGAAGGGGAAGATCGTCGACCACCAGGCATCGGAGTCGCCCGGGATCTGGTTCAACGGGGACTCCGTGATCAAGCCGGAGCTCAAGGAGATCAAGGCGTATGGGCGGGAGAAGGGCGACGTCCGGTGGAAGGTCGCGTTCCCCGGCGACATCTGCGGCAGCCGTACGGGCCCCAAAGGCGGCTTCATCGTCCTCACCTACGAGTCCGGGGGAGTCTGCAACAAGCTCACCGCCGTCGACACGCGCAGCCACAAGCAGACGTGGACGAAGGACCTGCCCGCCAAGTACGCCAACGGCGACAAGGTCGAGTGGGCCATCACCGCCCGTACCGACGAGTCCGTGATCGTCGGGCACGACGGCCGACTGACCGCGTACGGCGCCGCCGACGGCGAGGAGCAGTGGCAGCGGAAGCTGTCCGGCGGCTGGCAGGTGCAGTATCTGGCGGGCGACGACAGCCTGCTGGCCACGGTGTTCAAGGAGAGCGGCGGAACGACCTCGTACGAGGTGCGGCGGCTCGACCCGGACGGCGGGAGCACGCACTGGAGCTGGGCGGTGCCCGCGGGCAAGAAGCCGATGTTCTTCGCGTCCAAGGCTCCGGTGGTGATCGGGCTCGGCTACGACACGCACTACATCGAGAGCGAGTTCATCACCCTGGACGAGAAGGGGAAGCTCCGCTCCCGCGTCTCCATCGTGACGGGCAACACCAGCCCGGACGACGACGTGCCGAAGAGGAAGTACCTTCCCAACTGCACGTACGCCGACTACGGCTGCAACGCCGCCGTAGTCGCCCACGACACGCTCTATCTGCCGACGGACAGCGTGCGCAGCAGCGGCTCCCTGGCCGACGACTGGCGGGAGAACAAGATCGTGGCGTTCGACCTCTCCGACGGGCGCATCAAGTGGTCGCGGCCGGTGGGCACGAAGCGCTCCGGGCTGCCGGTCGGCGTGGACGGCGGCAACCTCATCGTGTACGTGGAGCCCACCCGGGAGAGCGGCGGGCAGCTGCGCCGCTTCACGCCGGAGAACGGGGAGAGCTCGCTGTACCAGCGGCATCCCGACAGCCAGAGCGAGACGGAGCTGGAGGCGTACGGCTGGCCGGGCACCCCGATCTCCGTCTACTTCGACCGGGGGCAGTTCTTCACCGGGTACGAATCGCTGGGCGGCAGCGAGAAGTTCATGCTCACCGCCTTCGAGTGAGGCGGGCGGCGCGCCGCCCTTGGCGGCCGGTCCGCCCGGTCAGTCCACCCGGCGCGGCGTGCCCAGCAGCCCCGACTCCGCGTCGGTCGGCTGCGTCAGCGAATAGTGCCGGTCCCGGCGGGTGCACCACAGGGTGACGCCCTCGCCCAGCGTGGACAGCGCCTCCACGTCGGCGGCGGGCAGCGACATGACCCGGCCGATCTGCCGCGCCTCGTCCGGCGACACCCGCTGGATGCCCACCAGCGCCGCGCCGCGAAGCAGCCGCGGCGCCACCGGACTCAGATACGGCAGCAGCGTCAGCACCGACTGCCAGGGCGCCGAGGCGACCCGGCCGCGCGGCGGGCGCATGCCGCAGTCCCGCACCACCAGCACCGGGCTGCCGACGGTCGCCCCCAGCGGCGGCACGCGGCCGACGTCGTGCAACGTGATGCACTCGAGGCCGCCGCCGGCAGCCTGCACCATGTTGGTCCACGCCTGCTGCCGCCCCGTCTCGACGGCGACCCGCGCGCCCGTGCCCGCCGTACGCAGCGCCAGCACCTGTGCGGTCCACAGACCGCCGACCAGCACCACGTCGTACGGCACCGGGTGGTGGAAGCCGAGCACCTGCGGGCGGCCCTCCGCGTCGTTGCCGACGACCACACCGTCGTCGCCGATCGGCAGCGACAGGGCGGCCAAGTGGTCGGCGGGCAGCGCGTGATGGGCGCGGCGCGGGCCGCGCAGCCCCTGCAGATGCCGGATGCCGGACGCCATCAGCGCGCACCCCCCAGCGGCAGCGTGGCCAGCACACCGGGCAGTTGCTCCCGGTCCAGCCGTATGAGGCCCACCTTGGCGCCGCGCGCGGCCTGTTCCAGATGGCGCCGCGCCGCCGTCAGCTCTGTGTCCGAACGCCCGGTGACCCGCACGTGCCCGCTGACGGCCACCGACTGGCGGCGCACACCGCGGCCCAGCGTGAGGCTGAACGTGGTCGTGAGCGCGGGGACCGCGGTCAGCAGCGAGACCAGCCGCGGCAGCGGCGTCGCCGCCCGCCCGAGCTCCGGCCAGCGGCCCACGCCGTACGTGGTGTGCCAGCGGTCGTCGCAGCGCCAGGCGCGCGGCGTCTCGGCCGTACGCCGCACGGGCGGGGCGTCGGGCTGGCTGGCCCGCGCGGTGGCGATGGGATTGACGCACGCGGACGTGGCCACGGCGGCGACCAGCTCCTCCTCGTTCAGCAGCGTGGCGCGGAAGCCCGCGCCGGTGATCCGGCTCGCCAGCTGGTCGGCCGTACGCAGCAGCGCGCGCTGCGCGCCGCCGAGCCCGCCGCCGCGCGCCTCGACCGCCTCCCGGCACAGCTCCGGATCGAGCTTCAGCGCCACCCAGGTCAGCCGCAGCGCGGGCGCGCCCGTCTGCTCCTGCAGCGGTGCGTAACTCCGCCTGGCCACCGCCTGCTCGGGCAGATGCGGTGCGGGCGCCGGCTGCACGTGCTGCACCAGCTGCACCGACTCCAGCCGTATGCCGTCCACTTCGAGCGCGCCGTGCAGCAGCGCCAGCGGCAGCGCGCGGGCGCCGAACGCCGGGCGCAGCGCCCTGTCTCCCGCCTCTATCCGCACCACGGCGGTCAGGAAGCTGCCGTCGCCGATCATGCCGACGGTGCGCCGGTTCCGGTCGACGAACGCGTACGTCCGCAGCCCCGGCGCGCACTCGACCGCCGGAGCCAGGCTCGCGTCCACCCGCTCGGTCAGCGGCAGCGCCGACTGCCGTCTGCGGGCCCGCAGCTCCAGCACGGTGGACAGCCAGTCCCGTATCGACCGCTGGTGCCGGCGCATCAGCGCGAACAGCACCAGCCCGGCGGCGACCACGCCCGCCGGCACCAGCATCAGCTTGTCGATCGCGGCGCCGATCACGAGCGCCGCGAGCGCCAGCTCGATCAGCACGAGCTGTTGCAGCTGGAACGGCCCCACCCGGCTCGTACGCGACTCGGTGCGCAGCGCCGTGGACGCGGGGGCGCGTGGCCGCGAGCCGTTCGCCACGGCATCGGGACCGTTCGCACCGGGGCTGCCGGACCGGGCTGCGGAGCCCTGGCTGCGCGTCGCAGTGCCCATCGCCGCAAAGCCCCCTCATGTCCGAAATCGCCCTGGTTTTCACGGGCGCTGACCGGTCGATCACCCTACCGGAGCAGCGCAGGAGGATCGTCTACCGGCATAGTAGGGGGCCGGTCCGACAATCGGGTATCAGTGGCGGGGACCGGGAGTTCCTGGGACCGGTCGGCGGGGACCAGTGGGGAGAGGCAGCAAGACATGGCATCACGGCGGGACGAGCTCAATGCCTACACCTTCGCGAAGAAGCGGTTGCTCGCGGCGTTCCTCCAGCCCACCCCCAGCGGTACGGAAGAGGGTGCGCCGCGCCCGCTGCGCGCGGTGGTCCCGGGACTGATCATCGGGGTGGTGATCATGGCGGGATTCGGCGCGTGGGGCATGTTCAAGCCCAAGGCGCCGGAGGGCTGGGACGAGCCGGGCCAGAAGGTCATCATCGGCAGCGACTCGACCACCCGCTACGTCGTCCTGGAGGACGACGACGGCAAGAAGCAGCTGCACCCCGTGCTGAACCTCGCCTCCGGCAAACTCCTCCTCGACCCGGACAAGTTCGAGATCGTCAAGGTCGACGAGAAGACCCTCGACAACGGCGACATACCGCACGGCGCCACCCTCGGCATCCCGTACGCGCCCGACCGGCTGCCCGACGCCGGCGAGGCCTCGGAGGAGAAGCGCTGGGCCGTGTGCACGCAGCCGGGCGGGCAGGGCGAGACCGTGCAGAAGGCCGCGTTCGTCCTCTCCGACGAGGAGAAGGACAAGGTCGAGGGCAGGAACCGGCTGCGCGGAGGCGACGTGATGTACGTCGAGGGGCCGGACGACGATCTGTACCTCGTCGACCGCAGTGGCACCGCGTACCCCATCGAACGCGACCCGAACCTGCTGCTCACCGTCGTGGGCGGGGAGACCAGGGACGAGCCGCAGAAGGTCACTTCGGACTGGCTGTCCACCCTCAGGAAGGGCCAGGAGATCGAGTTCCCCAGCGTCACGGGCATCGGCGATCCTGCCGGCGCGGGCGACGGCCTGGACGCGAACGTGAACAAGGTCGGCATGGTCCTCCGGGCGCAGACCGGCGACGGGCCGCAGCACTACGTCGTTCTGCGCGGCCAGGTCAGGCCGGTCACCGACTTCATGGCGAAGCTCCTGCTCAACAGCAAGGAGGCCATCCCGCTCGGGCAGCACGGCCGGCCCACCGACGTGAGCTCCGCCGCGATCTCGCCCGGCGACGAGGCGTACGGCGGCAACCTCGACTGGCCCGACGACGAGGCCGTCACCGTCAACAAGGCGGGCAGCGGCCGGGACACCCTCTGCAACGTGCTGCGCGGCGTGGACAAGAACGCCCGCCCCACGCTGAGCACCTGGGTGAGCGACGACTACCCCGCGGTCCTGCCCAACGGCGCCACCAGCGCGTACGTCTCGCCCGGCACCGGGCTGCTGTTCCGGCAGGTGAAGGGCGAGTCGACCAAGTCCGGCGGGATCTTCCTGGTGACCGACACGGGGCTGCGCTACGCGGTGCAGGGCAACAGCGACAGCGGCAAGGACAAGTCGGACATCGGCTCTGACAAGAAGCAGGAAGAGCAGGCGCAGGAAGAGGGCAACAAGGCGCAGATCCGGCTCGGTTACCAGGACGCGAAACCGGTCCTGGTGCCGTCGGAATGGTCCCAGTTCCTGCCCACGGGGCCGCGGTTGAGCACGGGCGCGGCCCAGCAGCCGCAGGGCTCCTGAGCCGGGGAAGGGGGAGGAGCGGCGATGAGGCAGCGGACCGGCGCGGCGCGTGGGGAGGGCTGCCGTGCGGGCGGCGGCCGTACGTGGGGAGGCCGTACGGCCCGTGCGGCCCGTGCGACCCGTACGGCGCTCGCGGTGGCGGCGGTGCTCGGGCTCACGGCGCTGACGGGGCTCGGGACGCTCGTGGGGGCCCCGCCCGCGGCGGCGGACAGCGGGCAGTGCACGTTCCCGGCGAAGCCGTACAAGGAACGGCCGTGGTCACTCAAACGAGTGCTCCTCGACCAGCTCTGGCAGGACACCCGGGGCAAGGGCGTCAAGGTCGCCGTCATCGACACCGGAGTGGACGTGAAGCACCCGCAGCTGAAGGGTGCAGTCGACACCAAGGCCGGTAAGAACTTCCTGCCGAAGAAGCCCAAGAAGGACGAGGACGGCGAGACGCAGAAGCGCGGCAAGGAGGACGGCACCACCGACGTGGTCGGGCACGGCACGAAGGTCGCCGGCATCATCGCCGCCCGGCCCGACTCGAGGACCGGCTTCGTCGGCCTCGCCCCGGAGTCGACCATCATCCCGATCCAGCAGAACGACGGCGAGGGCGGCGGCACCGCCGCCACCCTCGCCAGTTCCATCGACTACGCCGTCAAGGCGGGCGCGGACGTCATCAACATCTCGCAGGACACGGCGGAAGCCCTGAAACCGGAATCCGCACTCAAGGTCGCGGTGGACAAGGCACTCGCCCGGGAAATCGTCGTGGTCGCCTCGGCCGGCAACGACGGCCTCGACGGCGACGACAAGAAGACCTACCCGGCGTCGTACGAGGGCGTCCTCGCCGTCGCCTCCTCCGACCGCAACAACGAGCGGGCGCCGTTCTCCCAGTCCGGCGAGTTCGTCGGGATCGCCGCACCCGGCGTCGACATGGTCTCCACGGTCCCCGGCGACGGCCACTGCTCGGACAACGGCACCAGTTTCTCCGCCCCGTACGTCGCCGGCGTCGCCGCCCTGCTGCGCGCCGAACACCCGAAGTGGAAGGCACACCAGATCGTCGCCCAGCTCGAACAGACCGCTGAACGCTCGATCGCGGGCCACGACCGGCATGTGGGCTGGGGCGTCATCGACCCCGTACGCGCGCTGACGGAGGACGACGAACCGGTGGACCGGCCGGCGCCGAAGGAGGGCGTCAGCAAGGCAAAGCCCCCCACACCAGCAAAGCTCCAGCTAGGCGAGACGACCCAGGAGCGGAACGAGCGTCTGGGCACCTACGTACTCATCGGCGGCGTCGTGCTGGTCGGCGTGATCGGGGGCGGCTCGCTGGTCTACCGGGACTGGCGGCGGCGCACGGTGAGTGAGTAACTGTCACAGAACCCTTACGTTGACGGCCCGTTGGCAAGTCAAAGCCGGGCAAAACGGGCCGTGGGCGAGTCGGCAGGTTGCTCTGTGGTCAGGCTGTCGACAGGATGAATCCCGCCTGTTGCAGACCACGGGTTGACAGCGAGAGGGTGCGGGTATCCGGCGGGTGAACGTGCCGGGTGGCCCAAGTCACCTCCGCTGGTTTGCAGTTGGAACAGCAGAAGCGAGTGGCTAGAGTGTCTTGGGACATCTGAGCATCGCGATGATCGCCACGGGTGGAGGGGGAGCCTGATGAGGGCGCCAATGTACGGCGGGGTTCCGACCAAGGACCTGAAGGTCCAGGCTGGCGACCTCCAGACATTCAAAACGCGCGTCGACAACATCATCACGGAACTCGAGACTTCCGCTGCGGGCAAAGGCAAGATGTCCGAGCAGGTAATCCCCCGGACGTCGTTCGGCGCCGGCGGCCTGAATGAGGCCGACTCCCTCTCGACGCAGTACAACCGCGTGCACACCCTGCTCACCACGCTCTCGCAGACGCTCAGGGACCAGATCGAGGCGATGGGCATCGCGGTCCAGGGCGCGAAGAACGGCTTCGACAGCCTCGAGGACGATGTGAAGCGCCGCTTCTGGGAGATCCAGACGAGGGCACACGAGCGCTACGAGCAGCAGAAGCGCGATCAGGCCGCACTGCGCGGGGAGAAGGACGCGAAGCCCGCCGGCTCGGACGGCGAGACCGAGGGCTTCAGCGATGGCGAGTGACCGAGCGTTTTCCGTTGAGGGGAGGGACATCGAGTGACTGGCAAAAACGAAGAACCGCCTCCGGAGGATGTGCTCCCCGCGGTTCAGAACGCCATGACCGATGTTCGAAGAGTGATGGGGTCCGTTTTCGGGTTCGGCTTCGACAAGGCACCACCCGGCTTCAGTAAGACCTCGTTCGAAGGTTTCGATCTCAACGACCTGGTCGACATGGTCGACAATGCCAATCCGGGCGACCTGGAAGCCGTGGGTGACGCCCTCTTCACGGCTTCGGGAAAGATCGAAGAACTCGGCGTCGACCTCTTCAAACACATCGAGGGCGTCGACTGGGAAGGCGAAGCCGGGACGGCGTTCCGAGAGTGGGGCAAGGACCTCGCCAACAACACCAAGAAGCTGGGCACATACACCGGTTCGGCGAGCACGCAGATCAAGGCCGCGGGAATGGGCCTGGCCATGGTCAGGAACTCCATGCCCCCGAAGGACGACGGCACCGGCCCCACGGTGAAAGACATCAAGTCACCGGCTCAGGTGGAGACCAACCCGGAGTTCGTCAAGGCGCAGAAGGCTGACGCCAAGCGGGAGCAGAACCGCCAAGAAGCCATCATCCAGATGACCAAGCTCAGCTCGTACTACCAGGTGTCGCACGAGACGCTGGCGGCGGAGAGCCCGCCGGTGTTCAAGCCGATGCCGCCCGCCGTTGGTGTGCCGAAGCCGCCGCCGATAGCGGGAGACCCGATCGTGGGCGGCTACGGGTCAAGCCAGCCGTCCGTGGGACAGTCAGGCATCACTGCTACTGGGGCCGAGGGCTTCAGCGGTGTGTCAGACGCCAGTGGGCAGCCGGGCGCGCCTGTCCCGGCGGGTCAGCCCGGCACCGTGCCGTCGCAACCGGTTGGGGCTATGCCCGACCAGCAGGTCGGCACCGAGATCGACAGCGTGCAGTCGCCGCCTGCGCCCAACACCACGGAACCAACCTCGCGGCCGGTGACCCAGCCGGGTCCTGGTCCGGGCCCGGCGAATCCCACCCCGGTGGGGCCCGTGTCGAACATGCCGCCGGCGCGTCCGGTTGGGCCCAAGGGCCCCAGCATCACGGGCAACCCGCGCTCCACAGGACCGACCAAGACCGGCCCCACTGGCCCCGTGGGTCGTCCGACGGGACCGCCCGGTCCGGTCGGCCGCCCCACCACCACCGGCCCGACCACGGGCCCGGTCGGCCGCCCCACCACCACTGGCCCAACAGGTCCGGTGGGCCGCCCGGTCTCGCCGCAGCCGACGGGCCGCAGCGGAATCTACGGTGGCCAGCCCAACCCCCGTACGACCACGGGCGAGTCTCGCGTGCCCAGAGGGCTGGTCGTGGGTAACGATCAGCCGGGACGTACGCCGATGGGTCGCGGCCCGATGGGCATGGGTATGGGCAACATGGGCCCCACGGGCGGAGGTGCGGGCAACTCTTCCGCCCGCAGGCTCGCATCCACACCGGGCGGCATCGTCGGCACCCCGCGGGCGGCTGCGGGCGGTCAAACGGGCAGGGCATTCACCCCTGGCGGTACGGGCCTGGTCCGCGGTGGCGGAGCAGGCAGCAACGCCATAGGGATGGCGCCGCGCGGCCAGACCCCGAACGGCCGCGACCGGGAACGCAACGACTCTCAGCGGCCGGACTACTTGGTCGAAGACGAAGAGACATGGACCACCGGGCGGCGCGACAGCGCCCCGCCCGTTGTCGAATAGCCCCCGACGAGAGAGCAGTGATGACGGCAGGACTCAGGCGAGGCAGGGAGACATCGTCGCGGCGGCGCAGGTGCCGAAGTCTCCTTCCCTCGCTGGCAATCACCGGTGCGCTCACAGTCAGCCTCGCGGGCCTGGCTCCTGCCGCCGCTGCCGACACCGGGCCGGAACAGTGGTACCTGGAAGCCATGCAGGCCGAGGAGATGTGGAAGGTCAGCACGGGAAAGGGTATGAAGGTGGCCGTGGTTGACACAGGAGTCAATGATTCGACTCCCTCCCTCCGGGGCCAGGTTCTCCCTGGTAAAGACACTTCCAATGAGCCCGGTGACGAGAACGTCGACCCTGACAGCCACGGTACGACCATGGCTGAGCTGATCGCGGGAACTGGTGACGGTGCCGGGATCAAAGGGCTGGCGCCTGACGCCAAGATCATCTCTATCCGAGCGGCTCTCAAGAAGAAGGGCCAGACGGTTGACTGGTCAAAGAGCGGAAATATCGATGAATCCATCCGAGCCGCTGCGGACAGCGAGGCTCAGATCATCAACCTCTCCTTTGCGAGTGAGTACTACACTCCACACCTCCAAGATGCGGTGAAGTATGCAGTCGGCAAGGGCAAGCTGGTATTCGCCGGTGTTGGTAACGATGGCGACGGCAAGAACAAAAGCCTGTACCCGGCGTCGCTGGAAGAAGCTGTTGCCGTAGCCGCAGTTGACGAGTCCGCCAAGGCTACCGAGTTCTCTCAGCATGGGGGTTACGTCGATTTGGCTGCCCCAGGGAAGAATCTACCTGGCTGGTGCCCGGGGCAGTTCGACCGCTACTGCACCGGGGGGTACGGGACAAGCCAGGCCACCGCGCTCGCCTCCGCCTCCGCGGCTCTCATCTGGTCCAAGCACAAGGACTGGACCGCCAACCAGGTTCTGCGCGTCATGATGGAGACCGCCGGCAAGCCCAAGGATGGCAAGGTCCCCAGCACACGCGTCGGTTACGGCGTCGTGCGCCCCAACGACGTTCTCCTGAAGGGCAAGGGCGACCCGGGGGACCCGGGCAAGCACCCGCTCGACATCCCGGAACCAGGCGAGTCCCCATCCACGTCTCCCTCAACCGGGAGCGGAAACAACGATGACAAGGGTGCGGCCGACAAGGTAAACGTGGCTGACTCGACAGAGTCGGACGACGACAGCAAGCTGGGGCTGATCCTCGGAACGGGGGCTGCAGTGGCTGTCCTTGCAGTTGGTGCTTTCGCCTTCGTGCGTATGCGCCGGAGATAGTCGGCGGCTGGTGTCGCACACGTGCACTTCGACGCCAGGTCAGCAGGCAAGAGCAAACAGACTGAAGGAGGAACAAAGTGGCCAATCTGCAGTTTGACGATCAGCAACTTCAGGCGCTCATCACCGACGTGCAGAAGATGCAGCAGACCCTGAAGAGCAAGATCAGTAACCTGAACGCGGTAGTGGACGCGATCGAGGCTGCTTGGCAGGGCGAGGCGCACAAGTCGTTCGACCAGACGCAGCGCAAGGCGAACGAGTACGCCCGGAGTCTGGACGCAAAGCTCCAGATGATGGAGGAGGCGCTCCAGGCGGCCAAGGGCGGATTCACGCGCGAGGAAGTCGATCAGATGGAGAACTTCAAGAAGATCGAGAACCAGAGCCCGATCAGTGACTTCAGCGGCGTGAACACCACCCCGACCGCTCGCTAGTACGGCAGGAGACTTAGATGACCATCAAGATCACCTACGGGACGGTCACCGCTGCTGCGGACGACATCAACAGCGCCGCGACGACGATCGAGGGTGAACTCGAGGCTCTCAACGCCCGTGTGGCGAAGGTAGTCGGCACCTGGGACGGTGACGCCAAGGCTGCCTACAACGCCAAGCACGCGGGCTGGGACACCAACGTCAAGGGGCTCACGAGCACTCTTCGCGCCCTCTCGCAGGCCGTGCACGGCGCAGCCGGAGGCTACCAGCGCACGGACAAGAAGGCGGCGCAGCAGTTCGACTTCTGAACGTCGCTGCTCACAACCTCATATGGGCAACGCCTCTGGGCGGACACGTGCGCAATTCACGTGTCCGCCCAGAGGCGCGCTAATACCTCTCCGAAATCGCTCGACGACGTACGGTAGTGTGCATGTCATGAGTATGTCGACGCCCCCTGGGTGGTACCGCGATTCGGAGCACCCGGCGTATGGCGGCGGGTCCGCTCGAGAACGCTGGTGGGACGGCGCCAATTGGACGGCCCACACTCGGCCCGTTACGCCTGAAATGGGCGCCCAGCCGCCTCAGATGCCGCCCCCGATTCCCGTCCAGACGCCACCCTCGGCACCCGGCCCGTCTGTTCCCGCTGCCGCGGGAAGCGGCGACCGCTCTTCACGTGGCCGGGTCATCGGCATTGTGGCGGGCAGCGTGATTGCCGGTGCCGGTCTCGCCGTGGGCGCGATGCTGCTGTTCGGCGGCGGCGACGACGACAACAGCTCGGACGATAACGCGAAGCCCGCTCCTTCGAAGAAGTCGAGCGCGCCGGCGAGTGGCGGACCGCGTCCCGGTCTGGAGACACCGGGTTCGGAGCCGGCAGAGCAGGAGGTGAATCCCACCTCGGGTATCAAACTGCCGATCCTTGATGGTTGGGAGCAATCAACACCGAACGCCGCTGGCGGAGACACGATCGAGACCGGGCTGCATCCCTGCGAGGACGACAAGGAAGCCACGTGTACGAGGGGTCAAGTGTCGGTCCATCGCAGCTCAGAGGACCGCGGCACGAAGATGACACTGAAGGAAATTGCCGAGAGAGATGTAAAGAAGCAGCTCAAGAACAGCTTTGGCGTCGAAGGCAACACGCATGAAGTTGCCAAGTCCGAGCAGGTAGTGGTCACCACAGAGTCCGGATACCGGGTGCGCTGGAAGATATCCGACAAGTCAGGGCCGATGGCCTACCTTGAATCGGTTGTCTTTCCGTCGCCACACGATGACGGCTCCATTTTGATCTTTCACATTTTTGCCCAGATCCATCCGAAGGCGCCGTCCATCGAGTTCTCTGAACAGCTGCTGATCAAGACTCAGAAGATTCCTCGAACCGATCGCGGAGGAGAGGGAGACACCATCTAGGCTTGGTCTGGGCTGTGTTCTCCGGGCCCCGGGGTTCTCTGCGCTATGGAACGGCGCCGCCAGCGGCGGCACCTTCTCCGCCGCTGACGGTCTGTTCAGTTGCCACACGAATACTCAGGGCTCGAGGTCGAACTCCCCGTCCCGCGCCCCCAGTACGAACGCCCGCCACTCCGCCTCCGTGTAGCGCAGCACCGTGTCCGGGTCCTTGGAGTTGCGCATCGCGACGGCGCCGCCCGGGAGGTGGGCGATCTCGACCCGCTCGTCCTGCGGGCCGTCCGGGGCGCTCTCCCAGACCGCGTCCGAGATGTCCATCGCGTACAGCTCCGCCTTCTCCTGCTCACTTGCCACGAGCGGACGTTCCCTTCGTTGAGTACGGCGGTGAAGTCACCGTGCCGACAAGGCCTTTCCGCCCACATTACTTCGGGCGTCACCGCGCCGGAGGCCCGTCGTCCGCCCCGTACGGGGGAATACCGAGGGGGTCCGCTACGGGACCAGCGGGCGGACCTGGTCCGCCGTGAAGCGGACGAAGCCTTCCGGGTCCGGTTCGTCCGCCGTGGGCTGCAGGATGACCGTGTCCGCGCCCGCGTCCGCCATGCGCTGGACAGCCTCCGCGACCGTGGCCGCGTCGCCGGCGACGCCGAGGTCGGGTACGGAGGCGTCGCCCGAGTCCTCCAGTTCGGACTGGAGGCGGGCGGCGGCGTCGGGGCCGGTGGCGGTGAGGAGGTAGACGATCACCTCGTGGTCGTCGGGCGTACGACCCGCTGCCTTGCGTCCCTCGTCCGCGAGCCGGCGGGCCTGGCGTACGCCGTCCGGCGGGACGCCCGCGTCGAGGATCGTGCCGTCCGCCGCCTCGCCGGTCAGCCGCAGCGAACGGGGCCCGCGCGCGCCCGCGAGCACGGGCGGTGCCGTCGCCGGGGGCCAGTCCAGGACGACGCCGTCGAGCTTCACGTACCGGCCGTCCACGGTGACCCGTTCGCCCCGCAGCAGCGCGCGCATGGCGTCCAGGTGCTCGCGCAGGAGCGTCATCGGGGACTCGACGCGGGCACCGACCTGGCCCATCCAGCTCTGGATGCCGTGACCGAAGCCGAGGAGTACGCGTTCCGGGAACAGCCGGTTGAGCGTCGCGGCCTCCATGGTGGCGAGCGCGATGTTCCGCAACGGCACGGGGAGCAGGCCGACGCCGACACGCAGCCGCTCCGTCCAGGCCAGGGCCGCGGCGGCGCTGGCGATGCCGCTCTCGAAGAAGCAGTCCTCCCAGAGCCACAGTTGCTCGAGCCCCGCGTCGTCCGCGGTCCGGGCGATGTCGCGTAGCCGTTCGGGGGGCAGTTGGGGCCGGAACACAGCGCCGAGAGCAGTCATGCGATCCTTCCTACCCGGCTGCTCAGGGGCGCACAACAGCTATTACGGCGGAGCCACGCGCCGGCTTCAGCGTGCCCCGCCGCAGGCTCAGCGTGCGACCTTGCCAGTGCTCTCGTCCGGCTTCGGAGACGCCGCGACCGTCTCCGGATCGGGGTAGTCGGGTTGCTCGCGGCAGTCCATGGCGGAGGTGACCTTCTTGGCGGTGGCGATGAGGAGTTTCGCGTGAGAATGAGCGCTCACCGCGAACTCGTCGCGCAGCGCGAATTCGAGGGCGTAGTTGTCTCCGCGCCGCTTGCCTTCCAGTTCGCAGCGCACCTCGAGCATCGCCGCGTTGCCTCCGATGGGCTCGCCCACCATGGTGCGGACGGACTTGCCATGGGGCACCCGGTGGCCCACCCAGGCGACGTCGAGGGACAACAGCTCATTGCCCTTTCCGTCGAGCAGGACGCAGAGGTCGTGGCCGGTTCCCCACGTGGTCTCCTTTGTCAGCGCCGCGGCGGCCGCGGAGGGGGCCTCGGCCTTGCCCTGGCGGACCCGCTCAGGGCCGGGGGGCTTTGTCGCCTCTGCCACGGTCTCCTTGTCGAAGACGCCGCCGCACGTCTGCTCCATGCGGACCATTTCGGCCTTGCTGTTCTTCCCTGACTCGTCGGACGCCTCGGCGTCGTCCTTCTTCTCCCCGTCGCCGCCGCAGCCTGCCAGCGTGAGTGCCGATACGAGTGCGCAGACTGTGAGGAAGAGACGGCGGGACCTGCGTGTCACCATGGGGGGCCTTTCGCACGTGCCGGTTCAGTTGCCGCTGCCGGTGAGCCGGCTGTCGTTCGCGCCTCGGTTGTAGCCGTTGCGGATCTCCTCGTTGGTTTCGCTGTACCAGTCGGTGTCGTTGGCCTCCGGATGTGCCGCCAGATATGCCTCAAGGGGGATCACCGAGCGGCGTTGACTCTTCTCCACGAAATCCTTCTGCATGTCGTGCGCGTCGCTGTCGACCTTGGTGTCGAATGCCTTCTGCTGGCGCTCTATCTCCCGGTCGATCATGATGCCCGATTCCGTCTCCAGCGCTCCCGTTCCGGCGTCGATGACCGGGGCGATGAACGGTGCCGCGCGGGCGGCCTCGAACGGGGCCTGGATGAGCGATGCCCCCGTGTTGACGGCGGTGCTCTTGGTGTACTTCTGCCACTCGCCGGACTCGCTGAGTTTCCGCGCCTTCTCTTCCTTGCTGTCGTCGGCGTCCGACATGATGGCGTCCGAGCGGGCCTCGTCGAGGATGCCGTGAGTTTCCGCGCCGGTACCGAACACCGTCGTGAGCACCCTGTCCGGTTCCGGGTGTGCCTTGATGGCGCTCGTGGTGAACTCCTGCTGTGCGGCGGAGAGTATGCCGTAGCTGCCCTCGTCGCGACCGACCGCGGACAGGAAGTTCTTGGCCGTCTCGTTGCCGACCTTGATGTCCGAGTCGCCGAGCGATCCGAAGGCGGCGTTACGCGTGTCCTCGCCGCCGAGGCTCGCATCTCCGTGGTTGGCCGTCGCCCAGTTCAGGTTGTCGATGTAGCCCGCGCCCATTCTCGCCATGCTGTCGCTGATGCCCGGTTTGGCGTCCACCAGGCCCGAGTTGTCGGCGACCATCGACACCGCCTGCGTCATGACGTTGGCGCTCTCCGGGCTCTTGTGCAGGCCCAGTTCCGGCTGGTCGTACGGGTGGCCCAGGGTGGCGGCCTCCAGGGCGTGGCCCAGTTCCCCGTAGCCGTACGCCTTCTTGTCGCCGGCGATGGAGTCGTTCACCCATTCCCGGTCCTTGAGCAGATACTGCAGGTCCGGGTCGGGCTTCACGTCGTGGGAGTTCTCGAATCCCTTCTGGTAGAAGAGATCCTGCGCAGCCTCGGGATTGCGGCCCAGCGCCTCCATGTAGCCGGCCATGGGGTCCAGCCCGTTGTCGCCGCCCGGGCCGAGGTTGAGCATCGCCTGGTAGCGGTCGTCGTCGCCGCCTCGCCAGAAGTCGTCCAGAGAGCCGTTCTTCGACGCCTTCTTGTCGAATTCGATGAGGCCCGGCACGTGGTTCTTGCCCTCCCCGTACCCCTTGCCGTACTGGGTGAGGAAGTCCTTGTCGTACTCGCCGTACCGCATCAGGCTGCTCATGATCTGGAAGCCGTACGGTCCCTTGGCGGGCCGGCCGCCCACGTCGAAGTTCGTGTCCTCGAAGCGCTGGGTGCCGAGCTTGATGGCGTCGTGCTTCCACTTCTCCATCGCGGCGCTGTCCGAGTGCGAGGCGGTGGCCAGGGTCAGGCTCAGGTTCTTCTGGAGGTCCGCCGTCGTCTTCGTCTTGGCGTCGCCGGTCTGCCGCTCGTCGGCGACGCGCTGCCAGAACGCCAGGGTGTTCTTCGCGCCCATGTCGGTGGCGAACTTCTCGGCGAAGAACGGGTCGCCGGAATGCTTGGCGAGGAGCGTGTTCGTGCGTTTGAGTTCCTCGGGCGTCAGCTCGCGGTAGTCGATGGACGCCAGCTTCGTGAGCTCCTGCGCGTCCTTCACGGCCAGTTCGCGTCCGGCCTTCGCGGCGTTCATGCTGTTGAGGCCCTCGTCGGTGAATCCCTTGCTGCGTCCGTTGGGATCGAGTCGGAGGGCCCAGTCGAGGAGTTCGTCGGCCTTCGTCGCCTGGTCCAGGACCTCGGTGATGTACCGGTTGTAGTCCATGGTGACCTGGCTGTAGTTCTTGGCCTGCATGCCCTGTGCCTGTGGGCTCAGCTCGTCCAGGTTGGTGGGTTTGTAGCTGACTCTCCCGGTGCCGTCGATGTCGAGATTCTTGTCGGCGTCGACGCTCTTCTTGTAGCCCTTGAGCTTGTCCTGCAGGCCCTTGAACTTCTTGTGCGCGCTCTGCAGCAGATTGTGTACGTCGTCGGCTTCCCCCGTCGCCTCGTCGAACTGGGTCGACACCTTGCGGATCTTCTCCCGCGCGGCGTCCGCGGTTTCGCCTTCCCAGTCCGAGTTGATCAGCGGCGCTTCCACCTGGTTGTAGAAGTTGACGCCTATCTGGCGGAACTGGCCGGGGAGGTTGCCCCATTTGGTGACGGCTTCGGAGAGGGGTTCGAGATCGACGTCGAGGAGTTGCTGATAAGAGACCACGTCTGCTTCCTGGGTGTCCGGAGGATGAGTGGCGTGTGCGCTGTCCGTGCACGTGGGCCCTAGCGGGGCACCCTGTCGTCTCCGCCGTCCTTGCCCTTGCCGCCGTCTTCGAGCGGGAACTTGTCGCTCGCCTCGAAGTTCGCCGCGGCACTGCGGAGGGCGCCGGCCACGCCCTCCTTCATCGACCCCTGAAGATGCTTCATCTGCGCCTTCCAGCGGTCCTCGAACACGTCGAAGGCGGCCGCCGACTTGAAGCCCTTGAGGCTCGCCTTGACCTGACCCGTCTCGGTCATGGTCTTGTTGTCCGCCTTCATGAAGTCGCCGGCGTTCTCGTCGGTCTTGGTCGCCTTCTCGCGCAGCACGCTCGGCGTGACCTTGAGTTTCGGCTTGCTGCCCCGCCCGTGCGCGTCCGGGCCGTATCCGGCCAGCTGCATGCCGGCGGAGCGGTCCTTCGCGGCCGCGGCTTCCAGCTGGGCCCACTGTTCATCGAATGACATGACCAACGTGATCCACCGTCCCCGTACGGTTGGTGACCAACAGCTGACTCACGTGTACGTATCGAATTAAAGCAGGGGCCACTGCGCGGCCACACCCCTATTCAACGGCGTTACGGCCAGGCCCTGTTGGACCGGTACGGCGGCCCCGCACCGCTCCGTACGGAACCCCCGTACGGCGGCCCCCCCCACCGCACGGCTAGTCCGTCATCCGCCCCAGCTGCACGAGCGGCGTCCCCCGCTTCCGCGAGGCGAAGAAGCCGCGGCCGGGCGGCATCGGCCGGGCCCGTACGTTGCCGATGATGTCGCCCTCGCTCGGGTCGCCGGACAGGACGACGCCCTGCGCGCCCAGTTCCTTGATGCGCTGCATGAACGGCTCGAACGAGGCCCGCGAGGCGCCCGCCGCGCTGCGCGCGATGATGAAGCAGACGCCGATGTCGCGGGCGAACGGCAGGTGGTCGGTGAGGACGGCGAGCGGGTTGCCGCTGGAGGTGGACACCAGCTCGTAGTCGTCCACGATCACGAACATCTTCGGCCCCTCCCACCAGCTGCGGTCCCGCAGCTGCTGCGGAGTGACGTCCTCCGGCGGCTTGCGGGCCTCCATCAGGCCCTGGAGCGCCGCCATGTGGGTGTCCATCGCGTTCGACATCGCGGCGTACACGATCATGTGCGACTCGGGGACGGTGCCCAGCAGCGAGCGCCGGTAGTCGGCGACGACGATGCGCGCCTCGTCCGGCGTGTAGCGCTCCGAGATCTGCCTCGCGAGCAGCTGGATCAGGTTGGACTTGCCCGACTCGCTCTCGCCGAAGATCAGGAAGAACGGGTCGGTCTCGAAGTCCACGAAGACCGGCTCGAGGTTGTTCTCGTCGATGGCGAACGCGACGCCGCGCTCCGGGTGGTCCGCGCCCTTCGGCAGCTGGTGCGCCGGGAAGTCGCGGGGGAGCAGCCGTACGGCCGGCGCCTCGGGCCCCTGCCAGGCGGCGGCGACGGCCCGGTTGAGCTCCTCCATGGCGTCGGAGAGGTTGTCGTCGGAGCCGACGCCGTCGATGCGCGGCACCGCCGTCATGAAGTGCAGCTGCTCGGGGGACTGACCGCGGCCGGGTACGTCGGCGGGTACGTTCGCCGCGACCTTGCGGTTGAACTCGGAGTCCATGGTGTCGCCGAGCCGCAGTTCCAGCCGGTTCGCCAGCTGGTCCTTGAGCGCGGGGCGCACTTCCATGGTGCGCGAGGCCGCGACGATGACGTGCACGCCGTAACCGAGGCCGCGCGACGCCATGTTGGTGACGACCTCCTCCAGCATGTCGTACTCCTGTTTGAAGTTGCCCCAGCCGTCGATGACGAGGAACACGTCGCCCCAGCGCTGGTCGGCGAGTTCACCGCGGGAGCGGCGGCGCCGGTAGGTGCCGATGGAGTCGATGCCGTTGGCCCGGAAGTACTCCTCGCGCTGGTTGAGGATGCCCGCGACCTCCGCGACCGTACGCCGCACCCGCTCCGGGTCCAGCCGGGAGGCGATGCCGCCGACGTGCGGCAGGTCGGCCACCGCGGACATGCTGCCGCCGCCGAAGTCCAGGCCGTAGAACTGCACTTCGGCGGGCGTGTGCGTGAGCGCGAAGGACGCGATGAGGCTGCGCAGCAGCGTGGACTTGCCGGACTGCGGGCCGCCCAGGATCATCATGTGGCCCGCGGCGCCGGAGAAGTCGCAGTAGAGCGGGTCGCGGCGCTGCTCGAAGGGCCGGTCGACGAGGCCGAGCGGGACGACGAGCTGGCCCAGCCGCGGGTAGTCGGGCTTGGTCAGGCCGCGGTTCTCGACGGGCGTGAGCCCCGGCAGCAGTTCGTCCAGCGGCGGCGCGGTCTCCAGCGGCGGCAGCCACACCTGGTGCGCCGGGGTGCCCTGGCCCTCCAGCCGCCGCACGACCACGTCCAGGACGGTGTCCGCGAGCGCGTCGTCCTCGCCCGGCGAGGCCGGTTCGGGCTCCGGCGTGCCGGGCTCCGGTTCGACGTGCTGTACGGGCACGGGCGCCGCGGTGAAGGGAACGGCGCGGCGGTTCAGCGGCAGCGGCCCGGACGCGGACTCGTCGTCGGACGAGCCGGAGCGGTACACCCCGGAGACGTACGCCGCCTTGAAGCGGGTCATCTCGTCCGTGCCGAACTTCAGGTAGCCGGAGCCGGGCACCGACGGCAGGTGGTACGCGTCCGGCACACCGAGCGCCGCCCGCGATTCCGCGGCGGAGAAGGTGCGCAGACCCACGCGGTACGAGAGGTACGTCTCCAGGCCGCGCAGCCGCCCCTCCTCCAGCCGCTGCGAGGCGAGCAGCAGATGCACGCCGAGGGACCGGCCGATGCGGCCGATCTGGATGAACATGTCGATGAAGTCGGGCTTGGCCGTGAGGAGTTCGCTGAACTCGTCGATCACCAGGACGAGTGACGCGATCGGGGCCAGCGGCGCGCCCGCGGCCCGCGCCTTCTCGTAGTCCTTGATGTTCGCGTAGTTGCCCGCGTCGCGCAGCATCTCCTGACGGCGGTTGAGCTCGCCGCGGATCGAGTCGCCCATCCGGTCGACCAGCGTGAGGTCGTCGGCGAGGTTCGTGATGACGGCCGCGACGTGCGGCATCTGCGACATCCCCGCGAACGTCGCGCCGCCCTTGAAGTCCGCGAGAACGAAGTTCAGCGTCTCGGAGGAGTGCGTGACGGCCAGCCCGAGTACGAGCGTGCGCAGCAGCTCCGACTTGCCGGAGCCGGTCGCGCCGACGCACAGGCCGTGCGGGCCCATGCCGTCCTCCGCGGCCTCCTTGAGGTCGAGCATGACCGGCTGCCCGTCCTCGCCCACGCCGATCGGCACCCGCAGCCGTTCCGCCTGCGAACGCGGCCGCCACGTACGCCGTACGTCCACGGACGCCGCGTCGCCCAGCCCCAGCAGGTCCGTGAACTCCAGCTTCGCCAGCAGCGGTTCGTCGTCATCGCCGCCGGTGCCCATGCGCAGCGGCGCCAGCTGGCGGGCGAGCGCCTCGGCCGCAGGCAGGGACAGCCCGTCCGGCTCCCCGTCGTACACCAGGCCCTGGCCCGACTCGAGCTGCAGGCTGCCGGGCCGTACGGTCACGGACAGGCCGCCGCGCGGGTTGTCGATCTCGCCGGGCACCACCTCGACGACGGTCACGCCCTGCAGCCCCTCCGGCGCCGCCAGCATCGAACCGGGCGACACCGTCGCGCCGCCGTCCAGCACCACCAGTACGTGCGGCTGGTCCAGCAGCGGCTGCCCGCCCGCGTTGAACCGGGGGCGGCCCTCCAGCCGCGGGACCAGCAGCCCCTCCAGCTCCAGCGCGTCGTCAGCAATCAGCCGCCGGGTGCCGGCGCCGTCCACCGTGCCGGGCGCCTGTACGTGCGGCAGCCACTTCGCCCACTCCCACCGCTCCGCCGAACCGCGGCCCGTCACGACGGCGATCACCAGGTCGTCGGGCGAGTGCAGGGAGGCCAGGGAGCCCACCATGGCGCGGGCCGTGCCGTGCACGGACTCGGGCTCGCCGCTCACCGTCATGTGGTAGAAGGCGCGCAGCGAGACGGCCATCGGCAGGCCGTCGAGCGTGCTGTGCGTGGCGAGGAACTGGTGCATGGCGCCCGCCGTCAGCGGCTCCAGCTCGTCCACGGGCGCGGTCTCCGGGGCGACCAGGGGAGTGGCCAGCTGCTGCGCGCAGAGCCCGATCCGCACCTGCCCGAAGTCGTCGTCGCCCGGCCGCCGTTCCCACACCCGGCTGCCCTCGGCGACGAGCGCCCACAGCTGCTCGGGGGAGGGGTGGAGGTAGAACTGCGCGTCGCGCTGCTTCCGCGCCGTCTTCCGTACCTTCCGCCGCGTCTGCGCCAGGTACTTGAGGTAGTCGCGGCGCATGTCAGACATCTGTCCCTGTGTGCCCCTGCGAAATCGGACCACCATCGCAATGACCATGGCGATCGTCGAGGCGACCATCACGAGACCCATGATGCGCATGAACGGGTGCGCGCCGGGCATGAAGAAGAACACCACCGAGCCGCCCATGCCCAGCATGGGCAGGACCTGCATCAGCATGCCCTCCTGCTGGCCGCGCGGCAGTTCGGGTGGCGGCTCGAGGGTCAAGTCCTCGCTGGGCACGCTCGGCGGCAGGGCCCGTGGGGGGCGCTTGACGACGATCTGACTCACGGCGCACCAATCCCTCATGTGTACGGGACAGTTCCTCGGTCGACGCCCCCGTGGCGACGGACCCCGTCCGCGCGGGCCGATCCTACTGGCATGACAACCCGACAGGGAGCGGTAGGGTGTCGCGCGGTGTGTGCGCAGCAGCGAAGCGTAGGTGTGCACGGCCGCGAACGAGCACTCCGCGGTGCCGGATCCGTGAACGATCCGCGGGCACCGTGAAATCTGTGGGCAGCCCGTGAGCAGCGTATGAGGGGGATCTCAAGGTGAGTACGACGGCATCAGCGGCCGCCACCGGGTTCTGCCGGGTCACCATCGTCGCGCCCGACAGCCGTATCGACGTGGCACTCCCCGAGGACATCCCGGTCGCGGACATCTACCCGGAGATCCTCCGGCTCAGCGGCCAGAGCCCCGCCGAGGGCGCCCCCGTCGGCTACCACCTGGTGCGCCGCGACGGCACCGTCCTCGACAGCGCCCGCTCGTTCGCCGCGCAGCGCGTCCTGGACGGCGACGTGCTCAGCCTGCGCCCGTTCGCGGAGTCGCTGCCGCCCGCCGTCTTCGACGACGTGTCCGACGCCGTCGCCTCCGCGGTCACCAAGGACCGCAGGCTGTGGAGCGACAGCCTGATGCGCGGCGCGGGACTCATCGGCGGGACGGTGCTGCTGGTCCTGGCGGCGTTCGTGCTGTGGTACGCGGACCCCGTACGGCACGACATGCACAGCCTGCCGGGCATCCTCGCGGCCACCGCCGGGGTGCTGCTGGTGGCGTTCGCGGCCGTACGGGCCCGGGTGTACGACGACCGGACCTCGGCGCTCGCGCTGGGGCTGGGCGCGCTGCCGCACGTCATGGTGGCCGGCTCGGGGCTGCTCCCGCTGGAGGACGGGCACGGCATAGGGCGGCTGCAGTTCCTGCTCGCCTGCGTGGCCGCGCTCGTCGCGTTCGTCGTGCTGATCGCGGCGACGCCCAGCGGCGACGGGCCGTTCGTCGCCGTCGCGTTCGCGGCGTCCGTCGGCACCCTGCTGACCTTCATCGCGATCCTGAGCGACATCCCGCCGGTGGAGACCGCGTCGATCTGCGTACCCGTCGCCGTCGGGCTGATCGCGTTCCTGCCCGGCCTGTCCTCGCGCTTCGCCCGCCTCCCCATCGGCTACACCGCGCCGCAGACCTCCACCATGCGCTACGACGAGGACCCGGACGCCACCCCGGCGAACGCCGGCCCGGTCGACGCCGAGCGCATCGCCGCCCAGGCCCGGCGCGGCCACGAGATGCTCGTCGGCCTCGTCGGCGGCTGCGCCGCCCTGGTCATCGGCTCCGCCGCCGTCCTCGGCTTCTCCGACTCCGGCTGGGGCCAGCTCCTCGCGCTCGCCGCGGGCCTCGCGATGCTGCTGCGGGCCCGCCTGTTCCGGTACACCTCCCAGGTCAGCTGCGCCCTGGTGGCCGGCATCGGCGCCATCGTGCTGCTCGGCATCGGCCTCGCGCTGAACCCGCCGGCCCAGCTGGTCGTCGACATGCTCAGCGGCGAACGTACGGACCTGGACATCCGTACGATCTGGCTCACCGCCGCCATCGCGGGCGCCGCCGCCGTGGTCACCGCGATCGGGCTGGTCGTGCCGAGCAAGGGCGTGACGCCGTTCTGGGCGCGCTTCCTGGAGATCTTCGAGACGTTCGTGCTGCTCTCGCTGGTCCCGCTGTGCCTCGCGGTGATGAACGTCTACTCTGCCGCGCGCAGCATGACCAGCTGAGGCTGGTAGGATTGCCCGGCCTCCCGAGTGTGAACAGACTCCCCTGTGAAGCAGACCAGGGGACGCTCGGCGGCCGGAACCCCTGAGGAGTACGCGTGTCGTCGCTCGATGCCGCCACAAAGAAGCAGATCATGACCGAGTTCGCCACCAAGGAAGGTGACACCGGCTCCCCGGAGGTCCAGGTGGCGCTCCTGTCCCGGCGTATCTCGGACCTGACGGAGCACCTCAAGACCCACAAGCACGACCACCACTCCAGGCGTGGTCTGCTGCTGCTCGTCGGCCAGCGCCGGCGCCTGCTGCAGTACCTCGCGAAGAAGGACATCCAGCGCTTCCGCGCCCTCGTCGAGCGCCTCGGCATCCGCCGCGGCGCGGCGGGCGCCCGCTAGCGAAGGAGAAGGGGAGCGGCTCCCGCATGACGGGGCCGCTCCCTTCGCCGTATCTCACGGGACGCCGAACCTTTGTAGGCTGGTCCCACAACGGCACAAGCGCGTACGAGTACATCGACGTACGCGGGAACACCCGTACACGTACAACAAGTACACGAGCACGAGGCGAGCGCGCCCGCACGACGTCGGTCCTCGGTAGTGGCTCCCGGACACAGACACGGTTCCGGGTGCTTCGATCGAAGACCGGCACCGCAGGGGGGCGCTCCGCCACCGACGGTTCACCGCCACACGGGCGGTGGACGCAGACGAGGAGATATCCCGAGTGGAGAACGAGACCCACTACGCCGAGGCAGTCATCGACAACGGCGCCTTCGGCACCCGCACCATCCGCTTCGAGACGGGCCGCCTGGCCAAGCAGGCCGCCGGATCCGCCGTAGCCTACCTGGACGACGACACCATGGTGCTGTCGGCCACCACCGCCTCCAAGAACCCCAAGGACCAGCTCGACTTCTTCCCCCTGACGGTGGATGTCGAGGAGCGGATGTACTCCGCGGGCAAGATCCCCGGTTCCTTCTTCCGCCGTGAGGGCCGGCCCAGCGAGGACGCGATCCTCACCTGCCGGCTGATCGACCGGCCGCTGCGCCCCTCGTTCCAGAAGGGCCTGCGCAACGAGATCCAGGTCGTCGAGACGATCATGGCGCTCAACCCCGACCACCTCTACGACGTGGTCGCCATCAACGCCGCCTCCTGCTCCACCCAGCTCGCCGGACTGCCCTTCTCCGGGCCCATCGGCGGCACCCGGGTGGCGCTCATCCGCGGCCAGTGGGTGGCCTTCCCGACGCACACGGAGCTGGAGGAGGCCGTCTTCGACATGGTCGTCGCCGGCCGTGTGCTGCCCGACGGCGACGTCGCGGTGATGATGGTCGAGGCCGAGGCCACCGAGAAGACCATCGAGCTGGTCAAGGGCGGTGCCGAGGCCCCCACCGAGGAGGTCGTCGCCGCCGGTCTGGACGCCGCGAAGCCGTTCATCAAGGTCCTGTGCAAGGCGCAGGCGGACCTGGCCGCCAAGGCGGCCAAGCCCACCGGCGAGTTCCCGATCTTCCTGGACTTCCAGGACGACGTGCTCGACGCGCTGACCGAGGCCGTACGCGGCGAGCTCGCGCAGGCGCTCACCATCGCGGCCAAGCAGGAGCGCGAGACCGAGCTGGACCGCGTCAAGGCGCTGGCGGCGGAGAAGCTGCTGCCGCAGTTCGAGGGGCGCGAGAAGGAGATCTCGGCGGCGTACCGCGCGCTGACCAAGTCCTTGGTGCGCGAGCGCGTCATCAAGGAGAAGAAGCGCATCGACGGCCGCGGCGTCACGGACATCCGTACGCTCGCCGCCGAGGTCGAGGCCATCCCGCGGGTGCACGGCTCGGCGCTGTTCGAGCGTGGCGAGACCCAGATCCTGGGCGTGACCACGCTGAACATGCTCCGCATGGAGCAGCAGCTGGACACCCTCTCGCCGGTGACCCGCAAGCGGTACATGCACAACTACAACTTCCCGCCGTACTCCACGGGTGAGACCGGCCGCGTCGGCTCCCCGAAGCGCCGCGAGATCGGCCACGGCGCGCTCGCCGAGCGCGCCCTGGTGCCGGTGCTGCCCGCGCGCGAGGAGTTCCCGTACGCCATCCGGCAGGTCTCCGAGGCGCTCGGCTCGAACGGCTCGACGTCCATGGGCTCCGTCTGCGCCTCCACCATGTCCCTGCTGAACGCGGGTGTGCCGCTGAAGGCGCCCGTCGCCGGCATCGCCATGGGCCTGATCTCCCAGGAGATCGACGGCGAGACGCACTACGTCACGCTGACGGACATCCTCGGCGCCGAGGACGCGTTCGGCGACATGGACTTCAAGGTCGCCGGCACCCGCCAGTTCGTCACGGCCCTCCAGCTGGACACCAAGCTGGACGGCATCCCGGCCTCCGTGCTGGGCGCGGCGCTCAAGCAGGCCCGTGACGCGCGGCTGCACATCCTCGACGTGATGAACGAGGCGATCGACGTTCCGGACGAGATGTCCCCGAACGCGCCGCGCATCATCACGGTGAAGATCCCGGTGGACAAGATCGGCGAGGTCATCGGCCCCAAGGGCAAGATGATCAACCAGATCCAGGAGGACACCGGCGCCGACATCTCCATCGAGGACGACGGCACCATCTACATCGGTGCCTCCGACGGCCCCGCCGCCGATGCCGCCCGCAACACGATCAACGGCATCGCCAACCCGACGATGCCCGAGGTCGGCGAGCGGTACCTGGGCACGGTCGTGAAGACCACCACCTTCGGTGCCTTCGTGTCCCTGCTCCCGGGCAAGGACGGCCTGCTGCACATCTCCCAGATCCGCAAGCTCGCCGGCGGCAAGCGCGTGGAGAACGTGGAGGACGTGCTCGGTGTCGGCCAGAAGGTCCAGGTCGAGATCGCCGAGATCGACCAGCGCGGCAAGCTCTCGCTGATCCCGGTCCTCGAGGACGAGGACGCGGCGGCCGAGGGTGACGCCGACTCCGCTGACAACGGCAACGGCAACGGGAAGTCCACCGGCGACGCCGGAAGGGACCAAGCCTCCTCGTGACGCGTACGCCCCGCACGACGACGGCCCGCCACTCCGCTGAGAGGCGGGCCGTCGCCCGTACCCAGACGCTGCCCGGAGGAGCCCCAGGCGTGGGCTCCGTACGCAAGACCGTCCTGCCCGGCGGGCTGCGGGTGATCACGGAGTCCGTGCCCACGGTCCGCTCCGTCACCTTCGGCATCTGGGCACGCGTCGGCTCGCGGGACGAGACCCCCGCGCTGAACGGCGCCACGCACTACCTCGAGCACCTGCTGTTCAAGGGCACCGAGCGCCGTTCCGCGCTCGACATCTCCGCGGCCGTGGACGCCGTGGGCGGTGAGATGAACGCCTTCACCGCCAAGGAGTTCACCTGCTACTACGCGCGGGTCCTCGACACCGACCTGCCGCTCGCCATCGACATCGTGTGCGACATGCTCACCGGCTCCGTCATCGAGCCGTCCGAGGTCGAGGCCGAGCGCGGCGTCATCCTCGAGGAGATCGCGATGACCGAGGACGACCCCGGCGACTGCGTCCACGACCTGTTCGCCAGCACCATGCTCGGCGACTCACCGCTGGGCAGGCCCGTCCTGGGCACGGTCGACACCGTCAACGCCCTCACCCGCGACCGCATCGCCCGCTTTTACCGCAAGCACTACGACCCCACGCACCTGGTCGTCGCCGCCGCGGGCAACGTCGACCACGACACCGTCGTACGGGAGGTCCGCGCCGCCTTCGAACGCGCGGGCGCCCTGCCCGGACCGGAAGCGGACGGCACCGCCGCCGCCGAGCCCGTCGGGCCGCGCGGCGGCACCCGCGCCATACGCACCGCCGGTCGCGTCGAGCTGCTCGACCGGCACACCGAGCAGGCACACGTGGTGCTCGGCATGCCCGGCGTCTCCCGCAACGACGAGCGCCGCTGGGCGCTCGGCGTGCTCAGCGCAGCCCTCGGCGGCGGCATGAGCTCGCGCCTGTTCCAGGAGATCCGCGAGAAGCGGGGCCTGGCGTACAGCACGTACTCGTACACTTCCGGCTTCGCGGACTGCGGCCTCTTCGGCGTGTACGCGGGCTGCCGTCCGAGCCAGGTGCCGGACGTGCTGAAGATCTGCCGCGACGAGCTCGACCGCGTCGTCCAGCACGGCCTCACCGACGAGGAGGTACGGCGGTCCGTCGGCCAGCTGTCCGGCTCGACCGTCCTCGGCCTCGAGGACACGGGCGCGCTGATGCACCGGATCGGCAAGAGCGAGCTGTGCTGGGGCGAGCAGATGTCCGTGGACGACATGCTCGCGAAGATCTCCGCCGTCACGCCGGACGACGTACGCGCGGTGGCGCGCGAGGTGCTCGGCGTCCGGCCGTCGCTGTCGGCGATCGGACCGTTCACCGACCGGCAGGCGTCCTGCCTGCACGAGGCAGTGGCCTGACGGCGTACGGAGGGCGGCGTACGCGGTGACGGCGTGCGCGGCGACAGTCGTACGCGGTGACGGGGGCGTACGGGGCAGAATCCGGCGCGGCACGCTGTCCGCGGCCGGCAGGCACGAGGAGTGAGAGGACTCCCTGATGAGCAACCGAATCCGGGTAGCCGTCCTGGGCGCGCAGGGGCGCATGGGCAGCGAGGCGGTCAGGGCGGTGGAGGCCGCGGACGACATGGAGCTGTCCGCGGCCGTCGATCGCGACGACAGCCTCGACGCCCTCACCCGGGCGGGCACCCAGGTCGCGGTGGACCTGACCCACCCGGACGCGGTGCTGGGCAACCTCGAGTTCTGCGTCCGCAGCGGCATCCACGGCGTCGTCGGCACCACCGGCTGGACCGACGAGCGGCTGGCACGCGTACGCGGCTGGCTCGCGGACTCTCCGGAGACCGGCGTGCTGATCGCCCCGAACTTCGGCATCGGCGCCGTCCTCACCATGCGCTTCGCCCAGCAGGCCGCGCGGTTCTTCGAGTCCGCCGAGGTCGTCGAGCTGCACCACCCGAACAAGGCCGACGCCCCCAGCGGCACCGCCGTACGCACCGCGCGGCTCATCGCGCAGGCCCGGCAGGACGCGGGCTGCGCACCGCAGCCCGACGCCACCAGCACCGCGCTGGACGGGGCGCGGGGCGCGGACGTCGACGGGGTGCCGGTGCATGCCGTACGGCTGCGCGGGCTCGTCGCGCACCAGGAGGTGCTGTTCGGCGACGAGGGCGAGATCCTCACCATCCGGCACGACTCGATGAACCGCGGCTCGTTCATGCCGGGCGTGCTGCTCGGCGTACGGCGGATCGGCACGGCGCCGGGGCTCACCGTGGGGCTGGAGAACTTCCTGTTCGACGAGCAGGGCCTGTCCGACGAGCCGGAGGCGTCCGGCGCGCCGGGGGCGGGGGACGGCTGACGTGCGGGCGCGCCTGACGTACTTCGCGCTGGCCGGCGTCCTGGTCGTGTACTTCGTCCTGGTCGGCAGCCGCGGCGTGCTGCTGATCCGGCAGGGCACGCTGCTCACCGTCGTCTTCGGCATCGCCGTACTGGTGCTGCCGGGCATCGGGGCCTGGTTCCTCTGGCACACCACCCGCTTCGCGCGCCGCGCCAACCGGCTCGCCCGCGAGCTCGAGGCCGAGGGCGGGCTGCCGGTGGACGAGCTGAAGCGGACGCCGAGCGGCCGTATCGACCGCGCCTCCGCCGACGAGGTCTTCGCGAAGCGGCGGGCGGAGACGGAGGAGCGCCCACGGGACTGGCGGAGCTGGTTCCGGCTGGCCGTCGCGTACTACGACGCGCGCGACACACCCCGGGCCCGCAAGGCCATGCAGCGGGCCATCGCGCTGCACGCGGGCGAGCAGAGCTGAGCCGTCCCGTACCTGCGGTTCTGGGCCCGCCGCTTCTGCCGCTACGCCGTTACGGACGGGGCCGGGCCGGTGCCGCGGCCACGCCGCGCGACTCGTCCGCCCACGCCTCTATGACGTCGGCCGCCCGGTCGAACGACTCCGTCCGGTTCAGGAAGTCGGCGTTGTGGTCGGTCAGCAGCGTCCGCAGCGGCTCACCCTCCGCGCCCTGCCCGTACGCCGCCGCGCCCTGCGGCACCTGATGCGCGCCGCCGGCCCCGGCCGCCCGTACGACCACCAGCGCCTGGCCCTGCACGGTGCGCGGCAGCCCGAGCCACCGTACGGGCTGCTGCGCCGTCCGTACGGCCGCGACCTCGCGCCACTCCAGCGTCACGGTGTAGAAGATCCCGACCTGCCGCAGACCGTGCGCGCTGACCCACACGCCGACGCGCAGCAGCCGCAGCGCGAGCGCGATCACCGCGGCGGCCGCTGCCGCGCAGACCGCCGCCCCGGGCAGCGCGCCCGCGAACGCGATGATCACCGTGGAGATCAGCAGGTAGGAGGCGAGCAGGAGCAGCAGCGCGCCACCGGCCACCCGCCAGGGTCCGGGCCGGTACGGGCGCCGCCACTCGTCACGTTCCTCGAACGGCGGCGGCGCCTCCCCGGCGAGCGCCGAGGCGTCGTCGTCCAGTTCACGGTCGGCCGTCAGGATGGTCAGGGGCACGGCGGGTCCTCGATCACGGGCAGTGGTGTCGGTGTGCCCGGTGAGATTAGCGAGGTGCGGCGGGACCGACTACCCCTGGGCCCTCACAGCGCCCCCGCGCGGCCCCCCACGAATCGTCAGCGGCCTTCGCGCGCCGCCTGTTTGCCGTGCCCGGGCTGGTGTCCCGGATCGAGTGCGGGGAGGCCGACGAGCAGCGATCCGACCAGCCCGGAGACGATGGTCAGGCCGAACAGCGCGGCACCGGCTCTGCTGCGCGGGTCGGGACGGGGCTTGGGCGGCGGGGTGACGTTGCTGCGGAACCGGTCGGCTTCGGCGACGAAGCTGAACGGCACTGGCTCTCCGCGGGGGGACATGCTTGTTGCTCCTGTAGATCGGTCTGGGCTGTACCTGGAAGAACGTCCGTACCTCCGATGTAGTGCCCGGTCTTGGAGGTATCTGCGAAAAGATTCGCACAGCGGTCCCGCTTCGCCCCTCAGCGTCCGGTTTGCCGGGCCGTCAATTCGTTGTCGGTGGCGGCCCGTAGGCTGAGCGCCGCCCCTTGAGTACGTACGTGGAAGGATCCGCCGGTGACCCGAGCCGACACCCCCGCCCCGACCCCCAGCTTCCGCAGCGACGTCACGGTCGAGCTGGTCAAGCACAGCGCCGCCGACACGGACGTGCTGTGGGCGGCCAGGGTCTCCACCGCCGGGGAGCAGTCCCTGGAGGAGCTGCACAAGGACCCGGAGCGTTCCAAGGGTCTGATCAACTTCCTGATGCGGGACCGCCACGGCAGCCCCTTCGAGCACAACTCCATGACCTTCTTCGTCAGCGCCCCGCTCTTCGTCTTCCGCGAGTTCCACCGCCACCGCGTCGGCTGGTCGTACAACGAGGAATCAGGCAGGTATCGCCAGCTCGAGCCCGTCTTCTACGTCCCGGACGAGTCCCGCAAGCTCGTCCAGGAGGGCCGCCCCGGGAAGTACGTCTTCGTCGAGGGCACCGAGGCGCAGCACGAGCTGGTGGGCCGCGCCATGACGGACTCGTACCGGCAGGCGTACGAGACGTACGAGGAGATGCTCGCCGCCGGCGTCGCCCGCGAGGTGGCTCGGGCGGTGCTGCCGGTGGGGCTCTATTCGTCGATGTACGCGACGTGCAACGCCCGCTCGCTGATGCACTTCCTCGGCCTCCGCACGCAGCACGAGGAGGCGCGGGTGCCGTCCTTCCCGCAGCGGGAGATCGAGATGGTGGCGGAGCTGATGGAGGCCGAGTGGGCGAAGCTGATGCCGCTGACGTACGCGGCCTTCAATGCCAACGGGCGTACGGCGCCGTGAGGTCCGCGTTTCCCGGTGTCCGTATTGCGACATTTCGAGAAGTTCATCTAGGCTGATTGAACGGACTCGGCACTGCCTGAACCCCCGAGCAGGCAGTGCCGGGCTCCGTATCCGACCGCCCCGAGGGAGCGACCGACCGCTGGCTGCGAGTAGCGTGGGACCCATGGCTCCGACCTCCACACCGCAGACGCCCTTCGGGCGGGTCCTGACCGCGATGGTCACGCCGTTCACCGCGGACGGCGCTCTCGACCTCGACGGCGCACAGCAGCTCGCCGCCCATCTGGTCGACGCCGGGAACGACGGTCTGATCGTGAACGGCACCACCGGCGAATCCCCGACCACGAGCGACGCGGAGAAAGCCCAGCTCGTACGGGCCGTGGTGGAGGCAGTCGGCGACCGTGCCCATGTGGTGGCCGGAGCGGGCACGAACGACACGGCGCACAGCCTGGAGCTGGCCCGTGCCGCCGAGAAGGCGGGGGCGAACGGCCTGCTCGCCGTGACGCCGTACTACAGCAAGCCGCCGCAGGAGGGCCTCTACCGGCACTTCACGGCCATCGCGGACGCCACCGAGCTGCCGGTTATGCTGTATGACATCCCCGGCCGCAGCGGCGTCCCGATCAACACCGAGACGATCGTGCGGCTCGCCGAGCACCCCCGCATCGTCGCGAACAAGGACGCCAAGGGCGACCTCGGCCGCGCCAGCTGGGCCATCGCGACCAGTGGCCTGGCCTGGTACAGCGGGGACGACATGCTCAACCTGCCGCTCCTCTCGGTCGGCGCCATCGGCTACGTATCGGTCGTCGGACACCTCGTCGCGCCCGAGCTGCGCGCCATGCTGGAAGCACACGTGAGCGGTGACGTCGTCAAGGCGACCGAGATCCACCAGAAGCTGCTGCCCGTCTTCACGGGAATGTTCCGCACGCAGGGCGTCATCACGACCAAGGCCGCCCTCGCCCTCAAGGGACTGCCCGCCGGACCGCTGCGGATGCCGCTGGTCGAGCTGTCGCCGGAAGAGACCGAGCAGCTCAAGCACGATCTCGCGGTCGGCGGAGTGCAGCTCTGACTTCAGACTTCACAACTGAATACCGACCAACAACTGCAAGTGAACGAAAATCGCTCGCGCCACGTGACCCCCACACAGGTCGCGTGGCGTGCGTGGTAAGGAGAGTCTTTTGAGTCATCCGCATCCCGAGCTCGGCTCACCGCCGCAGCTCCCCGAGGGCGGCCTGCGTGTCACCCCGCTCGGCGGCCTGGGCGAAATCGGCCGCAACATGACGGTGTTCGAGTACGGCGGGAGACTGCTGATCGTCGACTGCGGCGTCCTCTTCCCCGAAGAGGAACAGCCCGGCGTCGACCTGATCCTCCCGGACTTCAGCTCCGTACGGGACCGTCTCGACGACATCGACGGCATCGTGCTGACGCACGGCCACGAGGACCACATCGGCGGAATCCCGTACCTGCTCCGCGAGAAGGCGGACATCCCGCTGATCGGCTCCAAGCTCACGCTGGCACTCATCGAGGCCAAGCTGCAGGAGCACCGCATCCGCCCGTACACGCTGGAGGTCCGCGAGGACCACCGTGAGCGCATCGGGCCGTTCGACTGCGAGTTCGTCGCGGTCAACCACTCCATCCCCGACGCGCTGGCCGTCGCCATCCGCACTCCCGCGGGCATGGTCGTGCACACGGGCGACTTCAAGATGGACCAGCTGCCGCTCGACGGCCGGCTGACGGACCTGCGCGCCTTCGCGCGGCTCGGCGAAGAGGGCATCGACCTGCTGCTCTCCGACTCGACCAACGCCGAGGTGCCGGGCTTCGTCCCGCCCGAGCGGGACATCTCGCAGGTGCTGCGGCAGGTCTTCGACAGCGCGCAGAAGCGCATCATCGTCGCGAGCTTCGCCTCGCACGTGCACCGCATCCAGCAGATCCTCGACGCGGCGCACGAGTACGGGCGCCGCGTCGCTTTCGTCGGACGCTCGATGGTGCGGAACATGGGCATCGCCCGCGATCTCGGTTATCTACGGGTCCCGGCCGGGCTTGTCGTGGACGTCAAGACGCTCGACGACCTGCCGGACGACGAGGTGGTGCTGGTCTGCACCGGCTCGCAGGGCGAGCCCATGGCGGCGCTGTCCCGGATGGCGAACCGGGACCATCAGATCCGTATCGTCCCCGGCGACACGGTGATCCTGGCGTCCTCGCTGATCCCCGGCAACGAGAACGCGGTCTACCGCGTCATCAACGGGCTCACCCGGTGGGGCGCCAACGTGGTCCACAAGGGCAACGCCAAGGTCCATGTCTCCGGCCACGCTTCGGCGGGCGAGCTGCTGTACTTCTACAACATCTGCCAGCCGAAGAACCTGATGCCCGTGCACGGCGAATGGCGCCACCTCCGCGCGAACGCCGAACTCGGCGCCCTCACCGGCGTACCGCGAGAACGTGTCGTCATCGCGGAGGACGGTGTGGTCGTCGACCTGGTGCAGGGCATGGCGAAGATCGTCGGCAAGGTGCAGGCCGGTTACGTGTACGTCGACGGGCTGTCGGTCGGCGACGTCACCGAGTCCTCGCTCAAGGACCGGCGGATTCTGGGGGACGAGGGCATCATTTCCGTCTTCGTCGTCGTGGACAGCAGCACGGGGAAGATCGTGGGCGGCCCGCACGTGCAGTCACGCGGCTCCGGCATCGACGAGTCGGACTTCAGTGCGGTCATCCCGAAGATCGACGAGGCGCTGGCCAAGTCGGCCCAGGACGGCATCTCGGAGCCGCACCAACTCCAGCAGCTGGTACGGCGTTCGGTGGGCAAGTGGGTGTCTGACACCTACCGCCGGAGGCCGATGATCCTGCCCGTGGTCGTCGAGGTCTGACGGCCCAACAGGAGCCGGGGCGCCTCGATTTGCATCCAGGCGCCCCGCTCCAGTACGTTTACGGCTCCACCACAGGGGAACCCGGCCGCAGTTCTGCGCCGGAGAGCCCCGGCTGGAGAAATTCGGACCGGAATTCGGAACGAAGATCGTCTGGTAAAGTGGAAAACACGAAGGGAAGCGCCCGGAGGGTCCCGGTGAAACGGGTCCGATGGAAGCGTCCGTTCTTTGAGAACTCAACAGCGTGCTAAAAGTCAACGCCAGATATGTTGATACCCCGCCCCTTGTTTTTGTGGGGGGTATGGGTTCCTTTGAAGAACAACACACAGCGAGGATGCTGTGGACGTGTCCGGGTTATTCCCCTGGGCCGTCCCGCTCCCTGTGATGTCAGCTCTCTAGCTTTCTTGCTGGAGCCCCGGCCCCCGCCGTACGGGCGCCCCCGCGCCCGGCACCCTTCCCGCCGGGAACCTGCGCACCCGGCTCACCTCCTTCGTCGGCCGCGAAGCCGACCTCGACGCCATCCGTACGGATCTGCGCGGCGCGCGCCTCGTCACGCTGCTCGGCGCCGGCGGCGCCGGGAAGACGCGGCTGTCGCAGGAGGCCGCCGAGTCCGTCGCCGACCGCTGGCCCGACGGCGTCTGGCTGGCCGAACTCGCCCCCGTACGCGACCCGGACGCCATCGCCGAGGCCGTCCTGACCGCACTCGGCGGGCGCGAGACCGTCCTGCGCGGCAGCACCGCCGAGGGGCTGCGCGCCGCCACGGACCCGCACGCCCTCGATCCGCTCGCCCAGCTCGCGGAGCGCTGCGCCAGCCGCCACATGCTGCTCGTCCTGGACAACTGCGAGCACGTCGTGGACGCCGCCGCCACCCTGGTCGAGACGCTGCTGCTGGAGTGCCCGCACGTCACGGTGCTCGCCACCAGCCGGGAGCCGCTGGGCGTGCCGGGGGAGTCCGTACGGCCCGTGGAACCGCTGCCCGACCCGGTGGCGCTGCGGCTGCTCGCCGACCGGGGCGCGGCGGCGCTGCCCGGGTTCCGTACGGAGGCGGATCCGGAGGCCTGCGCCGAGATCTGCCGCCGGCTGGACGGGCTGCCGCTCGCCATCGAACTGGCCGCCGCCCGGCTGCGTTCGCTCACCCCGCGCCAGCTCGCCGACCGGCTGGACGACCGGTTCCGGCTGCTGACGGGCGGCAGCCGTACGGTGCTGCCGCGGCAGCAAGCGCTGCGCGCGGTCGTCGACTGGTCCTGGGACCTGCTGGACGACGCCGAACGCGCCGTGCTGCGGCGCCTGTCGGTGTTCTCCGGCGGCTGTGAGCTGGACCAGGCGGAGGCGGTCTGCGCGGACGGCGACGCCGAGCCGGCCGCCCGGCTGGTCGACCCGCGCGACGTGGCCGCCCTGCTGGGCGCGCTTGTCGACAAGTCGCTGGTCGTCGCGGCACCGGCGGGGCCGGGCGGGATGCGGTACAGGCTGCTGGAGACCGTCGCCGAGTACGCCTCCGAGCGCCTCGACGAGGCGGGCGAGCGGTCCGCGGCCGAACGGCGGCACCTCGTCGCGTACCGCGAACTGGCCCGTACGGCCGACCCGTTGCTGCGCGGCCCCGCCCAACGGGAGTGGCTGGAACGGCTCGAGAGCGACCACGACAACGTACGCACCGCGCTCCGCCGCGCCGTCGCCGCCCGCGACGAGCACGAGGCGCTCTGCCTCGTGCTGTCCATGTACTGGTTCTGGGAGCTGCGCGGCCACCGCTCCGACGCCACCACCTGGTCGAAGGCGGCGTCCGACCTCGGCCCCGACCCGTTCGCGGAGCCCGGCGTGCGCGCGCCCGCGCTCCGCGAGCGCTGCACCGACGCGCCTCCGCCCATGAGCCCGGAGCAGCTGGCGGAGGCCCGGCGCGAGGCGTGGATCATCCACTTCGCCTGCGCCCAGCCCGACGTGATGTGGGTCAACTCCGAGGAGGGCCGCGGGCAGTTGCGGGTGCTGGCCGAGACGTACGCCCCGGGCCAGCCGCAGGTGTGCCGGCCGCCCGCCGCGTCCTGGTTCTTCGCGCTGCTCGTGCTGGGCGAGTACGTCCAGGTGAACGAGGTCCTGGAGGCCTCCGTACGCAGCTGCCGCGAGTCGGGCGCCGAGTGGGAGCTGGCCATGACGCTCCACATGCGCTGCAGGATGCTCAACGAACGTCCGGGCGGGCTCGAACAGAGCGAGCTGGACGCCGAGGAGAGCCTCGCCCTCTTCACCCGGCTCGGCGACCAGTGGGGCGTCGCCGAGGCGCTCTCGGGGCGCGGCGAGGCGTACGAGCGGCTCGGCCGGCTGGCCGAGGCGGCGGGGGACTACCGCAGGGCCATCACCCTCGCGGAGGAGCTGGGCGCGCACTCTCAGGTGCCGATGCTGCGGGCGCGGCTGGCCGGGGTGCTGCTGGAGTCCGACGACGACTCGCTCGGCGAGGAGGGCGAGGACGCCGAGGCCATGCTCTACGAGGCCGTCGAGCAGGGCGAGCGCTCGGGCGGCGACACAGGGCACTTCGCACGCGTCGGGCTCGCGATGCGGCTGGGCCGCGAAGGGCGCGTCGAGGAGGCACGGGAGCAGATCCGCGCGCTGCGGGGCACGTTCGAGCAGTGGGCGCCGTCGTTCTTCTGCGGCATGATCGACGGGCTGGACGGCTACCTCGACGTACGGGCGGGCGAACCGAGGGCGGGGCTGGCCAAGTTGCGCGGCGCGATTGCGGGCATGCGCTCCGATCCGCTCACCCAGATCGTCGCGCCGCAGATGGTCGTCTGGTGGCTGGCCACCGTCGCCGAGGCGATGAGCGGCATCGGGCGGGCGGACACCGCGGCGCGGCTGCTGGGCGCGTACGACGTGCAGCGCGAGCCGTTCGGCAACGTGCCCGTGGTCACCCGCGAGTGCCGGGACCGCGCGGCGCGCGCGGCCCGTACGGAGCTGGGCGACACGGTGTACGAGCGGTTGTACGCCGAGGGCGGTGGCCTCACCCCCGACGAGGCCGCCACGCTGGCCGGCACGCACGATGACGGGCCGGCCGACGGGACGTGAGCCGACGGACGGGCCGGTGCCGCTCAGGTCTTCAGGTCTTCTTGCGGAACTGCGCGATCGCGACCGGCGCCGTGACCGCCGTCAGCCCTATCGACCAGATCACCGTCCACATCGCCGGACTTGCGACGGCGCCCTCGCCGAGCATCAGGCCGCGTGAGGCATCCGCCACGTGCGTCAGCGGGTTGACGTTGGTGAACGCCTCCAGCCAGCCCGGCATGGTGCCGACGGGCACGAAGACCGACGAGCCGAACTGCAGCGGCATGATCACCAGGAACGAGACGCCCTGCACGGCCTGCGCCGTACGCATCGTCAGCCCCAGCACCATGAAGATCCACACCAGCGAGGCGCCGAACAGCGTCGTCAGGCCCACCCCGGCGAGCATCTCCAGCCAGCGGCCCTCGATGTCCAGGCCGACCATGAAGCCCACCGCCAGCAGCACGATGATGGCGACCAGCATCCGGGCTATCTCCACCACGACCTTGGCGACCAGCACCGAGGAGCGGGCTATGGGCATGGACCGGAAGCGGTCCATCACGCCCTTGCGGAAGTCCTCGTTGATGCCGGTGCCGACGGCCATGGCGATGTTCATGCCCATCATCGCCATCATGCCGGGCATCAGGTAGTTGGTGTACGCGTCCCGGTCGCCGTCACCGCCGCCGGTGCCGATCGCGCCGCCGAAGACGTACACGAACAGCAGGGTGAAGATGATGGGCATCAGGAGCGCGTCCATCATGGACTCGGGGTCCTGCTTGATCTGCAGGGCGTTGCGCCGCACGAGCGCGCCGATGTGTCTCAGGTTGCCGCGGAGGCCGATCCGGCCGTCGTCGGCGCCCGGCTTCGCCGGAGGCGACTCGCCGGGCGTGGCGGGCGTACGGGAAACGGTGGCGGTGCTCACGCCGCTACCTCCTTGAGTTCGGGCTGCTGCCCGTCCGGGTCGTCCTGGCGCGTGGCCTTCTGGCCGGTGATGGCCAGGAACACCTCGTCCAGGCTGGGCATGTGGGTGGAGATGTCGGCGATCGCGAAGCCCCGCTCGCCCAGCAGCCCGACCACAGCGGTCAGTTGCTCGTCGCTGATGATCGGGACGGCCACCACGCCGCGCGCTTCGTCGGCCGCCGCGCCCGCCACCCCGTCCAGACCGGCCTGCGCGAGGGCGCCGACCATGCGGTTCAGCTCGCCCGGGTCGGTGGGGCGCACCTCCAGCGTCCGGCCGCCGACCCGCGCCTTCAGCTCGGGCACTCTGCCCTCGGCGATGACCTTGCCCTGGTCGAAGACGACCAGCTCACTGGCGAGCTGCTCGGCCTCCTCCATGTACTGCGTGGTGAGCAGCACCGTGTTGCCCCCGCCGACGATGCGCTCGATCTCGTCCCAGACCTCGTTGCGCGTACGCGGGTCGAGGCCCGTGGTCGGCTCGTCCAGGAAGAGGACCTTGGGGTGGCCGATCATGGAGGCGGCCAGGTCGAGCCGGCGGCGCATGCCCCCCGAATACTTCATCACCGGCTTCTTGGCGGCGTCCGTCAGCGAGAACCGCTCCAGCATCTCGTCGGCGCGCTTGCGGGCCGCGGCGCGGGGCAGGTCGAGCAGCCGCCCGATCATGTAGAGGTTCTCCCAGCCGGCGAGCTTCTCGTCCACCGAGGCGTACTGCCCGGTGAGGCCGATCGTCCGGCGCAGCTGCCGGGGCTGCCGCACCACGTCGTGCCCCGCGACGGTGGCCGTGCCCGCGTCGGGCAGGAGCAGCGTGGAGAGGATGCGTACGAGGGTCGTCTTGCCCGCGCCGTTCGGCCCGAGCACGCCCATCACGGTGCCCTCGCGCACGTCCAGGTCGATGCCGTCGACCGCTCTGGTGTCCCCGAAGTGCTTTACCAGGCCGCGGACTTCGACGGCGTGCGGGCCGTGCCCGTTGGTGTCCTGTCGCGTCATGGATCCCAAGATGCCACCCGCCACCGACAAACCCCCGACATCCCGCCTACACGCACGAACCGCCCCGCACTCGGCGAGTGCGGGGCGGTGGGTGCGTACGGGCACGGGCCGGGGCGAACCCGGCACGGTGGCGGTCCCGGGCGCGGTTACGTGAAGCTGTGCTCGGCCTGCGGGAAGCCGCCGCCCGTCACGTCCTCGGCGAACGCCTTCGCCGCGCCGCCCAGCGTCTCGCGCAGCGCCGCGTACTGCTTGACGAAGCGCGGCAGCCTGCCCGGTGTCAGGCCCGCCATGTCCGTCCACACGAGCACCTGGGCGTCGCAGTCCGGGCCGGCGCCGATGCCGATGGTCGGCACCTCCAAGGCGCGGGTGACCTCGGCCGCCAGTCCGGCCGGGACCATCTCGAGGACGACCGCGAAGGCGCCCGCCTCCTGGGCCGCCTTGGCGTCCCGCAGCACCTCGTGCGCGTCCTGCTCGCCGCGGCCCTGCACGCGGTACCCCATGGCGTTCACCGACTGCGGCGTGAGGCCGAGGTGGGACATCACGGGGATGCCGGCCGAGACCAGCAGCTCGGTCTGGGCCAGCGAGCGCTGGCCGCCCTCGAGCTTGATCGCGCCGACGCCCGACTCCTTGACCAGCCGGGTGGCGTTCCGCAGGGCCTGCGACGGGCCCTCCTGGTACGCCCCGAAGGGCAGGTCGGCCACGATGAGGGACCGCTTGGTGCCCCGTACGACCGCGGCCGAGAGGATCGCCATCTCGTCCATGGTGACCGGGACGGTGGTCTCGTAGCCGAGATGGCAGTTGCCCATGGAGTCGCCGACGAGCAGTACGGGGATGCCCGACTCGTCGAAGACGGAGGCGGTCATCGCGTCGTACGCGGTGAGCATGGGCCACTTCTCGCCGCGGCCCTTGGCAGCGGCGAGATCGCGGATGGTGATGCGGCGGTTCTGGGCACCGCCGTAGAGCGACTTGGGGGAGGACTTGGCTCCGGCGTCCGCGGCGGAAGCGTCCGCGGCGGGGGCACTCGGGGTCTGAGCGCCGGCAGAGAGGTGGGCAGGCGTCATCGCACTGGCTCCTGTTGGTCGTCGTCTCGAGGCGCCCTTACGGCGTCCCCGGATCTCCTGTCCATGCTGGCACGTGCCGGGGCCGCGCGGAAGGGCCGTCCAGGGACGGCTCTTGACCCTCCCTTTACGATACGAGACGACCCCGTATCGTAAAGGGTTTACGCTGGTGGGCATGAGTTCTCCCGTATCCGGGGCCGTTTCCGGGCCCGTGTCCGAGGCCGTGCACCGGCGGCGCTGGGCCATCCTCGGCGTGCTGATGTTCAGCGTGCTGATCGTCGTGCTCGACAACTCGATCCTGAACGTCGCCATGAAGACCATCGCGCAGCCCGCCCCCACGGGGCTGGGCGCCAGCCAGAGCGAGCTGGAGTGGGCGATCAACTCGTACACGCTGGTCTTCGCCGGGCTCCTGTTCACCGCGGGGCTGCTGGGCGACCGGATCGGGCGCAAGAAGGTGCTGCTGTTCGGGATGCTCGTGTTCGGCATCGGCTCGGTGCTGGCCGCCGTCTCCGGCTCGCCCGGCGAACTCGTCGCCTTCCGCGCCCTGATGGGCCTCGGCGGCGCCTTCGTGATGCCCGCCACACTCGCCATCCTCATGAACGTCTTCGAGCGCGAGGAGCAGGCCAAGGCCATCGGGATATGGGCCGGCGCCGTCGGGCTCGCCATCGCCATCGGCCCGATCACCGGCGGGGTGCTGCTGGAGCACTTCTGGTGGGGCTCGGTCTTCCTGGTCAACGTGCCGATCGTGGTCGTCGCCGTGCTCGCGATGGCCC